>JAZKST010000125.1:0-2802 GCA_036625905.1 Haloarculaceae archaeon
TCGACGAGTCCGAGGAACAGGAACTCGACCGTCCAGACCGATGCGTTGATCATGTAACGGACGATGTAGAGCCCGTTCTCGACGACGGTAATGCCAGTCGGCTCGGCAAGCCCTTCGATCTCGGCGACGTCACGGAACGTCGGTCCGGGAGGCGTGAGTTCCATCCCGAGGACGTGGCCCGTCGTGAGGACGAGCGCAAGCACGGGTGTAACGAGGCGGAATCGAACAGCGAGCCAGACCGGAACTGCTGCGACGACGACGAGACCGCCGTATCGCCACAGGAGGCCACCGAGCGAATACTGCGATGGACCGATCGAGTAGCCGAGGCTGAGAGCGACGACGAGCAGACTGATCGCATGGACGAATCCGATGGTGAGACTGAAACCGACGGCTCGTCTGGAGGGCATGCGTTCGACTGTGGGCTCTTCTGGCTTCTTTGTTCTCCCGAGAAGACGTCCAGGACTGGGGCTGGGATCTGAGGTACTGCCCGTATGTTCCAGCCGAGCATCGCGAAGAGGGCAGTCAGCCGACGCGGTCCCTCTCGGTGGCGACCAATCGGTATCCTGCCGCGTATGCGAGTATCCCGATCGCAGCAACCACGAGGCCCGACGGAACGTATCGCAGCACGAGCGACACACTCACGAGACTCATCCCCGTCCGTGGTGCAAGTGCGAATACCACTGTCCGGCGAGCACCGTCGCTGGCGGCCAGAGAAGCAGGCGTGCCACTGTTCCTCTTGACCCCGTCGTGCTCGTCTCCCCGTCGAGAAGAGGCCTCATCAGAGAGTGGTTCTGAACTCGTTCGTACGCGTCGACGACGACTACACCGGCTGGACGTGGGTTCACCTAAATTTCGAGGCGGATACCGGCGTGACGGAGAGGTTCGACGGGCGCTCTCCTCGACGGGGACCTCGAACGTCGCTCCGTCGATACCAGCCGCGGTCTCGGGGGCGTTGAAGTGGGATTCGACGATCTTCCATCGGAACAGCCCCGGGATCAATCGAACCGGAACCGCTCCGTCGACCCGTCGGGGACGAGCGCCGAGGCGACCCCCGCCCCGAACGCGTAGGCGACCGCGGCGGCACCGCCGCGGAGCCGCCGGAGCGGCGACCTCGTCGGGGAGAGCTCCCGGACGGTCGCCGCTTCGTCGAGCGTCTCCTCCAGACGGTCGAGGGCGTCCTCGCGGGTACCCATCTCGTCGACCAGCCCCCGCTCGTGGGCCTCCCCACCCAGGAAGACCTTCGCCTCCGTCTCCCGCAGGGTCTCGGGGTCGGCGTCCCGACCCTCGGCGACCGTCTCGACGAACAGGTCGTAGTAGTCGTCGACGAGTCCCTGGAGGTAGCGCCGCTGGTCCTCGTCGATCTCGGTCGGGAACGCGCCGGCCTCCTTGTACTCCCCGGCGGTGAACTGCTCGTAGTCCAGTCCCACGCGGTCGAGTAGCTCCCTGCCGGTGACCCGCGAGCCCCGGACGCCGATGGAGCCGACGACCGAGCCCTCGCGGGCCCAGAGCTCGTCACAGCCGCTGGCGATCCAGTAGCCCCCCGATGCGCAGACGTCGGTGGTGTACGCGACCGTCGGGCCGTCGAAGTCGGCCGCCGCCCGTCGGATGTCGTCGCTCGGGACGACCTTCCCACCCGGGGTGTTCAGGTGCAGCAGGAGCGCCTCGCTTGCCTCGTCCTCGTCGGCCCGCTCGATGCGCTCGACGACGTCGTCGGCGCCGGGGCTCGTCGGTCCCGTCGGGGGGAACGAGGGGCTCCCGCCGTCGCGGGTGATGGGCCCGTCGACGGCCACCTCCGCGACGTTGTGCGTCGGGAAGGCGCTGTCGGCGAATCGGCCGCCGACGCGCACCCCCAGGAGGAGGAGCCCGAGGGCCAGCAGGACGCCGAGCAGCCGGGCGAGCTCCCCCTCGGGCAGGAGGACGAACAGCACCCATCCGGCGGCCGCCGCGAGGACGGCCGCGAGCACGACGAGCAGGATCCGACCGGCCGTAGTCGTCCGGTCGGTCATGGCGGATCACGTCGCATGACCCGACATCCGGGGGGACGACGGTTATGGGTATCGCACGACGGTCGCCGGGAGACGCGTGGCCGTCGCTGGCGTGGGAAGACACAGTGGACACGAACCGTATCGGACCGAGACAGGGTAGACGCCCGGGAGCCGGGCCCGTGGACGAAGCGAGGTTACAGCAGACCCGCCTTCTGGAGCTTCATGAGGTCCTCGGTGTCGAGCGTCTCGCCGTCCTTGAAGCTCTGGTAGATCTCCTCGGCCTCGCGCTTTGCCTCCTCGCGCTTCTCCTCGCGTGCGGACTCGCGCTCGCGCTCCTCCTCCTTGTCCATCTCGCGGAGGCGCTTCTGGACCCGGACGAAGTCCTCGTGGTGGCGGTCGGCGGCCTCCTGGGCCTCGACGAACTTCTCGTGCCAGTCGTCGGCGTCGTCGCGGACGTCGTCGGCCTCGCGGTAGGACTGGATCATCCGGTTGTGGTGCTCCTGGGCCTCGTCGGCGAGCTCGGTCACCTTCTGGTGGTGCTCGCTGGCCTTCGCGCGGACCTCTTTGGCCTTCGCTTTGAGCTCCTCCAGGTCCTGGTTCTGGTCGAGCTTCTGCCTGCGGTCCTCGAGTTTGGCGCGCTTGTCCTCGATCTCCTCGATGAGCTCGCGCTCCTCGTCGCTCGAGAGTACCTGGGTCTGCTGTTTGAACTCGAGGTCCTCGATCTCCTCGGCGAGCTGGTCGACGGACTTCCCGTCGTTGAGTTCGAGCTCGTCCTTGAGCTGGTCGACCTTGTCGAACAGCTCGTTGGCCTTCGCGT
>JAZKST010000126.1:0-2765 GCA_036625905.1 Haloarculaceae archaeon
GCGTCGCCGGAGTAGCGGATGCCGCCGTCGGCGATGACGGGCACGCCGGCGGGGCCGGCGACGTCGGCGACCTCCGAGACGGCGGTGATCTGTGGCATCCCGGCGCCGGTGACGACTCGTGTGGTGCAGATCGAACCGGGGCCGATACCCACCTTGACGCCGTCGGCGAAGTCGACGACGGCCTCGGCGGCCTCGCGCGTGCCGACGTTCCCGACGACGACGTCCGCCGAGACCTCCGCCGCTATCGTGCGGGCGGAGTCGATGACGTTCCGGTTGTGGGCGTGGGCACAGTCGATGAACAGGACATCCGCGCCGGCCTCGTCGGCGGCCGCCGCACGGTCGGCCTCGAACGGACCGACGGCGACGCCCACCCGGAGCGCTCCGTCCTCGTCGCGGGCGGCGGCGTCGTACTCCCGGCGGGCCAGGATCCCCTGCATCGTCACGAGCCCGACGAGCCGGTCGTCCCCGTCGACGATGGGGACCCGCTCGATCCTGTGTTCGTACATCAGTTCGAGTGCCTCGCGGGCGGTAACGCCCTCTGGTGCGGTGATGACCTCGCTCGTCATCGCGTCGCGAACCTCGTCCCGGTCGGAGACCTCGAGGTAGGGACGGATGTCGGTCCCGGAGATGATGCCGAGGACGGTCCCGTCCTCGTCGACGACGGGGGCGCCGGAGACCCCCTCACGGTCCATCATCTCGTCGACCTCGCGGACGGTCTGGTCGGGCGAGGCGGTGACGACGTCGCGGATGACGAGTTCGTCCGCACGCTTGACCTGTTCTACCTGTCGGGCGGTCTCCTCGACGGTCATGTTCCGGTGGAGGACGCCGAGGCCGCCCAGCCGGGCCATCTCGACCGCGAGCTCGGCCTCGGTGACCGTGTCCATCGCCGCCGAGAGCACCGGCACGTTCAGCTCGACGTTCGTCGAGACTCGGGTCGCGGTGTCGGCGTCGTCCGGTTCGACGCGGCTCTCCCTGGGTCGCAGGAGCACGTCGTCGAAGGTGAGCGCCTCCGGCACCTCCAGTTTCGATGAGAACGGACGGGAGTCCTTCGCCATATAAACGGTGGGGCAGCGTGCATCAAAAACGTTGCGAGCCGTCCCCCGCCTCGGTACCCGTCATCACGCCTCCGGGTTCTCCGCGATTCTCGTGCCGCGGCTCGACGCCGCCTCGCCGGGGCCCGGCCCCGTTCCGGGTCTCGCGAACGCGGACCGCCCGGCGGGTCCGGGACCCACCGGAGCCGACCGGTCACCGATGGACGATCGTGTACTTCGAGGCCGGCCGACGGGTACGAACTCCGGGTTCCGTCCAGCCGAACGGTCGGGCCGTGGAAACGAGACTCACACAACGCTTATGATTAAATCAACTCTTGCCTACGGTATGGACTCCGACCGTCCCAACGCGGTGCGTATCGCCGGGGAACCGATCGACCCTGCCGGCGAGACGTTCACATTTACGACGTGGGACGGCTTCGAATCGGGGTTCCGGACCCCTCGACACCACGCCGGCGTCGGCTATCGCCGGTCCGTCTTCGTCCGTGCCTACCGGTCGGCCCGCGCGGCCGACTGCGGGGACGGCAGGTGTCGCGCCGCGTCCCACCCGTCGGCCACGGGGTACGGCCATCCCGCCTGAGGGATGAGCGTCTCGCGCCACCCGATCGCGCTGCGCCTCGAGTCACACGTCGGTGACGGGACGAAGCTCCTGGCCACAGTCATGGCCCTCCCGCTCATCGACGGCATCTTCCCCGCGCTCATCCTCGCGGGGGCCGTCGACTCCGCGCTCGGCATCCTCGAGGTCGGCCTCCTGATCTTCGGCGGCAGCGCCACGCTCGCCGTCGTCCTCGCCGAGATGGAGGGGAGCCGCCGCGAGCAGATCGGGGGCGTGCTCCTTGTGGGGCTGCCGCTGCTCGTCCTCGCGGGGCTCGAGGCGGCCGTCGCGCCGACCATCGAGTCGATGCTCCGGATGGAGATCTTCACGCGGTTCGCCGCGCTGGTCATCCTCGCGGTGGCCGCCAAGACCGCCAGCGCCACCATCGGCGAGTACCTCCCGAGTCCGGGTGCAGTGATCCTGCTCGGGCTCGTCGCGAGCCTCGACCCCTCGAACCTCGCCGTCTCGTTCGTCACCGATCCGATGCTGGTCGTGCGCGGGGTCGCCGCGGCCGGCGTCGGCGTCGCGTTCGCCCTCTCGGTGGCCGTCTTCGGTCCCTGGCTCCGCGGCGCGGTCGATATCGACCGGTTCCGGTTCGGGAGCGCCGTTGCGCTGGGCGTGCTCCCGTTCTCCATCCTGGGACCGATCGAGGCGCCCATCGCGCTGGCCGTGCTCGCGGTCACGTCGCTGCTGGCGTTCGATCCCGGCGGCCGGGGCGACCCGCTGCCGGCCGACGAGACGGCAGGTCCAGTCGCCGACGGCGGCGACTCCGAACCCGGCCGCCCGGAGCCCGACCCCGGCACGGAGCCGGTCGAGGGCGAGGGAGGGGACGAGGACGCCGGCGGGGATCCGGGCATCTCCGACGGCGACCGGGCGCCGTGGCTGTAGGCGGCATCGTCAGCCAGCCGTCCCGTCCTCCACCGTCCGGGATCGGTCGTCCGGGTCGTGCTGCAGGGACAGCCATAACACCGTCCCCGCCCCGAGCGGTGGTATGGCCGACAACCGCGTCGTCGAGGGCCGGATGGTCACTCCTAAAAAACTCGCCGAACTCGTCGAAGGGGAGCCGGTGATGGACACCGAGGGCATCGAGGACACCGACCGCGAGTGTCCGGAGTGCGGGG
>JAZKST010000127.1:0-2763 GCA_036625905.1 Haloarculaceae archaeon
GATGCCGAAATAGTTAGCACGGTCAGCGTCTCCGGCGTTTGCTTTTGTTCCTCACGGTCAGATGACTCTGGCTGGGCTTGTTGTTTGCTGGACATGGAAGTGGGGTTAGTAGTGGATGTCGACGGGTGTCACGAAGAACGAGAGGTCCTCGTTCTCGGTGTCGTCGGTTGTGATCGACTTGAGGAGTTGTTCGTACTCGGAGTGGCTCCGAATCGCGGTCCCGTTGCCGTTATAGAGGTAGTAAACCGTACCGGCGTACTCACCGACACAGTACATCGCATATCGGACGTCAGTTGTGTAGGAGTCGTTGAACTCCTCTTCGTTCTGAGCGAGACCGAATGGATTCCACGGTTCGACATCGGCTTCGACGCGACGGCCCTCAAGAAGTTCTTTGTCGGTGAACTGCTCGAATCCTTTACGGATGACGGCCATCCTTCGAGTGAGTTCGCGAGTGGTCGATACCCAGGCGTTCTCGATGAGTTCGTTCCCAATCTCGGAGTCTGCGCGAATCGACCCGTCGTTCTGGATAGATTCAGGGAATGACTGACTCCAGCGACCACCTTCGGTCATGACCTTGCCGTAGTCGAACGGGGGACAGAGCTGTGCGTATTCGCCCTCGAAAAGGCTCCGTGCGATACCGGTCGCATCTTCAGCGTCGTGGGCTTCGGAGACGACGCGAATGAGCATGTGCATGGTGATCAGTTCAGGGATAGAGTGCGAATGTTGAGCCGTCCTCATCGATACCGAACATTGCACCGGGACCGTTCCCCTCGGGGTCAGCTGAGGGGTAGAGGATCGTCCCGGATTCGAGCACGAGGACGGCAGGAGACTGCCCCCTGTAGTGCTGCCAGCCTTCACGCTCAAGCTCTTCGTCTGTCATTTCTCGCACGTTAACTATCTGCTGTCCGTTGATGTCGTCGTCTGTACTGGGTTCCATATCGAATGGGCCTCCGCTGCGCGGGGCCAGACAAATGAAGCCGAATCAGGCTGTCGCGTCCTCATTCTCGTTTTCGGAGTGCTGCACGGGGAGCTCGAATGTGATATGGCTCTCCGAGTCGCTGGTGAGTTCGTCGACCTCGGCCCACGTATACCAGGCTTCCTCGAGGAGATCGACTTGGCTGGGTGTCTCGGAGACGGCATAGACCGAGGCGCTGATGCCGTCGGTAGCAAAACGGATGTCGACGGTGTACTGTTCGGTGTCGTCCGGTGGGATACTCGGCGGGCCGGTTTTCCCGCCCATACCGTCGGGCAGCACGGACCCAGAGTCGGGGATCTGGTGGGGCTCGAGGTCGGTTTCCTCGACGGTCTTGGACTCTCGCTCGTTGAGTTTTCTGGTTCGCTCCTTCAGAATCTCCCGGGCCGCTGCGATCGCCGTCTTCTTCCGGGCGAACGCTTCATCGTCGACGTGGTAGGCCCGGGTGTCGTCGAAAAAGCGGATCTCGAGCGCGTCGTCGCCGTAGTCGAGGCCCAGAGGGGTCTTGCCCCGGAGATACCGGGTCGTGTATTCCGCGCGGGTGTCGCTCTCGGTGGTCTCGTTGATGTGGTAGCGACCGATTGAGCGGGGCCACTCGACGGCCTCCTGCTCGGCTTGCTGGTGGGCCCGATCCCGTTTTTCGGCCCGCACCTCTTGGATATGCGGGACGAGCTGATCGAGCGCCTCTTGCGGATCGTCGTGGAAGGATCCGCTCCCGTCTCGCCGTGTCCCCGCCGGATCGACGTACTCGATGTCCCACTTGCCGGCGCCGGAGGGGACGTCCTCGTCACGGAGCCACATTTCGGCCACGTATCCGTCGGGGTGCTCGACCAGGATCGAAGGCTCTCGTTCGGCGGCCTCGTGCTCGTCGACGACCACCCAGGGATCCGGAACATCCAGACCCCCGGCGATCCCCTCCTTGACCGTCTGTTCGGTCACACTCTCGACACCGTCCAGGTCCTCGCCGCTGTCATCCTGATTGGCGTGGGCAACCGTTCGGTCCTCGTCCGGGTTCTCGGTCCCGAACAGCTCCTCGAAGGTGGCCGGCCCGACCCCGTCTGTCGATTCCAACTGACCGCCGACCGCCCCTGCGAGGGTCTTGATGTCTCCGTATTCCTCCGAGAGACTGTTGGCGGCTCGGTTTGAAACGGCGGCGTCGAAGTGCTCACGGAGGGACTCCTGGGAGATGTCCTCGGTGGGGTACTCGTCGTAAATCGTTTCGTTGTCGGCGTCGTCGCCCCGTCCGTCCGATGCCGCCGTGAAGGAGACGAGCAACTGCCGGATCTGGTCGGCCTCGCGCTGGCCGACTTTCTTCATAATCTGGCACCAGGCGTCCCTCGGCGGAATATCTTGATAGCGGATGAGCGGCTGCGTGACCGCCTCGCTACCCACCGACTGCGGAACGCCGAGACCTTCTTTGGTCCCGTGATCCATCAGGTCGTTCGTCAGAGCGATTCGATCGCTGTAGTCATCCCCATAACGCTCACGGACCTGCTCGACGGCGCCGGCCCACTCATCAGACCCGGCGCTCGAGTCGTTGTCGGCGTCGATGGGGAGACCGTAACGGGTGATTCCCCGGGGCTTTAGTTTCGGGATCGTCGACCGGATCGAGCTGGCCGACGCGTCTCCGATCCCCGGCCACTCCGTCAGGTCGTCCGTGTTGTCCTTGATTTTCAGGACGTGGCTGGCGTCCGGCCCCATTTCCATGATCGAGTTGGCGACGTTTCCGGTGACGTCGAAAGCTCGGGAAATCGTGGAGGGGTTCCAAGACCCCTCCGCCAGCGCATCCA
>JAZKST010000057.1:0-16946 GCA_036625905.1 Haloarculaceae archaeon
GGAGTGACCGACCGTCGCAAGACGGGGCGGAGCAAGTAATACGGGGTAGTTTACATCCCCCACGGGTTCTCGTCCGGAACGATGACCCGCTTGCGGTCGTCGATGGCGTCGATGCGGTCGATCGCCGAGCCGTCGAGCGCGAGTTCCTGCGCCGCGAAGTTCTCCCGGAGGTGGTCCCGCCCGGTGGCCTTGGGGATCGGGACGGCCCGGTCGCGATCGAGTAACCACGCCAGACACACCTGTGCCGCCGTCGTGTCGTACTCGTCGGCGACCTCGTTCAGTACGGGATGGTCGAGGATCTCCCCCCGACCGAGCGGCGAGTAGGCGACGATGTAGAGGTCGTGGTTCCGTACGTACTCGACCAGCTCGGTCTGGGGGAGTAACGGGTGCATCTCGACCTGGTTGGCGAAGACGGGCGCCTCGAGGTGGTCCCGGGCCTCGTCGAGGAGCGCGGGCGTGAAGTTACTCACACAGACGTGTTCGACGAGGCCGTCGGCGTACAGCTCGTCGAAGACCGGGAGCGTCGCTTCGGGGTCGTATGCTCTCGTCGGCCAGTGGACGTAGAGCATGTCCACGGTCTCGACGCCGAGGCGCTCGAGACTCCGAGCGAACGTCCGGCGGATGGCCTCGGGCGCGAGGTTCGTCGGGTGGATCTTCGTCGCCAGTCGGATGTCGTCCCGGTCGACGGGAGCGGCCGCGATCCCGCGGCCGACTGCGTGTTCGTTGTCGTACATCTGGGCAGTGTCGACGTGGCGGTACCCGATCTCGAGCGCCGCCTCGACGGAGGCCGCACACTGGTCGGGATCCGCGTTGCCGGACGTTCCGAGCCCGATCGCGGGGAGGTAGTCGGACATCGGATCGGGGGACGAGCGCGGGGGTCAAATCGTTACCCCGGTACCCTCCAGCGGAGGTGTCGTGCGGAGCGTACCGAGCCGTCTCCGACAGACGCGCCGCCGACGGAGGTCTGACGTAGGCTTTTGGCCCGTTCGCCGGTCTACTCGCCCATGTCATCGAGCGACAGCCCGGGCGGAGCCGAACCCCGGCTCGTCCGGACGACGGGGCTCCAGCCGTCCCGGGTAGGGGAAACGAGCGAGGGCGAGGAATCCGACGACGCGGCCGTCGTGGACGAGGTCGACCGGCTCCGCGAGCGGGTCGTCGAACTGGAGGCCGAACTCGGGACCGTCCGCCGCGAGCGCGACGACGCCCGGGAGTGGGCGACGTTCCTCGACGGCGAACTCCGCGAGCACCGCGAGCGCGTCGAGACGCTCGAAGCGCGGGTCGAGGCGCTCGAATCCCGCGGGCTGCTGGGGCGGATCCGCGGGCTGTTCGGCTGAGCGGCGTCGAGAGCGGGGGAAAAGCCGATGGGGCAGGGCCGTTCGGCCGGCCCGAGCTACTCGGTTATCGACGCCCGCCGACCCGGTTCGATGTCGTCCTCATCGTTCGAGAGGGTGATGTAGCGCGTCTCGATGATCCGCGGATCCTCCTCCAGGCGCTCGCGGGCCTCGTCGGGGACCGGGTCGTCGACGTTGTAGACGGTGAGCGCCTCCCCGCCGATGGTCTCGCGGGCGTTGTACATCCCCGCGATGTTGATGTCGTACTCGCCCATCACGCTCCCGATGAGGCCGATGACGCCCGGCTCGTCCGTGTTCCGGGTGACGACCATCCGACCGCCCGGGATCGCATCGACGCGGTAGCCGTCGATGCGGACGATGCGGGGGTCCTCACCGGCGAACAGCGTCCCGCAGACCGAGACCTCGGTGTCCGTGTTCCGCACGGTGACGGTGACGAGCGACTGGAAGTCCTCGGACTGGCTGCGCTTGGTCTCGGTCACCTCGATGCCGCGGTCCTCCGCGATGCGCGGGGCGTTGACGCTGTTGACCTGCCACTCCAGCGGCCGGAACACTCCCTTGAGCGCCGACGCGGTGACGAGGTCGATCTGCTCCTCGGCGATGTCGCCCGCGTACTCCACCTTGACCTCGCTGATCTGTCCGTCGAACAGCTGGACGGCGACCCGGCCGGCCGTCTCGGCCAGCTCGATGTACGGCCTGACCCGCGGGAACGCGCTCGCGTCCATCGAGGGGGCGTTCAGCGCGTTCATCACCGGCTCCTCGGCGAACGCCGCGAGCACCTGGTCGGCGATGCTGGTGGCGACGTTCTCCTGGGCGGCCTCCGTCGAGGCGCCGAGGTGCGGCGTGACGACGACGTCCTCGACGTCGAGCAGCGGGGAGTCCTTCGGGAGGGGTTCCTCGGCGAACACGTCGAGTGCCGCCCCCGCCAGGGGGCCGTCCTCGACGGCACGGGCGAGCGCCGCCTCGTCGACGACCCCGCCGCGGGCGCAGTTGATGACGTATCCCCCCTCGAGCTTCGCGAGCTCCTCGTCACCGACGAGCCCCTCGGTCTCGGGCGTGAGCGGGGTGTGTATCGTGAGGAAGTCGGCCCGGTCGAGCACCTCCTCGAGCGGGACGAGTTCGGCGCCGAGCTTCTCGGCGCGCTCCTTGCCGATGTAGGGATCGTAGGCGACGAGGTCCATCCCGAGCGAGTGGAGCCGCCGGGCGACCTCCTGGCCGACTCGACCGAGCCCGACGATGCCCAGCGTCTTGTTGTTCACCTCGGTCCCGAGGAACTCGCCCTTCGCCCACTCGCCGGCCTTCAGCCGGACGTGGGCCTGTGGGATCGACCGGGCGATCGCGAACGTCATCGCGACGGTGTGCTCTGCGGCCGCCCGGACGTTCCCCTCCGGCGCGTTGGCGACGATGACGCCGTGCTCGGTCGCCGCGTCGATGTCGATGTTGTCGACGCCGATCCCCGCGCGACCGACGATGACGAGGTCCGGAGCGGCCTCGAACACCGCCTCCGTCACCTCCGTTCCGGAGCGGACGACGAGCGCGTTCGCGTCCGCGACCGCCTCGAGAAGCGTGTCGCCCTCGACGTCGTAGGCGGTCTCGACCTCGTGGCCGGCTTCGCGGAGCCGTTCGATGCCGGCCTCCGCGATGGGATCCGTGACGAGTACATTCATGCCCGACCCCAACCGGGGGTCGGAATTAACGCTTCCCTTCCCGGCGCGGCCGGACACCCGGTGGCGACTCGTCCGGTGCTGGGGCGGGTCGGCGGGGAGACGTCCGGCGTCGATGCGCCCGTCGGAGCCTCTTGACGGGCTCGATTCCGGTCGTCACGGCTCTCGCTCGTACGGCAGGCGACGTTCCAGTGGACCGACCGCCACACGAACCGCGAGCAGGAGGTGATAGGCGAGTATCGCCAACGCGGCGGTCTGGACGACGACGAGCCCCGTCAACGCCAGCACGCCGGCCGCTTCCGGACCGAGGAACCCGTACGCCACACCGACCAGGACGGAGAGGACGACCACGTACCCCAGGAACGTCCAGTCCTTCCAGTCACCGAGGACGTGACGGAACTCGACCGTCAGGACCATCGTCCCGACGACGAGCAGGAACCCGCGGTCCAGCGTCGACGCGGAGAGCAACGATCCATCGATGCCGATCGAACCGGCGAGGGGCGGGCCGAGTGCGGTGAGCACCTGGACGGCGACACCCAGCGTGAACAGGACGGCTCCGACACCGAGTACGGTCAGCCTGCGTGCGGCGTTCAACGCCGCCTCGTCCGGTACAACGCGGTCCCGGCCGACGTAGTCCGGGACGTGTACCTCGACCCCCCGCCAGGGACGGACGTACCCCGGAACCTCGGCCCTCCCGGGTGGGACCGCGCCTTCGTTCCCGCCCGTATTCCGGGCTCCGTCGCCGTCCCTGGCCCCGTAGACAGCCGCAGTCGTCACCCAGAAGCTCCCGAAGGCAGTGACAACCAGGCCGTAGACGCCCGCATCGAGCGTGTAACCGACGAGCACGTCGACGTACCAGACCAGCACGAGCGCCGAGACGACGCTCATCAGGGCGCCGGTCGCGGCCGCCTCCGCGACAGTTCCTCGCTCCCCCCGGAGTCGCTCCTCCGCGCCCACGACTGCCGCGCCGAAGCGCAGGAATCGCCGTCCGAGGACCCCCGGGACGGCGGACGTCATCCGGTCTACCCACACGAGTCCCTCGCACAGACGGTTCCGGACCACCCCGAGTCGTTCACGGATGTCGCTCATTTTCATTCGGGACCGTCCGGTGTGAGTGCCCTCCGTTCTTCGGTTCCCGGAAAACGTCATCCCTCGCGCCACTCGACGCCTACCGCGCTCCCGTCACGGTGCCGGCGGGGCGCCGTCCCAGGCACCCACGTCCGCATAGAAGTTCAGCATCGCGTACTTGAGCTTCCCGGGGTCGATATCGATCATCTCGGCCCGCTCCTCGTCGGGGAACGTCCCGTTGACGCTGTACTGGCCGAGTTCGTCGCAGTTCGAGAGCGTGTACCGCTCGTCGACGAGCACGCGCGCGCCGAAGTCCTCGGGCGAGCGGACGACCCGACCGAGCGCCTGCCGGGTCTTCCGCACCGTGGGTATCTCGACGGCGTAGCGCCAGCCGGCGTCCTCCCGTTCGGTGGGGGTACCGTAACCGAAGGCCCCGGCGTAGGCCCGCTGGACCGCCTCCATCCGGTCGTCGAGCTGCGGGTACGGGACGCCCACGACGACAACGGTGCGGGCGTCGTCGCCGTCGTAGGAGACCCCCTCGGCGAGCGTCCCCCACAGTGACGTGAACAGCACTCCGTTCTCGTCGGCGACGAACTCCTCGCGGAGCTCCTCGGCCCGCACCCCCGGGCGGTCGAGGTACGGAGTCCCATCGGTCTCGACGCGGTGGTAGTAGCGCTCTGCCTCCGCGTAGGAGGGGAAGAAGGCGAGCGTGTTCCCCGGCGTGAACCGCACCGCGTCCGCCAGGACCTCGGTCACCGTCTCCTGGACGCCGGGGTCGTCGCGGTTGCGGGCGTACAGCGCCGGGACGTCCACCGCGTAGGTCCGCCGTCGTTCCTCGGGGAACTGTTCCCCGTAGGCCATCGTGGCGGGGTCCTCGACGCCGAGGACGTCCCCGATGACGTCGAACGGGCGGAGGGTGGCGCTCATCAGCACCGCGGCGTGGAGGTCGGCGAACAGCGGCGCCGTCACCTCCCGCGGGATGCAGGTGTAGAGCTCCGCCCGGCCGCGGACGTCACCCGTCGCCTCCCGGCGAACGCTCACGACCGGGTACTGGCCCTGTTTCTTCCCCTCTTCCAGCCACGCCTCGACGAACGTCGCGGCTCCGAGCACGCGGCACTCCTTCCGGGTCGTCGTCTCGCCGTCCTTGTAGGCCTGCTCGTACCGCTTGTCCAGCGTCGCCCCGAGCTCGAGCGCCGATTCGAGGTCGCGGTCGAACCCCCGTCCCGTGTAGCGGTCGAGGAACGCGACGGTGAGGTCGTCGCGGCCATCGGGGTTCTCGACGGTGAGGTCGACCCAGTCCTCCTCGACCGACTCGCGCTCGTGTGGGGTCATCCCGTCCTCATAGGTCCGGACCAGCGCGTCCCGGAACGCCCCGAGGACGTTCCGTGCGGCGTCGGCCCGGTGGTCCTCGACCTCCGTGAGCTCCTCCAGGGCCCCGTCGAAGGTGACCTCCGCGCACGTGCGGGTGGCGTGGTCGCGGGCAGCCTCCTCGATGTTGTGGGCCTCGTCGAACACCGCGACGACGTCCTCGGGGTCCCGGCCGAGCCACCGGAAGAACTGCTCGCGGACGAACGGGTCGAGCAGGTGGTGGTAGTTCGCCACCACGAGGTCGACCCCCTCCATCCCCTCCTTCAGCAGTTCGTAGCCGCAGAAGCCGTGCTCGTCGGCCCACCCGTAGACGTCGTCCGGCGTGCGGACGTCCTCGAACAGCCAGTCGTAGAACGGTTCCGTATCGCCGACGAGGTTCTCGTAGAACCGCTCGCAGACGTTCCGCTCCTCGCGTAGCGTCTCGATCTCGGCCTGGACGCTCTCGAGTTCGTCCATCACGGCACCGCGGGCGTCGGCCGCCTCCTCGTTCCCGGACTGCGAGGCGTCGAGCAGTTCGCGCTCGCGAGATTCCAGCGAACGCAGGTCCTCCTCGCGGTCGACGAGTTCGCGGGTCGTGTCCCGCAGTGCCTGGCACTCCTCGTAACCGACGTCGATGTGACACATGGAGGCCTTCCCGCGGAACACGACCGCCCGAACGGGCTCCTGTCGGGTGATCGCGCGGGCGTCGCGGACGAACTGGCGGGTCTGCTGGTGGACGTTCGTCGTTATCACGACCGTCTTGTCGTGCTCGCGTGCGTGTTCGAGCGCGGGGACCAGCGCCGCCAGCGTCTTGCCAGTCCCGCAGGCCCCCTCGAAGAGGACGTGTCGGCCCTCGCCCAGGGCGTCGTGGATGCGGCCCATCGCCTCGCGCTGGTGGTCGTACGGCTCCTCGTACGGGAAGAACCGGAGGTATCCCGGTTCGGTTTCCGACTCCGACTCGACGCGCCGCGACACGCCCGGTGATACCCTCCTCTCGGATAAAAGGGTTCGCCGGCCGTGGCGGAAGTGTAACGCTGCGGCCGTCCGTGCCGCCCGTCACCCGGAGGTTCAAGTACCGGGAGGAGACCACCGGTCCGTGTGCCCGACAGCGGGGCCGCGCGGCGCCACGCGGGAGCGCGGGTCGCCGTCGCGCGGACGGTTTCTCCCCTCGCGACCCGCCTGTTCGCCCCGCACTACCGCCCCGTCCGGTCCCGGAGTCACACACACTAAGTGCTGTCCAGGTATCGGGGGAGGTAGGTCCGATACGAATGGCATCAAGCAAGTCGGTGGTGCTCGCCGCCCTGTTCGCCAACGGGGCCATCGCGGTCCTGAAGTTCGTCGGCTTCCTGCTGACACAGAGCCCGGCCATGCTGTCGGAGACCTATCACTCCATCTCCGATACGGGCAACCAGGTGTTCCTCCTCGTCGGCATCCGCTACGGCGAGCGTTCGCGCACCCGGGAACACCCGTTCGGCTACGGCAAGGCGCAGTTCTTCTACTCCTTTCTCGTGTCGGTCATGCTGTTCGGCATCGCGGGGTGGGAATCCGCCAAACACGGCTACGACGCGATCATGCACCCGCACCTCCCGGACCTGGCGGACCCGACGCTGCTGGGTGTTACCTTCCCCGGCGTCTGGGTCAACTACGCCGTCCTGATCGGGGCGATCGTGTTCGAGGCGTACGCGTTCAGGAAGGCGTGGGCCAACATGAAGGGACAGATCGCCGACAACGAGTGGTCCGGGATACGCGAGGCGTTCCGCAAGACGTCGGACGTGACCGTCCTGACGGCGCTCACCGAGGACACCATCGCGATGGCCGGGGCCGGGATCGCGCTCGTCGGCATCTACCTCACCCGGGTCACCGGTAACCCGCTGTACGACGCCGTCTCAGCGTTCCTGATCGGTGTCATGCTGATGGG
This sequence comes from Haloarculaceae archaeon, assembly GCA_036625905.1. Lineage (GTDB taxonomy): Archaea > Halobacteriota > Halobacteria > Halobacteriales > Haloarculaceae > Salinirubellus. Next base: position 7,347 of record JAZKST010000057.1, read on the forward strand.
TTTTGCCGTCGCGCTCGCGTGGGAGAACAAGCGCCTGCTGCTGGGCGAGAGCCTGCCGGCCGAGGACGAGCAGGCGCTCCGCGAGATAATCGAGGGCGAGGAGGACGTCGTCGACATCGTCGGGTTCCGCACCGTCTACTTCGGTCCCGAGGAACTCCTCGTGACCGCCGACGTCGAGTTCTCCGACGACCTCGACACGGATCAGCTGAACGCCCGGATAACTGCCATCGAGGACGCGCTCGTGGCGGCGAACAGCAGTATCGAGAAGGTGTACATCGAACCGGAGTGAGACCGGGCTCCCGGGCCGCGGTGGTCTCGCTGGGGCACGGGGTGGCGATCATTACCGAGCCGCAACCAGCCGTTACCGGGGGACGCGACCGCTGTTCGGGGGATCCGTCGTGCCGGATACCTGCCCGTCGTGGGCGCGTCGACCGGTTGATGTAGGTCGGGGCCCGAGCGGTGGTATGCTCGTCGTCGTCTCCGACACGCACGGCCGGACGGACCACCGCATGGAGGGGCACACTCTCGAGGCGGTCCGTGAGGCCGAACTCGTCCTCCACGCGGGGGACTTCCTCACCCGGTCCGTCCTCGAGGCGTTCGAGGCCGAGGCCGGCGACCTCCGGGCGGTGTACGGCAACAACGATCCGACCGAACTCCGCGAGCGACTGCCCGCCGATCGGATCGTCGAATGGGCGGGACTCCGGATCGGTATGGCACACGGTCACGAGCACTCCGACACCGCGCTCTCGATGTTCGGCCGGGAGGCGATGGCCGACCTCGTCGTGGTCGGTCACTCGCACAAGCCCGGCTTCGACGGCGAACGCGACCCGCCCGTACTCAACCCCGGGAGCCACGCCGACCCGCGGTGGCACCGGCCGGCCCACGCCGAACTCCGGGCCGACGGAACGGGCGGCGAACACGGGGTCGCCGGGCGCCTCGTCGAACCGGGCGGGGCCCTGCTGGACTCGTTCGAACTGTAGAACGCGGGTGTGGGTTTCGGCGGAGGGCCGAAGCGTACCACCGGATACGCGGGTGTGGTGCAAATAGGCATCGTAGGCTCAAAGAGGCGTTTGACTCTTCGTTCAGCGCCCGTAGGTCAGCGTCACGGCGGCCACGAGCACGACCGCCCCGCCGAGGAAGAACAGCAGTCCCGGCGGGAGTGCGGCCGGTTCGAACGCCGTGCCGCCCCCCTCCGCGGCGGTTCGAACGGTCTCCGTGGCGAGCTCGGTGGCCGTCGCGGTCGGCGTCGGCTCGGGAGCGGGCGTGGCCGTCGCCGCCTCCGTCGGAGCCGGGGTGGGCGCCCCGGTCGCAGCCGGCGATGGCGTCCCCGCGGGGTCCGGGGTCCCGGTCGCGGCGGGCGTCGGTGCGGGCGTCCCGGTGGCCGCGGGTTCGGCCGTCGCGGTCGTCGTCTCCGCGACCTCGGTCGTCGTTCGCGCCGACGGTTCCTCCATCGGTGTCGGCGAGGGTGTCGCCTCGGCTATCTCCATCCCGTCGCCGCCGTCGCCAGCACCGCCGGCACCGCCGGCATCACCCGCGTCCCCACCACCGCCACCGCTGCCGGTCCGTGCGACCGGGAACGGGATTCCCTCCCCGAAGGTCTCCTGGACGGCGACGGCCCCGACTGCGAGGGCGGCGACCCCGCCGACGAGCCGCGAGAGAGCGGCCCGCAGGCCCGAGGCCTCCTCCTCGCGGCCGGCGTAGATGACCAGCGGCTCGTCGGCGGGGGCGTAGACGTCCATCTCGCGGCCCTTCTCCGAGTAGGCGGTCCCGACCACCTCGACGGCGCCGGCGTCCTCGAGGCGCTCGAGGTGGTACTGGACGTTCTGGAGGCTCGTATCGACCCGGTCGGCGAGCCCCGACGGGGGCGCTGGCTCCTCGTGGAGTATCGAGAGGAGCCGACGGGCGGTCCGGGAGGTGAGCGCCGACATGAGGTCGTCGGCGTCCTCGCTGTCGACGCCGACGACCCTGGGGCCCGCGTCGGCGTCGGAAGAGAGGTCCGGCTTGGAGGGCAGCAGTCCCATCGTGTCGGTCGTATCCGACGGCCGGTCAAGTACTTTGTCACGTCACCGATGGTGGTGTCGGGAGGGGAATCGAGCGGCACCGGTAGACCGGAAGAGGCGAGTCCGGCGACCCGGAGCCGTTCGAGGTCGAATCCCCATTCAGCGCCGGTCGTCCGAGGACCCACGAACGACTACGGCGATCCCTCTCGGGCGTACGTCGCCACGGGGTCACCGAGGACGTCCTCCCGCGGCTCGATACCGAGGCCGTTGCCGGTCGGTGCGGCCATCGTTCCATCCGAAGCCTCCGGCGCGCCGTCGGCGGTCGTCACCGCGTTGTAGTCGTGGAAGTCGGTGGTCGCCAGCACCGCGTCGGGCCGGGTGCTGTGTGCGAGGTGGGCGATGGCGCTCGTAGCGATCTCGCTCCCCCACGAGTCCTCGATTATCATCGACAGCCCGAGTTCGGCACAGAGGTCCCGTATCGTCCGTGCACGGGTGAGCCCGCCGACCTTCGCGATCTTCAGGTTGATCGCGTCCATCGCGTTCTCCCCGTACCCGCGGACGATCGGCCCGACGCCGTCCATGATCTCGTCGAGGACAAACGGGTGATCGCTCTGCCGCCGGACGGCCCGGCACTCCTCGTAGGTGGCACAGGGCTGTTCGATGTAGACGTCGACCTCCCTCACTGCTCGGACGAGCCGGACGGCCTCGTGCTGGTTCAGCCCGGTGTTGCAGTCGGCGTCGAGCAGGTGTTCTGGCTCCAGTTCGGCCCGCGCGGCACGGATGCGCTCGGCGTCGACCACCGGGTCCTCGCCGACCTTCAGCTGGAAGTTCCGATACCCCTCGTCGCGGTAGCGTTCGACCCGCTCGGCCATCTCGGCGGGCGTCCCCTGCGAGATGGCCCGGTAGAGCGGGGCGCCCTCGCCGAACCGTCCCCCGAGCAGGTCGACGACGGGCTCGCCCGCGACCTTCCCCGTGACGTCCCAGCAGGCCATATCGATACCGGACTTCGCGTACGGGTGGCCGCCGAGCCGCCGGTCCATCCGGTCGGCGAGCACCGCGGGCTGGGTCGGGTCCGAACCGAGCACCGTCCCGGCGAGCTCCTCGATGCCGGCGCGGGCGCCCCGCGGGAACGCGGGGAGGTACGACGACCCGAGCGTCGCCGTCTCGCCCCAGCCCGTCACCCCCTCGTCGGTCCGCAGGCGGACGACGGTCGCCTCGAACGCCTCGTAGGAGTTCTCCCCCGACCAGTCGTAGCTCCCCTCCGCTATCGGCAGGTCGACGCTGTAGACCGAGAGCTCGGTGACCTCCATACGGGTACCGCCCCGGTCGCCGTGTTAAGTCTACTGTCGGGCGGGCCACTTTGCCCCACTGTCGGACCGGTCGGCCGACGCCCCGGCGAGGGAGGATTTACCCCGAACGACCCCGTCGGACGCGACATGGACGTGGTGGTCGTCGGCGGTGGCATCGTCGGGGTGGCGAGCGCGTACTACCTGGCCGAGCGGGGCGCCGACGTGACGCTCCTGGAGAAAGCCTCACTCGGGTCGGGGAGCACGGACCGGGCCGCCGGCGGCATCCGCGCGCAGTTCTCGACGACCGTGAGCATCGAACTCTCGAAGCGGAGCATCGATGTCTGGGAGCGCTTCGAGGAGGATTTCGACACGGACCTCGAGTACCGCCGGCCGGGATACATGTACGTCGCCCGCACCGAATCGACGGCCGACCGGCTCCGCGAGACGGTCCCGTTCCAGAACGACCGCGGCGTGCCGAGCGAGTTCCTGGCACCCGAGGCGGCCACGGAACGCGTCCCCGGGCTCCGGACCGAGGCGTACGTCGGCACCGCCTACTGCCCGACTGACGGGTTCGCCGACCCGCACCTCGGGCTGCAGGGGTTCTCGCAGGCAGCGGCGGAGGCAGGCGCGGAGATCAGGACCGGCGTGGAGGTGACCGACCTCGACGTCGAGGGGGGGCACGTGACCGTCGAGACGACCGACGGCCGCTATGCCCCCGGGTACGTCGTCGTCGCGGCGGGGGCGTGGTCGCCGAGGGTCGCCCGGATGGCCGGCGTCGACCTGCCGGTCTCGCCCCGGCGGCGGCAGGCGATGGTCGTCGATCCCGAACTACGGGTCCCGGAGTCGACCCCCCTGGTGACGGACCTCGACGCCGGCTGTTACTTCCGTCCGGAGCGGGACGGCAAGGCACTCCTCGGGGGGCACTTCGACGAGCAGGACCCCGAACAGGACCCCGACCGCTACCGCACCTCGACGGACCTCGACTGGACGGTCGAAGTGCTCGAACGGGCCTCGGGCGTCGCGGACTACTTCGGCCCGGACTCGGAGATCGTCCGGGGGTGGGCCGGGCTCTACGCCGTCACCCCCGACCACCACCCCATCATCGAGGAGTCCCGTCCCGGGGTCGTCGTTGCGACCGGCTTCTCGGGACACGGGTTCATGCAGTCGCCCGCGACCGGACAGGTCGTCTCGGAACTGGTGCTGGACGGCGAGGCCCGGACCGTGGACGTCTCCCCGTTAGGCGCCGCCCGTTTCGAGCGGGGCGAGGCGCTCCACGAGACGTACTTCAGCGCATAGGTGGCGGATGGCCGTTCACCGACCGCACCTCGAACGGAGTGGACCGAACCGGTCTCCGACTGACAGATAATTTAAACCCGTCCGGCGATTATCCTCGCCGGATGGCGACCCAGCAGTACCGGATCGTCCCCGCCGAGGACTCGGAGATACACGAGGAACCCCACATCGAGGGGAGTCGGATCACCGTTCGAGACGTGCGTACGCGCGTCGAGCAGCGCGGAGTGACTCCCGAACGAGTGGCGGAACGGTACAACCTCGACATCGCGGACGTCTACGAGACACTCGCCTACTACCACAACAATCCGGAGGAGATGCGTCGCGTCGGGGAACGCCACGAGCGCGCCGTCGCCGAGGCGAAACGCCGGTCGTTCGGTGAATCTCCTGACGACTGAGGGATGACCTACCGGCTCCTTCTCGACGAGAACGTGGAGTACGAGGTGTTACATCGGCTCGAAAATTACGGTCACGACGTCGAGCACGTCGATTTCGTGCCCGGGCTCGGGAAGGGGACGGACGACGACTCGATCGCCCAGTACTCCTCGGACGAGAACGGGTGATCGTGACGTACGACGACGATTTCGTCCTCGAGGTGGACGAAGACGACTACCGTGCGGTACTGTACGTCGGGGACGCCACCCTCTCCGTCGAAAGGGTGGCGGATATCGTCCACGCCGCCTCCCAGCACTACCCACTCGAGGAGTTACACGGTCTGACCTACGTCGGGGAGAGCTGTCTCTGAGCGTTCCTCCACGACGCTCGGTACGAGCACGTCTCCGCACGGCTTCCGGTCCCACGCTACCGGGGAGTTCGAGACGGACGGCGCGGGACCGATTCCATCGCACTCCCCGAACTCCTCTGTCGACCCAACGCTTAACCAGCAGTGCTACCCAGGGGCGGCCGGTTCATGATACCACGCAACGAGACGACGGAACCGGGCCCGACCGGGCCCCGGGAGGCCCTCGATGCCCGATAGCGGCGACCTGGCGCTCGTCGACGGTAACGTTCTGACCCTCGATCCGGACGTGCCCGACGGCGAGGCCATCGCCATCCGCGGCGGTCGCATCGCGGCTGTCGGGACGACCGACGAGGCCATAGAGCAGGTCACCGGGGACACCGAGATCGTCGATCTCGACGGCCGGACTGCGCTCCCGGGGTTCATCGACACCCACCTCCACGTCCCGATGGCGGGTCGGCGGATGACCCACGTGAACTGCCGGTCGCCGCCCAACGAGTCCGTCGAGGACGTACAGGAGCGGATCGCCGAGCGCGCCGCCGAGACGGCCGACGGCGAGTGGATCATCTGCAGCGGCTACAACCTCGGGCTCGTCTGGGAGGCGGAGGGTCGCCACGTCGAGCGGTGGGACATCGACGAGGCCGCGCCCGACAACCCGGTCCAGATAAACAGCGTCGGCGGGCACACGGGGAGCATCTACAACTCCGCCGCACTGGAACTCGTGGGCATCGACCGCGACACGCCGGACCCCGAGCCGCCGGCGGTCATCGAGCGCGACGCCGGCGGCCGCCCCTCCGGGCTGGTCAGCGAGGCGGCCGAACTCCCCCTCCTGGAGGCGACGCCCGACGAGACGCGGGCGGAGCGCCGCGAGGCAGTCGGTCGGGCCGTCGACCAGTTGCTCGAGTGGGGCGTCACCACGGCTCACGACGCGCTGACGACCCCCGAGGACCTGCGCATCTACCAGGAGCTCGCGAGAGAGGGGGAGCTCCCCATCAGGCTCGGGACGATGATCGCGGGTGACGCCGACGAGGACGGCTCGCTCGGCCCGGAGGGCGAGGACGTGCTGGAGGCGCTCGCCGCCGCGGGTATCGGGACCGGGTTCGGCGGCGACCGGCTCTACGTGGTGGGCGTGAAGTACTTCATGGACGGGGCGTTCACCGGCCGGACCGCGGCGATGTACGAGCCCTACGAGGGCGAGTCGGTCCCCGAGGACTCCCCGCGGTACGACGGGCTGTTGCACATCTCGCCGGAGTACTTCGCCGACCGGGTCGAGCGCGCCCACGAGGCGGGGCTCCGGGTCTGCGTCCACGGTCAGGGCGACCGCGGCATCGACCACGTCCTCGACGCCTTCGAGGCGGCGGTCGACTCCGACGAGGACCACCGGTTCCGTATCGAGCACGCCGGGCTCACGAAGCCCGAACAGCTCGAACGCATCGCGGAGCTGGGGGTCTGTGTCTCCTCGTCGATCAACTTCCTCGGCGCGGACGTCTCGCGCAACTGGGTCTACTGGGGCGAAGACCGGATGGACTGGACGTACGCGCTGGGTTCGCTGTTCGAGCACGGCATCCCGACGGCGGCGAACGGCGACTGGCCGGTCACAACGGGCGACCCTCGGCTCGCGCTCCGGACGGCCGTCACCCGCGAGACCGTCACCGGCGAGGTGGTCGGCCCCGACCAGCGAGTCGGCGTCGAGGACGCACTCCGGCTCTACGGTCCGGACGCGGCGTACCTCGAGTTCGCCGAGGACGAGAAGGGGACACTCACACCGGGGAAGCTCGGGGACGTCACCGTTCTCTCGGCGGATCCCCGGGCGGTCCCGACCGCCGAACTCACCGAACTCGACGTGGAGTACACGGTCGTCGGGGGCGAGGTGGCCTACGAGTCGGGGCGAGGGGTCCGCTACTGAGCGGGGGTACGAGCCCGCTACCGAGCCGGGGTGCGAGCCCGCTACGACCGGGAGACGCGGGACCGGTCAGGACGTGAGGAGTTCGTCGAGGAGCTTCGCCTGGGCGGCCGCGAGGTGTTCGGCGAGCGTGGAGAGACCGATGCCGAGCGTCTCGGCAACCTCCGTCGCGTTCGCCGAGCGGGGGTACTCGAAGTAGCCCATCCGGTAGGCCGTCCGGAGCACCTCGCGCTGGCGGTCGGTCAGTCGCCCGCGGTCGACGAGGGTCGGGTCGGCGTCGGTCCCGCCCTCGCCGGCGGTCGACTGCACCAGGTAGCGGACCTCCACCCCCCGGCGGTGTCGTCCAGTTCCCGCACCACCTCGCGGAGCTTCTCGACGCCGTCGAGGTGGAGCGTCAGCACGAGGACGCCCTCCTCGACGCGGGCGTCGGCGATGGGGTAGCCCAGCGATTCGACGGCCTCGCAGGCGCACGTCCGGTCGGGGCCGCGGGTGAACTGGTAGACCCGCTCGTCGCCTACCTCGAGCACGGGCTCGGCGTCGACCACGGACCCCGGGTAGCTCGTAGCGAGCTCGGCGTCGACCCGGAACTCCTCGGTGAGCCCCCCGTCGCCGGCGCCGGTCCACGTGACGTCGTTCACCGGCACGTCGCTCTCGGCCGAGAGCGACGCGACCGGGCAGTTCGTCGGCCCGCGGACCGCCAGTTCCGCGCGAACGCCGGGGGTCATCACACAGAACGAGGACGGGAGCACGAATACCCGTTTTGCCTCCGGAAGAGCCCACGCCGACCGAGGGGCGAGCCCGTAGAGGGAGGAGGATAGTTAAATCGCCCGAGCAGTGGGGGCGGCACCCCAACTGGATGGCCCCCGTAGATTCGGACGATGAGCGTTACGCGCAGTCGGGTGTCCGGGTTCGGGTTCGAGTCGACGGCGCTCGGCCTCTCGCGGGCGGCGCTACTCGGGCTCGTCGCCCTGTTCGGCGGGCTCCGCCTCGCCGGGGTCGGCGTGCCGATGGAGACGCAGGCGGCCGTCTACCTGGTCGGGATGGTCGCGCTCAACCTCCCCCACGGCGGCTACGAGCACTTCGCCAACTGCGGCGGCGCGCGCGGGAGTTCCGCTGGACGTACGTCGCCGGCTACCTCGCGCTCGCCGGGGCGTTCGTGGGGCTGTTCCTCGCCGCCCCGGTGGCGGGGCTGGCGCTGGCGGTGCTCGTCGCGGTCGCCAAGGGCGGCGGGGGCGACCTGCACGTCCTCCGGGCGACGACGGGGACCGGCCACCTGCGGAGCCGGGTCCAGGAGCTGCTGGCGGTCGCCGCCCGCGGCGGCGCGGTGATGGCCGTCCCCATCGTGGTCTGGCCGAACACGTTCCACGCGTTCAGTTCGCTGATGGTCGGGGTGGTCGAGCCGGGCGGGCTCGGGCCGGTCGTGGCCTACTTCGACGTGACCCGGCCGCTGATCGGCGGGCTCTATGGGGCGACCGTCCTCGCCCACCTGGGGCTGGGGTTCGCCCGCCGGCCCGGCGACGGGGCCTGGCTCGCCGACGCCGCCGAGACGCTCCTGCTGGTCGCCTACTTCTCGGTCGTCCCCGTGGTCGTGGCCGTCGGGCTCTACTTCCCGCTCTGGTACTCGGCGCATCAGGTGGCCCGCGAGCTCTCCGTCGAGGAGCCCGCGACCGCGGGGCAGGACCTCCTCGGCGGCGAGGACGCCTCCTCGGGTACCGTGGCGCTCCGGGCGTGGGGCGTGCTCGTCGCGGGCGCGCTCGCGACCGGCGCGGTCGCCGTCGGGAGCGTCCTCGACCGTAGCCGGGGGATCTGGCACGTGCCCTGATACGGACGACGTGACGACTCACCAGCTATAGTAGCGTTTGGAACCGATGACACACTCCGGACGGGAACGTTCCTCCCGTCCGTGAGTAAAGACGTCCAAACGCTACTATATCACCCGGACGGAGTCGACGACCGTCGCTATAGGGATTAGCGGAAGTCATCATACTTTCCAGCGTAACGGGATTCTGACTCGCTGAAATCGGCGTGCGAGATATAGAGAATCCATGAACATCCCGCACCTAAGCCCCTGAGGCGTGAACGAGGCTGCAGGGGCTGGCTGAGACCACAATACACCCGGTGCAACAAGCACGATACTAGAGAATGGTCCGACACCGTAACAAGACGCGGGAACTCGTGCCTCAGAGCACGCATAGGAGGGTGTATTCAGCAACTCGCTATCGTTCTCTCGACCTAACCTGCGGTGAATCGACCGCTACGGAGGATGGTAAAGGGTCGTGGTACCGCGACCCTCGGAAGGGTTATCCGTTACTCGACCATACGTTTGTTTGCAATGGCAAACGGTAAGGTTGATTTCTTCAACGACACAGGCGGTTACGG
>JAZKST010000058.1:0-16809 GCA_036625905.1 Haloarculaceae archaeon
GAACCCCGGTCATTGCCTCGAGAGGGCAATATGATTGGCCGGACTACACTATCGGAGCGTGTACTACCGGGTAGCCGCGATTCCCGTTTAACGATTGCGCTTCGCCCCTGCCGTGGGGTGAATCGACACGGTACGGCGTGTCGACGTTCCGGCAGTCGGGGGGACTACTCCCCCGGATCGCGGATCCCCGTCGGTCCGGGTGGGCAGAAGGGGACGGTTCCACACGACGGGCGGGTCGAGTCGGGGCCGGATTCGGGGTGCCGGGACGGACAAGCTTCTTTAACCCTCTCCGGGTTGCGGTATCATGCCCTATTCGGCATACGAACACATCGCCGTCGACGTCGGGGACGGCGTGGCGACGATCACCCTCGACCGACCCGAGAAGTACAACGCGCTGAACGACGCCACGTTCCTGGATCTCCAGCGGGCGTTCGGCGAGATCGAACTCGACCGCGACGTCGAGGTCGTGGTCGTCGAGGGCGCCGGCGAGGACGCCTTCTCGGCGGGCGCGGACATCGAGCAGTACGCCGGCCCGGCAGAGGACCACGACCCGATGCAGAAGGACCGCCAGGACCTCTTCTACGGTATCTACCGCATCGCCTACGACTGTCACGCGCCGGTTATCGCGAAGATCGACGGCTACTGCATGGGCGGCGGCCTCATCTTTGCGATGTTCTGTGATTTACGGATCGCCGACACGACGGCGAAGTTCGGCGTCCCGGTCACCGACATCGGACAGATCCCCACGGGAGGATCGACATACCGTGCGGCCGAGCTCGTCGGCGAGGCGAAGGCCAAGGAGCTCGTCTACACGGCGGGGACCGTCGACGCCGAGGAAGCCCACCGCATCGGACTCGTCAACGACCTCGTCGAGCCCGACGAGCTCGACGAGACGGTCGCAGGGGTCGTCTCCGCCATCACGTCGACCGGGAAGCGCGCCGTGAAGAACTCCAAGCGGGCGATCAACGCCGCGGTCGACAGCGGGAGCCTCGACGAGGCACGCGAGATCGAGGCCGAGATCTGGTGGGAGCAGTTCGCCACGGACGAGCGCCGCGAGCTGGTCGACGCGTTCCTGGAGGACCGGTCGTGAACGACGACCAGACGGGGGTCGAGGCCGGGGGCCGGGGACCGCTCGTGGGGCTGAACGTGGTCGAGCTGACTGTCCACCGCGCCGGACCGTTCTGCGGAGCCCTGCTCGCGGACCTCGGCGCGGAGGTCGTCAAGATCGAGCGCCCGGGCGTCGGCGACCCGACCCGCGTCCAGGGCCCGGGGCCGGAGAACCGCTCGGGCTACTTCATGGCCAACAACCGGAACAAGCAGTCCGTCGAACTGGATCTCAAGTCCGAGGCCGGACGGGAGGTCGCCCGCGAACTCGTCGGGAAGGCCGACGTGTTCGTCGAGAACATGGGCTACGGCGTCGCCGACCGGCTCGGACTGGGCTACGACGATCTGAGCACCGCGAACCCGGACCTCGTCTACGCCAGCGTCAAGGGGTACGGCGAGACCGGCCCGCTCCGCGAAAAGAAGGGGATGGATCTCGTCCTCCAGGCCGAGGGGGGGATCATGAGCGTCACCGGACCCGAGGGCGGCGACCCGGTGAAGGTCGGGCAGGCCATCGGCGATCTCACGGCGGGGATGTTCGCGACGATCGGGATCCTGGCACGGCTCCAGGAGGTCGCGGGGGGGCACGGTGGCGGGAAGCTCGATGTGGGGCTGTTCGACGCAGTCGTCTCGATGATGAACGAGTACCTCACCTTCTACTCGATGAACGGGGAGGTGCCGGGTCCGCAGGGTACCACCCACCAGTCGATGGTCCCCTACCAGCTGTTCGAGACGGACGACGGCTACCTCGTGACGGCCGTCCCCGCCGACGACCGCTGGGACGAGTTCGTCGACGTCGTCGGCTGCGAGTCGGTCCGGGAGTACGGGACGAACGCCGAGCGGGTCGAGAACGAGACGGAGGTCGTCGCGGCCATCCAGACGGAACTCGCGGCCGAATCGACCGAGTACTGGCAGGACGCGCTCGAGGACGCGGGGTTCCCGGTCGGCCCGCTCAACGACGTCGCAGACGTCGTCGGCCACGAGCAGGCCGAGGCGCGGGGACTCGTTCCGACGTTCGACGACCCCGACGCAGGCGAGGTCCTCCTCCCCGGTCATCCGGTCCACTTCCCGGATCACTCGACGGCGATCCGCTCGCTGCCCCCCGAGCTCGGCGAGCACACGGAGGCCGTCCTCCGGTCGCTCGGCCACGACGACGCATCGATCGCCCGACTCCGCGAGGCGGGCGCCGTCCCGGAGGAGTAGGCCACGACCATCGAGACCGTACCTACCCCGTTCCGCGGGAGAGACGGGATGCCGACCGCTGCCGCGGTCCGGCCGCATCCCCCGGTCGGTCGATCCGTCCGTATCAGCCCAGCACGTCCGCGAGCGCGTCCATCGCCACCTCGACGCGCCCTCGGTCCGCGCCGTAGCCCATGTGTCCTACGCGCACGATATCGTCGGCGTGGTCGGCGAGCCCCGTCGAGAGGACGACACCGTGGCGCTCGCGGACCGCCTCGCATATCTCCCCCGCCTCGCCCTCGACCTCGAACGCGGTGACGGTCGGTGAACGGCGGTCCTCGGTGGGCGGGAACGGTTCGAGACCGATCTCCCGACCGCGCTCGCGACACAGCGCCGCGGCCGCCGCGTGGCGCTCGTAGACGTCCTCGAGGCCCTCCGCCAGCAGCAGGTCGAGCGAGGCCTCCAGCGCGTAGAGGTTCGAGGACAGGTGCGTGTACGGCAGGAGAACGGCCTCCTCGCCCTCGAGATCCACGTCCCGCCACGGTTCGAGGCTGGCGTAGAAGGTGTCCTGTGGGGTCGACTCGACCTTCTCCCAGGCACGCTCGCTCACGGAGAGCGTCGAGAGGCCGGGCGGCGAACTGAAGCACTTCTGGGAGGCGCCGAGAGTGACGTCGATCCGGTCGGTCGGCACCGGCGTCCCGCCGAGCGAGGAGACGGCGTCGACGACGGTGAGCACGCCGGCTCCCTCGAGCACCCCGAGCACGCCGTCGAGGTCGTTCAGCAGGCCGAGGGGCGTCTCACAGTGGACCATCGTCGCCGCGACCGGGTCGTGCTCGTCGACGAGCGAGGCGACCTCGTCGGGGTCGAAGGGGGCACCCTCCTCGACCGAGCAGACGACCGCCTCGCCGCCGTGGGTCTCGACGAGGTCGGCGAACCCCTCGCCGTAGAGGCCGTTCGCCAGACAGAGGACCGCCTCGCCGGGCGCGACGAGCGAGGCGACGCTCGCTTCCAGCCCGAGGATGCCCTCGCCACCGAGGACGATCATCTCCTCGTCGGTGCCGTAGACGGTCGACAGTTTGTCGAGTATTCGACGGTAGTCGACGGTGAACCCGGGCTCGACGTCCGGGTTTACGAGCGGGCGGCTCAGGGCTTCCCGGACCTCGGGCGGGAGCGCGGTGGGTCCGGGCGTCATGAGGAGCGTCTCGCGTGTCTCGGTCATGCCCGGGTGTTCGGGTGCGGGGTGTTAAACCCGGTCGGTCGATCGAAGGCCGGACACCGGCCCGGACGGCCCGGGCGGGCCGTCGTAGTCCCTCTCGTAGGGATCATCGTGGGTACTCGTACGTTCTCCCCCCGGGCCCACGCGAGCCCGGTGACGGGTCGAATCCTCCGGCCCGCGACGGGGGTCCCTGTGATACGGACGGCCGGCTACTCCACCGGCTCGAACCGATAGCCGTCCCAGTCCTGGCTGTCGGGTTCGCGGATACCGGCGCCCGGCTCCCGGAGCTCCTCGACGTACACCGGCCGGACGGTGTCTCCGGTCTCGACGTCGTCCGTCGTCATCCCACCGATGGCCCGAACCGGCGTGCCGTCGACGTCGAACTCGACGACGGCGACGGTGTTTGGCGACCGGACACCCGGTGGTGTCGAGTGGGAGGTCGTCCAGGTGATCACCTCCGCGGCGTACTCGCTCAGGTCGACGGTCCCGACGGGTTCGCTCCCGTCCGGGCCGATGGGGTGACCCGGATAGGTGATGCTCCCGTCCGCGTAGCGGTATGCTTCGATCGTCATCGTGCGGCCTCCATGATGGTGGTGATGACGCAGTTGCCGAACCCGCCGACGTTGCAGGCGAGGCCGACGTCGGCCTCTACCTGCCGGTCGCCCGCGCCACCGACCAGTTGCTGGTATATCTCGTAGCCCTGTGCGACCCCCGACGCGCCGAGCGGGTGTCCCTTCGACTTCAGCCCACCCGAGGTGTTCACCGGGAGCGATCCGTCCATCGCCGTCTCGCCGTCCATCGCCATCTCCCAGGCGGTGCCCTTCTCGGCGAACTCCAGCCCCTCTATCTGGAGGAACTCGAGGATGGTGAACATGTCGTGGAGTTCGGCCACGTCGACGTCCTCGGGGCCGTACCCGGACATCTCGTAGGCCCCCCGTCCGGACTCGACGACGCCGCCCATCGTCGTGGGGTCGGCCCGCTCGTGGACGACCCAGGTATCCGTCGCGCCCGCGACCCCCGCTATCGTGGCGTACTCGTCGGTGTACTCGCGGGCGACGTCCTCCGGACAGAACAGCAGCGCCGCCGACCCATCGGTGATGGGACAGAAGTCGTACAGCCGCAGGGGGTCGGCGACCATCGGCGATTCGAGGGCAGTCTCCAGGCTGATCTCCTTCCGGAACTGTGCGTGTGGGTTCCGGGTGCCGTTCTCGTGGTTCTTCACCGCGACGTGGGCGAGCGACTCGCGGGGCGCGTCGAACCGCTCCAGGTAGTGCCGGGCGGTGAGCCCCGCGAACGATGGGAGCGTGAGCCCGTGTTTGTACTCGACGGGGTGGGTGATGGAGGCGATGATGTCCGTCGTCTCGGGCGTCGACCGGTGGGTCATCTTCTCGCCGCCCACCAGGAGGGTCATGTCGCTCGCCCCCGAGGCGACCGACTGCCACGCGGCGTAGATGCCCGCGCCACCCGACGAGGAGGTCTGGTCGACCCGCTGGGTGTACGCCGGGAGGACGCTCAGGTCGTGCGCGAGGGCGTTCATCACGCCGGTCATCCCCTCGAACTCGCCGCTCGCCATGTTCGAGACGTAGAGGTGCTCGACGTCGCCCGGCGCGGCGCCGGCGTCGTCGAGACACGCCTCGCCCGCCTCCGCGAGCAGGTCGAGCACCCACTCCCCCTCGCGCCTGCCGAACTGTGTCATCGAGGCGCCGATGACGGCAACGTCACTCATGGTTCGTCGATGACCACAGCCCTTCGGGCCGTAACTGTTTGGGAGGTCCGTCGCGGACCGGCAGGCGTCGTGCCCGTGGACGAGGGAGGGGACGCGAGGGGGGACGCCCACCCGGGGGAGCCGGCGGAACTACCTGTTGGCGACCCGCCCCGCCATCTTCCACTCCCGGCCCGACCGGCACGTAGCGGGAACGTCGCAGGGCGAGCGCAGCCCGAGCCGGCCGGCGAGACACCAGGGGTCGACCGCGTAGCGGGGTGCCTCCGCCTCGCCTGCCGCCTGCGCCTCCGCGCGGAGGTGCTCGGCGAGGACGGCCGCCAGCGCCGCCGCCTCCGGGTCGGTCGGGTCGCCCGAGACGGAGACGTCCGCGCCCGCGACCTCGAGGGGCCTTCCGGACCCGGCCCGTCCGCTCTCGGAGCCCGCTCGACCGGTTCCGTTCGACCCGCTCGGTGCCTCTCGCTCCCGCGTCCCGCCTTCGAGCTCCGGCACAGTCACAGTGGGATGTTGCCGTGGTCCTTCGGCGGGGACTCCTCGCGCTTTCGGTCGAGCAGGTCGAGGTCGTCGATCAGCCGCCGTCGGGTGGATTCGGGCTCGATGACGTCGTCGACGTAGCCCCGCTCGGCGGGCTTGTACGGGTTGGCGAACTCCTCGCGGTACTCGTCCATGAGCTGTTCGCGCCGGACCTCGGTGTTCTCGGCCTCGGTCAGCTCCCGGCGGTAGAGGATGTTCACCGCTCCGCGGGGGCCGAGCACGGCCATCTCCGCGCCGGGCCAGGCGTAGTTGACGTCGGCGCCGAGTTCCTTCGAGCCCATCACGATGTACGCCCCGCCGTAGGCCTTCCGGGTGATCACGGTGAGCAGCGGGACGGTGACCTCGGCGTAGGCGTAGATGAGCTTCGCGCCGTGGCGGATGATGCCGTTGTGCTCCTGGTCGGTCCCGGGCATGAACCCGGGGACGTCCACCAGGGTGACGACGGGGAGGTTGAACGCGTCACAGAACCGGACGAACCGGGCGGCCTTCTGCGAGGACTCGATGTCGAGCGTGCCCGCCGACGCCCGGGGCTGGTTCGCGACGAGCCCGACGGGTCGGCCGTCGAGCCGGGCGAACCCGACGACGACGTTCCGGGCGAAGGAGTCGTGGACCTCGAAGAACGAGTCCTCGTCGCAGACCTCCTCGATGACCTCGACGACGTCGTACGGCTTCTTCGGCGCGTCGGGGACGATGTCCCCCACGTCGGCGCCGCGGTCCGGGTCGTCCCGGGACCGGACCCGCGGCGGGTCCTCGACGTTGTTCTGCGGGAGGTACGACAGCAGCCGGCGAACCCGGTCGAGGGCGTCCTCCTCGCTCTCGCAGGCGACGTGGGCGACCCCGGAGGTGCCGGCGTGGGTCCGGGCGCCGCCGAGCGCCTCCATCGACACCCGCTCGCCGGTGACCGTTTCTATCACATCGGGCCCGGTGATGAACGCGTGGGAGGTGTCCTTCACCATGAACGTGAAGTCGGTGAGCGCGGGCGAGTAGGTCGCCCCGCCGGCACAGGGTCCCAAAATGGCCGAGATCTGCGGGACGAGCCCGGAGGCGTCGGTGTTCCGCTTGAAGATGCGCGCGAACCCGACCAGCGAGTCCACCCCCTCCTGGATGCGCGCGCCCGCTGAGTCGTTCAGCCCGACGACGGGGACGCCGGCGTCGACCGCGCGGTCCATCGCCTTGCAGATCTTGTCGGCGACGGCCTCGCCGACGCTCCCGCCGAGCACGGTGAAGTCGTGAGCGAAGACGAACACCTTCCGACCGTCGACGTCGCCGTAGCCCGTGACGACGGCGTCCCCCGGGAAGCGCTTCTCCTCCATGCCGAAGTTCGTCGACTGGTGTTCGACGAACGGGTCGAGTTCGCGGAACGTCCCCGAATCGAGGAAGTAGTCGATGCGCTCCCGGGCGGTGAGCTTCCCCTTCGAGTGCTGCTTCTCGATCCGCTCGGGGCCGCCCCCGGCCTCGGCCTGCCGGCGCCGTCGGCGCAGCTCCTCGAGCGGGTCGAGGTCGTCGGCGACGTCGGCTGTCGGGTCCGCCGCTGGGTCCACCCCGCGGTCGACGGCCGGGTCCGCCTCGGGCTCCCGGCTCATCTCACCACTCCATGCCGCCGTTCACCGCGAGTATCTGCCCGGTCATGTAGCTCGAGTCCTCGCCGGCGAGAAAGCGGACGATACCGGCGACGTCGTCGGTCGTCGCGAACCGGTTCAGCGGGATGCGGTCGAGGATCTTCTCCTTGACCCGCTCGGGGACCGTCGCCAGCATGTCCGTCTCCACGAACCCGGGGGCGACGCAGTTGGCCGTCGAGCCCTCGTGTGCGAGCTCGAGCGCGATGGTCCGGGTGAACCCGAACAGCCCGGCCTTGGTCGTCGCGTAGTTGGCCTGGCCGTAGTTCCCCTGCTGGCCGACGACGCTGGAGATGTTGATGAGTCGCCCCCCTTCGGCGTTCCGGATGTCGTCGAAGTACGTCTTCGTGCAGTTGAACACGCCGCCGAGGTTCACCTCCATCACCCGGTCCCAGTCCTCGCGGGTCATGTTCTCGAACTTCTTGTCGACGGTGAGTCCGGCGTTGTTCACGAGCACGGACGCGGGCCCGAACTCCTCGCGGGTCGTCTCGGCCATCGCTCGAACGTCCTCGAGGTTCGACACGTCCGCCTGCACCGGGACGGCCTCCCCGCCGACCTCCTCGACGATGTCGGCGACCTCGTGGGCCTCGGCCTCCGAGGAGCGGTAGTTGACGACGACGTCGGCACCGTGTGCCCCGAACTCCTCGGCGATGGCGCGGCCGATGCCGCGCGATGCGCCCGTCACGACGCACGTCTTGTTCGCGAGCATCGGGGGACGCTCGCGGGTCTGCTGGGACTGCCCTGCGGGCTGGGCGTTCATGTTTGTTAGCCTCGGTTTCACGGACATAATAGTTGTCCTTATACAACCTATAATGAAGTCCTTCGTATGCCCATGTCATGGCAGCATTTGCCACCGAATCCATTCGACGGCTGTAACGTCGTTCAATGGCCGCTGTGAGAGTTAATACGCCCTAATATGTCCGTCGGAGATCGACGACCGGAGCGACAGATATTTTAGGCCTGCCTAAACAAGGGGGGATAACGGATGCAACCCGACACCTGTGTCATCGTGCCGACGGTCAGGGAGCCGGAGTGCGTACGCGAGTACGTCGCCAACGCGGAGCAGCACGGTCACGCCGACCGGCTGTTCTTCTGTCTCGTGACCGAGGAGTTCTGCGACGTCGAGGGGATGCGAGCGATGCTCAACGACCTGGGCGTAGCGGGAGCGGTCTTCGACGGGCCCGACCGCGAGGCCTGGTACGGGGAGCGCGGCATCGAGGGGTACTCCCACCTCATCCCCGCGGCGAGCCACGCCGAGACCTCCTTCGGCCTGCTCTACCTCTGGGCGAACGACTTCGAGTACGGCTTCTTCGTCGACGACGACACCCGTCCCCACGACACGGACTTCTTCGGCGGCCACTACGCGAACCTCGCCCGCGAGGGCCCCGTCACCGAGGTCCGCTCGTCCGAGCAGTGGGTGAACGTCCTCTACCAGAACGTCGAGGAACACGGGCTCTACCCACGGGGTTACCCCTACGGCGCGATGGACGAGGACGTCGAGTCCCGGACCGTCGACCTCGACGGTGGCGAGGTCGTCGCCTCCCAGGGCCTCTGGACGAACGTCCCCGACCTCGACGCCGTCCGTATCCTCGGCGACGGCGACCTCCGTGGACAGGCCCGGACCCGGACCGCCCGCGAGGACTTCGGCGAGGACTTCCTGGCCGCCCCGGGGCACTACCTCACCGTCTGCTCGATGAACCTCGCCTTCCGGCGCGAGGTGGTCCCCGCGTTCTACCAGCTCCCGATGGACGACAACGAGTGGGAGGTCGGCCGGTTCGACGACATCTGGTCGGGCGTGTTCCTCAAACGCGCGGCCGACCTACTCGGCGACCGCGTGCTCACGGGAACGCCGCTCTGCCGGCACGACAAGGCTCCACGGCCGACGTTCGACGACCTCGCCAACGAGGCCCCCGCGCTCGAACTCAACGAGCACGTCTGGCGGGTCGTCGACGACGTCGGCGAGGGTGCGAACACCTACCGTGACGCCTACGCCGCGATGGCCGACGCGCTCGCCGACGGTGAGTTCGCCGGGTGGCGCAACGGCGACTTCCTCAACCACGTCGGCGAGCACATGCGTGACTGGCTCGACGCCCTCGCCGCACTGGACGCGCTCGAGGCCTCGGAGTCGCCCCGGATCCCCGCGGTCGCGGAGGACTGACCGTGACCGACACACCACATGAGACCGACGAACCACGCGGGACGGATGAACCACAACCCTCAAGTCGTTTAGGGTGCCCTAAATCGAACATGCAACGCACTCCCCGGCGACCGACGCGTCGTCGGCTCCTCGCGCTGGCCGGAGCGGCCGGCGCCACGGCGCTGGCCGGCTGTACCGGAGGCGAGGAGGGGACCGGGGTCCCGACGGACACGGAGGCGGACGAGGACGACGGGTCGACCGACGGGGGGGACGGCGGGGACGGCGAGCCGGTCGGACAGGTCGGCTCCGGGCGCGAGGGTCGGCCCGCCCCCGGCGGCACGCCGATGTCCGAGATGCCCGACCTCTCGGGCACCGTCGACGTCTACTCCGGGCGCGGGGAGGCGCTGGTCGGCTCGCTCGTCTCCTACATCGAGGAGCTCTACCCCGACCTGAACCTCCGGGTCCGGTACGGCGGCTCTACCGACCTCGTCAACACGATCCTGACGGAGGGGGATAACTCCCCGGCGGACGTCTTCTACTCGGTGAACGCGGGATCGCTCGGCGCGCTCGCCGAGCGCGACCGGGCCGCGGAACTGCCCGACGAGGTGCTCGAACTCACCCGCGAGGAGTTCCGCGACCCCGACGGCCGGTGGGTCGGCACCTCCGGACGCGCCCGGACGGTCCCGTACAACACGGACACGTTCTCCGAGTCCGACATCCCGGACGACGTCTTCGCGTTCCCCGACGCCTCGCGGTTCGAGGACCGCATGGGATGGGCACCCTCCTACGGCTCCATGCAGGCGTTCGTCACCGCGATGCGGATCCTGAACGGGCCCGAGGCGACCCGCGAGTGGCTCCAGGGGATGCTCGACCTGGGGATCCAGAGCTACTCCGACGAGTTCGCCATCGCGCAGGCCATCGCCGACGGGGAGATCGCGGCGGGCTTTACCAACCACTACTACATCCAGCGGGTGCTCGACGGCCGGCCGGACGCCCCGCTGGCGACGGCGTTCACCGAGGGCGACGCCGGCGCTGTGTTCAACGTCGCGGGCGCGGCCGTCGTCGACACGGCCGACGACGCGGGGATGGCCGCGAACTTCGTCCGGCACCTGCTCTCGGCGGAGGCCCAGGAATACTTCGCGACGACGACCTTCGAGTACCCGTTGATACCGGGCGTCGAGCCCGTCGGCGCGCTGCCGACCATCGACGAACTGAACCCCCCGCAGGGTATCGACCTCTCGGAGCTCGCGGACATCGGCCCGACCATCGAGCTCATGCGGGACGTGGGACTCTCTGTGTAGATGGCGACCCGCTCCGTGTCGGCGGCGCTGACCGGGGACGGCGAGCGCGAGCTCCCCCTCGGACTGACGCTGCTGGCCGGAGCGGTCGCCGCGGTCGTCCTCTCGCCGCTGGTCTGGGTCGTCGCGAGCGCGCTCGAGGCCTCGGGCTGGCTCGACCTCGTCACCCGGCCGACGACCGTCCGGGTGTTCGTGAACTCCGCGCTCCTGGTGGCGCTCGTCACCGGCGCGTCCGTCGTTCTCGGGGTACCGATGGCCTACCTCACCGTCCGGACGGACCTCCCCGGCCGGCGGGCGTTCACCGTCCTGCTGGCGATGCCGCTGGTCATCCCCTCCTACATCGGCGCGTTCGCGTTCGTCTCGGCGTTCGGGCCGCGGGGGGAGCTACGGGACCTGCTCGTCCCCCTGGGGATCGAGCAGCTCCCCTCCATCTACGGGCTGTTCGGCGCGACGCTCGTGCTGACACTCTACACCTACCCGTACGTCTACATCACGACGCGGGCCTCGCTGAAGTCGATGGACGGCCGGCTGGTCGACGCCGCCCGGACCCTCCGTCACACGCGGTGGGAGGCGTTCAAGCGGGTGACGGTCCCGCAGATCAAGCCCGCGGCCGCCGCCGGGGCGCTCCTCACCGCCCTCTACACGCTCTCGGACTTCGGGACGCCCGCGATAATGCGGTTCGACGCGTTCACTCGCGTCATCTTCGTCGAGTACAACGACGTGCTCGGCGGGGGCCGGGACCTCGCCGCGCTGCTGTCCCTGCAACTGGTGGCGGTCACGTTCGTCATCCTCGCCGTCGAGTCCCGCGTCCGCGGGTCGGGCGTCGAGACCGACCGGACCGACCGGGGATCGACGGTCCGGCTCGGCCGGTGGCGGTGGCCGGCGACGCTGTGCTGTACCCTCCTCGCGGCGCTCGCCCTGCTCGTCCCGCTCGCCATCCTCGGGATCTGGCTCGTCCGCGGCGGGGTCGGCACGGAGTCGCTCGCATTCAGGCCGTCGTACGCCCTCAACTCCGTGGGGGTGGCGGCCGTCGCCGCGGTCCTGGCGGCGGGCTGTGCCCTCCCGGTCGCGTACCTCTCCGCACGGTCGGACGCGCCGCTCGCGTGGCTCATCGAGCGGGGCACCTACGTCGGCTACGCAGTCCCCGGGGTCGTGATGGGGCTGGCGCTGGTGTTCTTCGGCGCCCGGTACGGGGGAACGCTCTACAAGCAGGGGCTGGTACTCCTGCCGCTGCTGATCTTCGCCTACGTCGTCCGGTTCCTGCCCCAGGCGGTCGGGTCGACGCGCGCGTCGTTTCTCTCCGTCTCGAGGACGCTCCCCGAGGCCGCCCGCACCCTCGGCCGGACGCCGACCCGGGCGTTCCGCGACGTCGTTCTCCCACTCGTGGCCCCCGGCGTGGTCGGGGGGGCCGCGCTCGTCTTCCTGACGACGATGAAGGAGCTGCCGGCGACGCTGCTGCTGCGCCCGCCGGGGTTCAAGACGCTGGTCACGTACATCTGGACCGCCCAGCAGTCCGGACACTACGGCCTCGCCGCGGTCCCAGCGCTGGTGCTGCTCGGCGTCTCGGCGGTGTCGATGCTGGTTATACTCCACGTGGAGGGGTACGATGTCGAGTGAGGACCTGTTACGGACCGATCGGGACGACGAGGCCGTCGAACGAGGGCAACCGGAACCGGGACCGGAGCCGGCGGGCGACGTCGTCCTCGAACTCGACGGGGTGGGCAAGACCTACGGCGAAACGCCCGTCCTCGAGGACCTCTCGCTGTCGGTCCACGAGGGCGAGCTGCTGACGCTCCTCGGTCCGTCGGGCTGTGGGAAGACGACGACCCTCCGGCTGATCGCGGGACTCGAGCGACCCACCGAGGGTGCCGTGCGCATCGAGAGCGAGCCCGTCGCCGGGAGCGAGGGGGACGCGTTCCAGCCGCCGGAGGAGCGCGACGTCGGGGTCGTGTTCCAGGAGTTCGCGCTGTTCCCTCACCTCACCGCCCGCGAGAACGTCGCGTTCGGGCTGGCCGACCGGCCGGAGACCGAACGCGAGCGCCGGGTCGAGGACCTGCTCGAGCTCGTCGGACTGACCGACCACGGGGAGAAGTACCCCGAGACGCTCTCGGGCGGCCAGCAGCAGCGCGTCGCGCTCGCGCGGTCGCTCGCGCCCGAGCCCCGGCTGCTCCTCCTCGACGAGCCGTTCTCCAACCTCGACGTCGACCTGCGGGTCGAGATGCGCGAGGAGGTCCGACGGATACTGAAGGAGGCCGGCGTCACCGCCGTCTCCGTGACCCACGACCAGGAGGAGGCGATGAGCATCTCCGACCGGGTGGCGGTGATGTACGACGGACAGCTCGAACAGATCGGGGCCCCCGAACGGGTGTTCCAGCACCCCAGTTCGCGGTTCGTGGCCTCGTTCCTCGGGCACGCCTCGTTCGTCGCGGGCACCGTCGACGGCGACGTCGTCCGGACGGGGCTCGGGCCCGTCCCGACGGACCGGATCCACGGCCTCACCCCGGAGTACGACGGCTCGGAGATCGACGTCCTCGTCAGGCCGGACGACGTAGCGGCCCGGGCGACCGGCGGCGACGGCGCGGGGAACGGCCGGGTGGTCAACCGTCGCTACCTCGGCCCGACGGTGCTCTACCGGGTCGAACTCGAAAGCGGCGACACCATCGGTGCGATGCACAACCACGCGACCGAGGTGCCGCTCGACGAGCCCGTCGCGGTCGACCTCGCCGCCGACCACGACCTCGCGTGGTTCCCGCGGGGACGCCGCCGGATGGCCGACGGCGGCAGGGAATGAAGTGAGTCCGACGAGGCCCGGCAGTGGTGATACGGTCGTGCCTAATTCGTTTCGCTTCGGAGGTTCGGGTCCCGTCTCATCGGTCTCGAAACGCCGACACCCCCGAGGACCACTGGAGATGGTTGCGCACGACCGTATGAGGCCGTTACCGCCGTCGAGTCGTCCAGAGGAGGTTTGGTCCCCCTCCACGACGAGCGAACGATGACCCACCGACCGAGCCGGGAGACGCTGGTGACGTTCGGCGTGGCAGCCGTCGCCGGCGTAGTCGTCTTCCTCGTCGCCGTCGAGCTGTTCCCGTACGGCTCGTCCAACCACGACGAGGGGGTCTACCTCCAGCAGGCACACCTCCTGCTCGACGGCGAGCTGTGGTTCACGACCGAGCTCACCGACGCGTTCCGCTGGTGGTTCTTCGTCGAGGACGGTAATCGATTGTACCCGAAGTACTCGCCGGTCCCGGCGGCGGCGTTCGCGCTCGGTGTCGCGGTCGGCCTGCCACGCCTCGCGCTCGGTGTCGTCGCGTTCGGTATCGTCGGGCTCGTCGGCCTGCTGACCGCCGAGGCGTTCGACCGCCGGACCGGGGTCGTCGCGAGCGGGATCGTCGCGACCACCCCGCTGTTCGTCATCGATACCGCCACGTTCCTCCCCTACGCGACGACGACGCTGCTGAACCTGCTGTTCGCCTACGGCTACGTTCGAGCGGTGCGGACCGAGCGGCTTCGGTGGGCGGGCCTCGCGGGGGCGAGCGTCGGGTTCGCCTTCTTCGCCCGGCCGTACACGGCCGTCCTCTTCGCGCTCCCGTTCGTCGTCCACGCGAGCTACGGGCTGCTCGCGCCGGCGTTCCGCCGGGAACGGGACGTCCTCCGGGGGCGGCTGCTCCGCTACGGCGTCGTCGCCGTCCTCGGTGCGGCCGGAGTGGGGGTGACGCTCCACTACAACGCGCTCGTGACGGGCGATCCCTTCACGTTCCCCTACCAGGCGTTCGCCCCCCGGGACGGACTCGGGTTCGGCACCCGCGAGATACTCGGCTACTCGCGGGAGTACACCCCCGAACTCGCGCTCCGTGCGAACCGGCTCGTGCTCGAGTCGTTCGTCCGCCGGTGGTCGTTCGCCCCGCCGCTCGGAGTCCTCCTGGCGGTCCTGGGGTTCGTCCTCACTGTCGGTCCGGGGGCGTCGGTCCTCGGGTCCCGCGCGGCCGCGCGGGCGAACGACCGCGTCTACAACGCATACGACGAGACGCTCCGGGTCACGTTCGCCGGCGTCGCCCTCAGCGTCGCCGCCGGGAACGTCCTCTTCTGGGGGAATCTTAACGTCCTCGGCGAGCTCTCGGACCCGACCGACGGTCTGATTTCGGTGCTCGGGCCGTTCTACCACTTCGATCTCCTGCTACCGACCTCGGCGTTCGCGGCGGCCGGCGCGGTCTACCTCTGGCGGCTGCTCCGACGGGCCGCCCTCGAGTCCGACCTCTCGGCGACGGGCGTCCGGGTGGCGCTCGCGGTCGTTCTCGTCTCGGGGCTCGCCGTCTCCGGGGTCGCGACCCACCGGGTACTCGAGGACCCGGTCGAGCGGAACGCCGCCTACGCCGACCGATACGAGAGCGCGTACGAACCGTTCCAGGCGCGGGCGGGCGGGGCGTGGCGCGGCGGCCCGCTCGGGAACGAACGCGCCTTCGAGAACGCGCTGGTGTTCTTCCCGACGCCGTACGGCCCGTGGCTCGGCCATCCGTTCCAGTCGACGTGGAACGACGGGGGACTGGACGGGGAGGTCGTGTACGCGCTCTCCGGCCCGCCGGAACGGGCGTTCGCCGTTCTCGACGCCTACCCGGGCCGGTCCTACTACCGATACACCTTCCGGGGGACCTGGACCCCCAAGCCGCGTGGCGATGTGTGGGCAGCGGTCAGGCAGCTCCGGGTCCGCGAAGGGACGAGCCACGAGGTACACACCACCGTCGGTGTCCTCGGGTCGCCGTCGACGGTCCGGGTGGTCGCCGGCGACCCCGACGGACCCGGGACCATGGTGGCGGCCTACGACGTGACCGTCGACCCGACGGGGAACCTCACAGTCGGCTGGCTGATCGAGCCCGGGCGGGCGGGAGTGACCGGCGAGGGGTTCGAGCCGCGGGGCGACGGGAACGGCACGGTCAGGTTCGAGGGGGCCACGCGGCTCGCGCTCGTGGTGACGTTCGTCCAGGAGGGTGGCGCGACCGTCAGCTACCGACAGGCGCTGACGGTACGGGCGGACGGAGACCGGGTGGAGCTGGTCTGGCCGCCGGAGACCCGGGTCTGTCGGCTCGCGCCGGACTGCGGCCACGATGGGACCTACCTCCGGGACGGGGGCGACTACCTCGACGGGGTCGTCGTCGGAACGAACGTCAGTACGGAGCCGTAACTCCGGCTGGTGGATAGGCCGGCGGAAAGATGTCCGCCCAGCGGCGGAACGGTCATCGCGCGGAAGTGACGGCACGGGGCGTAGACCTACCGAACCCCTGCGAGATGCCCTGCCGAGGCACTGTTAAATCCAGAGTGAAGGAGGTGGGAGTTCTTGTTCGAGTGTCCATGCTCGAAGAACTCCCGCTCGATCCGACGGACTCTTCAGATGTAGCGTTTTTGGAAGATGAGCGCACGCCAGCCTGGCTGGTCAGGCTGGCGTGCGCGGCTCATGCTGCGTCGGCGTCTCTGTCGGAATGTAGTGATCTGCTTGCCTGGTTCGGCGTCGATCGAACCAGGCAAGCGGTCTGGTACTGGTACCAAGCCTACGGAGAGTACCACGACGAGGCGTTCACAGCCGACCCAGACCGCGTCGCTGTTGATGAGAAACAGGTCGAACTCGAAGGTGGCGAGAAGGTCTGGTTGTATGCAGCGATCGACGTTGATTCGAAGGTTGTGCTCCACGTCCAGCTTTCGAAACACCGAGGAACTGATCCAGCAGCCGAGTTTCTCCGTACACTCAAAGAGAAACACCGCGTCTCCGACGCGGAGTTTCTCGTCGATGGCATGGGGTACTTGACAGCTCTCTCTCGGACTGGACTAGCTGGTGACCTCAACTACTCTGACCGAAATATCGTTGAGAAACTCTTCCAGACGTTCACCATGCGAATCGGCCGGTTTCACGAGATCTGGAACGGCAGTCAGGCCAGCGCCGAGCGCTGGCTGACTGCCTACACCGCCTACTACAATCACTTTCGCAGTCATCAGGCACTCGACAATCAGCCGCCAATTAA
>JAZKST010000128.1:0-2644 GCA_036625905.1 Haloarculaceae archaeon
AGACCCGGACCTCGACCCGCTCGGGCGCGTCGACGAGTTCGAACCCCTCGAAGTAGCAGGCGTCACAGAGCACCCGGTCGGGGTCCCGCGGCTCGCCCGGGCGCAGCTCGGCCGGGGGGTCCATCGGGTCGCCACACCGCGGGCAGAACGCCCGTGGCTCCTCCTCGCCGGACTCGCTCATTACCGGAACTAGGCTCGTCTTCCCGTTTAAACGTCGCGTCACGGTCCCGCGTCCCGGGCGTTCCCGAGTTGTCCGTTCCCCGTCCTTTCATGGGGGTTCTCGGAGTGGTCGTGGTGTCGCGCAAATAATCCAAGTATTTGATATATACGGCGTTCGAGATACGGCGAGCGAGTCGGTCACGAGCCATCGGTTGCCGACGGATCGATCGAATCGGTCGATGCGGACGGGGGATCCATCCGCATCCCTGCGAAACGTTTTCCTCGGCCTTCCCTCTAGCACAAGTATGTCCACAACTGTCTTACCCGACGCGGACGAACTGTGCGCGTACTGTGAGTCGCGTATCTTCGACCACGACCCGATCTGTGTCCGTGACTGTGATGAGGACTGTGGGTCGCCCGAGTACTTCTGTAACTACGCGTGTCTCTCCACACATACCGAGGAAAACAGCCTTACGACGGGCAATGCGTGTGCGTGGAACCCCGACGAAAGCAACCGTTGCTAATCGGATGTATCGTTAGGAACGCCCGGGACGTCTACCGAACTGCGAACGAGTCACGTGCAGGAGGCAACTGCTGAAGACGGCCTCTGATCCGGTCACATCGAGCCGAACACATCCTTGATCCGTTGTATTAAGGGTTGGAAACCTCCGGCGATGTGCATCAGTCGTTCGCGCGCGCCTGCTCGAACGGGCGCGGCGGCAGCCGGAGTTCGTCCAGGGAGGGCAGGTGCTTGACGTTGAAGACGATGCGGGTCTCCTCGGTCGTCGGCGCGCCGACACAGGAGAGCCGGATGCCGCGGTCGGTCATCTCCGGGGGGAGGATGTGATCGACCGGCATCGACAGGTCGCCCTCGGTGACCGCGACCGCGCAGTTCGCACACGCCCCGCCGCGGCAGGCGTACGGCCACGCGAACCCCCGCTTCTCGGCGGCCTCGAGGAGCGACTCCCGCGGCCCGACCGACACCCGGCCGTGGTCCTCGGGGTCGAGCCCCGCCTCGGCCGCCTTCTCGAACAGGTCGTCGTCGTCGAGCGACCAGCCGTGGTCCCCGAGGACGTCGTAGTTCAGGTACTCGACCTCGGGGTCGGGGTCCGTCGGCTCCGCCCCCGTTTCGTCTTCGACGGTCCCCTCGTCGGCGCCCACGGTCGTCCCGTCGACGTCACCTCCGGCAGCGCCCCCGCGTCCGGGTTCCGCCGCCAGTTCGCGGCTCCGGGCCCCGTTCCCGTCCCTGAGCGCCTCGTAGGCCGCCCGCACGGCCCGGAACTCGGCCGCGGAGCCGCCGTGGTCCGGGTGGGCCTCCAGCACCCGACGGCGGTACGCCTGTTCGATCTCCTCGGCGTCCGCGTCCGGGTCGACCCGGAGCGTCTCGAACGGGGACTCCACGGACACCGGTAGTCCTGTCCGGCCCAAAACGTTTCTCCCCGCGGCAGTCGTGGCGTCCATCCCCGACTCCGACGCGGCCCCGGACCCGTCCGGTTTTACCCCTCGAACCCCTCGTAGCGGGCATGGGCTACGAGTGTCCGGTCTGTGCCACCCCGCAGGCCGACGCGCGCCACCTCGCCAACCACATGGCGTTCACCGCCGTCCTCGGGGACGAAGAGCACGAGGCGTGGCTGGACGAGCATGCCCCGGGGTGGGCCGAGGCCGGCGAGGCCGAACTCGCCCCCCGCGTCGCCGAGCACGCACCGGAGGGGGAGTTCCCACAGGTCTTCGAGGACACCGCCGGCGCTCTGGAGGACGATGTGGACCGGACCGACCCGCCCGAGGAGCGCTCGGGGGCGCTGTTCGGGACGGAGGACGAGCGCGGGCACGCACACGATCACCGACACGGCCACGACCACGGCGGCCGGACGAGTCACCTCGCCGGCCCGGGCGCCGACCCGGAGGAACTCGACGAGGAGACCCGGGAGGTGCTCGAGGAGGCCCGGGAGCTGACCAGGGAGATGCTCGCCGACGAGCAACGCGGGGACGACGAGGGCGAGCCCGCGACTGCCGACGAGCGGGACTGATAACAACGCGTAACTGCCGGCCCCCACTACTCGGGATATGCACACGGAGGGGACGTTCGCCCCGGAGACCGTCGAGGCGGCCCGGGAACGCTACGAGTCGCTCGGGCCGACCGCACAGGTGGTGGTCCGCGAGGTGGCCCGGGCGATGGGATTCGACCGCGAGGAGTACCGCGACCGGGCGACCGAGGACGTCGTCCTCACGGCCCGGGACGCGCTGTTCGCCAACACCCTCGCGGTTACCGTAGGGACCCGCGAGGAGTTCGGGGCGTGGCGCGAGGGGTACGGCGGCGAGGTCCACCTCGCCGGAAGCGAGAACGTCGACTACGTCGCGTGGCACGCCCCGTCGTTCGCCGACGAAGCCGTCGCCGCCACCTTCCAGAACGA
Source organism: Haloarculaceae archaeon (assembly GCA_036625905.1). Taxonomy (GTDB): domain Archaea; phylum Halobacteriota; class Halobacteria; order Halobacteriales; family Haloarculaceae; genus Salinirubellus. The sequence continues at coordinate 2,571 of JAZKST010000128.1, forward strand.
GGAGGAAGCGGCGATCGGCACCCTCCGCCGGCAGGCGTTCGGCCGCCTCTACCGGGACGAACTCCACGCATGAG
>JAZKST010000059.1:0-16450 GCA_036625905.1 Haloarculaceae archaeon
ATCGAGGTCCGGCACCTCCCGAAGGACCTCCTCGGGGACCGGCTTCAACTCAAGTGGATTGATACGGTCGTGCGAAAGCATTTGCAACTGTAGCTTGTAGCCGATGTAATGGGTCGGTTCGACGATATCACGATGGAAGAACTCCAAGAACTGCGTGAGCAAACAGAAGGAGAGCATCCGTCTTTAGCTAAGGGAAGAACCACCTGACAGCAGTCGCTTATCGGCGATACTATTCGAGAGGGATGAGGAGGCGACGGCTGTGCACACCAAAGCCTCCTCATCCGACGTTGAGCGTCGACTGACTAACCTCCTTCCCTCCGAAGCGCTTGACGACCACGCCGAAGCTGTCGGCGTGGTCGAGCGAGATGGGAAACTCCAGATTCCGCCGCTGGTGTGGTCGTTCGCGTTCGGCTTCGCCGCAGGCGAGAGCCGAACGCTGGCCGACTTCCGGCGGTGCTACAACGCCACGGCCGACGAGCCACTCTCTCCTGGTGGCTTCTACCAGCGGTTGACGCCGACGTTCGCCGAGTATCTCCGCGACCTCGTCGAGTTCGGCCTCGACGAGGTCGCTGTCCCTCAGTCGGCGGGGGTGACGCCGTTCTCCCGCGGAGACACCCGCGGTTCGAGCAACAGGACGCCGACGGCGACGAGGCCGCTGACGGCGATGAGCGCCGGCCAGAGCCACGCCGCCAGCCCGTAGTCGAAGAAGAGCCCGCCGAGGAACGAGCCGAGGCCGAAGCCGGCGCGCTTGGCCACCTCCAGCAGCGAGAGCTGCGAGCCGCGCTCGCTCTCGGTGCCGAGGTCGCTCATCAGCGAGGTGGCGACCGGCGAGTGGAGTATCTCGCCGACGGTCCGGAGGACGAGGTGGGCCGCGACGAGGACGACGCCGAGCGCGACGAGGGCGGACGAACCGGCCGTCCCGAGGTCGAGCGGGTAGACCAGCCAGACGGCGACCATCGAGGCCGCCCAGAACCCGGCCGAGACGACGAGTCCCCGGGTCCGCCGCCAGCCCGAGATCGCGTCGACTACCGGTATCTGGAGGAGCACGAGCGTGAGCGGGTTGAGGACGAACAGCGTCCCCAGCTGGGAGGCCGAGAGTCCGAGCGTCTCGGTGGCGACGACGGGGACCGTGGTCCGCATCTGGGCGTACATGACCGCGAAGCCGACGTTCAGCCCCGCGAGCGCGACCACCCGACGCCTCGTGACGGCGCGACCCCAGTCCCCGACCGAATCGCGGAGGCCGACCCCGGTCGCTCCCTCGTGGACCCGTGGGACGAGCGAGAGGAGGACGACGACGACGACCGCCGAGGTGAGCCCGTCGGCGAGGAACACGGCGACGCTGGCCCACTCGTACAGCAGCCCGCCGACGACGAACCCGGCCCCGAAGCCGACGTTGTTGGCGACCTTCAGCATCGAGTACGCCCGGTCGCGGTCCCTGCCGGCCGTGAGGTCGGCCGTGTAGGCCGTCGCGGCGGGCGTGTAGAGCCCGGCGGTCAGCCCCGCCAGCGTCGCGACGAGGACGAACGCGCCCCCCGCGTCGAGCGGGCCGACCAGGGCGGCGAGGTCGGTCACGGCGGCGTAGGCGGCGAGGCTCACCGCGTTGCCGGCCATCGAGGCGACCATCACGGGCTTGCGGCCGACCCGGTCGGCCGCGTAGCCCCCGATAGCCGTCGCGACCGCGAGGCCGACGTTGTTCGCCAGCAGCCCGAAGCCGACCAGCGAGAGGGCGATCCCGACCTCGAGGTGGAAGTGGACCGTCGCGAACGGGTAGACCATCCCGGAGCCGAGAACGTTCACCAGCTGGCCCGTGGCGACGACGTAGACCGCCCGGTCGAACCCGCGTACGGCGTCGAGCGACGGACGGCGCACGCAGATCGGTTGTGCGAGCGTCGTCTTATGCGTGCGGTTCCACGACGAGGCCGCTCCCGACCCGGCGGTGTCCGACGCCCCGGCCCGCCGGCGGGACACCCCGGTACGCCCCGAGACGGTCAGGGGGGACGGCCCCTACAGTGTCTCGACGTAGTGCTCGCGCTCCCACTCCGTGACCGTGCTCCGGAACGACTCGAGCTCGCGGCGCTTGGTCGCGACGAACGCCCGGATCACCTCCTCGCCGAGGTACTCCGCCAGGACCTCGTCCCCCTCGAGAGCGGTCAGGGCCGTCTCGGGTCCCCTCGGGAGTTCGGGCCGCCGACCCGCGGGGTTGCCCTCGACCGGGTCGCCCGGGTCCAGTTCCGCGCGCATCCCGTGGAGTCCGGCCGCGAGCGTCGCCGCGACGACCAGGTACGGGTTGGCGTCCGCCGCGCTGATCCGGCTCTCCAGCCGCGTCGTCCCCGTCGGGACCCGCACCGCGGTCTGTCGGTTGTCCCGCCCCCACGAGGCGGTGGACGGGACGAACCCGTCGGGGTCGAACCGCTTGAACCCGTTGAGCGTCGGCGTTCCGACCGCCGCGAGCGCGTCGGCGTGTTCGAGGAGCCCCCCGAGGAAGTGTCGCCCACGCTCGGAGAGCTCCTCACCGTCGCTGCCGTCGCTGCCGTCGTCGCCAGCCCCGTCCCCGGCGGCGAACGCGTTCTCGCCGTCCTCGAACGCGCTGACGTGGAGGTGGTAGCCGCTGCCGGACTCCCCGGCGAGGGGCTTGGCCATGAACGTCGCGTACCGGTCGTCGAGCCTGGCGGTCTGTTTGACTAGCCGCTTGAAATCGAACGCGCGGTCGCCCGCCCCGGACGCCGGGCCGTACTCGAAGAGCACCTCCAGCTGGCCGGGGCCGTGCTCGTGCTGGACGGAGTCCAGCGGAACGCCGTACGCCTCCGCCCACGCCTCGAGGCGCTCGTAGAACGGCACGACCGCCTCGGTCGCCCAGGCGACGCACTCGTGCTTGTGCGAGGTCGCCGGGACGAGTCCCTCCTCGATCGAGTCCAGGAGGTAGAACTCCAGTTCGCTGCCGACGTGGAACTCCAGATCCGTGTCGGCGACGTGGGTATCGAGGAGTTCCCGGAGGACCCGCCTGGGGGCGGCCGCGACCGGCTCGTCCCGGAACTCGAGGTCACAGAGCACCCGCGCGGCCGACTCCCGCCAGGGGAGCCGTTTCAACGTGTTCGGGTCGGGTCGGAGGCTGCCGTCGGCGTAGCCGACCTCCTCGGCGAGCCCCGAGCCGGTCGGGAGGTCGTTGCGCGGGGTCTGGACGAGCACGGCCAGGTTCATCGCCAGGCCGTCCCGCCACTTCTCGAGGAACGACCCCGCCGACAGCTGTTTCACGCGGGAGATGCCGTTGATGTCCGGCATCTCCACGAGGACGTGCTCGATCTCCTCCGCCTCGATCCGTCGCTCCATCGCCGCGGCGGGGTCGTCGGTCATCGTCCGGCACTCGCACAGGGGGCGGAAAATCGTTGGGCGAGTCGACGCCGGATCGCCGGCGGCCCGTCTCGTCCGGTCCCCGGCGGCCTCGACGCGACGGCGGCGCCCGGGATCCAGGGTCCGCTTCCCCCCTTCCAGATGGCGGGTCGGAGCCCCTCGTCCGCTCGGCACGCTCCCGGCGGGGCCGTCGCCGATCTCGCGATCCCGGGACTGGGGCCGGCGCCGGCTACAGCGCCTCCACCGTGGCGATCGCGTCCCGGACGTCCTCGCGCGAGAACGCCCCCTCGATCGGGTCGTAGTCGGCCCGTCGATGGATCTCCCCCGCGAGGGACGCCACCGTCCGTTCGCCGTCGTCCGACAGCCCGAGGGCCTCCAGGGACAGGTCGGTCCCCAGGTCCTCGTACCACGCCTTCAGTTCGGCCACCGTCTCCCGCCCCTCGAGGAGCGACTGGAGCACCAGCACGCCGTAGGCCACCCGTTCGCCGTGGTAGGACTCGGCCCGCACGCCCTCGTGGTCGAGCAGGCGGTAACAGAGGACGTGTGCGAGAAGCAGGTGCGGCTGCCGGCCCAGCAGCCCCGCGGCCAGCCCCGGTCCCGCGATACACGCCTCGATCACGTCCTCCATCGCGTCGGTCGGTTCGTTCCGTTCGCACGCGTCGAGGGCCGCACGGGCGTCGTCCCGGAGGCAGGCGACGTACGACTCGCGGGCGACACCCATCCCCAGCCGCGCCGGCAGCCCCGCGCGACCCGGGGGTATCAGGGCGGTCTCGAAGTGCTTCGCCGTGGCGTCCATGATCCCGGCGGCCAGGAGCCGGCGCGGCGCGTTCGCGATGATCCCGGTGTCGACCAGAACCCACTCCGGACACCCCGACAGCGTCGCGGGGCCCAGGTACGACCCGTCCTCCTCGTGCAGGATCGAGAGGGGCGTCCACGCCGCACACGTGGCGGCCACCGTCGGAACCGTCGCTACCGGACAGCGGCCCTCGGCGACCAGCTTCGCCGCGTCGAGGGCCTTTCCCCCGCCGAGCCCGATCAGGAGGTCCGGCGCCTCGGCGTCGACCGTCCGGCGGTGGTCGGCTATCCGGTCGGGGGAACACGCCCCGTCGAACGGCAGTACGGTGTACTCCGCCCCGAGCGCGTCGAGGCTCCGCTCGATCCCGTCCCGGGCGGCGGAGAGGGCGGTCTCCCCCGCGAGCACCGCGACCTCTGAGAGCTCCCCCGTCGGTCCGAGATACCTGTCGAGGCGTCCGGCTATCCCCGCCTCCGCCGCGTAGCATCCCGGCGCGATCCTGAGCCCGGTCCCGTCGCCGTCGTCCCGGTCCGCGAGCCGGTCGTCGATCCAGTCCATCGGGTCGCCGGTGGACCGGCCCGGTGAAACCGTTTCCGTCCGCTCGCGGCCGCCGTCGACCCGGTCCTGCCGGTGTCGCCGGCGTCGCCGCGAGGGCCACCTTCTTGCCGCCCGCCGCCGTCCGCGGCGACATGCCGGAGACGGTCCGTGCGGAGGACGGCTACGACAGCGACGCACCGTTCGAACAGGGAAAGATCCACGACGGGGTGCTGTACACCGCCGGACAGGTCCCGACGGACCCGGAGACGGGCGCGATCGTCGGCGACGGGATCGAGGAGCAGACCCACCGGACGCTCGACAACCTGGAGGCGATCCTCCGGGCGGCCGGGACGTCCTTCGAGAACGCCCTGCGCGTCGGCGTCTACCTCACCGACATGGACGACTACGACGGGTTCAATCGCGTCTACCGGGACCGGATGCCGGCGCCCCGGCCGGCCCGGACGACCGTCGAGGTCGCCGACCTCGCGATCCCGGTCCGCGTCGAGATCGACATGATCGCCGCGATCGAGTGACCGACCGCGCGTCAGCGCCGAGCCGTGGGGGCTCGATCACCCGATCGACGGGGGCCTGATCCCCCGATCACCCGAGCGGCGGAAGCTCGATCACCCGGTCACCGGAACCGGTTCACGGGTGACGGCGCCGGCCTGCGGCCGTAGCGACCGACAGCACCGGTCACGAGGCGAACGCCCGAGCGGGTGACCGGTCAGCCGGTGGCGGAGCCCGCCCCGCGGGCCTCGACCAGCCAGTCGGGGTCGGTCACCGTCGTCGATCCGACGCCGGTCAGATCGAAGCGCCAGTCGGCGGTGACGGTCTCCCCGGCATCGGTCTCGCCGACGAGCGTCCAGCCGGTCGAGCGGGCCAGGCCCTCCCCGTCCACGAGCACGAACACCGTGAACTCGGTCACGGTGACGTTCTCCTCGGTCCCGAACGTGGTGGCGCCGTACTGCCGCCAGAGAGTACGGTCGGTGTACTCGTACCGGTCGACGGTCACCCCGTCGAAGCTCTCGGTCCCGACGCGCCGGGCCTCCTCTACGTCCCCGTACCCGAAGCCGGTGCCGCGCGAGAGCGCGTCGGCGAGCGGGTCGTCCTCGACGGGCATCACCTGGTAGAAGACCTCGGCTCCGTCGCCGTACCGCGTGTAGCTCGTCCCGTCGGCGGTGAAGCGTTCGTAGCTCACACCCTCCTCCCCGACCATCGAGAGGGACTCGCTCGTCCGGTTCGCGGCCAGGTCGACGGCAAAGCGGTTCGACATACGCGACTCGACGCCGTCGGTGTCGACCGTGGTGAACGCCCACGAGCTGGTGAAGCTCCCTGCCTCCCGGAGGACCCGCTCGGAGTCCGCGACGTCGAGGTCGCCGCCGCTGTCCCCCGAGCTACCGCCTCCTCCCGAACTCCCCGAGCCGCCGTTCCCGCCCGTCGGGGCGTCGGGCACGCCGCCCGTGCAGCCCGCGACCGTCACCAGCACGACGAGGAGTATCGAAACCGACCACGTGCGTTTCATCTCCCACGACGACGGCGGGAGCGGACTTAAACTGTGACTGACACGTGCTGACAGGGTCGCGACGGCGAATCTCCCCGTGGGACGGGGGCAGCCCCGTCGGGAGTTTACTATTTTTCCTTGCGAGACGTTATGAAGTACCATGGCGAGTACGGAACCCGGGGAGCGCGAGTGGCGGACCGAACGCGGGCGGGTCGGGCCGCTCCGGACACGGTCCTCGACCTCCTCACCGGCCAGCAGGCGTCGCTGGAGCGGCTGCGTGCGGAGATCGAACCGATCCACACCGAGCTCGAGATCCGGCGACGACAGGGGAAGGCGAGGGAGGACGAACGGGAGACGGACCGGCGGGGACGGGATGTCTCCCACTGGCTCGACGGCGCCCACGAGCAGGTCCACTACGCCAGGCTGGCCGCCGAGAGCGGTCGGACCGAGGTCGGATGGCGCAGCCTCCTCCAGGCCCGTCGACTCCTCGTCCACAGCTACGACGCGTCGACCCCGGAGGGCCGGCACGAACTGCGATCCCGGGCGGCGGCCGTGGGTACCGAGGCCGAGGAGAAGCTCGACGGCTGGCGGCGCGACGCGGTCCGCGAGCTGCTCACCCCGACGAAGGGGACCGGGGACGACCGGTGATCGGACGGGCTGATACGGTCGTGTGTAACTATCTCCGGCTGTCTCCCGGAGAATCGGTGTTTCGAGCCCGGCGAGACCGAGTTCCGACCCGAGTGGCGGAAACGAATGACGCACGACCGTATGACCGGCACCAGGCGGACGGACCGCAGCGCCCGCACCGCCGCCCGTCCGTCTCTCACCGGCGCTCGCGGACGTGGTCGCTCGTCCGCACCCGGATGTCGAGTTTGTCGGTCGATCGGATCCACGAGAGGTATCCCGAGAGCCGATCGGCGTCCCTGAGCGCCTCGACGGAGTGGTACTCCTCGCGCAGCTCCTCGTTCGTGAACGTCGCGTGGACCTGCTCGTGGCACGGTCGACAGAGCGCGACCGTCGGGCTCTCCGCGCGGTTCTCGGGCACCAGGTGGTGTTCCTGGACGACCTGCGGGTCGTCGATCCGCTCGTGGGGGACGACCCGGCGGCACAGCGCGCACGTCGTCGGCATCGGCGGGGGTACGGGCCGGTACTACTCCAACGGTTCGGCGGCGGCGACCGCGGTCGTGGGGCGGGCGTCGCCGGGCGACCGCCGGTCACTCGGATCCGAGCCACCCGTTCGGCGTTCGCGCCCCCGCACTACCCCTGTCCGACCATACGCTCCTCGTCGGCCCAGTACCGCTCTCGGAGCTCGTGCTTCCGGACCTTCCCGGTCGCGGTCTCGGGGAGGTCCTCGACGAACTCGACCCGGCGGGGGATCTTGTAGCCCGCCAGCCGTCCGCGAGCGAACGTCGTGATCCCCTCGGGAGTGAGGTCTGCACCGTCCGTGGGGACGACCAGCGCGGTGACGACCTCGCCCCACTCCTCGCTGGGCGTGGGGACGACCGCGACCTTCCGCACGCCCGGGTGGTCGTGGAGGACGTCCTCGACCTCGATGGAGGAGACGTTCTCCCCGCCCGTGACGATGATGTCCTTCTTGCGGTCCTGTATCGTGATCATCCCGTTCCCGTCCATCGTGGCGAGGTCGCCGGTGTGGAGGTACCCCTCGAGCCGCTCCGTGAACGCCGCCTCCGTCGCTTCGGGATCGTTCAGGTAACGGTCCATCACCTGGTTGCCGCGGACGACCACCTCGCCCATCGTCTCGTCGTCGCGGGGGACGTCCCCGCCGTCCTCGCCGACGACACGGACGGAGGTACAGAGCGGCTCGAACCCCTGTTTGGCCTTTATCTCCCGGCCCTCCGAGGCGATTCGTCGCGGCGAGTGGGAGGTAGTGACGATGGCCGTCCCCTCCGTGAGCCCGTAGATGTGGACGAACTCCCAGCCGAACTCGTCCTCGACGGTCCGGATGGTCGCCTGGGGCGGGGCGCTCCCGGCGGTGGTGATACGGACCGGCCGGTCTCCCGTCGTCTCGGGGGCCTCTCGCTCGTGGTACTCGATCAGCCGGTTCATCACCGTCGGCGCGCCACAGAGGTAGGAGACGTCCCGCTCGCGGATCCGGTCGAACGTCGCCCCCGGGTCGAACGACCGCTGACAGACGTGGGTCCCGCCCGCGCCCGTGATGGCGTAGGTGTGCCCCCAGCCGTTGCCGTGGAACATCGGCAGCGTCCACAGGTACGTCTCGTCGTCGCGTATCCCCATGTGGTTCGAGAGCACCAGCGCGTGCCAGTGCTCCGTCCTGTGGGTGCGGACGACCCCCTTCGGGTCGCCGGTCGTCCCCGAGGTGTAGTTGATCGTCGCGTCGTCGTCCTCCCCGATGGTCGGCCGCTCGTGGTCGTCGGGACCCGACTCGAGGAACGCCCCGTAGTCCACCCAGTCACCGTCGATTCCCCCGGCCCGGTAGCCGACGAACGTCTCGACCGGGAGCGCCTCGCGGACCTGCTCTACCCTCCCGGCGTACTCGTGGTCGGCGACGACGACCGACGGCTCGCAGTCCCCGAGGACGTACGCGTAGTCGTCGGGGGTGAGCCGGTAGTTCAGCGGGACGAACACGCCCCCGAGGTGCTGGGTCGCGAACATCGTCTCGAGGAAGTAGTGGGTGTTCGACGCCAGCAGCGCGACCCTGTCCCCCTGCCCGACGCCGGCGTCGGCGAGCGACCCCGCCAGGCTCCGGACCCGCTCGCCGAACGTCCCGTAGGTCCACTCGCGGCCGTCGTCGGCGACGACGCCGGTCACGTCGCCGTACAGGTCGACGGCCCGATCCAGGAACGCCAGTGTCGTCATCTCGACGTGCATGCGTGGCTCCCGCCTACTCGGAAGCCCGTAATAGGTGTTCGGCGGGGGACCGGTCGGACCCGTGCGTCCTCGCCTTCGGCGTCCGGGCCACAGAACGGGGGATGACCGATAAGGACTGGCGGCGGATCACCGCGGCCTGAACGGGTCGTACCCCCGGTCGGGGACGTCCCGGGTGTGTTTGTCCTCGATCCCCCGCAGGGGATACTCCGCGAAGCCGTCCAGTATCGCGTTCAGCCCCTCGACGGCGGCCTCGAGGAACCGTTCGCCCTTCTCGGCGGTCGCGACCGAGGCGTCACCCCGGACCCCCGTCTCCGAGACCGTGCTCCACCAGGGCATCATCGTCACCGGCGTCGAGTGCTCGGGATCGGTCCCGCCCGCCAGGTCCTCGTTGTGGAAGTACGGGCCCCGGTGGTAGCTGACGTCCCGGACCGCCCGGTCCATGTCGACGCTATCGGGGTCGACGTGGAGGTAGAGCGAGGTCTCCAGCTCGCCGGCGTGGGAGGTGCCCTCCGGACCGGCCTCGCGGTGCTCGGCGGCGGCCTCCCGGAGCTCCTCGATCTCCCACCACGAGATCATCGCGGCGCGCGAGCCGGGGTACTGGAGGTTGATCTGCCGGGTGGCCTGCTCGACGAGGTGGTGGTTCGACCCGTGGCCGTTGACGAACAGCAGGCGCTCGAAGCCGTGGTGACACAGCGACACCCCCACGTCGATGAGGTAGTTGACGAACGTGTCCCACCGGATCGTGATCCCGCCCGGGTAGTCCATGTGGTGGGGGAGGTAGCCGTGCGGGATCGTCTGGAAGAGGAGCGCGTCGTCCCGTTCCCGTACCGTGGCCTCGCAGATCGTCCCCGGGAGGACCTGGTCGACGTCCAGCGGCAGGTGGTGGCCGTGGTCCTCCGTCGAGCCGACGGGGACGACGACGGTCTTCCCCGCCTCGACGGCGGCGTTCACCTGCGGCCACGTGAGCTTCCAGTACCGGTACTCCTCGGTGGGCTCGCTCTCCGGCATGACGTGTGTGGCTCTCTACCGAGTCGCATAAGCTTTCCCGCGCGGCGGAACGCGACACGACCGGTTCCCGAACGGCAGGGCGCAGGGACGGACACCCCTTCACGAACATTGATACTACGACCCCCACTCACCCGAGGCACGATAGGAAAGGTATCTACCGACGAGGCACCGAACAACGAGGAACTCCCCTTCTCGCAGGGGATCGTCCACGGGGACACCGTCTACACGTCCGGGCAGGTGGGGATCGACCCCGAGACGGGCGAGGTCGTGGAGGGCGGTATCCGTGTGGGACGCGACAGACGATGGAGAACGTCGCGGCGGTCCTCGAGGCCGCCGGAGCGTCGCTCGACAGTGCCGTCGAGGTGAGCGACCTGGCCATCGACATCGCCGTCGAGATAGAGATGGTCGCCACGATCGAGGACTCAGTCCTCGAGTGCGAGCGACGCCAGCAGCGCCTCCAGCTGCACCTGCTCGTTGGCCCCCGCGGTGATGCGGTAGTCCGTCTCGCCGATGCGCTCCATCACCCGGACCGCCTCCCGCTCGTCGAGGCCGAACTCCCAGACCGAGCGGTGGAGCTGGTCGATGATGTCGTCCCCCGCGATGCCCGACTCGACGAGCAGTTCGTCCAGCTTCGCCCGCGCGGCGGTGAACTCCCCGTCGAGCGCCAGCGTGACCATCTCCCGTATCTCCTCGGGGCGCGCGGTGGAGGTGATGGCGTAGACCGCCTCCTCGTCGACGGTCCCCCCGAGGACGGCCGCCGCCTGGAGCCCGTTGATGGCCTTGCGCATGTCCCCGTCGGCGGCGTAGACGAGCGCGTCGACCCCGTCGTCGGTCACCTCGATGCCCTCCGTGGCGGCGATCTCCCGGACCGTCTCCTCGACGGCCTCGTCGCCCAGCGGCGAGAACCGGAACACCGCACAGCGGGACTGGATCGGGTCGATGATCTTCGAGGAGTAGTTACACGAGAGGACGAAGCGCGTGTTGTTCGAGAACTGCTCCATCGTCCGCCGGAGCGCCGACTGGGCGTCGCTGGTGAGTGCGTCCGCCTCGTCGAGGAATATGATCCGGTAGTCGAACCCGCCGAACGACGACCGCGCGAAGCTCTTTATCCGATCTCGGACCACGTCGATGCCGCGCTCGTCCGAGGCGTTCAGCTCGAGGAAGTTCTCCCGCCACGCATCGCCGTACACCTCCTTGGCGATCGCCAGCGCGGAACTGGTCTTGCCCGTACCCGCCGGCCCTGCGAACAGGAGATGCGGCAGGTCGTCCCGCTCGATGTAGGACCGAAGTCGTTCGGTGATGTGTTCGTGGCCGACCACGTCCTCCAGGCCCTGCGGGCGGTACTTCTCGATCCAGACCTCCCGCCCGCGCGCCGGCGCGTCGGCGTCAGTGGCCTCGCTCATGGGTAGAGCGAGGTCCCGTCCGCGCATAAAGCCCCCGAGACGGCCCGCTCCCCGCCCCCCGGGGTCGCTCCGTCGGGGAACGGCAGAGCCCGTCACACGACCTGTCATCCATCGAGGAAAGGGTTAACATCGCCGCCGACGGAACGTTCAGTCATGGGCTCCCCGCACACCGTCCTCCGGAGTGCCCTCGCGCTCCTGCTGGCCGTTACGCTCGTACTGTCCGTCGTCCCCGGCCTCGCGGCTGCCGACTCCCGCGCCGGCGGCACCGTCGTCGTCGGGCAAAGCGAGACCGTCAGCGGGGACCTCGACGCCTTCGCCGGCTCGGTCGTGGTCCGCGGGACGGTCACGGGTGACGTGAACGCCTTCGGCGGCGACGTGTTCGTCGCCGAAGGGGGCCGCATCGGCGGCGATCTGAACGCGGCGTCCGGCTCCGTCCGGGTCGCCGGGACCGTCACCGGGAGCGTCTCGGGCGCGGCCGGCGACGTGACCGTCCTCGAGTCCGGGGAGGTCGGCACCCTCGAGGCTGGCGCCGGCAGCGTCACCATCCTCGGGACCGTCCGCGGCGACGCCACCGTCGGCGCCGAGCGGCTCGTCGTCGGCTCGACCGGCGTCGTCGGGGGCGACCTCCGCTACGACGCCGACGAGTTCGTCAACGACGGCACCGTCGAGGGCCGGGTCGTCCGCGACCGGAGCATCGCGCAGGGTCCCGAGTTCCAGCCCGTCGGCGACGTCGGTGACGCGGTCCTGGGGGTCTACGGCTTCCTCGTGAACCTCGCCCTCGGAGCGGTCCTCCTGCTGGTCTTCCCGGGGTTCTCCTCGCGGGTCGCCGACCGGGCCGTGAGCGACCCGCTACGCTCGGGCGGCGTCGGCCTCCTCGCGCTCGTGGCGGTTCCAGTGGCGCTCGTCCTGTTCGCGGTCACCATTATCGGCATTCCCATCACCATCGTCGGCGCGTTCCTGTTCGCCGTCCTCGCGTGGGTCGGGACCGTCTACGGTCGGTTCGCCGTCGGCGAGTGGCTGACCGCCCTCGCGGACGTCGAGAACCGCTGGCTGGCCCTGCTCGTCGGCGTCCTCGCCGTCGCGGTCGGCGTCCGTCTGCCGCTGGTCGGGGGGCTCGTTCAGCTGGCCGTGTTCCTGCTCGGCCTCGGCGCGCTCTCGATGGTCATCTACGACGCCTACCGGGGCCGTTCCGGCGAGGAGAGCGCCCCGTCGGCCTGAGGCTCCACTCCCACCGTCCCGTTCGGCGAGAACCCGCCGGACGCCACGTTCTTGCCCGTCGCTCCCGAGCGGTCGGTATGCGCGTGGCGTGTGTGGTCCCGGGCGACCGGGAGCGGGAACGGGACCTGGAGCTCCCGGAGGACGCGACCTACGGCGACGTCGTCCGCGCGGTCGGCTACTCCGTCCACGAGGTCGCCGTCCTCGTCGAGGGAACGCCCGTCCCGGAGGACGCCCCCGTCGAGGCCGACCGCGTGACCGTCCTCCGGCTGGTGCAGGGAGGGAGCGAACGAGCTGATGGATGACGCCGTCCGCGTCCGCGAGGCCCGCCCCGACGAGCACGCCGCGGTGATGAACGTCCTCGACGGCGCGATGCTCGACGTCCACGCCGGCCGCGTGGCGGGCGACGACACGACGACGCTCGTCGCGTGCGAGGGTGGTCGAGTGCTCGGTGCACTCGTCCTCGACGGGGAGGAGGTACTCGGGGTGGCGGTCCGTCGGTCGCGCCGCGAGCAGGGGATCGGGACGGCGCTGATCGAGGCCGCCGCCGCCCGCGGGGACCGGCTCGTCGCCGAGTTCGACGGGGACGTGCGGCCGTTCTACGAGTCGCTCGGGTTCGAAATCGGGTCAACGGGCGAGGACGGGCGGTTCCGAGGGGTCAGATGAACCTCAGACGAGCGGCTCCACTAGTTCCCGCCCGGCCTCGAGCAGTTCCCCGACCCGCTCCTCGCTCCCGGCCTCGGCGTAGACCCGCATTTTGGGCTCCGTGCCGGAGGGGCGGACCAGGAGCCACGAACCATCCGCGAGCAGTATCTTGAACCCGTCCACGTCGTTCACGCGGTCGACGTCGACACCCGACACGGCGTCGGGAAGCTCGTCCGCGAGCGCCGAGAGGACGCCCCCCTTCCGGTCGTCCCGGCAGTCGACGCTGACCCGGTTCTGGTGGGTCTCGCCGTACGTCTCGCGTATCGCCGCGAGCCGCTCCTCTAACGCTTCGTCGGCGTGGGCGGCCGCGGCCAGCCCCGCGACGAGCACGCCGTCCTTGTTCCGGAGGTGGTCGGTGAGGCCGAACCCGCCCGACTCCTCGCCGCCGAACAGGGCCTCGTGCTCGCCCATCGCCTCGGCGACCCACTTGAACCCGACCGCCGTCTCGTAGACCGCCTCGCCGTGGGCCTCGGCGACCCGGTCGACGAGGAACGTCGTCGAGACGGTCCGGACCGCCGGGCCCGAACGGGACTCGAGGAGGTACTCGTACAGCAGGACGTAGAGCAGGTTCGCGTCGACGTACCCATCGGGCGTGACGACGGCGATCCGGTCGGCGTCGCCGTCGTTGGCGACCCCGAGGTCGACGTCGCCCTCGGAGATCCGGGCGATCAGGTGTTCGAGGCGCTCGGCCTTCGGCTCCGGGGAGGTCCCGCCGAACTCGGGGTCGCGGTCGGTCCGGAGCCGTTCGACGTCCGCGCCCGCCCGTTCGAGGAGTCCGTCGGTCACGCCACGCCCGGAGCCGTGCATCGCGTCGTAGCAGACCCGAAGCCCCGAGAGATCGAACCCCCCCTCGATGTCGTCGAGGAACGCCGCCGCGTGGTCGAGGTACGGGCCCACGAGGTCTGCTTCGTGTATCCCGCCGTCGTCACCGGAGGGATCGGCCTCGCGGAGGTTCGCCTCGATCCGTTCGGTCACCTCCGGAAGGGCGGGTGCGCCGTCGCCGGGGACGAACTTCACCCCGTTGTACTCGGGCGGGTTGTGGCTCGCGGTGAGCATCAACCCCCCCGCCAGGTCGCGGTCGAGCACCGTCCATGCGACCGCGGGCGTCGGGAGATCCCGCTCGGGCAGGAGCACGTCGAAGCCGTTGTCAGCGAGGACCTCGGCGAGGTCGTCGGCGAACCCGGGGGAGCTCCCCCGGGCGTCGTAGCCGACGGCGACCGCCTCGCCCGCGTGACCCTCGCTCTCGAGGTAGTCCGCGACCGCCTGCCCCACCGCGCGGACCCGCCGCGAGGTGAACGTGTCGAGGGTCGCCCGCCAGCCGTCGGTGCCGAACGCGATCTGCTCCATACCCCCGCGTCGACGGGGACTGTCAAAAAACCGGCCGGGTCGGTCACCGTGGTCGGCCGCCGCTCAGGCCGACAGCGAGACGGTCTCGACCTCCAGCCGTCGGTGGGCGTCCCAGATCACGAGTCGATCCACGGTCCACTCGACGGGGTCGATCTCCCGGCCGACGAGGTGGGCGGCGTCCCCCCGGCGGGCGATTGTGACGTGCGGGACGTAGTCCTCGCCCTCGAGACCCGGTAGCGGCTCGTAGTGCTCGCAGAGCCGTTCGTGGGCCTCGCGCGCCCCGGGGCTCTCGACGGCGAGGTAGACGACCGGGCCGGTGCCGCTCGTCGGCCGGTCGAAGCTCTCGACCCCCGTCACGCGGGCGGCGAACGGGCCGAGGCCGGCGAGGGCCTCGCGGACCCGCCCGGCGAACGACCGGACGTTCGGGCGGCGGCCCGGCTCCCCGTCCTCCGGCAGGCGCTTCAGCACCATCGAGTGCTTCGTGCGGACGTCGGCGGTCCGGAGTTCGCCCGCGAGGCCGGCCGCGAGCCGCGCGACACCCGCGGGGACGGGCGCGTTGAGGCTGTACGTGCTCACCGTTCGGGTTCGGCGTCGGGGGGAGAAAGGGCTGGCGACTCCGTTCAGATGTAATCGAGGAACCAGAGGACGATGAGGACGATGATGAGCAGGCCGATGACGTTCGAGAGCGGACCGAAGACGAAGCCGATGATCTCGAACGCGAGGTCGACGGCGATGTAGACGATCACCAGCACGAGGACGATCTTCAGCAGGTCCTCGACGTCGAGGGCGCCGCGTTCGCCACCTATCATGTCCGGGTCGAGGTGGGTCCGGAGTAAAACGCTACCGGCCGACGCTCGCGGAGCGGTGCGCTACGGGGCGGGACCGGCGTCCGCCGCTCGTCCGCTACACCGTCGGACAGATGCTTCGATACATCTCGCCCGGGGACCACCCGGCGGAGTCGTATCGACCGTGCTGTCCGACGGTACACCCGCTGGGACGCTCCAGGAGCGCGGCGGCGTCCGGGCTCGCGCATCGAGTCGGTGTGAAACCACTTCCCCGGGCGTGCTTTCCGTCCGAGCGATGACGAGTCGGCTGTCGGCCACCCTGTTCGTCGCGGTCCTGCTAGCCGGAGCGGTCAACGGAGCCGCCACCGGTGCCACGGACGGGGTCGAACCGGACCGAGTGGTCATGGACGTCGACGTCCGGGCCGACGGTGACGCTCGCTGGCGGGTCGCATACCGGTTCCGACTGAGCGACGAGAACGCCTCGACCGCGTTCGAGGAGCTCCGGGCGAGTATCGAGGAGAACACCTCGGCACACCGCGAGCGGTTCGCCACCCGGATGAACCGGACCGTCCGGGCGGCCGAGAACGCGACCGGTCGGGAGATGGCCGTTCGGAACGTCAGCGTCCGGACCTCCCGGGAGGGACTGACGGAGTACGGCGTCGTGACCTACCGGTTCCGATGGACGGGTTTCGCCGCCGTCTCCGGGGACCGCTTGGTCGTCGGCGACGCCCTCGAAGCCCTCTACATCGACCGGAAGACGACGCTGGTCGTCTCCTGGCCGGACGGCTACCGGGCGAGCACGGTCGAGCCCGCCGCCGACCGGCGACGCGACGACTCCGTCGCCTGGGTCGGTCCGACCCGGTTCGACTCCGGGGAGCCGCGGCTGGTCCTCGAACCGGCGATCGCCACGGGGCCGGACGACGGGGACCGTGACTCGGGGCGTTCGCTGCCGGTCGGC
>JAZKST010000025.1:0-52188 GCA_036625905.1 Haloarculaceae archaeon
ACTGGACGGGAATACCCCCGAGACAGTAGAGGTACGACGATATTCGATCCAGTAGGTGCTGATGGCGGACCCCGGGAAACCCTGACCGGAAAAGTCTACGAGTCCGGCGAATTCTCCCGGGTTATCAGTACGACCGATGACCCTGAGAGATTCGACCGATAGATCCTCCACATAAAACCCCGCACCGGCCGATCGCGTATTTGAATCCCCTTCCTGGACGCTACCCCCCGGCTCTCGTGGCGGACCGCACCATCGGTATCGGAAGAATCGGAAAGCGCACGGTGCCACTTATACCGGTAGCGCAGGAACGCCGCGAGTGAGATGATACGGGACGCGCGGGTGCTCCAGCCCGACTTCGTGCCGGGCGAGGTCGAACACCGAGAGGAGGCGATCGACGCCCTCTCGAACGCCCTCGCGCCCGTCGCCCGCGGGGAGCCGGCCGAGACGGCGCTCCTGTTCGGGCCCACCGGCACCGGGAAGACCTGTATCGCCCAGTACACCGTCGAACGGCTCCGCGAGGAGGTGCTCGACGTCGTGACGGGGTACGTCAACTGCTGGCAGAACTACTCGCGATTCAGGGCGCTCTACCGGGTCCTCGAGGGCGTGGGCCGGACCGTCGACGTCCACCGCCAGTCGACACCGAAGGACGAACTGCTCGAACGCCTACTCGAGTACGAGGGCCCGCCCTACGTGGTCGTACTCGACGAGGTCGACCAGCTCGAGGACACACGAGTGCTCTACGACCTCTACAGCGTCGATGGGCTGTCGATGGTGTGCATCGCCAACCGGGAGCGGGACCTGTTCGCGGGGCTGGACGACCGGCTGGCCAGCCGGCTCCACAGCGCCGTCCGCGTGCAGTTCGACAAGTACGGCGTCGAGGCGCTCGCGGACATCCTCGAGGCCCGGGTCGAGCGGGGGCTCGAGGCCGAGGTCGACCGCGCGGACCTCGAGTTCGTCGCCGACGCCGCAGCGGGGGACGCCCGCGTCGCCATCGGGATCCTCCGGTCGGCGGCCCGCGAGGCAGACCGCGATGGGGTCGACCGGCTCACCTGCGAGCGGCTCGAAGAGGCGGTTCCGGCTGGCAGGCGGGCGGTCCGACGCGCGAGCCTCGACCGGCTCACCCCCCACCAGCGGACGCTGTACGAGGTCATCGAGGAGTGTGGCGAGGTCGACCCCGGCGAACTGTACGGCCAGTACCAGGAGCGGGTCGACGACCCGAAGACCCGCCGAACGGTCCGGAACTATCTCTCGAAGATGGTCCAGTACGATCTCGTCGTCGCCTCGGGCGAGAACCGGGGCCGGACCTACCGGCTCGCCGACCGGTGACGGTGGATCGCATCAGGGACCGAACCGGCGTTCGAACCGCGTGATGTCCTCGTCGGTCCCGGCGATCACGACCTCGTCGTCGGCCGCGAGTTCGAACGTCGCCGGATCGAAGCCGGTGATCGTCTCGTCGTCCCGGACGATCGCCACGACCGTACCCCCCGTCGTCGTTCTGACCGCCGCGTCCACGAGCGTTCGCCCGGCCAGACCGGGTGCGGGAAGGCGCACGACGCTCACCTGCTTGTCGTACGCCAGTCGGTCCTCGTCCTCGAACACCGCAGAGGCCAGCATGCGGCCGCTGACCGTCGCCAGCGACTGCACGTAGTCCGCTCCCGACCGGTACAGCTTCTGTACGTCGTCCTCCTCGTTCGCCCGCACCACGATCCGGAGGTCCGGGTTCAGGTCCCGGGCGATCAGCGTGGCGAAGACCGCCGTCGTGTCGTCCCCGACCGTGAGGAGCAGGACTGCCGCCTCCTCGATCCCCGCCGCTTCCAGGGCCCCCGGATCGCGGGCGTCACCGACCACGTCGACGTGTTCCCGGTCCTCGATGTCGAGGACGGTGAGCGTCGAACCGCTCGACGAGAGTGCCTCGTACGCCGCCCGACCCGTGTCGCCGTACCCGGCCAGGATGATCTCCTGTGGCACGAATTCGCTGACGGTCGCGCCCGCCGCGTCCCGCAGGGCGTCCAGCCGGTCGGGGTCGCTGGCCACGAGGAGTCGTGCCCCGGCGTCCAGCTCGTCGTCCGGATCGATCGACGTCTCGAACGTGTTGTCGTACCAGATTCCGATCACGTTGACCCCGAACCGTTCGCGCGGTCGTGCCTCGGCGAACGTCTCGCCGCAGAGTTCGCTCTCCGCCGCGATCGAGAGCTCGGCGAGCTCGAAGTCCTCGCCGATCTCGACGCCCTCCTCGACGGTCGTCGTCACGGCGGTCGGAACCTCGCCCGCCAGGCTCCTGCCGAGCAACTGACGCGGGGAGTGGACGTCGTCGGCTCCGGCCAGCCGGTGGTATCGAGCGAGCGCCGCGTCCTCGACCAGCGAGATCACTCGCACCTCCGGGTTGATCTCGAGCGTCGAGAGCGCGATGCTCGCGTTCCTGTCGTCGGCGGCGTCCGCGACGAGGACCACGGCCGAGGCGATCCGTGCGTTCTCGAGTACGTCGGTCGACTCCGGGTCCCCGTGGATGACGTCGTATCCCGCCTCGTGCAGGTCACTCGCCGTGTCCGGGTCCGATTCGACGAGGACGTACTCCCGGTCCCGGGCGTCGAGTTCCTCGATCAGGACGTCGGTGCGGGGCGTGTGTTCACAGACGACGACGTGCCCGTCGAGACCGGGGATCGTCTCCGGAGCGGTCGGGGACAGCGTATCGCGGAGCCAGGGCACGGCGAAGACGTCCACCGCGGTGAGGATGAGTCCGATCCCGGCGAGCTGCATCACGATCACCAGGAGGTTCATCTGTAGCGTCCGCCACGGGGCGTCCTCCCCGTACCCGGTGGTGGTGAAGCTCTGGATGACGACCTCGAACGAGCGATACAGGGGCTGTGGACGGGACTCCCAGACGGCCATACCGGCGTTGTAGGCTATCGAGAGGACGGCGGTCGTCACGACGACCAGCACGAGGTAGTAGACCGTTCGGCGGGTGCGAAACGCCATGTCGACGGGTACGCCTCGGCGGATAAGTATCACCGAGGTCGGTCCGGCCACCGCCGTGACGTGTCCGGCCGCCGTATCCGGCGTGGTCGACGAACGCGGTCGGACGTCCGACGTTCCGGTAGACTCCGGACACGGACACGGGAATCGGAAGTCCCCGACGGCGCCGTGCCGTCCCGTGGTTCTACTCCCTGGACGCGGGAATCGGAACTTCCGGAACCGCCCCGGTCGCGCTTATGCCCGCGCCGGCGGTCGTCCGGACCATGCGACAACACGACCACGGACCGGTCCTGCCAACGCTCTCGGGGGTGTCGCTACTCCGTAGCGACGACCCGACGGGGCCGCTCGCCTCGCTCGCGGTCGACCGACTGCTGACCGACGACGGCCCGGTCTGGTGGGCCGACGCGGGCGGCCACGCCCGGACGGACGTCCTCGCGCGGGTGGCACCCTCGGCGGGACTCCTCGACCGGGTGCGGGTCGCCCGCGCGTTCACCGCCACCCAGCACGCCTCGCTGTTGCGGACGCTCGAACGGCGGGTCACCCCGGAGGCGGCGCTGGTCGTCTGCCCGGCTGTCGACGCGCTCTACCGCGACGGCGACCTCCCGGGGGGCGAACCCGCCGACCTGCTCGCGGCCGCGGCCGACCGTCTGGCCCGTATCGCCGGGTCGGGCGTGCCGGTCCTCCTGACGCTCGACCGCGAGGACGACCGCCCGGCGCCGGTCGCCCGGGTGGTCGACGAGCGGATCGACCACGAGTCGACCCGGTTCGGCCCGCGGTTCGCCGGCGAGGGGTTCGAGACGCTGGTCTACCCGCGGCGGGACGGCACCGTCCAGACGACCCTCGCGTTCTGGGTGCGGGTGCTAGAGCGGCGGGCGGCCGCGGCGGGGGGAGATGTGGGGAGCGGGACGGGAACGGGAACGAATCCGGGGGCTACGCCGGGAACGGGGGTCGAGATGGGGATGGAGGTGGGGGCCGGTGGGTCGCACTAACCCCACGCACCGCGACGCGCTCCGCGCGACGGAGTCGCAGTGGGTCGACTACCGGCGGGCGCTCCGGCGGCGCGACCGCGAGCACTTCGACGCGCTGTTCGAACACGCCCGTGCACACGCCGACGCCGGCGGCTACCGGAACCACCCCGAGCCGATGGTGGCGGTGCTGGTCGCCGCGGTGCTTGAACACGAGCGCCGGCTCGCGGCGCTCGAACAGGAGCCCCCGGAGACGGCGACGGACACGGGGATGGAGAGCCGGTAGCGTGCCGTACACCTTCGAGTTCGTCGAGGGGGGTGTCCGCCGGTGGACGCTGACCGACGACGGCGCGACGGCCGACGTCGACGGCTCGTACCGGCCGGCCGTCTACGTCTCGGCGGCCGACGAGGCCACGCTCGGGTCGGTCCGCGGGTTCGTCCGGGACCTCCCGACGGTCGAGACGGTATCGGTGGAACGGAAGCGGACGGGGTGGCGGCGCGACCCCGAGGCGGTCCTCCGAGCGACGGTCCGGGACGCGGGCTCGGTACGGGACGTCGCGGCGACGGTCCGCGGGTGGGGTGCCCCCGGCGAGTACCGCCCGTTCGACGTCGACCTCTCGCCGGGGTTCCGCTACTGTCTCGACACCGGGACCGACCCCGTTCCGTCGAGACCGCTCGGGACCCTCCGGGTGGCCGTCCCGGAACGGGGCCTCGGTGCCGGTCCCGGCGAGCGGGTCACGGCCACGGTCGGCGACCGGGAGATCCGCGGAGAGGCGGCCGAAGTCGCCGAGGGAATCGCCGCGAGAGTCGCCGAGACCGACCCGGACGCGCTCGTCCTGAACACCGCCGAGGTGATCCCGTGGGCGTTCGAGGTGGCCCGGGACTCCGACCTCGCGCTCGGTCGGCGTCGCGGGTATCGGAAACTCGCCGGCCGGTCGACGTACACGAGCTACGGGCGGGTCGGCCACTCGCCGGCGCGGTACGCGGTGCCGGGCCGGGCGCTCGTCGACGAGTCGAACACGTTCCTGTGGGACGAGGCGGGATTAGCGGGCTGTCTGGACCTCGTCGGCCGCTCGTGGAAACCCCTCTCCGAACTCGCGTGGGCCTCCATCGGGAACGTCCTCACGGCGATCCAGGTCCGCGAGGCGCGCGAGCGGGGCGTGCTCGTCCCGTGGCGATCCTGGCGCCACGAGTTCTTCAAGACCGCCCGACAGGCCCGGGCCGCGGATCGGGGGGGCGTCACCCTCGCCCCCGAGGTCGGCGTCCACGAGGGGGTCCACGAGGTGGATTTCGCCTCGCTGTACCCCGCCATCATCGTCTCGCGGAACCTGAGTCCCGAGACGGTCCGCTGTGACTGCTGTGACGGCGACGACGTTCCCGGGCTCGGCTACTCGGTCTGCGAGGCGCGGGGCTATCTGCCGGACGTGCTCGAACCGCTGGTCGAGGACCGGGCGGACCTGAAGGCAGCGCTCCGTGACGCGACGGACCCGGGCGAGCGCGAGCGGCTCGAGGGCCGGGTGGACGCGCTGAAGTGGATCCTCGTGAGCTGTTTCGGCTACCAGGGGTTCTCGAACGCGAAGTTCGGCCGTATCGAGTGCCACGAGGCGATCAACGCCCACGCCCGCGAGGTCCTGCTCGACGCCAAGGACGCGCTCGAGGGGGACGGCTGGCGGGTGCGCCACGGTATCGTCGACTCGCTGTGGGTCGAGAGCGCGGCTCCCGGGACCGGGACCCGCGAGGACGACGAGCGGTCGGCGCTCGGGGACTGCCTCGACCGGGTTTCGACGGCGGCGGACGTCCCGCTCGAACACGAGGCGACCTACGACTGGGTGGCGTTCGTTCCGCTCCGCGGGAGCGAGGCAGGGGCGCTCACGAAGTACTTCGGGAAGCGTCGGGACGGCCAGTACAGGTACCGGGGCGTGGCCTGCCGGCGACGGTCGACGCCGCCGTTCGTCGCCGAGGCCCAGCGCGACCTCGTCGCGGCGTTCGACGAGCACCGCGAGCCGGCGGCGGTCGTCGAGCGGCTCGAGCGGCACCTCCGGCGGCTCCGTACCGGTGACGTGCCGGCGGCAGAGCTCGTCGTCCGCGAGCGGGCGTCGAAGCGGGCGGGGGCGTACGAGCGGGACACCCGCGTGGTCGCGGCGCTCGAACGGGCGGGCACACGGGGACTCGACTGCCACCCGGGCCAGTCTGTGTCGTACGTCGTCACCGACGACGACCGGACGGGACGCGAGCGGGTCGCGCTCCCCGGGGAGGCCGAGGGGTACGACGCGGGGTTCTACGCGGACCTGCTGATGCGGGCGGCCGCGGAGGTGACCGCGCCGCTGGGCTGGCGCGAGCGGGACGTCCGCCGGCACCTCGCCGACCGGACCGACGCGAGCCTGGCGGCGTACACGTGACAGCGGTCGTCGTCGGAACGGGAGTCGGCCGGTGAGTGTGGGGCACCGGTCGGCCCCGTGAAGCAGAGCGGGGTGGCCGGATCGACCACTCCGACCCGCCCGCGCGCACGGATCGATATTATTTCAAATCTTTGTATATGGATGAAAGACTCGACGGCGGTGCCGACGGGGAACGTTGATGGGGGGGCGGACGGAGGCGCGAGTATGGGTTACCACGTCGTCGACCCGGCGGGCCTCGAACAGTGGGACGACCGCGACGTCGACGTCCGCTCGATCAGCGCGGCGGCCGGGCTCGACTACGAGGACGCGCCGCTCGGGCTCCGGACCTACGAGGCGGCGCCGGGCCAGCAGCTCCCGCTCGTCTACCACTACCACGACGAGCAGGTCGAGGCGTTCTACGTCCTCGAGGGGCGGCTCCACGTCGAGACGCCGGAGGGGGAGTTCGTCGTCGGGGCCGACGAGGCGTTCGTCGCCGAGCCCGGCAACCCTCACCGGGCGCACAACCCGGCGGACGCCGAGGGGAGCGTCCGCGTGCTCGCCATCGGGGCGCCGTCGGTCGACGACGCCCACGCCTACGAGCCGGGGTCGGACGCCGGATCCGAGTCGGAGTCGTAGCCCGCGTTCGCGTCGACGCCGCCCGGCCCGGCCGCCGTGGACTTATCACCCCTGCCCGACTCGTGGGGGCATGTCCCTGGAGGACGTACACGCGATCCAGCGGCTCAAGCACGACTACTGCTTCGCCATCGACGGCGGCGACTACGAGCGGTGGGCCTCCCTGTTCACCGAGGACGGTCGGTTCGTCCGCGACAGCGGGGAGACGTTCGAGGGACACGAGGAGATACACGCGTTCGCGACCGAGGGGTTCGACGCCGCCTTCGAGCACTCGGCCCACGTCGTCACCAATCCGGCCATCGACGTGGACGGAGACACCGCTACCGGCCGGTGGTACCTCCTGCTGTTCTATCGGGACGCCGACGGGAACGACGGGTGGACCCAGGCCCGCTACGACGACGAGTACCGGCGGGTGGACGGGGAGTGGCGCGTCGCCGAGTCGTCGGTGACCTACGGGGTCACCAGCTAGTTCCGAACGGGCGGTCCGTCCTCGTCGGCCGACCTCTACGGACGGGTTCCGGGCCGACGGGTCTCGGTCCGCTCAACCGAACCGCGGAAGTAGCAGGTCGCGGTAGCGCCGCAACTGTCGCTCGGCAGCCGCGGGATCGGGCGTGACGGGGTAGAGGACGACCTCGTCGAAACCCTCGCGCTCGTAGGTCCCGAGCGCCTCCCGGACCTCCTCGACGGTCCCCGAGAGCCAGTTCTCCATCGCGTACTCCGCCGAGCGCGCCGCCCCGACCATCCCCCGGTAGGCGTTGCGCTGTTCGCGGGTGACCGCCGCCTCGTCCTCGCCGGGAACGAGGTGGAGGTACTGCAGGGCGACCTTCTCGACGGCGCTCGGGTCCCGTCCCTGCGCCTCGAGGTAGTCGGCGAACGAGGCCCAGTCGCCGGTGACGGCCTCGAGCGGTCCGGGGGCGGCGATCCAGCCGTCGGCGTGATCGAGCCGGGACTTCACGCTCCGGTAGACCCGGCGCCCCTCGTCGGCGTCGTGACCGCTCCCGCCCGCGAGGATGCGGGGGGGTCGGCCGAGGTCCGGCTCGAGACGGAACTCCTGCACCGAGTAGAACTCCCCGTCGAAGGTGACGGTGTCCTCGTTGAACAGCCGCCACAGCAGTTCGATCCCCTCGAGGTACCGTTCGGAACGCTCATCCATCGGCACCCCGACCGCGTCGAACTCCGCCTCGACGTAGCCCGTCCCGAGCCCGAGGGTCAGCCGGCGACCGGCCAGGTGCTGTATCGTCGCCGCGCGCTTGGCGACCATGACCGGGTCCCGGAGCGGGAGCAGCATCACGGAGGTCCCGATGGGGATGGACTCGGTCGCACCGGCGACGTACGAGAGCGTCGAGAGCGGGTCGAGCAGCGACGAGGCGTAGGTCGGCGGCCGGACGAGGTGTTCGATCAGCCACGCGCCCGCGAAGCCGTACTCCTCTGCGGTGTGCGCGTAGCGCTCGAACCGGTGTGGCGGGAGCGCGTGGGTCTCGCTCGAGAACGACGGGAGGCCGACGCCCAGTTGCATGGACTCCCCATCCGGAAGCGGGGACAAAAGCGTTCGCCCCCGGACCCTCGACCGCACCCTCCTCGGCCCGGTACGGATGGAAATCGACTTGTGGCCGGCCCCCGACTCCGGTCCCATGCAGGAGGGGTTCCCGTGCGGGTCGTGATCGTCGGCGCCGGCGAGGTCGGGTCGAGCATCGCGGCGGGCCTCGCCGACAGCCACGACGTCGTCGTCATCGACAAGGACGCCTCGCTCGTGGACGAACTCACCTACGACCAGGACGTCCTGGCCATGCCCGGCGACGGGACCGACATCGACGTGCTCCGGGAGGCGGGCATCGGCGAGGCCGACATGCTCATCGCCAGCACGGACCTCGACGAGACGAACATCGTCATCTGCGGGACGGCGGCGGTTCTCGGTGACGCGTTCACCATCGCCCGGGTGAAGCGACCCCAGTTCCTCCGGACCTGGGAGAACGAGCGAGGGGCGTTCGGCGTCGACTTCATGGTCTGTACGGACCTGATGGCGGCCGAGAACATCGTCGGGGTCATCGGGCTCCCGACCGCGCGCGACGTCGACACGTTCGCCGACGGGCTCGTCCAGATGGCCGAGTTCGATATCCCCGCCGACTCCCCGGTGGCGAACCAGACGGTCAGCGAGGCCGACCGGTTCGACTCGCTCACGTTCGCCGCCATCATCCGCGAGGACGAGATCGTCATCCCAACTGGCGAGACGACCATCCGGCCGGGCGACGAGGTGGTCGTCATCGGTTCGCCCGACTCGGCCCGGGCGTTCTCGGCCGCCGTCTCCCCGGACGAGGACCGGCCGCGGGACGTCGTCATCGTCGGGGGGGGCGAGATCGGCTACCAGGTCGCCCGGCTGCTCGAGGAGCGCGGGTTCGAACCCCGACTGGTCGAGCGTGATTCCGAGAGGGCGCGCTGGCTCGCCGAGCAGCTCCCGAAGACGACGGTCCTGGAGTCCGACGCGACCGACCGGGCGTTCCTGGAGCGCGAGCGCATCGGCGAGGCAGACGTGCTGCTCGCGACCCTCGAGAACGAACAGCAGAACCTGCTGGCGACCCTCCTCGCGAAACGGCTCGGGGTCGACCGCACCGTCGCAGTAGTCGACACCGGGGCGTTCGCCGACCTGTTCGAGGCCGTCGGCGTCGACGTCGCCGTCTCGCCGCGCGAGGCGACCGCCGAGGAGATAACCCGGTTCACGCGGGCCCGTCGCACGGAGAACGTCTCGCTCATCGACGGCGACCGCGCCGAGGTGATGGAGGTCGAGATCGACGCCGAGAGCGTCCTCGCGGGCCGCACCATCGCCGAATCCGTCCCGGACCTCCCGGAGGGGGTCGTCGTCGGCGCGATAGCCAGGGACGGACGGCTCATCACTCCCCGAGGGGACACGGTCGTCGAACCGGGCGATCACGTGGTCCTCTTCGCGGACGCCGAGGTCGTCGAGGCCCTCACCGCCGCTATATGATCGTCGACTGGCGCACGGTCGCCAGTCTCGTCGGGACCGTCACGAAGGCGCTCGCGCTCCCGCTCGCGGTCTCGGCCGCCGTCGCGCTCCTCTACCGCGAGTCGGCGGTGCCGTTCCTCCTTCCCGCGCTCGGGTCGCTCCTCCTCGGCCTCGGTCTCGAGCGGTTCCCGCGCCGGGATATCGGGATCCGGGAGGCGTTCCTCATGGTCTCGCTGACGTGGCTCGTCGTCGCCCTCGTCGGCGCCGTCCCGTTTCTCCTGGTCGGGTCGGGCGTGTTCGGCTCCCCCGTCGACGCCGTCTTCGAGTCGATGAGCGGCATCACCACCACCGGCGCGACGGTCGTCGAGTCGTTCGACGCCCACCCCCGCGGCCTGCTGTTCTGGCGGCAGCTGCTCCAGTGGCTCGGCGGGCTCGGTATCCTCGTGCTCGCGGTCGGTCTCCTCTCGCAGCTCGGGGTCGGGGGCGCCCAGCTGATGGAGACGGAGACACGGACCCAGGACGTCACGAAGCTCACGCCCCACATCGCGGGGACGGCCCGGATCATCGGTGGCCTCTACGTCGGGCTGACGGCGTTGGTCGTACTGGTCCTCCTCGGGCTCAACCTCGGCGGGCTGGCGCCGCGGATGGGGCCGTACAACGCGGTCGCGCACGCGCTCACGAGTATCGCGACGGCCGGGTTCTCCCCGGAGGCCGAGAGCGTCGGCGCATTCTCGCCGGCCGCCCAGTGGGTCCTCACCGGGGCGATGCTCGTCGGGGCGACGAACTTCGTCCTCCTGTACGCGCTCACGCAGGGGCGGTTCCGGCGGCTCCGCGAGAGCGAGGAGCTCCGGTTCTACCTCGGTCTCGTCCTCGCGACCGCCGCGCTCCTGGCGGGCGTCCTCTGGACCGACGGGGAGTTCGCTGGCGTCGAACCGACGGCCCGGCACGCGCTGTTCCAGGTGACGAGCATCGTCACCACCACCGGCTACGCGTCCGTCGATTTCGACCTCTGGTCGCCGGCCGCCAAGCACCTCCTCTTCCTGGGGATGTTCGTCGGCGGGATGGCCGGGAGCACCACCTGCTCGATCAAGTCGTTCCGCTGGCTCGTGGCCCTGAAGACGCTCCACCGCGACCTGTTCACCGAGATCCACCCCGACGCCGTCCGGCCCATCCGGATGGGTGGGGAGGTAATCGACGAGGGGACCATCCGCGACGTCAACGCCTACATCGTGCTGAGTCTCCTGATATTCGCCTTCCTGACGGTGTTTCTCGTCGTCGAGACGGCCGACTCCGGGCTCGGCGTCACCGAGTTCGACGCGATGGGCATCGCCGCGGCGACGTTCCTCAACATCGGCCCGGCGTTCGGCGCCGCGGGCCCCTACGGGAGCTACGGGGGGCTCTCGGCGGCGACCAAGTGGGTGCTGGTCGTCCTGATGTGGGTCGGCCGTATCGAGATCATCCCGGTGCTGGTGGTACTGACGCCGACGTTCTGGCGGTCCCGATAGCGGCGGCGGTGATCGGGTTGCGCGTCCCGCCCTCTGCGCGAATGCTCCCGAGCACGCGGCACCTCGTGGTCCCCGGGAATCGGCCGAGGCCGAAGGTTCAACTGCGATACCGCGACCAGACGCCCCGTGACCTGACCGCCGCGGCACGGGGGGACGCGGTCGTGCTGGCCGCCCCCGTGCCGGAATCGGGGCCCGCCTGTCCGCCAATACCGGCGGAGGGATGCGTCGATGGATCTCGCCGGGAAGGTCCCTGCGGATCCCTATCGACCCGTCCCTCCGAGGGTCTACTCCGCGGCACACTCGGACCACGAACGGTGGATTGATACCCGGCGGCCCTGTCCGGCCCGACGTGTCAGTGGGTCTCCTGCCGGACGGGGGTGGCCTCCGGGTGGACTGGCGGGCCGCCACGAGCCTCGTCGGGTCGGTGGTCAAGTACCTCTCGGTCCCGATGCTCGTCCCGCTCGTCGTCGGGCTCGTCTACGGCGCCGACGCACCCACCTTCGCCCTCAGTGCAGGGGTCGTGTTCCTCCTCGGGGCCGGTCTCGAGCGGCTCGACCCCGACCCCGACCTGGGGGCCCGCGAGGGGTTCCTGATGGTCGGGGCGACGTGGCTGCTCGTCTCGCTCGTCGGCGCGATACCCTACCTCGTGGCGGCCCACGGCGTCCCGATGCTGATCGAACCCACGGCGCCGGGGTCGACCCTCGGGAACCCCATCAACGCCCTCTTCGAGTCGATGTCCGGGTTCACGACCACCGGGGCGACGGTGATGGGCGACATCTCCTTTTCGACCCACTCCCACGCGCTGCTCATCTGGCGACAGCTCACCCAGTGGCTCGGCGGGATGGGAATCGTCGTCCTCGCGGTCGCCATCCTTCCCCAGCTCTCGGTCGGGGGCGCACAGCTGATGGACGCCGAGGCGCCCGGCGTCGGCATCGAGAAGCTCACCCCCCGCATCGCCGAGACCGCCCGCGTCCTCTGGGCGGCATACTTGCTCTTCACCCTCGCGGAGTTCGTCCTGCTCTACGGGCTCCACCTCGCGGGACTGGCGCCGAACATGGGGCTGTACAACGCCGTCGCCCACCCCCTCACGACCATGCCGACCGGCGGGTTCTCCCCGGAGGCCGGCTCCATCGCCGCGTTCAACGCCGCCGTCCAGTGGGCGGTGATCCCGTTCATGGTCTTCGCGGGGACGAACTTCGCGCTGTTCTGGCACGTCTCGAACCGCGACCCCGGGAAGCTCACCGGCGACCCGGAGTTCCGCGTCTACGCCGGGGTCACCGCCGCGCTCACGGGCGTCCTGGCCGCGCTGCTGTTCACCGGGGTCGCGCCCGCACTCGAGTACGGCGGGGTCACCTCCGGCCAGGTCGAGAACTCGCTGCGGCAGGCCACGTTCCAGGTCGTCAGTATCGTCACGACGACGGGGTACGCCACCAGCGACTTCGCCGAGTGGTCCCAGGTCGGGAAGTACCTCCTCCTGTTCGCGATGTTCGTCGGCGGCTCCGGCGGCTCGACCGGTGGAGGCATCAAGATCATCCGGTGGGTGATCGTCCTCAAGGCCGTCCGCAGGGAGCTGTTCACCACGGCCCACCCGTCGGCGGTCAAGCCTATCCGGCTGGGCGGGAACGTCGTCGACGAGCGCGCTATCCGGGGGGTGTTCGGCTTCACGCTCCTCTACATCGTCCTGTTCCTGCTCGCGACGCTCCTCGTGAGCGTCGACGTCGCCGGGTCGGGCTACGAGATAAACACCCTCGAGGCGATGAGTTCGGTGGCCGCGACCCTCGGCAACGTCGGCCCCGGATTCGGCTCGCTCGGACCCTTCGGGTCGTACCTCGATTTCCCCCCGTTCTCGAAGCTACTCATGGTGTTCCTGATGTGGGTCGGCCGGCTGGAGATCATCCCCGTGCTCGTGCTACTGACGGCGGCCTACTGGCGATCCTGATACCGTCGGATACGAACCCCGTTCGGCGGGGGAAGCTTTACGCCCGACCGCGGTAGCCAAAGCACATGGACGGCGTCCACGACATGGGCGGGATGCACGGGTTCGGCCCCGTCCCCGACGACGACGCGACGTTCCACGCCGACTGGGAGCGCGTCGTCTACGGCATGGACAAGATCGTCAAGGCCGAGCGGCTGTTCAACATCGACGAGAAGCGCCACTCGATCGAGCGGATGGACCCCGCCGACTACCTCGGATCGACCTACTTCGAGCGGTGGCTCGACGGCATGGAGCGCCTGCTCGTCGAGAAGGGCCACGTCAAGGAGGCCGAAATCGTGTCGGCCCGCGAGCGGATAGCCGGGGCCGAGGACCCGGACGCGGTCGTCCCCGACCGCGAGGACGAGGCGCTCGTCCGGGCCGTGCGCGAGGCGTTCGCGACGGACTCGGACTTCGAGTGCGAGGGGCCGGAGCCCTCGTTCGAGGTGGGGGACCGGGTCCGCGTCCGGAACGACCACCCGGCCGGGCACACCCGGTGTCCCCGCTACGTCCGGCGGACCGAGGGCGAGGTCGTCACGATCCACGGGACACACGTCCTGCCCGACGCCAGCGCCCACGGCGAGGAGCGGGGCGAACCCCTCTACTCGGTGCGGTTCTCGGCCGCCGAGCTGTGGGGGGCGGACCGCGAGGGCGACGACCCCGTCCACGTCGACCTCTGGGAGAGGTATCTGGAGGAGCCATGACTCACGACGACGAACACGACGATCACGAACACGGAGACGGCGACGAGCACGGCCACGACCACGAGCACGGCCACGGCCACGACCACGCCCACGGCCACGACCCCCACGAGGGCGTGACGCCGGACGACCCCCGACCGCGCGCCCGGGCGCTGCAGTCGCTCCTGATCGAGAAGGGGCTGGTCTCGACGGACGCCATCGACGAGGCCATCACGGCCTACGAGCGGGAGATCGGTCCGCTGAACGGGGCTCGCGTCGTCGCGCGGGCCTGGACCGACGACGAGTTCAGGGAGCGACTGCTCGAGGACGCCGACGAGGCCATCGCCGAGTTCGACTTCGACGTCGGCGTCCAGCACATCGAGGTGAAGGAGAACACCGGGGACGTCCACAACGCCGTCGTCTGCACGCTCTGTTCGTGCTACCCGTGGTCGCTCCTCGGGCTCCCGCCAACCTGGTACAAGACCCCGGCGTACCGCTCGCGGATGGTCCGCGAGCCCCGGTCGGTGCTCGCGGAGTTCGGGGTCGACCTCGACGACGGTACCGAGGTGCGGGTGTGGGACTCGAGTTCCGAGATACGGTACATGGTGCTGCCGCGGCGACCCTCCGGTACCGAGGGGATGGACGAGGAGGAACTCCGCGAGGTCGTCACCCGTGACGCGATGATCGGCGTCGAACGGCTCGACCGGGAGGTGGCCGCGAGTGACTGAGGCTCCGGTCGACCCGGCGACGCTCGCGGGGCGCGAGAACGACGACGGTCCGACCTTCGACGAGCCCTGGCAGGCCCGTGCCTTCGGCATCGCGGTGGCGGTCCACGACGACGGCGCGGGGTTCGAGTGGTCGGCGTTCCAGGAGCGACTGATCGAGGAGGTCCAGCGGGAGGACCCGGAGGCGACCGACGCCGAGGCGCTCGAAGAGGTCTACTACGAGCAGTGGCTCGCCGCGCTCGAACGCCTGCTGGTCGAGGACGGGGTGATCGCCCCCGGCGAACTCGAGGACCGTGCGGCGTCGTTCGCGGCCGGCGACCGCACCGCCGAGGAGTTCGTCGCCGGCGAGCGGGAGCACTAGGGCCGTGCCGACCCGCCTCGGGGCCGGGCTCCCGACGGAGGCGGGGCCAGGGGGTCAAGGGTTAAACCCCCTCGCGACGACCCGCTTTGCATGTACGAGACGCTCCTCGTCCCGACGGACGGCAGCGACACGGTCGACCGGACGCTGCCACACGCCCTCGGACTGGCCGCCGACCACCACGCGATCGTCCATGCGCTGTACGTCGTCGACCAGCGGGTCGTCAGGGCGAGTTCGGCCGACCTCGTCGAGGACGTCCGTGCGGACCTGGAGCGGCAGGGCGAGGCGGCCGTCGAGGCCGTCGCCGAGCGGGCGAACGGGGCCGGCGTCGACGCCGTCACGGCCGTCCGCTACGGGACGCCCGACAAGGAGATCGTCGCATACGCCGAGGAGGCGGACGTGGACGTGATCGTCATCGGTCCGCACGGCAAGACCCCTCGACGGAAGGTCGAGGGGCTGGGAAGCGTCTCCGACCGCGTCGTCGACGACGCACGGACGTCCGTCTTCCTGGTGAAGGCCGAGTCGACCGACGGGGCGGAGTGACCGACCCGAGGACCGTCGGCAGCCGCTACTCCCCGTCCGTCGTCGCCTTCGCCGCCGCGACGGCGTCGTCGGGGGTGTCGAAGTCGTGGAAGTGCTCGCCCTTCTCCTTCGTGAGGACGTTCAGCGCGGCGGCCGCGCCGTCGCCGGCCGAGATGACTGCCTGCCACTCCTCGGCCCGGACCATCGCGCCCGTCGCGTAGGCGTTCTCGACGCTGGTCTCCATCGTCACGTCAACGTCGACGACGCCATCCTCGGTGAACGCACAGCCGAGCGCCTCCGCCAGATCGCGGTTCGCTCCCGTCGCCAGTACCAGGTACGACGCCTCGTGCTCCCCGTCCTGGGTCGAGACGGCGAACCCGTCGCCGTCGGTCGAGACGTCCGTCACCTCGGCGTCGTGGCGCTCGACGCCGTAGGCGTCGACCTGTGCCCGTGTCGTCGCCATGAACGCGCTGCCGTCGACCGACCCGATGCCGAGGTAGTTGAACAGGTGGGCCTTGTGCATCCACGTCCCGTCGGTGTCGAAGACGGTGGTTTCGAGCCCGTTCTTGGCCGCGAACAGTGCCGCGCTGAGGCCGGCTGGACCGCCGCCGACCACTATCACGTCGGACATGCGTTCGCCTACCGTCGCCGGGATAATAAACGAGGGGTGGCGTGGAGGACTGTAGGTAACGGCGGGGTAACCGGGCGTTCGTCCCCGGGATACTCGTCCCCGCCGGCCCCGGCCGACTTACGCGGTTCGAGCGGAGCCGTGCTCCAGCAGCTCGCGGGTACGGCGGTGGCGGTAGCGGAACATCGGCTCGAAGCCCAGCCACCCGAGCGGCCCAGCGAGTTCGCCGACGGATCCACCGGGGAGTCGGTACTCCACGTGGTCGACCACGAGCGTCTCGTCGCCGTCGGCGAAGAAGCGGTGTGTGTGGACCCACTCCGGGAACGGGCCGCCCTCCATCCGATCCCGGAACATCGCGCTCCCGTCGCCAGTCTCGCGGTCCGTGACGACGGAGGTCCAGGTCTGTCGGGGACCGACGCCGAACGGCCGCATCGACATGTCGATGCGAGAGCCCGCTTCGAGCACCTCCGGATCGGGTTCGCCGTCGGGACCGGTGACGGCCTCGACGCGGAGGTTCGTGAAGTCGGGCGTGAGCGCCTCCAGCCCGGAGACGCGGGAGTGGAAGGCCCAGACCTCCTCCAGCGGGGCGGCGACGCGGGTCCGGCGCCTGTAGGTCGACATGCCCTCGGCTACGTTCCTCGGCGTCAAAACGGCCTCGCTCTCGAGGTGGAGACCGGCCGTGCGCGGCGTCCGGGCGTCATCCGTCGTAGACGAACCGGTCGGCGACGGGGTCGACGACGACGATGGAGAGCAGCCAGAGGACGGCGACGGCCACGACGGCGAGCCATCCCTCGGTCGGGAAGCCGGGAGCCGCGCTCGCGAGGAACAGGACGAGGACGGCACCGATCAGCCCGAGCGCGAGTACGTCGTTGACGAGGTACCAGCAGACGTGGAGCCGCTCGCCGGTCGTCGCGTCGCCCCAGCCGGTCCACATCTCGGCGAAAAGGTCGACGATCATCCGGACGTCGGTGGACTGCGCCCGGGCATAAATCCGGGTGACGGGTCGGAGAGCGTGGCGCCGGGGAGGAGGTATCGTGACGGGCCGGGACTACGGGGCCGGAACGGCGGGAAGGGCAGTCACTTCAGCCGCTCCTGGAGGAACGAGGGGTGGGCGGCCTCGACGCCGTCGATAGTGAGGATCCGTTCGGAGATGACCTCGCCGACGGCGTCGCCGTCGGGGGCACGGACCTCGGCCATCAGCATGTGGTCCCCCGAGGAGGTGTAGAGTGACTCGACGGCGTCCAGTTCCTTCAGCTCGCGGGTCGCCTCGACGTAGCGCTCGCTGGCGACGTCGACACCGACGAGGGCGATCGACTGCGAGGAGAGCTTCTTCGGGTCGACGTCGGCGGAGTAGCCGACGATGACACCCTCCTCCTCGAGCCGGTTGATGTACTTCCTGACCGTCGGCTTCGACACCCCCGCCCGTTCGGCGATCTCGGCGTAGGAGGCCTGTGCATCCTCCTCCAACACGGCGAGGATGCGGTCCTCGGTCGAACCAGCGCTCATGCCTGATGGTTTACGTTCCCCGAAAAAATATCTTCCGAAACGAAAAACGGCGTTTCCGTCCCCGTCGACCTCCACCCGGCGACCTACTCGAGGGCACGCAGACGGGACTCCACGACGAGGTACAGGACGAGCACCGCACCCAGGTACAGGGTCATCCCACCGACGACGCCCCACGTCAGCGGGCTCGAGGGGTCGAAATCGTCCCAGGAACGGACGACGCCGATCAGCACCAGCACGAAGCCGAGCAGCTGGCTCTGGACCAGGAGCAGGGTCGCGCTCCAGCGGGGATCGATCACGACGACGGCGTTCACGACGCCGAAGAGGGCGAACCAGCCGGCCAGGATCCGCGTCGTCAGGGGGGAGACCGCCCAGGGCCACGAGCCGATCATCGCCCCGGGCACGACGAACAGGGCGACGGCACCGACCGTGAGCAGGAGGCCGAGCCCGCCACCCAGCGCCCGCACGACCCGCGGGAGGCGGACGTCGTCCGTCGATACCTCCCCCGGGTCGGTTCGGCGGTTGACCCACCAGACTGCGGGGACGAGTACCGGCGTCACCGCGTAGAGGAAGACCCAGAGCAAGAACGTGTAGTGATCGTGGTTGAAGTTCCCCCAGTGGCGGACGGTGGCGACGGCCATGAACCACGTGAACGTCGCGATGCCGGGGAAGACGGGAGCCACGCGGTGCCACTCGTCCGCGGTGGCGACCCGGTAGAAGAAGTAGACGCCCGCCCCGTAGCCGGCGCCCATCAGGACGGGCGTCATGTCCGGCCGGATCGTCCACGCGAAGAGCTCGGTCGTCCGACCGGGCAGCCCGTAGAGGACCAGGAACGCCGCGGCCAGGACCGGGGCGATGAACCGCGCGACCCACCGTGTGACGGGGAGGATGCGGTCGTCGCGGATCGGACTCTCGGATCCGATCGACCCGTCCGAACGGAGCGTCTCGACGCCCTCTGGATTTCCACGCGTACCCGACGAAACCATGGCTAACGACGCGTACACCGGATCAAGTGCTTATCGGGCGGTCGCGCCGTCGGAACGACGCGGGAGCGCGGGGTCCCTGGCCCGGCTCAGCGGTGTGGTTCGAGGAGGTCGTAGGACCGCTCCCACTCGTACTCCCCGTCGAAGTAGCGCTCTGCGAGCGGTTCCTCGGGCATCTCGCCGGTGGTCTGCTTCTCCTCGCCGTAGGAGGGACGGTCCGGACCGTGGTAGAACCGGCCGGTGAGGACCTTCCCCTCGTGGAGCGCCGTCTCGGTCTCGTACATCATGTCGGCGGCCTCGCGTCGCTCGTGGATGTCGAACTCGTAGTCCTCGTTCTGCTGGACGTCGATGTACGGGACGTACTGCTTCGCGTCCTTGTTCCAGGTCGGGCACTGGGTGAGGAAGTCGATGTGGGAGAACCCGTCGTGTTCGATGGCCTCGACGATTATCTCCTTGGCCTGGTTGGGGTTGACCGCCGCGGTCCGGGCGATGTACGACGCGCCGGACGACAGCGACAGCGACAGCGGGCGAACGGGGTCCTTCGCCGAGCCGTGTGGCTGGGTCTTGGACTTGTGGCCCTTCGGGCTCGTCGGGGAGGTCTGCCCCTTCGTGAGCCCGAAGATCTCGTTGTTGAACACGATGTAGGTCATGTCGTGGTTCTCCCGGGCGGTGTGCATGAAGTGGTTCCCGCCGATCCCGTAGCCGTCGCCGTCGCCGCCCGCCGCGACGACCTCGAGGCCGGGGTTGGCGAGCTTCGCCGCCCGTGCGACCGGCAGCGACCGGCCGTGGATCGAGTGGAACCCGTAGCTCTCGAAGTACGAAGAGAGCTTGCCCGAGCAGCCGATGCCCGTCACCAGCATGACCTCGTCGGGCGAGCGGCCGAGTTCGGCCATCGCCCCCTTCAGCGCCTTCAGGACGCCGAAGTCCCCACAGCCGGGGCACCACGTCGCCTGTGGCTCGATGCCGGGCGTGAACTCGTTCTGGTCGACCTCCTGTCCCTCCCGTTCGCCGATGGCGCTGAACGCACTCATGATTTAATCACCCGCAGCGGGGACGTACGTGGTCGCGTCGCTCGGCACGTCCGTCTCCCCGTTCGTGTTGGTCTCGAACCCCTCGACGATCTCCCGCGGCTCGAAGGGGTTGCCGTTGTACTTCAGCAGGCTGGACATCTTCGGACCGAACCGCCCGAGGTTCCCCTGGACGTGGCGCTTGAACTGCGCCGTCGCGTTCATCTCGACGACGAGGCAGGACTCGACGGACTCGAGGAACTCCGTGACTTCGGTCTCGGGGAACGGCATCAGGTCCGACACCGAGAGGGACTTCACCGCGTGGCCGGATCCGTTCAGCCGGTCGACGGCCTCCTCGACGGTGCCCTGCTGGCTCCCCCAGGTCAGGATGCCGTGGCCGGCGTCCTCGGGGCCACGGTAGGACTGGTTCGACGCTTCGGAACCCCGCTCGTCGAGCTCCTCACGGATGTTGGTGAGCTTCGAGAGCCGGCGGTTCACCTGGGCGACCCGGTTGTCGGGGTCCTCCGCGATGTGACCGGTCGGCCAGTGCTCGTTGCCGGAGGCGAGGAAACGCCCGCCGGACTGACCGGGGATCGACCGCGGGGAGGAGCCCCGTTCGGTGTCGTGCTTGTAGCGCTCGAACTTCCCGGAGTGGTGGTGGGCCGCCTCCGCGACCTCCGCCTCGGTGAGCGTGTTGCCCGGGTCGGGGTTCGGCTCGCGGTCGAAGACCGACTCGGGGACGTTCACCAGCTCGCCCGAGAGCTTCTGGTCGTAGACGACGATGGCCGGCAGGTGGTAGTCGTACGCGAAGCGGAACGCGTCGCGGGTCTGCTCGTAGGCCTCGGCGGCGTTGCCGGGCGCGAAGACGACCCGGTTCGAGTCGCCCTGACTCGTGTAGAGGACGTGCTCGAGGTCGGCCTGTTCGGGCTTCGTGGGCATCCCCGTCGAGGGGCCGGCACGCATCGCCTCGACGAGCACCACGGGCGTCTCGGTCATCTCCGCGAGCCCGAGCGGTTCGCTCATCAGCGCGAACCCGCCGCCCGAGGAGCCGGACATGGCCTTCACGCCGGCGTGGGAGGCGCCGATGGCCAGCGAGGCTGCCGCGATCTCGTCCTCGACCTGCTCGGAGACCCCCCCCAGGTCGGGGAGGTACTGGGTCATCAGCGTGAACACCTCCGTCCAGGGGGTCATCGGGTAGCCCGCGATGAACCGGCAGCCCTCGTCGATGGCGCCGAACGCGATGCCGTTGGAGCCGCTGACGAGCACCTGGTCCTCCTCGTGGTCGCCCTCCGGCATCCGGATGTCGTGGGTGAACTCGAACTCGGCGGTGGCCTCGTAGGCCGCCTCGAGGATCTCGACGTTCGTCTCGAACACCTCGCCGCTCATCCGCTCTTCCATCAGCTGCTCGATCCCGTCGAGTTCGTACTCCAGCAGGGCACAGGTGACGCCCACACCCGCGGTGTTGCGCATCACTTCGCGGCCCTTCTCGCGGGCCATCGCGCGGAGGTCGACCGGGTAGACGTTCCAGTCGTTCTCCTCGACCCGGGCCTCGAACTCCGGGACGTCCTCGACGTCGATCAGCCCTTCGTCGTAGACGATGACTCCGCCTTCGCGGAGCTCGTCGAGGTTCTCCGAGAGGGGTTTGATCTGCTCGTTGCCGTAGACGGACCCCTCGCGCTCGTTGCGGGCGAACGAGTCACCCAGCGCCAGGAGGACGTTGTAGCCGTCGCCGCGCGAGCGTACCGGCTCCGGCGACGCCCGTACCTCGACGTACGTGTGGCCGCCACGGATCCGGGAGGGGTAGTGACGGTGCGTGAACACGTTGAGCCCCGAACGCATCAGTGCCTTGGCGAAGTTCTGGCTCGTCGAATCGATACCGTCGCCGGACCCGCCGGCGATTCGCCAGAGGATTTCTTCGGTCATGGTGTATCACCAGAGGGTTGCAGCATACCTGTGGATTACGCGGGCGCTCGGATAAAGCGTTTGCCACTCTATGGCATACATTAATGATGAGCGTCCGCCGGTCGCTCCCGCCGGAACGCCGCCACCGTTCCCCGGGGACCGGTCGGGGGGACACGCCGAGAGGAAGCGGTCCGAGCTTCGGGCCGAGAACCCGCTCCCGCCCCCGGGTTTCGGCCGGTATTCCGGCGCCGCAGGACATATAACGGTGCCTGTCCTGGGTGGGAACGAGACGGATGTCCCTCACCGAACTGATAACCGGCGTCGAGAACCACGAGAAGACCCTCACGGTCTTCAACGCCGACGCCGAGGCTGTCGAGGCCGTCGATGAACGGTTCCACGACCGGAACCTGGCGGTGAGGAGCGA
This sequence comes from Haloarculaceae archaeon, assembly GCA_036625905.1. Lineage (GTDB taxonomy): Archaea > Halobacteriota > Halobacteria > Halobacteriales > Haloarculaceae > Salinirubellus. The sequence continues at coordinate 22,118 of JAZKST010000025.1, forward strand.
GCGGACGGAGTCGGGCCGACCACGGGCGTTCGTGGTACTCTCGACTGGCGAGGGAGTCGAGGACGCGTACGGCGGGGAGGCCGAGGAGGAGTCGTTCGTCACCGCCGCGAGCCTGGAGGACGTCCTCGAGCCCCGCGACCCGACCGACCCGGGGTTCGAGGACGGCTCCTACCGGCCCATCCTCGACCACCTCGACGAGACGATGTTCACGTCCTACGACACCCGGCAGATGTTCGCCGCCTCCCGGGAGATCGAGGACCGCGCCTGGCGGCTCGGGAAGGGGTCGCTCCACGCCGGCTTCCAGTACCTCTCCATCCTCGAGGACCAGATGGACGTCTACGAGCGCCTCGCCTCGAAGGACCGTCTCGACGTCCACGCCTACGCCTACCCGGATCAGGAGACGGTCCCGACACACGAGACGGACCTGACCATCCACGTCGAACGGAGCACCGAGATCGAGGAATCGTGGTTCGTCGCCTACGACGGCGGCGGCGTGGACGTCAACAAGTGCGCGCTGCTGGCCGAGGAACGCGAACCCCGTGCCTTCTACGGGTTCTGGACGTACGACCCGGACACCGTCGACTGGATCGTCGACTACCTCGAGCAGTCCTACGGGCTCGTCGAGTCCCGGTGATCCGACCGGGTTACCACCGAACACATCAGAATTTATATGAACGCTGATGTCGTTGTCAGCTGTTTACCTGGCCTTATGAATGTGGCACCGTTCCGGGGTGGTATGAGCCGTTCAGTCAGTGCGGTGAGGCGGAGGGCCGTGGTGTGAGGGCCGGTCGTGCGCTGAGCGTGGTACTGGTCGTGGTGATACTGGTCGTCCCGGCGACGGTCGTGGTGGCGGACACGCGAGGGGAGGCCGAGGTCTCCGTGTCGCTACCCGACAGCCGTGTCACGCCGGGCGAGGAGACGACCCTCGAACTGCAGGTGAGCAACACGGGCACCGTCGAGTCGAGCGATCGGGACCCGGCCGCCGTCCAGCGGGTCACGACGGCTCGCGGGACGACCGTGGAGCTCGGGTCCGGGGACGCGCCCATCGAGATCCGGACGAACAGGATGTCCATCGGGTCGCTCCCCGACGGCGCGGTCGCCCCGGCCCCCTTCGAGGTCGTCGTCGACGCGGACGCCGAGCCCGGGAGCTACCGGGTCCCCGTCGACGTCGAGTACGAGTTCACCGAACTGATCGCCGAGAACGACGACTTCCGCGACGTCGACACGGTCGAGGAGACGCTCTACGTCCGGGTCAGGGTTGCGCCGAGCCCGCGCTTCGAGGTCGTCGAGACGACGACCGACGCGGCCGTAGGCGGGAGCGGTACCGTCCGGATGATCGTCGAGAACACCGGAACCACGACCGCCGAGGACGCGACGCTCTCGGTCAGTTCGCCGAACCAGGCGCTCACCTTCGGCGGGAGTCCGAGCGTCGAGACGGACGTGGGGTCCTGGGAGGCCGGAGAGCAGCGGACGTTCTCGTTCGGCGCGAGCGTGGCCGGGAACGCCGAACCCCGCCCGTTCTCGCTGCAGGGGACCGTCGAGTACGAGGACGACGACGGCGTGCCAGACTCGGCGTCGTTCTCGACCGGCGTGACTCCGGGCGAGGAGGGAACCGTCAGGATCGCGAGCGCAGAGACGACGGCTGCCTCCGGCGATACCGGACGGCTCACGCTCGAGGTCGAGAACACCGCCGGCCGGACGCTCGACGGCGTGCAGGTGGAACTGCGCTCGCCCAACGCGGCGCTGACCTTCGGCGGGTCGCCGACGACGACGGCGTTCGTCGGCGAGTGGGCCCCCGGTGAGACCCGCGAGGTGACCGTCGAGTCGACGTTCGCCGAGGGCGCCGAGCAGCAGGCCTACGCGGTCGACGCCACCGCGACCTACGACGCCTCGGACGGCCGGACCGCGAGCACCCGGACGATCACGTTCGGCGTTCGTCCGGCCCCAGAGCAGTCGTTCTCGCTCGGGGCGACGAACGCGACCCTCCGCGTCGACAGCGACGGCGGCCTGTCCGGGACGGTCACGAACGACGGGCCGGCGACGGCCGAGAACGCGGTGCTCGTGCTCGAGGATCCCGGTTCGAACGTCGACGCCACCGAGCGGGAGTTCGCGCTTGCTGACCTCGACGCGGACGAGTCCGCGAGCTTCGACTACGATGTCGAGGTGTCCAGTTCGGCCCGTTCGGGGCCGCGGCAGTTCACCTATCGAGTGCGCTACGACGACACCGACGGCGACACCCGCCAGTCGGATCCGCTGTACGCCCGCCACGAGGTCGCCCCCTCCCGGCAGGTGTTCGAGGTGGACACCGACGCGACCGTCGGTGCCGGCGGGTCGAGCGCGCTCCGCGTGCAGGTAACGAACAACGGCGACGAGCCCGTCAGCGACGTCTCGGCGAAGCTGTTCGCCAGTTCGCCGATCTCGGTGAGCGACGACGAGGCGTTCGTCGACGCCATCGAGCCGGGGGAGACCGAGACGCTGCGGTTCTCCATCAGTGCGGCCGGCTCCGCGACGCCGAAGGTCTACCCCGTCTCGCTGGACTTCCAGTACGACGAACCCGACGGTGACACGAAGCTCTCGGACACCTACCGGGTGCCGGTCGAGGTGACCGATTCCGGAGGTGGCGGCGGCATCCTGAGCCTCCTCGCCGGATTCGGGGTCGAGGGTGCCGGCCTCGCGCTGGTGCTCACCGTCGGCGGCCTCGCCGGGCTCGCGGTCGTCCGCCGGTCGCGGTCGCCGTAGATGGACGGTCCCGTCGACTACCAGCGGTTCATCGACGCCGCTGACGACCAGATCGTCAACCACCCCCGGCGGACCGTCGTCGCCTTCCTGCTGTTGACGGTGGTGTTCGCGGGCGGGCTGGCGAACGTCTCGACCGACGCCGGCACCCAGGGGTTCACCCAGGACGTCCCCGCACAGCAGGCACTCGAGCGAGTCCAGGACGACTTCGGACCCTCGTTCGCCTCGGACACGGGCAGCACGCAGCTGATCCAGTCCGAGCAGAACGTGCTCTCGAAACCGTCGATGCTACGGATGCTGACCGTCCAGCAGCGCCTGCAGGAGACCGAGGGGCTACGCGTAGAGTCGACCTCCAGCGCCGCCAGCGTCGTGGCCCGTTCGATCGACCCCTCGGCGGACACGCTCGACGAGCAGATCGACGCCATCGAAGGCGCCACCCCGGGGGAGATCGACCGCGCGGTCCGGGCGGCCGACTCGCGGGGCGACGGCATCTCCGGGCTGCTCTCGCAGGACTTCAACCCCACCGCGGCGTCGGCGTCGGCGACCATCGGCGTCGTCACGCACGAGATCCCGTCGGGGCTCTCGAGCTCGGCGGGACAGGGCGGCTCCTCGCCGCTGACGTCGATCCAGCTGCGCGCACAGTTCGTCGTGGACTCCGTCGACGGCGACATCCGGGTGTTCGGCGACGGAATCATCTCCGCGGAGTTCGGCAACGTCATCTTCGACTCGCTGATCGTCGTCGTCCCCGCCGCGGTCGTCTTCATCGTGCTGTTCCTCCTCGTCGCCTACCGGGACCTCGCGGACCTGCTCCTGGGACTGGTCTCGCTGCTGATGGCCATCGTCTGGACGTTCGGGTTCATGGGCCTGGCGGGCATCCCGTTCAACCAGATCCTCATCGCGGTGCCGCCGCTGCTGCTGGCGGTCGGCATCGACTTCGGCATCCACGCGGTCAACCGCTATCGCGAGGAGCGCGTCGGGGGGGGCGGCATCGGGCCGTCGATGACGACCGCCACCGATCAGCTACTGGTCGCCTTCTTCATCGTCATGGGGACGACCGTCATCGGCTTCGCCGCGAACCTCACCTCGGCGCTCCCGCCGATCCGCGACTTCGGCATCGTCGCCGCCGTGGGCATCGTCTTCACCTTCCACGTCTTCGGTATCTTCCTCCCGGCCTCGAAGGTGTGGCTGGACCGCTCCCGCGAGCACTACCCGATACCGACGTTCTCGACGACGCCGCTCGGCGAGGAAGGATCGGCGCTGGGCCGGGTCCTCTCCGGCGGCGTCGGCATCGCCCGGTTCGCCCCGGCGGCCTTCGTCGTCCTGATCCTGCTCGTCGCCGGAGGGGCCGGGCTGTACGCGACGGGCATCGACACCTCGTTCTCGAACGAGGACTTCCTGCCGCCCGAGGAGACGCCCGCGTACCTGTCGAACCTCCCCGAGCCGTTCAAACCCTCCGAGTACACCGTCACCCGCGATATAAACTTCCTCGAGGAGAAGTTCTCGGTGAGCCAGTCCTCCTCGGTGACGATATACGTCCAGGGACCGTTGCGCAGGAACTCGGCCCTCGAGTCCATCCACCGGGCCGGGGACGATCCGCCGGACTCGTTCGTCCGGAGCGACGGCCGGGCCGAGACGACCAGCATCGTCACCGTCATCCAGGACCGGGCGGCGCGGGACCCCGAGTTCCGGCGGCTGGTCGATCGGAACGACCGCAACGACAACGGCATCCCCGACCGGAACCTGGAGCGGATCTACGACTACCTGCTGGCTTCTGACTCCCGGGGACAGGCCCTCCAGTACATCACCGAGGACTACCGGGCGACGCAGGTCGTCTACAGCGTCGAGGCCGACGCCTCCCAGTCCGAGGTGACTGCCGACGCGAGGACAATCGCCGAGGACTTCCGCTTCGCCGCGACCGCGACGGGCGCGACCATCGTTTTCCAGGCCATCTCGGACCTCATCCTCGAGTCGGCCGTCGTGAGCCTCGCTGTCGCCCTCGGCGGGACCGTCCTCTTCCTGCTTTTGATCTACTGGGTGCTCGAGGGGCGGCCCTCGCTGGGACTCGCCAACACCATCCCGATCGTGATCACGGTCGCGATGGTGGCCGGCTCGATGCGGGCCGCAGGTATCGCGTTCAACGCCTTCACCGCGACCATCCTCGCGATCACCATCGGGCTGGGCATCGACTACTCGGTCCACATCACCCAGCGGTTCGCCGACGAGTACGAGCGTAACCGGGGCGACCTTTTCGCCGCGCTGGAGCGTACGGTCAGGGGAACCGGCGGCGCGCTGGCGGGGTCGATGCTGACGACCGTGTTCGGCCTCGGCGTGCTCGTCCTGGCGGTGTTCCCCGCCATCGGCCAGTTCGGCCTGCTGGCCGGGCTCTCGGTGTTCTACGCCTTCCTCGCCTCGCTGTTCGTCCTCCCGGCGGCGCTGGTGGTGTGGGCGCGACTCTTCGACCGCGGGGGCGGCGGGACCGCGGCGACCGGAGAGCCGGATCCCCCGAGCGACGTCGGGACGACCGGCCCGGTCGACGGGGAGGCCCCGACGTAGTCCCACGACCGGGCCGGTCCTCCCCTGCCGGCGTCTCCCTCGTCGCCACCGATCCCGGATCCCGTGGCACCGGTTAGTGTCGATTCGGACACAACACCTATGCCCGACGGGATCGAACCACAGTCCGACTGACCTCCAGTCCACGCAGGATGGGTGAATCAGACCAAGCCTCCGAACGGGTCGGCCCGACCGATCCGATAGACCGGCTCGTAGCCGCCAGCGGTATCAACCTCCTGGTCGTCGGCCCGCCGATGTCCGGCAAGCGGTCGTTCGGCCTCTCGGTGCTCGCCGGGGCGGCCGGGAGCGGTCGAGACGTGCTCGTCGTCACCGCCTCCAAGCGCGTCACGTCGCTCCCGTTCGACCCCGCCGACGCCGGCCGGTTCGGCGTCGTCGACTGCACGCCGAGTCACGTCGAGGAGGAGGGGCCGGTCGCCGACGTCGGGTCCCCGGGCGACCTCACCGGCATCAGCATGCCCGTCTCGCGGTTCCTCGACGGGGCCGACGACCCCGTGGTCCTGCTCGATTCGGTCTCCTCGATCCTCCAGTACGCCGACGAGGAGTCGGCGTTCCGCTTCCTCTCGGTCCTGACCTCGAACGTCGCGGCCGGGGGTGGCGTCGGCCTCTACACCTTCGACGAGGGGGTCCACCCCGAGGAGACCTACCGGACGTTCGCACAGCTGTTCGGCGGCCGCGTCGAGCTCCGTGGGGGCGCCACGAGCACCGTCGGCGGCGGTGACGGCGGGTTCGGCCCCGCGACCGAGATCCGGGTCTCCGGTGTCGCCGGGACACCGAACGAGTGGGTCGCGATCGACCCCGACTAGTCCCGGTTCCAGCCGTCGCCGAACCGTTCGACCATCGTGGGGTCGTGACCGAGCAGGACGTCCGCACCCGTCCGCCGTTCGACGTCCCTGAGCCGTTCGAGGCTCTCCGCCCACGCGCGGTTGTCCCAGAGCAGCGACACAGCCATCGACTGGCCGGCCTCGTAGTTCGCCTCCATGTACACCTCGTCACCGGCCACGAGGACGGTGTCGTCGCCGGCCTCGACGGTCGCCCCGAGCAGCCCCGGGGTGCGTCCGGGGAGGTGGAGCAGGTCGAACCCCTCGTACAGCTGTCGGTCCCCCTCGACGACCCGCCAGTTCAGGTCGCGGTCGAAGTCCGGCGCCCAGTAGGCGACCGAGCCCACGTCGGTCTTGGCCGAGAGGTAGGCGAACTCGAGCTCCCGACGATGGACGTACACCGGGACGTCGGTCCCCTCGAAGTGGCGGAGGCCGCCGGCGTGGTCGAGGTGGAGGTGTGATATGACCACGGCGTCGATGTCGGCGAGCGCGTAGCCGGCCTCCGAGAGCGCGGTCTCGAGGTCGCGGTGGCGACGACGTGCCCGTCGAGCACGAAGTTCAGGTCGGCCTCGATGCGCCCACGGTCCAGCAGCGCGATAGACGTCTCGTCCATACCTCTCGGAAACGCGGTACCGGGATAACGTTTCGGCGGGGACGGCGGGAGTGCTCCGACGGGGAAGACGGAAGTCTACGGCACACCACACGCCGGCATGGACGAACCCGAACCGGCCGAGGGCTGGCCCGACGGTCCGCTCACGGAGACTGAGGCCCGCGACCTGCTCGGTGGAACCGACTACACCGACGAGCCGGTGGTGGCAGTCCATGTCTTCGATGGGGGCGGCGAGGGCGCACGGGACGCGCTGCTCGACGAGGCCGACCCCGCCGACGCCGTGATAGACCTCGTGCTGGAGACCGACCGGGCGTACCGGATGTTCTCGTACACGTACGGTCGCGAGGGGCTCGGCTGGCAGGACTACGGGACCGAGCCGACCGCCAGCGAGAGGATGATCGGGACTCTCGAGTCCTACCGACTGCTCGCGGGGGGGACGGAACGCGACGAGTAGACGCCCCGACGGTCGATGTTGCGATCGATCCCGCCAGGATCGTCGAACCCGGACGGGACCGTCCGACGACGAGCGGACCGGGTCGACGGGGCGCGGACCCCATCCCGTTCATACGGCCGTGCGTACCCGTTTCCAGAGGTCTTCGGACGTCTCGGCGGTTCGAGACCGACGAGACGGGACTCGGACCCGTGGAGCGAAACCGTCCACGCACGACCGTATCAGCCCTCGGACCGCACGCCGGGCGTGGGCGTCCCGTTCTCGATGGCCTCGTCGTACCACGGCGGCCTCGCGGCCGTCGTAGTCCCGACCTCGACGTACTCGAAGACGTGCTCGACGGTCGCCGACCGGCCGCGGTACCGCGCCGGGAACGTCACCGTCACCCGGTGGACGACCCCGTCGGCACCGACGACTGCCCGGAGCGTGGCGTTGTCCGTCGGACTCGCGCCCGGGAGGCCGAACACCGACCGCGGGGTGATGCTCTCGGCGACGAAGACGTATCTCGCCGTCCCGTCGACGACCCGTCGGTCGACGCGACGGAGCGACGCCCGCTCCAGGGTCCCCGCGTAGAGGCCCACCTCGGGATCGACGAAGGTCGCGTAGAAACCGCTCGGGAGACGCTGGCGCCGGACCGTGCCGTCGCCGTCGGTCACTGACTGGACCGCCGTCCGCCCGTCGGACCAGACCTCCGCCGCGACCGTCTGGAACGAGCGGGCGTCGTGCCGGGGGCCGCCCTCGACCCCGTAGACGAGCCGGAACGCCTCCGGTCCCTGCTCGACGACGAGCGTCCGCCGACCGAGGACTGCGTTCCGGTCCCGGACGGTCGTGACGGTCCGCTCGGTGAACGGGTCGTCCGAGAGCATCCGGCGGTGGGAGGCGGCGAGCAGCGAGGCGTTCTCGACACCGCGGGGCGAGAGCCCGGGCGCCGTCGCCCGTGCCGGGGGGGTGGCGTCCGCCGGGACCGGCGCGGGCGTCACCGAGCGGGTCGGCGTCCCCTCCGAACCCACGGCGCCGCTACAGCCCGCGAGGACGAGCGTCGCCGCCAGGACCAGGGTCGTCCGGCTCCGGAGGAGGGCAACGCCCATACGCTCCGAAGGGGCGAGAGGTCCGTATTCCTTGCGCCCGGTACTCGAGAGGAACCCGTTCGGATCTCGACTGATATCGGCCCCAATCGTATCCCGTTCCCCGGACGGGGTCGTTACCGGACGACCGTTACGGGGACCGGCGACCGTCGGGTGACGGACTCGGCCACGCTACCGAACAGTACCCTTCCGACACCGGACCGGCCGTGGCTCCCTACGACGATGTGATCGACGTCGCGTTCCTCGGCGGTTTCGAGGATCCGTCTCGCCGGCCGTCCGGTTCTGATGAGCGTCTCGGCCTCGAACCCCCGCGCCGAGGCTCGCTCCTCGAACTCGTCGAGCATCCGTTCGGCGTCCTCGCGCCGTCGCCGTTCCTCCCGTCGGTACCCCTCCACGTCGAACTCGAACTCGTCCCCGTACGCGAACACGCTGGCCGGGTTGATCACGTGCAGGAGCGTGATCCGAGGCTCCCCGAGTTCGTCCAGGACGTACTCGTAGGCTTTCTCGGACTGCGAGGACCGGTCCACCGGAACGAGAACGTGCTGTCCCATGTCCTCCGATGGACAACTGTCCGTATAAACTCCCTGGGCCGCCACGATACCGTGACGTCCTCACCGCGGACTGCAGATCTCGGCACGGATCGCCGGGCGTCTCAGCGGGTCAGCGATCGCACGCTGTGAAGATAGTTACCCACGACCGTATCAGAGGTGCTCGTACGGCCAGTCCCCGGTGATCTTCATCCCCTCGACGTAGCCCTGTTCCTCGAGCATCCCTGCGATCTCCCCGTCCTCTTTCCGCAGAAGAGTCAGGTCCGCGCTCGCGAGTTCGACCGCGAGTCCCGTGAGGAGGATCGCCGACTCGCGGAGGTCCCGCGACTCCACCTTGTCGAGCGTGTCGGCCCCGGTGTGGCCCCAGCCCCGACCCTCCTCGCCGGTCTCGGCGTAGACGTGGTATCCCGGGATACCGCGGACGACGAACGGCCAGTGGTCGGAGTGCGGGCCGACCTCCGGCACCGAGTCGAACGGGTGGCCGAAGCGGTCGGCGACTGTCTCGATCGCCTCGGCGAGTTCGTCCCAGCCGTGGGTGTAGGCGGCGAGGTCCCGGCCCCGGGCGACGCCGTCGAAGTTCAGCACCGCCTTCACGGCGTCGGGGTCGACGGACTCGGCGTGGCCCGTCGAGCCGACCAGCCCGACCTCCTCGGCGCCGTAGCAGACGAACTCGACGCGGGTGTCGAGGTCCGATTCGCTGGCGGCCAGCGCGCGCGCCACCTCGAGGACCGTCGCGGTCCCGGCCCCGTTGTCCATCGCGCCCTCGGCGATGTCGTGGGCGTCGACGTGGGACGTGACGAGTACGCGCTCGTCGGTCTCGGGGCCGAGTCCGGCGTGGACGTTCTGGGAGGTCGCCTCGGGCGTCTCGCAGTCGACCGAGACGGTCACCTCCTCACCCTCGGACCGGCGGGCGAGCCGCGAGCCCACCTCCTTGGAGACGCCGATGGCGGGGATCTCCCCGATGGGGTCGGCCTCGGTCCCGACGCTCCCGGTCGGCGGGAGACAGCCCTCGACGTGGTTCCGGAAGACGAACGCGGCCGCGTCCGCCTCGACGGCGTGGTAGTACTTCTCGCGGCGGTGGAGGAACCGGTGGTACCAGGCGGGGACGTTCGAGGCGGTCATGACGACCCTGCCTTCCAGATCCCGGTCGAAGTCCTCGGGGAGGCCGTAGCCGAGGTCGGCGAACTCGCCGGTGACCTCGCCGGCGGACGACCGCGGGAGGGCGATGCAGTCGTGGGTCGACCCGCCCGCACGGACGGCGCTCTCCCCACGGACCCACCCCTGGAGGTCGAATTCCTCGAGTCGGGCGTCCCGGGCGAACTCGGCCAGGGCGTCGCGCGTCGCCTCGGCGCCCGCGCGCTCGCCCTCAGTACCGGCCATCCGGTCGCCGATGTCGACTAGCGTCTCCAGCAGGTCCCAGCCGACGGTGCTCGTGAACGTCCCCGCGATCCAGGTGTCGTCCGTCTCGCCGACCTCGTCGGTCCCCGTGTCGGGCGGTGGCATACTGCCGGTGGTGCGCGCCGGACCGATACCGCTTCGAACGTCCTCGGCCGCTTTCGGTCGCCGTCCCTTCCCGCCACGCAGGGTTTTTATCCGCCGACGGGGTGGGTCGACCATGCACGACATGCTCGCCGAGTGGCGGCCGGTCGTCGACGAGACCATCGCGGGGATCCTCCCGCGGGAGCTCGACGAGGACTACCTCTCGGAGTTCTTCGGCGAGCCCACCTACCGCTACGACGTCGACGCGGTCCAGCGGGCGCTCGCCGAGCCCATCTGGGACCTGCTCGACCGCGGGGGCAAGCGGTGGCGGGCGGTGCTTTTCCTCCTGTTCGTCGAGGCGTTCGGCGAGGATCCCGAGGACTTCCTCGAGTACGCCTGCATCCCGGAGATCATCCACAACGGGACCATCATCGTCGACGACGTCGAGGACGGCGCGACGCTCAGACGGGGGGAGCCGGCGCTCCACCGCCGCTACGGGGTGGACGTGGCGCTGAACGCGGGCAACGCGATGTACTTCATCCCGCTGAAGCTCGTCGGCCGGAACCCCGGGGATCTGGACGAGGGGACGCGACTCCGGGCCTACGAGATGCTGATGGCGGAGCTCAACCGCACGCACCTCGGCCAGGGGATGGACATCGTCTGGCACAACCGGAGCGCCGTCGAGACGACGGAGGCCGAGTACCTCGAGATGTGCGCCTGCAAGACGGGATGTCTCGGACGGATCGTCGCACGGTTGGCCGCCATCGTCACGGGGAACGAGGCACAGGAGACCCGCGTCGCCCGGTACGCCGAGTCGATGAGCGTCGCGTTCCAGATCGCCGACGACGTCCTCGACGTCGAGCACGCCGCGGAGCGTGGCGGTGCGTTCGGCAAGGACGCCGGAAACGACGTCCGCGAGGGGAAGAAGACGCTGATGGTCATCCGGGCCGTCCGGGATGCCGACGCGGAGACGACCGCACGCCTGGAGGCGATCCTGGCCGCCGAGGAGAACACCGAGGAGGAGGTCCTCGAGGCGGTGGAGATACTCCGCTCGGTGGGGGCCGTCGAGGGCGCCCGGCGGACGGCCCACGAACTCGCGATCGAGGCGCGGGAGCACCTCGACCGTGTCGACCTCGAGCCGGAGAGCGCCGCGCAGCTGGCCGAGTTCACCCGGTTCGTCGTCGACCGCGAGGTCTGAGAGGGCTTAGCAAACGGATCGATGTATTCGATCCGCATGATCTCCGTCTACTGTCGGAAACACTGTACGAGATACAGGGATCGTATGCTTCAAATGAAACTCCACCCTATGGGTCATCTCGATGAAAAGACGGGATCACCGAGAGTAGCTGATCACTTGCCTTTGGCGAGCTTGAGGACGTCCTGTTTCGCCAGGTTCGCCCCGGTCTCGAGGAACGAGGCCAACGTGAACGATTTCGGGAGGACGCCGAGCTGCTGCAGTTGACCGAGGGCATCCCAGACAGCCCACGCTTCGACGATCTTCCCGTCTTCGAACCGGTGGACCGTGACGCTTGACTACGATACTCCCGACGAGCGGTGGAGGCGACGGCCGCGCGAGAGCCCCACGAGTCCCGGAAACGGCGAGAACGACTACCACGACTATCGGGACGGCCGCCCGCTACCCGAAGAAGCCGACGCTAGCGTCGACGACCGCGACGGGCAGCGTCCCCGGCGTCGAGAGCTCCAGGGTGTGACCGGGCTCGACGACGCCGACGTCGCGCCCGTCGGCGACGAGCCGGACCGGTGTCTCGTCGCGCTCCACGACCAGTCCGATCCCGTCGGCGGGGAGCACCCAGTGGTCGGCGCCGGTGGCGAACGGCGCGACGGGAACGACGGCGACCACGTCGGACCCGGGAGCGAGGACAGGCCCACCGGCGGCACGGGCGTAGCCCGTCGAACCGGCCGCCGTGGCGACAACGACGCCGTCGGCGCGGAACGCCGCCACCAGTTCGCCCGAACTCGACACCGTGTACTCGGAGATGCGTGCCGGCTCGGCGGTGACGAGGGTGAGGTCGAACAGTGCCCGCACCGGTCCGTCCGTCCTGCTGGCTCTCTCCGCGGCGAGGAGCGGGTAGTCGACGACGTCGAACTCTCCCGCGAGCACCGAGGCGACGGCAGGTTCGACGGCCGACTCGGGCACCGGCCGCACGGAGCTGTCGACCGAGACCGGGAGGACGGGCGCCTCGACGCCCACGACGACGAGGTCGACGAGCGCCCCCTCGCCGACGGCGACCACCGCTGCCGGATCCGATCCGACCACTGCTGTAACGTCTCCCTCGACCGGGTCGCCCCCGCCGCCCCTCACCGCGTCGACGACCGCCGAGGAACCCCCGACCACGCCGACACGCGTGCCCTCCGGCGGTCGCTCGCTCATTGTCCGACCGTCGCTCGCGGTCGGCAAAAGGCTGGGGGGTTCGGTTCGCCGGACCCGGAGCTGCGTCGTGCCACCCGTTCGTAATAAAGCCTGTATAGTTGAAAAGAAGACTTACACGGCTGCGTGTGCTATACGTTACCGATGACGACACCAAAACGAACCGCGGTCTCGGTCGGCCTCTGTCCCCGGTGTGCGGGCGCGTTCACGCGGACCGAACGGTCGTGGACATGCGAGGACTGCGGGCTCGTGCCGAACCACGGCGCCGACTGAGGCGGGCGACCACCACTAAACGACTACGATCGCCAGTATCAGACCACGGCGTCCCAGTACGGCGCGACGAGGAAGAAGAGGCCCTGGTAGCCGATGTACAGCAGCGCGAGGAACGAGGCGGCGATCGCCCCCTTCGGACGCTCGATATCGATGCCGCGGCGGGCCTCGACCTTCCGGGACTCGAACTCGAACAGGTCGGTGATGAACAGCCCGAGCACCAGCACCGAGAACACCATCCCACCGTGGTGGTGGACCGTCATGTAGTAGAACGAGCCGACGACCAGCAGGAAGCTCGTCCCGACGCGGAGGGCGTTGCGTTCGATGGCCTCGGCGCCACCCTCGGCGGCCTGCGAGACGTGCTGGGAGTACTCGATACCGCGGCCGACCATGTTGATGACGAGCAGACCCAGCAGCAGGTACTCGACGACCGGCGCGAGCAGGGTGTCGATGGGCCCGAACAGCGAGACGGACGGCTCCATACCGGCGGTGTGTCACGAGCGCATTAGAAGGTTACTGATTGCCGGAACCGTCGTCGGCTCCGGTCGTCGGCGGACCCGACCGTCGGTCCGGGCCTCACTACCTCCCGACCCGGTAGACGGTGACCGTCCGCTCGCCGCGGTGGTCGAACGTCTCGGCGACGCTCACGCCCGGCACCTCGTCGAACGAGACGTCGCCGTACCTCGCGCGCTCGGTCGGGCCCACGTAGACGTACCGGACGTCGTACTCGGCGAGCAGCCGGGCCTTCGATTCCGGCGACCCCGTGTAGATCGTCTCGACGTCGTCGACTCGCTCGGTGTAGGCCTCGCTCCCGCGGTAGCCCCGCTCGTGGTACCACCCGGCGACCGTGGGGACGCCCGTGAGGCTCGACGGCGCCGCCGCGCCCCGTCCCTCGTCCGGCTGCCAGCGGTAGCCCGCCGGCGCCGCCGTGACGATGTTCGGCGTGCCCGATAGCGAGTCGACCCAGGCGATGGCGGCCGCCTCGCGCGGATGCGTGAGGTCGACGAACCGGGTGGCGTCGAGCGTCGGACCGTCCGCGCTCGCGGTGGTCGACCCGCGCTCGAAGTGTGCGGGGAGCGCGAGCGACGCGTACAGCCCCGTCGTAAGCACGAGGAAGACGATCAGGAGCGTCCCCGCGAGCCGCCACGTCCGGGCACGGGGCGTCGGCAGTGTCGACCGGTCGGGGAACGGCAGCCGCGCGAACATCACGGCGGCGGCGACGCTCCAGAGGACCCACACCTGGGCGTAGGTCTTGAACACCGTGTTTAGCCGGCCGGGGCCGGCCTCCTCGACGACGAAGAGGAACTCGACGAGGAGAAGGACGCCGATCCCGCCGACCATCAACACCGTCTCGTAGCCGGCGTCCCGGCGGAAGCGGACGAGCAGCCAGCCGGCGAGCAGGAGGGGACCGAACAGCGCGACGGCCGCGAGGTCCCACGCCCAGGCGAAGATCGCCAGGAGGCCGACGGCGACGACCGCCAGCGACGGCCGCTCGAGCCCGTGGACGCCCCGACGAGCGACGTACGGGACGAACGCGAACAGGAACCCGCCGTGGACCACCAGCAGCCCCCGAACGGCGCTCCGTTCGGATCCGGGGAGCAGGCCGACCGACCGGCCGCTCGCGGTGCCGAGCCAGAAGGGAAGCGACCACGCGAGCGCGAGGACGGCGAGCACGACCGCCAGCGCGAGCGCCCCGCCGGTCCGCCCGAGTTCGAGCCGGAGCCACCGGCGCGGGTCGAAGCCGACGTCGGGCGCCACCGCTCCCTCGCCTGTGGCCGTCGACTCCCGACCGCCGCCGTCGGTCCGAGTGGCGACCGGCAGTCGGCCGGCGAGCGACGGTGGGAGCAGGTCGAGCGGGTCCGCAGGGGCGAACGTCAGCGCCAGCCACGTCACCCCCAGCGCCGTCGGGAACGACCAGGTGTTCACCACGGCCAGGAGGCCGACGACGGGCGGGACCGCACCGAAGACCAGCAGCCGCCGCCGGGTGAGCTCGCCGGGCGGCGTCCGCCAGTAGGCGTAGCCCAGCGCGACGACCAGCAGGGTGAACGGCGTGCTCGTCATGTGGGCGTGGAGGTCGCCGTTGAGCCAGGCGAACAGCGGGAACTCCGTGATGAGCGCGAACGCGTCCGGGTTCCCGGGCTCGGCCGACATCACTCGCGAGGCGTCCCAGTAGGAGAACGCTCCCGGCCTCCAGTCGAGCAGTTCGGTCCCCCAGCCGAACGTGGTCGCCAGCGCCCCCGCCAGCCCGTCCGGGAGCACCCAGACGATGACCTGCACGAAGGTGAAGAGGTTGCCGGCGAGGCCGACGAGGAACGCCGCGAGACCGGCCGCGAGCCGGCGGGGAGCGCCGTGGTCGGCGGCGACGGCGCCCGCCACGCCGTAGGCGGCCGTGACGAGCGTCGCGTAGAACCCCGCGAGCGCGAGGTTGTACGCGAACCGTGGCGGCGTGAACGTGAGCCGGGCCAGCAGCGCCGAGATCAGGTGGCCGCCGTAGTAGTACTTTACCGGTTCGCCGGCGAACCACATGTCCTCTGGAGGGAGCCGCGGGGCCCGGAGGAGCGACTGCAGCAGCCCGAAGTCGAGGAACTTCTCGCCGCCGATGGGGTGGACCGCCGGGTCGACGGCCCGGACCGCGACGAGGAGCGCGAACGCGAGGAGGAAGACGAGACCCGCCTCTGCGGCCAGCAGGACGTCGGGGTTCGCGTCGGTCCGCTCGCCGAGCAGATACGACCCCGCGCCGAGGGCCGCGAGACCCGCGAGCAGCGCCGGCCAGCCGAAGGCGAGATGACCGACGAGGTAGCCGACGACGCCCAGCGTGGCGAGCGCGACGGGGAGGGCGAGTGTAGCCCCGCGGTCCGGGAACCGGGGGAACAGCGCCGCGGCGACGGGGAGGGTGGCCAGGCCGAGCGCGAGGAAGGCCGCGGCCCAGACGAGGGCGTAGCCGTACTCCATCACGCGGGAGACGGGTACCCGCGAAATAAACCTCTTGTCATCCGTGACGTCCGTGACCCACGAGAGACGAACCCGTGGCTCGCGGGGGCTCGAACCCGCACGGAACCGGCCGTCGACTGGAACGTTCGGACCTGTCACCGCCTCCGGGGACTCGGGCTCGCGGAGTCGGTCACCGGGAGCGTCGACGTCGTCGTGGACCGCAGGGGCAACGAGACGAAACCTCCCCGCCCCGGGGAACTGGTCGTCGAGGGGCGGCGGGTCGTGGTCGTCCCGGACCGGAGCGACGGTGCGCCCCCCGTCGAGATCTGGGTGGGTGGTGACCGCGCCCGGCACGGCCCCGTGGTCCGGGTCCTCCGGCGGACCGTCGCCCTCGACTCGAGTGTCGACGCCGCGTTCGAGTCCGCACGACGACGCCACCGACCGACCCCAGGGGACGGCGCCGTCCGCGCCGACGGCGGTCGGCCGCGGGCGTCGAACCGCCGACTTCCGGGCTCGAGGCCGTCGAATCGGCCGCCCTCGAGCTCGCCGTCACGGAGGTGTCGCTGGCCGTCGGCGGGTTCGCGGCCGCCGTCGATCCCCTCCGGTGAGGGCTGGAAGTCGAACGGTTTTTGCCGGCGCCAGCGGTGTCTCCGACCGATGGAGCCGTCGCTGGGTATCGTGATCCCCGCCTTCCGGCCGGACGTCGGGCACCTGGTCGGGTACGTCCGCGAGCTGGCCGACCGGCTCGACCCCGCCGCGGTGCGCATCGAACTCGACGACCCGCGCTCGCGGGTGGAGTCGCCGCTCCGGGCGGCCGACCTGCCACCGTCGGCGACGCTGTCGGTCGTCCGCCGACGCCGGGGGAAGGGGGCGGCGGTCACCGCCGGCTTCGAGGCGCTCGACACCGACCTGCTGCTGTTCGTCGACGCCGACGGGAGCACGCCCGTCCGGTCGGTCGAGCGGATACTGGGGCCCCTCTACGCCGGCCGGGCGGACGTCGCCGTCGGCTCCCGGCGACACCCCGACTCGACCGTCACCAGCCACCAGACGTTGGCCCGCCGCCGCCTCGGCGACGGGTTCGCGTGGCTGGCACGCCGGCTGCTCGACGCCGAGCTCTACGACTACCAGTGCGGCGCGAAGGCGCTCACCGCCGAGCGGTGGGAGCACGTCCGCGGGCACCTCTACGAGTCCGGCTTCGCCTGGGACATCGAACTCGTGGCGATGGCCGCCGCGCTCGGCGCGCGCGTCGTCGAGGTCCCGATCGAGTGGGAGGACAGGCCCGGGTCGACCGTCTCGCCGGTTCGAACCACGCTGTCGCTCGCCCGGGCGCTGTTCGTCGTCCGCCACCGCGCGAAGCGGCTCGGGAGCTCCCCGCTCCACGACGCGATCGCCGAGCACCGCGACGAGACGGCGCTCGTCGACCGCGAATGACCGGCGCCGACCGGCGGGTCCGCTCGCTCCTCTCTGCGGCCCGGTTCGGCCGGTTCGCCAGTGTCGGCGTCGTCGGCGCCGCGTTCGACGTGACCACGTCGACGGTGCTCAGTGAACTCGGCGTCTTCCCCGAACTCGCCGTGTTCGTCGGCATCGAGGTGGCCGTCGTCGTCATGTTCCTGCTCAACGACAACTGGACGTTCGCCCGACAGGGCGCCGCCGGCCTCCGGGCGGCGCTCGGGCGGCTCCTCCGCTCGAACCTCGTCCGCGCGGGCGGCATCCTCGTCCAGCTGGCGACGTTCCGCTTCCTCTTCCGTGTCGTCGCCCTCGATCTCGACGTGGCGGGCGTCGACGGCTGGTTCGTCGTCTCGAAGGTCGCCGGCATCGGCACCGGGATGGTCGTCAACTACGTCGCCGAGAGCCTCGTCACCTGGCAGGTCCAGCACGGCCCCGAGTGACCGGGCATCTGCCGCAGGGGTGTGAAACTGGCCCACGGAGGGCGGTCGAAACACAAGCGTTAAACGGCGAGTTGCTCTAGAACCGGTAGCGGGATGGGATAGCCAGGAGATTCCGCCGGGCTCATAACCCGGAGATCGGACGTTCAAATCGTCCTCCCGCTACTTTCCCGAATTCTACCGTCCAGAGGCCCCTGAGACAGTATTCCGCTTTCGCCGAGCCCACCAAGAGTTCATAAATGACCGTGCTCCACGTCCGGGTATGGCCGACGGTCATCGGTATCGGACTGTCGTGACGCACCTCCGAGTCGCCGAGTCTGACCGTCTGCTCCTCGAACGGACCATCGACCACTGGCGACGTGCGTGCGACACCGCGACGGACATCGCATGGCCGGAGGTGACCGATGCAGGGACGCTCCAGTCCGTAGCGTACGACGCCGTTCGCAAGCGGACCGATCTTGGAAGCCAGCACTCGATACTCGCGATACGACAGGCCGCCAGTACCGCGAGGTCCAGTCTGGAACTCAGGAATCGAGGACAGTCTACGAGCAAACCTTCGTTCACCGCGCCGACTATCACCTACGATCCGCGCTGTATGACGGTGTTCGACGATGGAACGGTCTCACTCGCAACCGTGGAGGGTCGGGTCAGGTGCGAACTGGCGCTTCCGGAGGGCCCGGACGGATACCAACACCAGTTCCTCGACGACGAGGCGTGGACGCTCGGGGAGAGTACGCTGACGGTCGAGAACGGCGGGTTTCGGCTCCACCTCGGGTTCAAAAAGCGAGTCACCGACCGGGAGACCGACGAGGACGGAACGGTTCTCGGGGTCGACCTCGGCGTGGAAAATCTGGCAGTCACCAGCACCGCCCGCTTCTTCTCGGGTCGGGAACTCCAACACGTCTGTAGAGAGTTCGCACGCCGCCGCCACTCGAAGAGACCGGAACCAGAAGCTCACATCTCACCGCGCAGCGTATCGCCGGGCGGGAACACCGGTACATCCGGAACGAACTCCACGAGATGTCGCGTGCGACCGTGGACGAGGCCCGGACCTACGAGTGTTCCGTCATCGTTCTCGAGGAACTCGAAGGGATATACGACACTATCGCGACCGCGGCGTTCGCTCACCGCTGGGCGTATCGTCACCTCTGTGAATTCATCGAGTATAAGACCGGAGGATGCGGTATCCGGGTTGAATACGTCGACCCACGATACACGTCACAGCGGTGTTCCGAGTGCGGACACAGAGCGCGTCAGAACAGGCCGGAACGGTCTCGATTCGAATGCGCGAACTGCGGTTCGCGGGCGAACGCAGACTACAACGCCGCCAAGAACGTCGCGCTGCGGTACGTCCGCGACAGCCCTCAGTCGTCGTCGCGGACGGGCATCCGTCGGTGTGCCCTGAAATCGGGGACGGTGAGTCCGAACGGGGAGTTCGTCCCCATGGGTCGGAGGAGGAGTCCGCCGATAAGTCGGTCGCCTGAGAGCGACGGACGGCCGATATCTACTTCCCGCTATGTGAGCGACCGTATGAGGCGATGCCGGTACCCAGCTACCCGTCGCCCTCGTCGTCGACGATCACGACCTCGTCGCCGTCCATGCGGATGTTGATGAGCGTCTTCGCCTCGTAGGGCGTGTCGTCGAGGGTGTTCGGCCCGCCCTCCTTCTTGATGACGGCGACGACGTCACAGACCTCCGCGCCGATCTCGTCGAGCGCGCCGGTGATCGCCTTGAGCGTCCCGCCGGTCGAGAGCACGTCGTCGAGGACGAGCACCCGATCTCCCGCCTTCACGTCGTTGACGAACATCTCGGACTCCGAGTAGCCGGTGACCTGCGAGAGCGACACCTCCCCGTCGAGTCCGTACTCGCGCTTGCGGACCACGACGAGCGGGATGTCGGTCATCAGGGATACCGCGGTCGAGATGTGGATGCCCATCGCCTGCGGCGTGACGATCTTGTCGACGTCCTCCAGGTCCGCCTTCCGGATGATCTTGATGACCACCTCGCGGAGGAGGCCCGGCCGGAGCATCGGGACGCCGTCGCTGATCGGATGGACGAAGTAGTGGTACTCCCCCTTCTCGATGACGGGCGTGTTCAGCAGGGACTGCCGCAACTGGTCCATGTCGCCGGTGCGGTGGGGGTCGGGTAAAGGCTGGCGGTGTGGGATCATACGGTCGTGCGTAGTCGTTTCCCCGTGGCCGCCACGTCGCGGGCGACCGCCAGTCGGCTCGCTCGAGGCGGTCCCGAACACCTCCCCGCAGCGGTACCGACTCGCCGGGAGCGCCGTCGTCGAGGAACTGTTCGCGCTCAACAGCGCGCTGAACGCGGTCGCCGAGTGAGAAGATCGAAAGCGCGTGGGGGAACGGAACCGGCTACGCGAACTGATCGACGACGTCGTTCAGACGGGTGATACCCTCGAAGGCGTCGAAGTCCTCCTGCGTCGGATGCTCGACGGTGAAGCCGGCGCTCTCCGAGAGCCTGTCGAGTACGTCCACGGTGAAGTCGTGGCCCTGACGCTGCTGTGTCGGGTTCAGGACCTCGGGCAGGACGAGCGTGGTCACGTGAGCTCGGGGGAGCTCCTGCCGATCGAACGCTCCCAGCAGCGGGAGCGCCCGGTTGTGGTACTGGTCTCGCTCGTTGAACACACCGAAGAGGACGTTCGACTCGACGACCGCGTCAGGCATCGCGTCCCGGCTCGTACGCACCCCGTTCGGTCACGTCCACCGCGTCCGTCTCGCCCATGTCGACGGGTTCGAAGTCCTCGAAGGCGCCGGCACGCTCGCAGATCACTTCGCCGACCAGTCTCCCGTCGTCGGTCAGCCGCCAGCGAATACGGTCACCGCCCCGGACGTCGGCCTCCTCCAGGAGGTCCGCGGGGACGACGACGTCCCCCGGTCGGTGACTTCGGTCTCGCGCTCGGTCGACATAGGAGAGGGTACACGTCGGAGCGACAAAAGCGTGAACCCGAGGGAACCGTCCCCGACCGCCCCGACCGGCCCGCCGGCTTTGAGAACCATTAAGTCTCGCGCGTCCGCCGTTCCGCCCGTGTCACCGGATCCTGCCGTGCTGTTCGCCGCGCTCGCCCTCCCGTTCGTGGGAGCCGCGCTCGCGTATCCACTCTACCGCCTGCTGGGCGAGCGGACGGCCCTCTTCGCCGCGGGCATCGCCGCCGCCTCCTTCGGGCTCCTCGTGACCCAGTACGGGGCCCACGGCGCGGTCACGATGCCGTGGATACCCGAGCTAGGCGTCTCGCTCACGCTCTACTGGGACGGCCTCGCGTCGCTCATCGCCTTCCTCGCCACCGGGATGGGCGTGCTCGTCTTTACCTACTCCTACGGCTACATGCACGCCGAACCGGGCAAACGGAAGTACTACCCGACGCTGCTGGCATTCATGGGCGCGATGCTCGGCGTCGCGCTCGCCGCCGATCTCGTCTTGCTGTTCCTGTTCTGGGAGCTCACCTCCGTCACCTCGTTCATGCTCATCGGCCACTACGGCGACGAGTCGGGCCAGTACGCCGCCCGGAAGTCGATGCTCATCACCGTCGCCGGAGGCCTGTTCATGCTCGTCGGCTTCCTGCTCCTGGCGTTCGTCTCCGGGAACACCGAGGTCGGCCGGACGTTCACGCTCGTCGGCGAGCAGGCCGTCACCCTCTCGGGCGAGACCGTCGAGCTGGAGTCGATGATCGGCAACAGCGAGATCATGCGCGAGGGGCTCCGCGAGGCGGGGCTGTTCCTCCCCGCGATGCTCCTGGTGGGCGTGGGCGCGGCCACCAAGTCCGCGCAGGTGCCGTTCCACTCCTGGCTCCCGAACGCGATGGAGGCGCCCACCCCGGTCTCGGCGTTCCTCCACAGCGCCACGATGGTCAAGGCCGGCGTCTATCTCGTCGGTAGGGTCCGGCCGCTGTTCCTGCCCGAGACCCCACAGCCGGACTGGATGCTCGTCTTCGCCACGCTCGGGCTGATCTCGATGACCGTCACCGCGATACTCGCGGTGGGCGCGACCGACATCAAGGAACTGCTCGCGTACTCGACGGCGTCGCACCTCTCGCTCATCGTCGCCGGGTTCGGTCTCGCGGGGGCCGAGGGGATCGAACTCGGAGCGGAGACGGGGGCGTTCCACGTCTTCAACCACGCGGTGTTCAAGGCCGCGCTGTTCCTCGTCGCCGGGATCATCGCACACGAGGCGGGCACCCGGGCGATAGACGAACTCGGCGGGCTCCGCCGGGAGATGCCGGTCGTGGCGGGGATCACCGCCATCGCGGCGCTCGGGATGGCCGGCGTCCCACCGTTCAACGGGTTCTGGTCGAAGGAACTGCTGTTCGAGACGACCTACCTCGTCGCCGCGGGCGAGGGTGGACTGTTCTGGCTCTACCCCGCGGTGGCGGTGTTCGGCTCCGTGTTCACGTTCCTCTACTCGATACGGTTTCTGATGCTGTTCTTCGGGGAGAAGCCGGACGCGCTCGGGGGCACCCACATCCACCGCCCCCCCGTGTCGATGCTGGCCCCGCCGGCGCTCCTGGCGGTTATCGCCGCCGTCGTCGGGATCGTCCCGCAGGTCGCCATCGACGGCATCGTCCAGTCGGCGTTCGAGTCGGCGCTCCCACCCGGCGTCGAGGCCCACGCCCTGGAGCTCTCGCTCGCGAAGCTCGTCGACCCGACGCCGTGGCTCGGGATGAGCCTCCTCACCGTCGCCCTCGGGGCGGTCGCCTACCAGGGGTACGGCAGCCTCCACCGCGGGGTCCGGCGGGCGCGGTCGGTCCCGGTCTGGAGCCCGGACTGGTACTACGACACGGCCACCGCGGGGGCCGAGTGGCTCGGGACCGCGACGGACCGGCACGTCCACTCGGGGCTGTTCCGGACCTACGCTGGGACCCTCCTCCTGGGTGTTTCGGCGCTCGCACTCGGCGGCTACGTCGCGGCGGGGGCGGTTCTCCCGGCGCTCGGCGGTATCGACGTCGCGGTCCCGGTCGTGCTCGTGTTGCTCGTGGCGGTGGTCGGGGCGATCGCGGTGGCCGTCGCCCCCTCGCACGTCGCGGGTGTGCTCACCCTCTCCATCCTCGGTTTCATGATCGCGGTCTTCTTCGTGCTGGCCGCCGCCCCCGACCTCGCCCTCACCCAGCTGGTGGTCGAGACGCTCCTGCTGGTCATCTTCCTGCTGGTCATCGACAGGCTCCCGGCGTACTACGGCGAGATCCGCCGGCGACGGGCCGTCGTGGACCTCCTCGTCGCCGGAACGGTGGGGGTGACGGTCTTCATCACCGTCGTGCTGGCGACCGCCGGTCGACCGGACGACCCCATCTTCGGGTTCTTCGTCGAGCGTGCGCCGGTCCCCGCCGAGCACGGTCCCTACTTCACCGACTTCGGCGGGGGCGGCAACATCGTGAACGTCATCCTCGTCGACTTCCGGGCGTTCGACACCCTGGGGGAGATAACCGTGGTGGCGCTGGCCGCCCTCTCGGTGCTGACGATGGTCGCCATGCGCGGCCGTGGGCGAGGGGAGGACGCCAGCGACGTCCCGGGCGAGATGGAGGGTGGGGCCGGGGGTGAGGCCGGTGACTGACCGCGAACCGACCGTCATCGCGAAGACGGTCACCCGGACCGTGGTTCCGCTCATCACCGTCACCGCGGTGGCGCTCCTGTTGCAGGGGCACAACCTCCCCGGCGGTGGGTTCATCGCCGGCGTCCTGACCACGACCGCGTTCGCGCTGCTGTACGTCGTCTACGGGGTCGACTCCGTCCGGCACGACCTCGTCGACACCGACGGGGAGGGGTCCATTCCGATCCTCGAGGGGCCGACCGGCGAGTACGCCCGCGGGTTCGCGGTGGGACTCGCTATCGCCGTCGCCGCCGGGATCGGCTCGATACTCCTCGGAGTGCCGTTCCTCACGCAGGGGGTCGTCTTCCTGGAGGGGGTGCCGGTCTACGGGGAGTTCGAGATCGCCTCCGCGCTGGCGTTCGACGTCGGCGTCTACTTCGTCGTCGTCGGGGCGCTCCTGACCGTGCTCTCGGTGGTGGGCGAGGAATGACGGAGTTCGTCCTCGCCGTCGCGCTCGGCGTGCTGTTCGCCCTCGGAACGTTCCTCGTCCTCCGGCGGGACGTCGTGCGGGTGGTCTGGGGCGTCGCCATCATCTCCCAGTCGGCCAACGTCTACCTCGTCACGGTCGGTATCGGCCCGACCGGCGGGGCGGGCGCACCGGTCCTGGCTCACGGTCACGGGGGCGAGGCGTCGGTCGCCGACCCGCTGGTCCAGGCGCTGGTGCTGACAGCCATCGTCATCGGCTTCGGGACGCTCGCGTTCGCGCTCGTCCTGACCTATCGGGTCTACGAGGAGCACGGGACCATCGACCTCGACGCCGTGGCCGACGGCGTGGACGACCGGGGCACGGCGACCCCGGACGACGAGGGGTCGGGGGAGGTGAGCACCGATGGTTGAGCAGGTCGTCGTCGCGCCGGTCCTGGCGGCGCTCCTCGCCGGTGTGCTCGCGCTCCTCCTCCGCTCGTACCCCCGGCTCCAGCGTGGCGTCTCGGTCGCCGGGGGGCTCGCCTACGGCGCCGGGGTGCTCGCGCTCGCCGCGCGGGTCGCGGCCGACCCCGACGGGCGGCTCGTCTACCAAGTGTCGGACTGGACCGCGCCGTTCGGCATCTCGCTGGTCGCCGACCCGCTCTCCGTGCTGATGCTCGGGCTGACGGCGGTCGTCTCGCTGGCGGCGCTGGTCTACTCGCTGTCGTTCGTGGACCGCGAGGACTCACGGCTCGCCTACCACCCCCTGTACCACTTCATGATCCTGGGGGTGACCGGGTCGTTCCTCACCGGCGACGTCTTCAACCTGTTCGTCTGGTTCGAGGTGATGCTGATGAGTTCGTACGTGCTCGTGGTGTTCTACTCCGGCCCCGAGCAGACCCGCGCGGCGCTGATCTACTCGCTGCTCAACCTGGTCGGGAGCGCCGTCATGCTGCTGGCTATCGGCGGGCTCTACGCCACGACCGGAACCCTGAACATGGCCGACATGGCCCGTCGACTGGCCGAGCCCGCGGCCTACGGCATCGACCCCGTCCCGGTGCTGGGCATCTCGGCGGTGCTCCTCTCGGTGTTCGCGCTCAAGGCGGGGATCGTCCCGTTCCAGTTCTGGGTGCCCGCCGCCTACGAGGCCGCCCCGGCGCCCGTGACCGCGGTGCTCGCCGGTGTCGTCAAGAAGGTGGGCATCTACGCCATCGTCCGGCTCTACTTCATGGTGTTCGCGGCCGCCTCCGTCCCCGTCTCGCTCCCGGGGATGGGCGGGGACTCCTTCCTCGCGTTCTTCGGCCCGGTGCTGTTCGTGACGGCGGCGGCGAGCATCCTCCTCGGCGGGATCGGTGCGCTCGGCCAGGAGGGGATGGACGGCCTGCTGGCGTACTCCTCCATCGGACAGATCGGGTTCGTCGTCCTCCCGCTGGCGATCGCCGCGACCGCCCCCGAATTCCGCCTCCTGGGGGTGACTGCGGCACTCGTCTACGCCGTCAACCACGGGCTGGCGAAGTCGTTGCTGTTCCTCGTCGTCGGGGCCGTTCGACAGGGGACGGGGACCGACCGGTTCGCGGATCTGGGCGGGCTCGCCGGACGCGAACCCGTCCTCGCCGGGGCCTTCTTCGTCGGCGGGCTCGCGCTCGTCGGTATCCCCCCGCTGACTGGCTTCTTCGGGAAGTTCCTCGTCTTCGACGTCGCGGGGCGTACCGGTTCGACGCTCGGCCTGGCGGTCGCGCTCGTCGGCGCTATCTTCACCATCGCGTACGTCACCCGGGCGTGGAACCGCGGGTTCTGGGGCGAGGCGGGGCCAGCCGTGACCGTCTCGACCCGACAGCCGGCGCTCGTGGCGGTCGCGGCGACCCTCGCCGGACTCCTCGTCCTGCTCGGGGTGGGGTTCGACCCCCTGTACGCCGCGGCGGAGAACGCCGCCGAGGCCGCCCTCGACGTCGATGGGTACGTGGACGCGGTCGACCCGACGACGGCGGCCGAGGCGACCGCAGGATCCGGCGGCGGGAACGGAGGTGGACGCTCGTGAGCGGTACCGACTCGAGCGGGGCGGGCGCCTCCGTCGAGAAAGCGGGTGCCGAACCGGACACGGAAACCTCGGGAACGCCGAAGTGGCCCGTCGTGGGGCTCGTGCTGGCCGTCCTCTGGCTGTTCGTCCGTGGAGTCGCCCCGGGCGAGACCCTCGAGGCCACGCTCCGAACGGTCCTCGGGGAGTTCCTCATCGGCCTCGCGGTCGGGCTCCCGACCGCGTTCGCCCTCAGGCGGTACTACACCCCCCGCGTGTCGGTCGGTCGGAGCCTGCGGGTGGCGCCGTACGCGGTGCTGTACGTCGTGCTGTTCCTCCGGGAACTGCTGACGGCGAACGTCGACGTCGCCTATCGGGTGCTTGCGCCGTCGATGCCGATCCGACCGGACGTCATCGCCATCCCGCTCCGCGTCGAGAGCGACGCCGCGATAACCACCATCGCCAACAGCATCAGCCTCACACCGGGGACCCTCACCATGGACCACGACGCGGAGACCAACACGCTGTACGTCCACACCATCGCCGCGAAGGACCGGGACAGCGTCGTCGAACCGATACGCATCTGGGAGGACTACGCGCTCGTCATCTTCGAGGGACGCGACCCGAACGCGGAGATCCCGCAGTCGTCTTACGGGAGTCCGGAGGGCGGCTCCGAGGGATCCCCCGACGGGGGAGAGCGGGCGACCGAGGACGGCACGATGGACGGGGGTGACGGCCGTGGTCGCTGAGAGCACGCCGGCGTTCCTGGAAACGGCGGTCTTCGTCGGCCTCGTCGTCTCGGCGACGGTGACGCTAGTGGCGGGCTACCGGGTCATCCGCGGCCCGACCACCCCCGACCGGGTCGTCGGCCTCGACACCATCGCGACGAACGTCGTCGCCATCGCGGTGCTCTACGCCATCCAGTCGGGGTCGGGGTTCTTCGTGGACGTCGCGCTCGTCCTGGCGATCATCGGCTTCATCAGCACCATCGCGGTCGCACAGTACGTGACCGAAGGGGACATAATCCGATGACGGGGACGCTACAGGCGGCCGTGGTCGTCGCGTTCATCGCCGTCGGACTGTTCTTCCTCACGGTCGGGACCGTCGGTCTCGTCCGGCTCCCGGACGTCTACAACCGGATGCACGCGACCTCGAAGGCGACGACGCTCGGCGCGGCCTCGATCTTCCTCGCCGGGTTCGTCTACTTCGGCCCGCAGGGGGCGGGGCTGGTGTCGCTCGTCGGTATCGTTTTCCTGTTCCTCACCACCCCGACCGGGGCGCACATGATCTCACAGGCCGCACAGCGGATGGGCGTCGACTTCGTCGGCGACGTCACCTGGCCCGGCGGGGCGGGCGTCGACGACCCGACCGGGGGGAGCGACCGCGACTCCGAGCCCGAGAGCGAGGACTGATACTGATTACTGCGATTCTTTACCGCCGTGACGATCTGTACCGGTGATAGAAGCCTCTAGACCGGCGTCTTTCGACACCATCGCTGAAAATAGTCGCGGTAATCACTATGACACGGACCCTCGTGGCTCGTTTCGACCGCGCCGCCCGCGACAGTTCGAACGTGCCCGAGACCAGCGTCGGGGGTCTCGGGTTCGTCGACTCGAACGGGAACTATCCCGTTTCGTCCAGCGTGTCGGCGTGTGCGGCCTCGGTTGCCACCCTCGCCGCGGACCCGTCACCGCCGAGCGCGGCGAGGTGGCTCCGACAGTCACAGTCCGACGCGCCGAACCCCGCGACGGGTCCCGCGGGGAGCCGCCGGGCGACCGCACACTCGATGTCCGCACCGGACGAGCGCACGACCTCCCGGAGCGCCGTGTCGGGGTGGCCGAGCAGGTAGTCGACGTGCCAGTGGCGGGTCGTCCGCTCGTCGGCCGCGAGTTCGCGGTGACGGTCGACGCGGGCGAACCCGCCGGGGCCGAACGCCGACCCCGTGTAGGCGTACCAGCCGGAGTCGAACGCGTGCTCGCCGAGCGCCCCCACCTCGACGGCCGCGTTCCGGTCGAGTTCCACCAGTAGCGTGTACGTCCCCTCCACGGGTCCCGGCACGCACGCGAGCCACAAACGGACGTCGGTTCCGGTCCCGACGAACGTCGGGGAGAGTACGACTGTCGGACGAGAGCCCGTGCACCCGGGTCAGCGGAGTCCGGGCATCCGCCGCCAGAGCTTGAGAACACCCGACATCAGCCGCGCATAGACGCCGAACGGGATCGCCGGATCGGCGAAGGCGTCGACGCGCTGGGTCGCGACGGTCTTCGATTCGGTGTATTTGTAGAACCCCTCCTCCCCGTGGCGTCGGCCGATGCCGGAGTCCTTCACGCCGCCCATCGGTGCGTCGACGCTGGCGTAGGCCGCCACGTACGCCTCGTTGACGTTCACCGTGCCGGCCTCGATGCGGCGGGCGAGCTCCCGGCCCCGCTCCTCGTCCTCGGTCCACACCGAGGCGTTCAGGCCGTACTCGGAGTCGTTCGCCCGCTCGACCGCCGCCTCGTCGCCGGGGACGGGGTGGACGCTCACGACCGGGCCGAACGTCTCCTCACAGCAGACCGCCATGTCCTCCTCGACGTCCGTGAGGACGGTCGGCTCGTAGAAGTACGGCCCCACGTCCGGGCGTGCCCGGCCGCCGCAGCGGACGGTCGCGCCGTCGGTGCGCGCCTCCTCGACGTGTGACTCGACCCGGTCGAGCTGGTCGGCCGAGAGGAGCGACCCGAGCCTCGAACTCCAGTCGTAGGTCGCGGCGGGCTCAAGCGCGCCCGCCGCGTCGGCGAACCGGTCGACGAACTCGTCGTACACCGCGTCGTGGACGTAGACGCGTTCGATGGCGATGCAGGTCTGCCCGGCGTTGTCGAAACACCCCCGGACGAGCCCGTCGACGGCCTTCCCGAGGTCGGCGTCCGCCCTGACGACGGCGGGGTTCTTCCCCCCGAGTTCCAGCGAGACCGACGTGAGGTGCTCGCCGGCCCCCGCCGCGACCGTCCGCCCGACGTCCGTCGAGCCCGTGAACCCGACGTGGTCGACCCCCTCGATCAGCGCGGGGCCGACATCGGGGCCGCGACCCGGAACGATCTGGAAGACGTCCTCGGGGAGGCCGGCTTCGCGGAGGAGCCACAGGCCGTAGAGCGCGGTGTGCGTGGTCTGCTCGGCCGGCTTGCAGACGACGGCGTTGCCCGCGAGCAGCGCCGGGATCGCGTCCGAGACGACGAGCTCGAACGGGTAGTTCCACGGACAAATGAGCCCGACAGCGCCCTTCGGTTCGTAGTAGACGTCCGCACGGGTCAGGACCGGGAACGCCCCCCTCCTGCGTTCGGGTTCGAGGTAGCGTTCGGCCCGGACCGCGTAGTGCCGGGCCGCCGCCGCCACGCTCAGTACCTCGTCGTAGCCGTGTCTGCGCGCCTTCCCGGTCTCCAGCTGGAGGACGTCGAGGAGGTCGCCCCGCCGGTCGAGCATCAGGTCGTGGAACCGCTCGATCACCGCCGCGCGTTCCTCGGCGGGTCGCTCGGCCCACCGCTCCTGCGCCTCGCGTGCCCGTTCGACGGCGAGCCCGGCGGCCGACTCGCCGCACGTCGGTATCTCCGCGAGCTCCTCGCCCGTCGCCGGCTCCTCGATCGGCATCGATCCCTCCTCGCCGGTCGTGGTCGCGAGGTCGAGGAGCCCGGCGGGGAGCGTGGGTCGGTCGGACGCGTGGTCGGTGTCGCCGGTCCGTCGCGCTGTCCGGGGAGGATCGCTGACGGTCATGGTCCCGGCCTACGGCGCCGACGCTGATAAGTGTGTGAAACGAGTGCGGGCCGGGGGGCCCCACCCCCGCTCTACGGCTCGACCCCGCCGGTCAGTGGATGCCGAGTGCTTCGATCTGTTCCTGATAGCGGTTGCGGATGGTGACCTCGGTGACCTGGGCGACGTCGGCGACCTCGCGCTGGGTCTTCTTCTCGTTGCAGAGCAGGGAGGCGGCGTAGATGGCCGCCGCGGCGTAGCCCGTCGGGGACTTCCCCGAGAGCATCCCCTTCTCGGCGGTCACCTCGATGATCTCGCGGGTCTTCTGCTCGACCTCCTCGCTCAGTCCGAGCTCCGAGCAGAACCGGGGGACGTACTGGACCGGGTCGACCGGCTCCAGCCCCAGCGAGAGCTCCTGGGCGATGTAGCGGTAGGTCCGACCGATCTCCTTCTGCTCGACGCGGGCCACCTCGGCCACCTCATCGAGCGATCGCGGGATCCCCTCCTGCCGGCAGGCGGCGTAGAGTGCGCTCGTGGCGACGCCCTCGATGGAGCGGCCGCGG
>JAZKST010000060.1:0-16042 GCA_036625905.1 Haloarculaceae archaeon
CCCATCACGGAGGAACTGCCGATCGAGTACGCGGTCGAGCTCAACCGCCTCATCGAACTGGAGATGGAAGGGAGCCTCGGATGAGTACGGGACTACAGTCCATCGTCGGCGAGGGGACAGTACGCGAGATAAGCGAGGACCGCGACGAGCCCGAGTGGCTCCTCGGGCGGCGGCTCGACGCGCTGGAGGCGCTCGAAGAACTGGAGTTCCCGGACGTCATCCGGACGCCGGGTCGCAAGTGGACGGACCTCGCGGACCTGGAGTTCGAGTCGTTCGTCGACCCGCTCACGCAGGCCGAGGACAAGGAGTGGGAGGCGCCCGACGGCGTCGACGTCCTCCCGTTCCACGAGGCCGTCGCGAGCGAGGAGCACGACGTCGAGGGAGCGTTCGGGAGCGTCGTCGACCCGGAGACGAACTACCTGACCGCGCTCTCGACCGCGCTGTTCACGACCGGTACCGTGGTGTTCGTCCCCGAGGACGTGGACGCGGAGGACGTGACGATCCGGACGACGATGAACTCCCGGTCGCTATTTAATTACACGCTCGTCGTCACCGGCGAGTCGGCCTCGGCCACCATCCTCGAGCGACAGGAGACGGGCGAGGCCGTCGAGGGTAACCGCTACTACTCCGGCATCGTCGAGGTCGACGCGGGCGAGAACAGCTACGTCCAGTACGGCAACCTCCAGGACCTCTCGGAAGAGACGTACAACTACCAGATCAAGCGGGCGAACGCGGACACGTACGCGACGGCGAACTTCATCGACGCGAACGTCGGGTCCCGCCTGACGAAGACGAGCGTCGAGGTGAGCCTCGACGGTGACAGCGCCGAGACGAAGATCGTCGGCGCGTTCTACGGCCACGAGGACCAGCACTTCGACCTCGACTCGCGGGTCTGGCACCGGGGCGAGCACACCACGGCGGACCTCGTCACCCGCGGGGTCGTCGACGACCACGCGCGCTCGGTGTACGAGGGCGTCCAGCACGTCGGTCGCGAGGCCTGGGACACCTCCAGCTACCAGCGCGAGAACACGCTGATGCTCTCCGACGAGTCCGAGGCCGACGCCTCCCCGAAACTCATCATCAACAACCACGACACGGAGGCGAGTCACTCCGCCACGGTCGGACAGGTCGACCAGGGAGACCTGTTCTACATGGCCTCCCGCGGCGTGGGCGAGCAGACGGCCAAGAACATGCTCGTCGAGGGCTTCTTCGTCCCCGTCCTCGAGGAGATCGAGGTCGAGGAGCTCCGCGAGGAGTTCCAGGGCCGGGTACGCGACCGGCTCGCACAGCGGACGGCGTAGGGACGCGACTGCCGCGTCTTTCGTTTCGGTATCGTAGGTCCTCGAGCTGATGTGAGCGGCGAGCCGTCGATCGAACCATCGGCCGGCCCGTTTCATAGGGTCGGTTGTAGTCTTTTGCCGGTGGTCACCGAACCCGCCTGGGCGCTCACCGGTAAATCGTTACAACCGACCGTATCAGTCCCACCCGATGTCTTCTTCCGACCTCCGTCTCGCCTGGTGTTTCGGAGAGCGACGACACCACTTAAGACCGTGCGAACCACACCACTACGTATGACCGACGCACCGTTCGACGACCGCGGAGGGGAACGATGAGCGTCTCCACGCCCGTCGGCTCGGCCCACCAGCTCGCCCGGCTGCTTCAGATCGGGATGGTGCTGGAGGAGGTCGTCGAGGCCCGTGCCCACAAGCACCACGAGACTCTGGAGGACGTCTCGGAGGACGTGATAGCGCTCCTGGAGGAGGCCGCCGAGGAGTCCGCGGAGCACCGCCGCCGGCTGGAGGCGCTCGTCGACGAACTGGAGGCCGACCCCGTCGCCTACGAGGAGATCGAGCGGCTCGTGGCCGCCCAGTACGAGGCCGACACCAACACCGACGGCGTGCTCTACGACCAGCTGGCGAGCGAGGAGACCGCCTACAAGTTCTACGACGACCTCATCGGTGCCATCGAGAACTCCGACGTGCGGTTCGGCATCGACCGCGACCGGCTGCTCGCCGTGCTCCGCGAGATCCGGGCCGACGAGGAGGACGGCGTCGAGGCAGTCACCCACCTGATGGAGGCCCGCGAATGAACACCCAGAACCAGTACCTGAAGGCGATCTACCTCGTCCAGGAACAGGACGATGGCCCCGCATCCACGGGTCGGGTCGCGGACCTGCTCGACGTCTCGCCCGCTAGCGCCAACGAGATGATCGGCAAACTCGAGGAGCGCGGCCTCGCCGACCACGAGAAGTACAAGGGCGTCTCGCTCACCGACGACGGCATCGTCGAAGCGCGGGACGCCCTCCAGACCTACTGCATCATCGAGCGGTTCCTCATCGAGGTGCTCGAGGTCGAGGAGTTCCGCGCGGAGGCTCGCTCGCTGGAGACCGTCATCGACTCGACGGTCGCCGAACGGCTGGACACCATCATCGACCGGCCGCCGTCGTGTCCGGACTGCTTCGACGCCGACCACGACGTCTGCTCGCTGCTGCTCTCCGAACTCGACGTCGACCCCGTCACCGAGCCCGCGGACTGACCCCTCTCGAAGTGTTGAAGTAGCGGCCAGCCCGAACGTCCGGACGGAGTCCCGTGGTGTAGTGGCCAATCATCTGGGCCTTTGGACGGGGAGCGGGTTCGACTCCCGCGCCTGGAAGAGAGCCTAGGACGGCGGTTCGAATCCGCCCGGGACTATTAAGAAATTTTATACTTTTGACGTCCCCCGGCGACGCGACAGACCGGATCCCAGCGCCGGTCGTCCATCTGCAGTGCGTGTGCTGGACTATCCCGATCACGAGTCCTCGTGGTTCGACCCCGTCCGGTTCGCCAACGGTATTGGTTTCGTGACCAATAGGACTATGATATTGGGGGCTATACCGACAGCCGAGGATGGGCTCCCCGACTGAGGATGACCTGGACGGCATCAGTCGGGTCGAAAAGTACGAAGACGAGACGGTCGTTCGTGTATTCGTGATGCGGACGGCGTCGGACGCCTATCCGTCGGGATGGGCCTACAAGCTCCACTACGGCGCGACGCAACCGAACCCACCAGAAACGCTCGACGATGGAACGGTCCGACGATACGACAATTCACACGAGGACACGAAGGGACACGAACTACACGTGGCGCCCGATCCGGAGCCGCGGAGTATCGAGTTTCCCGGCATGATCGAACTCTGGGACCGGTTCTGGAGGGAGATTTCGAAGGAAGCGTTCGACGTCGAATGAGCAGACCATCCACCACGAAGTGATCCCTATGACAGACACGCCACCGCTACATCCGATGGAACGCGAACGGCTCCGGCGCGAATCCACGCTCGTCGCGACGGTGCAGTCGTCAGCCGCGTTCCACGATGACGTCCGGAGCGCGATACGAGCCCTCGAACGTGGTGAGAGCGTCGATTCGCCTCCGACGATCTCGTTCGGAAGTTACGACGAGTTGATGGGGACGCTCACCCCTCGGGTTCTCGACCTCATCGAGGCGATCCGACGCGAGGAGCCGATGAGCATCAACGAAACCGCACGCGTCGTCGACCGTGACGTCAAGAACGTTCACGAGGAACTGGACCGACTCGCCCAGCTGGGTATTATTTACTTCGAGGAGGAGGAACAGCGCAAGCGGCCGGTCGTCTGGTTCGACGAACTCGTGATCGAACTGCCGTTCGAGCCGGAAGCCGAGGACACCGCCACAGCGCCCTCGTGACCCGATCTCTCGTTCCACGTGATCCCGACCCGACAGACCTAATTCACACGCCCGTCACCCCCCGCCAGTGCGTGTTCTGAACTACCTCGAACTCGAGGACCGGCTCGACCGCTCGGGCATCGGCACCTCCACGATGCACCAGCGCAGGGCGCTCGCCGAGGCGCCGGTCACGGTGCTGACCTCGCCGTGGCGCGGCAGGTCGCTCCCGGGCGCGGTCGGCGGTCGGCTCCGGGGCGAGCCGCTGTTCGCGGACTACGACGTGGCCCACTGCAACGTCATCGGGCCGGGGAGCGTCGCGGTGGCCCGACACGCGAAGCGGTACGATATTCCGCTCGTGCTCCACAGCCACGTCACCGCCGAGGACTTCGGGGAGTCCTTCCGCTACTCCTCGGAGGTCGCACCGGCGCTCCGGCGCTACCTCCGGTGGTTCTACTCGCAGGCCGACCTCGTGCTCTGTCCCTCCGAGTACACGCGGTCGAACCTCGAGTCCTACCCGGTCGACGCGCCCATCCGGACGGTCACGAACGGCGTCGATGCCGAACGTCTGGAGGGGTTCGAGGACCTGCGCGGGGAGTACCGCAGGCGGTACGACCTCTCGGGGATGGTCGTGTTCGCGGTGGGCAACGTCTTCGAGCGCAAGGGGCTCTCGACGTTCTGCGAACTCGCGCTCACGACCGACTACGACTTCGCGTGGTTCGGCCACTACGACACGGGACCGCAGGCCTCGCCCACGGTGAAACGGTGGGTGGAGGAGCCGCCGGGGAACGTGACGTTCACGGGGTGGATGGACGATATCCGGGGGGGGTACGGCGCGGGCGACGTCTACCTGTTCCCCACGAAGGACGAGAACCAGGGCATCGCGGTGCTGGAGGCGATGGCCTGCGGGAAGGCGGTCGTGCTCAGCGACATCCCCGTCTTCCGGGAGTTCTTCACCGACGGGGAGGACTGCCTGCTCTGCTCGTCGTTCGACGAGTACCGCGACGCGCTCACGCGGCTCGCGACCGACCCCACCCTCCGCGAGCGGCTGGGCGAGAACGCCCGAGAGACCGCGGCCGAGCACTCGCTCGACCGGGTGTGCGAGGGGCTCCTCGACGCGTACCGGACGGTCTCGGAGGTGGACGCGGGGGCCGCGTCGGACTGAGCGGCATCAGTACGCGAGTCGCAACCGATTAGGCGGGTGCCGGGAAAGCGGACGACGATGCCGGCACTCCCGACCGTCGCCGTGTTCACCGACACGTACCTGCCGACGGTCAACGGCGTCACGTACACGATCCGGACGTGGCGGGACCGCTGGGAACGCCGTGGCGGCCGGATGGACGTCGTCTACCCGGGGTCGCCGGAGTACGACCCCGAGACGGGCGAGCATCCCACGAGGGGCTTTGCGTTCCCGTTCTACGACGGCTTCCGGGTCGGCCTGCCGGCCGTCCCCGAGCCGACCGAGGACGCCGACGTCGTCCACGCTCACACCCCGTTCCTCCTGGGGCTCTCCGCGCGGCGACTGGCGGACCGCGTCGACGCGCCGCTGGTCGCCTCGTATCACACCCCGACGGCGGAGTACGCCGACTACCTCGCCGACGGCCGGCTCGCGGACGTCGTCGAGCGCGCGGCGCTCGCCTACGAGCGGTGGTTCCTCGACGGCGCCGATGCCGTGGTCGTCCCGAGCGA
Organism: Haloarculaceae archaeon; assembly: GCA_036625905.1. Classification (GTDB taxonomy): domain Archaea; phylum Halobacteriota; class Halobacteria; order Halobacteriales; family Haloarculaceae; genus Salinirubellus. The sequence goes on from JAZKST010000060.1 coordinate 5,365, forward strand.
TTCCGCCCGCGATCACCTCCACGAGGTCGGCGTGACTGCGTCGATACGCATCGTCCCGAACGGGGTGGACACGGAGTTCTTCGGGCCCGTCTCCGAGGCGGCCGAGGAGCGGTTTCGCGAACGACACGGCCTGGAGGGGACGCTCGTGGGCTACACCGGTCGCCACGGCTTCGAGAAGGACCTCGGCGTGATACTCGAGGCGGTCGATGGCCTCGACGGCGATCTCGGCGTCGACCTGACGGTCGTCTTCGGCGGTGATGGCCCCGCCCGCGAGACGCTGGAGCGCCGTGCCGCGGCGGTGGACGCCGACGTCCGGTTCCTGGGGTTCTTAGAGCGCGAGGAGCTCCCGGCGTTCTACTCGGCACTCGACGCGTTCCTCTTCCCGAGCCCGATCGAGACACAGGGACTCGTCGCGCTGGAGGCCAACGTCTGCGGGACGCCCGTCGTCGGCGTGGACGCGGGGGCGCTCGCCGACACCGTCGTCGAGGGGGTCACCGGCTACCGCTTCGAACGCGGTGACGTCGGGGCGTTCCGCGACACCATCCGTCGCACCCTCCGGGAGTCGACGGGCCTCCGCGAATCCTGTCTCGAACGCCGGGAGTCGACCTCTGTCGAACACGCGGTGGACCGGCTCGCGACGGTTTACGAGGAGTTGCTGTGACCTCCGGTGGAGTTCGTACGTTCGGGTAGTCTCCCGGTCGGCATGGGACTGGTCGACCGCTCGTCGGAGGGATGACGGGTCTGAGCCGGTCGCTCCAGGGCCGGAAAAGGGCGACGGGAACCGACGTGACGGCTCCTCTCGTACGGTCGGTCGTCGTCCGTATCAGTCCTCGAGCGCGTCCGCGATGCGCCCGACCTCGCGCCGGAGGTCGTGGAGTTCGTCGCGGACCTTGCGGACTTCGCGGATCAGTTCCTCGTTGTCCGCCTCCTTCTCCTCGCCGCGGCCGCCGGGACCGCCGGGACCGCCGCCCATGGGGCCGCCGGGGCCGCCGCCGCCCATCATGCCGCCCATCATCTGTGCGAACGGGTTGCCGCCACCCATCCCGCCGCCACCGGGGCCACCGCCCATGCCCGGCGGGCCGCCGCCGCCCATCATCTCCTCCATGCGTTCGCGGGGGTCCTCGCCCTCGCCACCCTCGCCCTCGCGCTCCTCGGCGCGCTGCTGTCGGATCTCCTCGACCCGCTCGCGGAACGACTTCTCCTCGCCGTCGTCGCCCGCGTCGCCGCCCTCGGCGCCTTCTTCGGTGTCCGGTGCGTTCTCCTCGGGTTCGTCGTCTGCCATGCCAGCGCGTTCGGCTACGGACGGGAAAAACCCCCGGATACGGAACGCGGTCCGGTCGACCCGCTACGTGTGCTCGGAGTCACCGTCGTAGCCGGCCGGCGGATCCGAACCGACATCCGGCTCGAACGGTCCCGGGCGGAAGCGGTATCGAGGAACGACGAGACGCGATATCAGTCGGTCCGCCGGAGCAGGAGGCCGATGCCGCCGAGCGCGGCCAGCAGCAGCGCGAGGTTGAACGCGGCGTTCACGAGCGGGCGGTACTCCCGGGTCACCCAGACGCTGATGGCTCGAGAGACGCCCGTATAGAATCCGAACAGCGCGACGAGCGCCGTCACCGCGAGGACGGCGACCCCGGCCCACTTCAGGTAGCCGACGGGGCCATCCGTGCCGAAGCGACCACCCTCACTTCGGGCTCCCTCGGACACGTCCGCGTCCGAGCCGGTTTCCGACCCGGAGTCGGACTCCGACCCGGTCCGCTCGCGGTCGCTCACGCCGACCACCCCCGGGCTAGCAGGGTGATCGCGAGGAGCGCGAGGACGGCCGCGCCGACGCCGAACCCGGGGGCCTCACCGGCAGTGGTCGCCTCGGGAGTCGCCGCCGGGCGGTCGGGATCCGCTCCCTCCTCGGCGAAATCGCCGACCTCCAGCCCCGTCTCGCGGGTCGTGGTGTTCGTCGGCACCGTCTCCGTCGGGTCGAGGCTGGCGGGCGCGCGCGCCGTCGAGACGATGACGCCCTCGCGCCAGAGCACGGCGTCGAGGTAGTAGTTGTACTGCGAGGGGACGTCGAGCTCGACGCTCGGGGTGACGGTCCGACCCGGCTCGACCGTCTCGACGGCCGTGCTCGCGCGGTCGGCGACGATGTTCGAGTCGACCTGGCGGGCGGTCACGACGAGCCGGACGTCACCCGTCGGCTCGTCCCCGGTGTTCGTGAGGTACGCCGAGACGTTCAGCGTCGTCCGGTTTCCCTCGACCGACTCGATCGAGTACTCGACGGCCGGGAACGACGCGGGGGCGCCGTCGAACCGCTCGAAGTCGATGGTCGACTCGGCGTAGTCCGGCTGGAGCGTGCCGACGCCGCGGACCGTCGTCTCGCCGGTTCGGACGCGGCGGCCGTCCTCGTAGACGATGGTGGCGATGCGGTAGCCGCCCTCGCGGGGGACCGAGAGGTTCGCCGTGACGGCCACCTCCCGGTTGCCCTCGACGGTGCCGAGGTCCTTCCGGACGGCTGTGGTTACGAGCCCGGTCTCGGCGTCGGTGGCCCGCACGAGGACGGTGGCGTTCTCGGCGTCCCCGCCGAAGTGCTCGAGCCGGGTCGTCACCGACAGGGTGGCGGTGCTCCCCCCCACCTCGCCGGGGGTGATGGTCGTCTCCGTGACGTCGAATCTGGAGGGTCTGACGTCCTCCTCCTCTGGCGTGGCGACGATGCCCGGCACCAGCGCCGCGAGGAGGACGGTCACGGCGAGGACCACGGCGGCCCCCGCCGCGAGGGTTCGTTCGGGGCGCATATGGCCCCCGTGACGGTCGTCCGGTAAGGGTCTTGTGTGGGTCAGCCGAACGCGCCGAGACTCGACTGCAGGTCCCGCTCCTCGCGTCCCTCCTCGAGTTCGTGCCCGAGGAGGTCCCGCAGGTCCACCGCGTACGTCGTTCCCGCACGGTCGACGACGAGTACGCGTCCCTTGACGCCTCGAACGACCCCCGCGAGCAGCGTCTCGGGGACGGGCCGATCGGTCAGGTCGAGGCCGTAGTCGAACGCGAACCGGTCGTCGGCGTCCGGGTCGACGTCGAGTGCCGAGAGGAGCGCCGACCACGCCCGCTCGTCCACCTCGTGGTGGAGGCCAGTCACCTTCGTCGGGACCCGAACCCACTCGGTGAGTCGGTCGTCCTCGTTCATATCCGATTCGACCTCGCGAGCGATCCGGCCGTCGGCGACGGTGTAGGCGAGAGCGCCGCGGTCGGCGCCCTGCTCGCGCAGCCGGGTCTCCAGCCGCCAGGAGCGGGTGACGCCCACCTTGAAGATGTCCGGGGCGAACGCCGCGAGGTAGACGACGTGCTCCTCGTCGCTGTCGGCGTTGTTCGCCACCGACCACGGGACGGTGTGGTCCTCACAGTAGGGGGCACCGGGGTTCGGACAGGCGTCGTGGTTGCTGTTCTGGACCACTCCGGCGCAGTGTCGCTCGCCGAGCGCGTAGTCGAGTTCGGTCCCGGGGGAGAGCGCGAGACGGGCCACCTCGCCGTCCTCGGCGAGCAGGAGGGCGGGGTCCGGCACCGGCTCGTATCCGACGACCTGCACGCGATGTCGTACCGGGTGATCGGGTAAAGGCGTGCCGTTCGGTGGATGGGACGGAGGACGTACGTCCGGTCGAGCGACCGCCATCCCGCGAGGGACCATCGGAAGCACGAGCCCTAATGTAGTACACTACGGGAACGCCGAGCCCGATGTGACCGACCCGGAGCGCGTGTTCGACAGAACGACGACCGGTGCGTGGTTACCGGCCGCGAACGAGTTCTTCGTGGTCGAAACGACGTAGCGGCGGGCGGACTGGTCCCGTCCCCGCCGTCGGCATCTCCTCGAAGCACTCTCGGTCGGCGGGACCCACGCGGTCGGAGGGGGAGTCCTGATCCCCGATCGACTGGCGGCGTGCCGATGCGCGGTCGAGTTCAGTCTTCGGAGAACGCCTCGCGCGCGGTCATCCGAGCATCGGCGACGGTGGCGGGCGCGGGAACCCGTTCCTCGTCGACGAGTACGTCACCGAGGGCATCGATCGTCCGGACGACGTCGTCGATACCCGTCGCCTCCCCCATCGTCGCGATCCGGATGGTCGCACCTTCGAGACGCCCGAGCCCGCCACGGACAGAGACGTCACGAGCGGCCAATCCGTCCAGTAGGGTCCCTTCCGAAACCCCGTCGGGCAGGGCCAACACCTGTACGGTGTTCGAGAGCGTCCCATGGTCGCTGGATCGGGGGAACGGTTCGATCCCGAGCGCGCCCACACCGGCCCGAAGCGCGGACGCGAGGAGCCGCTGATGCGCGATCCGGGTGTCCACGTCCGATTCGACGTACGGTTCTATGGCCTTCGCCAGTGCGAAGTACATCGGAACGGGCGCGGTGCTCGGCGTCTGGTTGCGCTCGAGTTCGTCGAGATACGCTCCGAGGTCCAGCGAGAACGGACACCCGGTGTCGGTCACCCGTTCTCGGGCCCGATCGCTCAGAGCGATGGCGCTGATCCCGGGAGGGCCTCCCAGGGCTTTCTGCGATGCTGTAACGGCGATGTCGACGCCCCATTCGTCGAACGCGAACCGCTCGCCGCCGATGCTCGAGACGCCGTCTACGAAGAGTAACGCGTCGTGCTCGTCCGCCAGTGCTGCGACTTCGGGAACGGAGTTGACCAGTCCCGTCGAGGTCTCACAGTGGACCATCGTGACGACGTCGGTATCGGCGGTGAGTTCGTCCCGCAGGCGTTCGAGGTCGATCGGCGTTCCCCACTCCTGGCGGATCCGGCGAACCCGGGCAGCGTACCGTTCGGCGACATCGCCGTTCTCCTTTCCGAACTTCCCCGTCTGGATAGTGACGACTTCGTCGTCGGGCCCGAGAACGCCGGCCATCGCGGTTTCGATGCCCATCCACCCGTTCCCGTTGACGAGGACGGGGGCGGTGTCGGTGCCGAACGCGGCTGCCACGCCACGCTGGCACTTCGCGTGTACGTCCTCGAACTCGGGGCTCCGGTGTGATACCATCGGGCCGGCCAGCGCGTCGCGGATTCCGTCCGTCAGCTGGACGGGGCCGGGATCCATCAGTAAATGATCTTGATCTGTCATGGGGCCGGCTTCTTCCTCCACCGTAAAATAGGTTCCGCGGGTTCGACCCGAGAGTAAACCGGACCTCCCGGACGTGCCCGACCCGCGCCGGTCGCTACGTCCGGCTACCCGGAGCGGCGGTCAGGGCGACCCCGTCCGGCCGAGCGACGACTGGCGACCGGACGGGTCGTGATGGCACGCAGACTCGCGTCCGGGTCAGCGTGAGCGCCTGACGTGCTCGCGGAGTGCCAGTGTTCACATCGCGGTCCGTTACAACCAGTACACTCCCCACGAGGGACTGTGGCACTCCTCGGAAGGACGATCGCCACGATCCGGATGTAGAACTTTGTACGGGGGGCCCGAAACGGGTCCATGCTCGACAGTTCGCTGGAGGTGACCGTCGGCAACGGCGTCACCTTCCGGTTCACCGTCTCGAACGGGACGGGCGGGCCCGTCGAACTCACCTTCCGCGACGGCTGCCGGGCGGACTTCGCGGTCCGGGACGAGGACGGCGAGGAGGTGTGGCGGTGGTCCGAGGGACGGATGTTCACCCAGGCCATCGAGCACGCCCGGCTCGAACCCGGCGAGGAGGCCGTCTTCGAGGAGGAGTGGCCCGACCCGGAGCCCGGCGACTACACCGCCGAGGCGACCCTGCAGGTGGCCGAACACGACGTGCGCGCCAAGACCCCGTTCTCGGTGTAGTGCTGGCTCCCCGTCCGACCGGCGGGTCCCCCTACTCCTCGAGCCCTGGGACCCCGCCCTCCAGCAGTTCGCGGACGCAGGCCCGGACGGCCTCGTCGCTCCCCCGCTCGGCCTCGAACCCGAGATCGGCGAGCCGTTCGACGGCCAGGCCCATCCGCGGGACGTCGCCCGTCCATCCGCGGTCGCCGCCGGTGAACTCGTACGCCGGTTCCAGACCCATCTCCTCGGCCACGATATCCGCGATGTCCGTGACCGACGTCGTCGTCCGCGTGCCGAGGTTGTAGGTGTTCACGGGGGCGTCGGCGTTCTCGACGACGTGGCACATCGCCGCGATGCAGTCCTCTATGTGCATGTAGGACTTCTCCTGGCGGCCGTCGCCGAGTATCTCGAGGCTCGACGGGTCCTCGCGGAGCTTCGCGATGAAGTCCGGGACGACGGCGCCGAGCTGGAGCCGCGGGCCCACGATGTTGGCGAACCGGAAGTTCCACACGCGGAAGCCGTGGCTGTGGGCGTACACCGAGAGTAGCGACTCCTCGGCGAGCTTCGAGGCGCCGTAGATGCTGATGGGTTCGAGCGGTGCGTGGTCCTCCGGGGTGGGACGGGGGGCCTCCCCGTACACCGTCGAGGAGGAGGTGAACGCGACGTTCCTCACGCCCACCTCGTCCATTCGCCCGACGAGCGACTCGGTGAGCGCGTTGTTCAGCCTGAACTGCGAGAGGTCGTCCCGGTCGGCGGCCTTGTCCGCGGCGAAGTGGAAGACGCCGTCCAGGTCGGGCGTGACCGCCCGCTCGACGACCGACGCCTCCCGGAGGTCGCCCTCGACGACCTCGACGCCATCGGGGACCCACGACCGGTCCCCGTTCGAGAAGTCGTCGACCACCCGGACGTCGTTGTCCGCGACCAGCCGCTCACAGAGGTGCGACCCGACGAACCCCGCGCCGCCGGTGACGAGGAGGTTCGCGCCCGTCAGTTCCATGTCGGGGGAACCGACGGACGGGACAAGTGCGTTCCGATGGAGTCATCGACATCACCGTGACGAGCACGGGCACACGGTGCCGGGGAGGACGGACCTCGGAAGCGAAAGTGCCTACCCCGGCCGTACCATCGCGTCCGCCATGCAGGGGTATCCCGAGGTGTGCGTCCTCCGGCTGGGCCACCGGCCCGGCCGTGACAACCGGATGACGACTCACGTCGGGCTGACCGCGCGGGCGCTCGGGGCCGACCGGGTCCTCATCGCGGGCGACGCCTCGAAGTCCCGGGACACCATCGAGGGGGTAACCGCCCGGTTCGGTGGCCCCTTCGAGGTGGAACTGACGGCGGAGTGGCGACCCCTGATCCGGGACTGGCCCGGGGTCGTCGTCCACCTCACGATGTACGGCGAACGGATCCAGGACGTCGAGGGGGGGGTACGCGAGCGACACCGGGACGGTGACGAGCCGGTGCTCGTCGTCGTCGGCGCGGGGAAGGTCCCTTTCGACGTCTACGAGGCGGCTGACTACAACGTCGGCGTGACGAACCAGCCACACTCGGAGGTGGCGGGCCTCGCGGTGTTCCTCGACCGGCTGTTCGAGGGGGCGGAACTCGACCGGGAGTGGACGGACGCCGACCGGCGGGTCGTCCCGCGGGAGAGCGGGAAGGAGGTAGTCCCCATCGACGAGGGCGACCGGGATGGGACGGCCGGGGACGACGAGGGGGACACCGCGGGTGGCGACGCAGCGGACGCGCCCGGGACGTCCGGGGCGTCCGGGGTGGACGGGGCGTAGGGCGGGAGGGTGGGGCACCCGAACGGAAGCTTTACCCGGCCGTCGGGCGGAGTTTCGGGTAATGGCGTACGAGGAACTCCTGGAGGACCCGGTGATACAGAAGTATCTCCACGAACTCGTCGGTCCGACCGGGATGCCCGTCGCGGCGTCGCCCCCCGACGGCGAGGTGACCGACGAGGAGCTCGCCGAGGAGATCGGTCTCGAGCTGAACGACGTGCGTCGGGCCCTGTTCATCCTCTACGAGAACGACCTCGCGACCTACCGCCGGCTCCGGGACGAGGACTCCGGGTGGCTCACCTACCTCTGGACGTTCGAGTACGACAACATTCCCGAGCGGCTAGAGGAGGAGATGTACCGGCTGCTCGAGTCCCTGGAGGAACGCCGGCAGTACGAGATGGACAACGAGTTCTACCTCTGTGAGACCGACTCCATCCGGTTCGAGTTCGGCGAGGCGATGGAGTTCGGCTTCGAGTGTCCCCAGTGTGGATCGGAGCTCGTCTCGATGAGCAACTCCCAGCTGATCGAGGCGATGGATCGCCGCATCGAGTCGCTCCGCGAGGAGCTGAACGTCCAGCCGGAGGCAGAGGCCTAACCCCGGATGGTCGTCCTCGCCACGAAGCTCTACGTCGGGGGCGACGCGCGCCAGCGCGCCCTCGACTCGCTGTCGGCGCAGGTCGAGGACGTCCTCGGCGACCTCGAAGTCGAGTGGTCGGTCGGCGTCCGCGACGACGACTTCCCCTCGGTGACCGTCGATGGGGACGACGCCCCGGTCGCCCGGAGTCTCCTCGGCGAGACGTGGGGGTCGATAACGCCACACCGCGAGCCCGGCGATACCCACGTCGGGACGCTCGAACGCTGGGACGAGGACGGGTTCTACCTCGACGCCGGCGAGGAGGTGTTCGTCCCGAGCGACGGGTTCGGACTCGGCCCGGGGACGCCCGCGCAGGTCCGCCAGCGGTTCGGGCTCGTCCAGCACGTCCCGCTGCGGTTCGTCGTCGAGGAGGACGGGCCGGCGCGGCTCGCCGACGAGGAGCGGGACCGGCTCTACGGGTGGACCCGCGGCGAGGGCCGCGTGAACGTCAACTCCGCCACTCGTTCGGAGGTGCGGGCGACGATCAATCGCGCGGGGCACGCCCAGGACATCGTCACCGTCGAGCGGCTCGGCCTGCTCGAACAGAGCGTCGTCTGCCGGGAGGGGACCGATCCGCCGGGGCTCATCGCCGCCATCGGGCGGTACCTGCCGGCCGAACTGCTGGCGGTGGTACCGTGAGCCGTCGCCGGCTCCTCGCCGGGGTCGGCCTGCTCGCGCTCCTCGTCGGCCTCTCGGGCTGTACGCTGTTCGGTCCCGGATCCGTAGACCAGGGCGACCTCGCCTCGGACCCCGGCGGTGGCGAGTACGAGTGGGACGTCGACGCCGACGCCTACCTCGAGGTCAACCGGAACAACTACACCGCCGTCTACCGGGTCGGTCAGCGCACCACCGGCAGCCTCGAGCCGCCCTACTCGATGGAGCTCTACGAGCGCGACGCGCTGGGGACCGACCAGCCGCTCGATCCCTCGGCGCTCCAGTTCCGCTACGAGAACGGGAGCCGGCTCCGGTTCGAGGGCGGCGAGGGCGGCTCGGCGGACCTCGTGATGGTCCGGGCCGACGGGTCGCGCGTGGACGTCCCCGAGGAGAAGCTGGTGGTGAACAAGACCCGCCGGCGGACGCAGGTGTTCCTCCCGACGAACGAGACCGGCCAGCTGGGGTTCACGGCGCCGAAGAACGGCAAGCAGGTCGCCACGCCGACGTTCGTGCGCGGCTCCTACGAGATGGTGCTCCCGGCGGGGACCTCCGTCGACCTCCCCGTGCTGTCGCAGGTCTCGCCGGGCGCCTCGCGCACCGAGACCGTCGACGGCCGGGTCCACGTCCACTGGGACGAGGTCGACCGGGCGTCGTCGGTGGTCGTCCGCTACTACCTCGACCGGGACCTCACGCTGTTCGGCGGGATGGTCGCGCTGCTGGTCGTGCTGGGGCTCGGCGGCGCGGCCTACTACTACCGACAGATACGCGAGACCGTGAAGAAACGCGAGGAGGTCGGCCTCGACGTCGAGACCGAAGACTCCGACGGGGGCGGCGACCCGCCCGGGTTCGGCTGACCGGCGGCCGCTCGACGGGAGTGTCCTCGGCGGTGGGCGCGCGTCCCGTGGGTCCACTACCGGGTCCGTTTTGACGCCGGCACGCGTAGGCCGGGACATGGAAGTCGCGCTGGTCACCGTCGGGGACGAACTCCTCGCCGGCGACACCGTGAACACGAACGCCGCGTGGCTCGGTCGCGAGCTCGCCGCGCGGGGCGTCGCCGTCGAGCGCGTGACGACCGTCCCCGACCGCGTCGAGGACATCGCCGAGGTCGTCTCGGCCTACCGCCGGCGGTACGACGCCGTCCTCGTGACGGGCGGACTGGGGCCGACCCACGACGACGTGACGATGGCCGCGGTGGCCGAGTCGTTCGGCGTCGACCTGGTCGAAAGCGAGGCGGTACTGGAGTGGCTCGCCGAGAACGGCGGCTACTCCCGGCAGGACCTCACCGATGGCACCGCCCACATCCCCGACGGCGCCCGGCCGCTCCACAACGACGCGGGGGTCGCACCCGGCTGTGTCGTCGGAACGGTGTACGTCCTGCCCGGCGTGCCCTCGGAGATGGAGGCGATGTTCGAGCGGGTGGCCGAGGAGTTCGCCGGCGAGGCGAGCCACGTCGAGTTCGTCGAGGCCGACGAGCCCGAGAGCGGCCTGCTCGACCGGTTCGAGACGCTCCGCGAGCGGTTCGACGTGAAGGTCGGCTCCTACCCCGGCGGGACCGTCCGCGTGAAACTCGAGGGGGAGCGCGAGGAGGTCGAGCGCGCGGCCGGTTGGCTCAGGGCGAACGTCACCCTCCCCGAGGAGTAACCTCAGCGGTAGAGGTACGCGAGCCAGCCGACGACCAGCGCGAGCGAGGCGACCCCGACGACCCAGCCGGCGGCGTCGACCGCGCCGGCGTTCACCGTCTCCTGCAGCGGGAGGTACATAACTGCGGGTTCTGCGGGTGGTGGTTTATTCCTTCCGTACCCTGTTGCACTCTCAAAATTAATTTGCCAGACGGAACGGTCAGACCTGAATG
>JAZKST010000061.1:0-15965 GCA_036625905.1 Haloarculaceae archaeon
GGACCAAAGAAGGTCTCGGCGTTCCGCAGTCGGTGGGTAGCGAGGCGGTCACGCAACCGCTCATCCGCTATCAAGATATCCCGTCGGAAGACGCTTGGACCCAGATTATGAAGAAAGTCGGCCAGCGCGAGGCCGACCAGATCCGGACGTTGCTCGTCTCCTTTGCGGCGGCATCGGACGAACGGGGCGACGACGCCGACAACGAAACGATCTACGACGAGTACCCCACCGAGGACATCTCCCAGGAATCCCTCCGTGAGCACTTCGACGCCGCCATCTCAAATCGATCCGCCAGCCGACTCTCGGAAGAATACGGAGACATCAAGACCCTCGCAGGGGCGGTCGGCGGCCAGTTGGAATCGACAGATGGGGTCGGGCCGGCCACCCTCGAGGAGCTGTTCGGGACCGAGAACCCAGACGAGGACCGAACGGTTGCCCACGCCAGTCAGTATGACAGCGGCGAGGACCTGGACGGTGTCGAGAGCGTGACCGAACAAACGGTCAAGGAGGGGATCGCCGGGTCTCTGGATGTCCCAGAGCCCTGGGTGGTCGTCAACGAGCACGAGGCCGCCGAACGAGAGCCTTCGATCCTGGTCGAGCACCCCGGCGGATACGTGGCCGAAATGTGGCTCCGTGACGAGGACGTCCCCTCAGGCGCCGGCAAGTGGGACATCGAGTACGTCGATCCGGTGGGGACTCGGCGAGACGGGAGCAGGTCCTTCCACGACGACGCCCAAGAGGCACTCGATCAGCTCGTCCCGCATATTCAGAAGGTGCGGGCCGAAAAGCGAGACCGGGCCCACCAGCGAGCCGAGCAGGAGGCCGTCGAGTGGCCCCGCTCGATCGGTCGCTACCACATCAACGAGACCACCGAGAGCGACACCCGCGCTGAATACACGACCCGGTATCTCCGGGGAAAGACACCCCTGGGCGTCGACTACGGCGACGACGCGCTCGAGATCCGCTTTTTCGACGACACTCGGGCCTACCACGTCGACGATGAAGCGTTCGCCCGGAAGAAGACGGCGATCGCAGCGGCCCGGGAGATTCTGAAGGAGCGAACCAGAAAACTCAACGAGCGAGAGTCCAAGACCGTCGAGGAAACCGACCTCGAGCCCCACCAGATCCCCGACTCTGGGTCCGTGCTGCCCGACGGTATGGGCGGGAAAACCGGCCCGCCGAGTATCCCACCGGACGACACCGAACAGTACACCGTCGACATCCGTTTTGCTACCGACGGCATCAGCGCCTCGGTCTATGCCGTCTCCGAGACACCCAGCCAAGTCGATCTCCTCGAGGAAGCCTGGTATACGTGGGCCGAGGTCGACGAACTCACCAGCGACTCGGAGAGCCATATCACATTCGAGCTCCCCGTGCAGCACTCCGAAAACGAGAATGAGGACGCGACAGCCTGATTCGGCTTCATTTGTCTGGCCCCGCGCAGCGGAGGCCCATTCGATATGGAACCCAGTACAGACGACGACATCAACGGACAGCAGATAGTTAACGTGCGAGAAATGACAGACGAAGAGCTTGAGCGTGAAGGCTGGCAGCACTACAGGGGGCAGTCTCCTGCCGTCCTCGTGCTCGAATCCGGGACGATCCTCTACCCCTCAGCTGACCCCGAGGGGAACGGTCCCGGTGCAATGTTCGGTATCGATGAGGACGGCTCAACATTCGCACTCTATCCCTGAACTGATCACCATGCACATGCTCATTCGCGTCGTCTCCGAAGCCCACGACGCTGAAGATGCGACCGGTATCGCACGGAGCCTTTTCGAGGGCGAATACGCACAGCTCTGTCCCCCGTTCGACTACGGCAAGGTCATGACCGAAGGTGGTCGCTGGAGTCAGTCATTCCCTGAATCTATCCAGAACGACGGGTCGATTCGCGCAGACTCCGAGATTGGGAACGAACTCATCGAGAACGCCTGGGTATCGACCACTCGCGAACTCACTCGAAGGATGGCCGTCATCCGCAAAGGATTCGAGCAGTTCACCGACAAGCAACTCCTTGAGGGCCGTCGCGTCGAAGCCGAGGTCGAACCGTGGAATCCATTCGACCTCGCTCAAAACGAAGAGGAGTTCAACAACTCCTACACAACTGACGTCCGATATGCGATGTACTGTGTCGGTGAGTACGCCGGTACGGTTTACTACCTCTATAACGGCAACGGGACCGCGATTCGGAGTCACTCCGAGTGCGAACAGCTCCTCAAGTCGACCGTGACGAGACGGTTTAGTCGCAGGCCGACGCCGACCCCGTATGTCCAACGAGGCCACGACCCGCGGACGCGACCTGACGGCGATCCGGCGGAACCTGCACGCACATCCGGAGGCGGGCTGGAAGGAGTTCCGGACGACCGCGATGGTCGCCGACGAGCTCGAGTCGCTGGGCTACGAGGTCCACCTCGGGGGCGAGGCGGTCGACCCCGACGAGCGGCTGGGCGTCCCCTCGGAGGACGAGCTCGCGGCGGCGATGGACCGGGCTCGGCGCGACGGCGCCCCCGAGGCGTACCTCGACCGGATGGACGGGGTCACGGGCTGTGTCGCCGTCCGGGAGTTCGGCGAGGCCGGACCGGTCGTCGGCGTCGGGGTCGACATGGACGCCCTCGAACGAACCGAGGCCCGCGACGAGGACCACCGCCCGGTCCGCGAGGGGTTCGTCAGCAGGTACCCCGACGAGATGCACGCCTGCGGCCACGACGGCCATACGGCCATCGGCCTGGGCATCGCCCGGTGGTTCGCCGAAGCGGCCGAGGACGGCGGGGAGGACGGGGGGTTCGACGGCACGCTCAAGCTGTTCTTCCAGCCCGCCGAGGAGGGGGGACGGGGCGGCCCGCCGAGGAGGGGGGACGGGGCGGCCTGCCGATGAGCCGGACCCCCCTCCTGGAGGACGTCGAGCACCTGGTGGCGCTCCACCTCGGGCTCGACGAGGAGACCGGGACGGTCGTGGCGGGCTACGACCGGCCGCTCTCGAACGCGAAACTCGACGTCCGGTACCTCGGCGACCCGGCCCACGCCGGCGCCGCACCCCAGGAGGGCCGGAACGCGCTCCAGGCCGCGGCGGCCGCGATGCAGAACCTCTACGCCATCCCCCGACACGCCGACGGGCCGACCCGGATCAACGTCGGGCAGGTCCGCTCGGCCAACGCGCAGAACGTCATCGCGGAGGACGTCACGATGCGCGTGGAGGTCCGGGGGACGACGGCGGACCTGAAGGACTACATGCTCGAGCACGCCCGCCGGATGGTCCGGGCGGCCGCCGACATGCACGACGTCGAGGTCGAGACCTCCCTGTTCGGCAGGACGACCACCTTCGTCTGTGACGAGGAACTGGTCGACGCCGTGGCGGCGGCCGCCGAGGGCGTCGATGGCGTGACCGAGATCAAAGAGCGCGTGAATTTCGGCGGGAGCGAGGACGCCTCGTACCGCGACGTACATCGGTGTCGGGGCGTCGAACGTCGCCGGCCACCACACCGCCCGGTTTGACATCGACGAGGACGCGCTGGGGATCGGGGTCGACGTCGTGACGGAGACGGTCCGGTCGCTGGGGTCCTGACCCCGAGATCGTCCGAACTCCGTCGTCCTCGAGCGGACGGACCGGACGGTTTAATTAGAGTCGAAGGAACACAATTTCATGGTTCTGGAAACCAATAGATCGACCAAATGGCTCGTCCAGAAGGGTCGAAGGAAGAGCTCGAAGCACGGCGAAAACAGGCAGTACGTTTGCTGAATCGTACAGATATGGATGTCAGCAAGGTTGCCGAAGTGGAGGGAGTTACTGAGCGAGCCGTCTATAACTGGAAAAACAAATACGAAGAGCAGGGAATGGAAGGACTCGACGCCAAACCGAGCGGCGGCGGCCGACATCCTGAACTCCCTGACGAGAAACTTCCCGAACTCGAAGAGCTTCTGCTCGAAGGAGCAGAAGCGCATGGCTTCGAGGGTGATCTCTGGACACTTCCTCGCGTTGCTCGGCTTCTTGAGGAAGAATTCGACGTTGATGTCACTCCCCGCACCGCCGGTAACTACCTGGACAAACTTGGCTGGAGCAATCAGCGCCCACAGCGTCGCGCTGCCAAGCGCGACCCTGACGAAATCGCTCAGTGGCGAGAAGAGTGGGAATATCGTCAAAAAAAGCCCTCCGATGCAACGAAACGATAGCGTTCATCGACGAAACCGCGTTCCGACTCACCCCCACCTTCCACCGGACGTGGGCACCAATGGGCGAGACTCCGTTTGTCGAAACGGAGTCGAGCACTGATCCCGTTGCCGTGATCAGTGCTCTCACCTACACACCCGAAACTGGCGACTGCGAGCTGTACTTCCGATCACAGCAAGACCACTTCGATGGCGACTCGATCTATTCGTTTCTCCGTGATGTAGCGGATTTTCTCCCGCGTGACGTGATGTTCATCCTCGACAACTTGCCTGCTCACTTCCCCGCTGTTGCTCAGTTACGTGACGAATTCGCTGAGACAGCGACCGAGGTCGCTGTCGAGTGGCTTCCCACATACGCACCAGAACTCAACCCCACTGAGTTCGTCTGGCGAGAGTCGAAATACGTCGAATTAGCCAACTACGCTCCGAAAGATCTCGACATCTTACAACGGAGGGTCGGCCAATCGCTCACCCCAAAGCAGAATCACCAATCGTTCCTGCGATCCTGTTTCGACTTCGCAGAACTCGAACTCAGAAAATGAAGTTATGATTCTTCGACTCTAAAATTCGTTCTCCCTAATAAGAATACTTAACTATCGTCTACATGTATGGCATATCGTGACATGTCATTCAAGCACTCACGGGAACAGGTGACGGACGAGGACCGACGGGCGATGCTCAAGGCGCTCGGCGTCGCGGGCGCCGCGGGCGTCGTCGGAGAGTTCACGCTGGGGGACATCAGGGGGGAGGTCACCCCGGAGACCGGCGGCGAGCTGGCGGCGATCGGCGAGGCGATCCGGAACGACCTCTCCGGGAGCCTCGACGCGTCGGTGCTCGCGTCGGGGCTGTCGAGCGTGGCGGCGTCCGTCGAGTCGCTGCCGGCGCTCGAGGCGGCGGGCGTTCCGACCGAGAAGGGGACGGCCTACAGTTCGCTGACCGACGAGGTGTGGCCCGTCCACGAACACCTCGTCGAGGTTGGGTTCTTCGCCAGTGCCGAGCGGAACCTCCCGCCGTTCTCCCCGGAACATATCTCGACGACGGCCCGGCAGCTGGTCGGGTCGGGGACGCTCGCCGGGACGCTCGCCGAGGTCGGGTTCGACGAGACCGAGGCGACGTCGCTGGCGACCACGGTGGTCAACAACGACGCCCACCTGGCCAAGTGGAAGCCGACGGGGGCCTACCCGCAGGACGAGGTCGAGGAGTTCAATCCGGACGACATCGCGCCGCTGCACCAGCGGGCGGCGGAGGGCGTGCTGCTGTGGATCGACGGGCTCGACCACTGGCTCTGGCAGAACCGGGTGCTCGTGACCGAGGAGATGCTCGCCGACGGTATCTGGGACGTCAAGGCGATGCTCGGCGGGTACTACCTGCTGAACCGGGCCGCCCACGACGTGGCCGAGGGGTCGATCTCCGACGAGACGCTGAGCGCGATGGTGACCGCCGGATCGGCGGCCGCCATCATCAGCCAGGAGCACCTGACGTTCGACCTCATCAGGGTGACCGATGAGATGCGCGCGCCCAGGGGGGGTGTCTGACCATGCAGGACGGCAAGCTCACCAAGCCGGGCGAGGCGACGATCACGCGGAACGACACCGACGCCATCCCGGAGGTGGACGTCACGATGGAGATGCTGCGGAACTCCCCCGCGAACCCGGAGACCTGGCTGCTCTACGGCGGCGGGTTCCGGAACCAGCGCCACATGCAGGGGAGCGCGATCACCCCGGAGAACGTCTCGGAGCTCTCGCTCGAGTGGCAGACCAACCTCGGCGTCACGCCCGGCGAGTACCAGGGCACGCCGCTGATCGTCCCCGGGGACCCGCCGATCATGTACCAGACCAACGGCCCGGACCACCTCCGGGCGATGAACCCCCGGACCGGGGACGTCCTCTGGCACTACGACTACGACTCGCTGGCGGAGGTCGGCGACCCGTCGGCCAACCGGGGCGTGACGATCCTCGGCGACACGGTCTACTTCACGACGCTCGACATGGGCATCATCGCCCTGGACCGCTACACGGGCGAGGAGAAGTGGTTCTTCAACCAGGCGAAGACCTACCGCGACGAGCAGGTCGAGAACCCGGACTCGGAAATCCACGAGGAGTTGAACTTCACGCGGAACGTCGGGTTCTCGTCGGGTATCCCGCCGATCCCGTACGACGGCAACCTGCTGAAGGGGAGCTTCGGCGGCGAGTGGGGCGTCACGGGCTGGATCGACGCCGTCAGCACCGACGGGGAGCACCAGTGGCGGTTCAACACCACCCCACAGGACCAGTGGGTCGGCGACGCCTGGCGCCACGGCTCGACGACGGTCTGGCAGCCGCCGGCCATCGACGTGGAGTCGGGGACCGCCGTCTTCCCGATGGGCAACCCCGGTCCGGACTTCGACGCGACCGTCCGGCCGGGCTGGAACCAGTACTCGACGGGGAAGCTCGCGCTCGACGCGAGCACCGGGGAGTACCAGTGGCACTTCCAGGAGTCCCCCCACGACTGGTGGGACTACGACTCCCCGTCGCCGCCGTTCATCTTCGACGCGGAGGTCAACGGCGAGGAGCGGACGCTGGCGTCCTGGCCCGGGAAGTCGGGCTGGCTGTTCACGTTCGACCTCGAGACCGGCGAGATGGTCGAGCGGAGCGAGGAGTACGTCCAGCACATCAACATGTGGGCGCTCCCGAAGCACGAGGACCTCGAGGGGACGCCGTGGAACGCTCCGAACCTGGTCGGGGGGACCAACCCCCAGCCGCCAGCCTACGACCCGGAGACCCGGACGGCGGTCATCATGGGTCAGAACATCCCGTGGAAGATCTCCTGGACCGACGCCGAGTACGAGGCCCAGAAGCTGTACTGGGGACTCCACGGGTTCGAGTTCGCCAACAACGTCGAGGACCCCCCCGAGGAGTGGAACGGGGACCCCGGCGTCATCGCGGGGATCGACCCCGTTTCCGGCGAGGTCAAGTGGCAGAACTGGCGGGAGATCACGCCGTGGGGCGGCGCGATGACAACCGACACCGGCCTCACGTTCACCGGCGCCAGCGAGGGCCAGGTCCTCGCGCTCGACACCGAGACCGGCGAGGAGCTGTGGTCGGCCGACCTCGGCGTCGGGGTCGGCGGCGACCCCGTCAGCTGGATCGACCCGGCCGAGGGCAAACAGTACCTGGCCATCCAGGGCGGCGGCGAGGGCCCGCTCGGCGGCTACGGCGAGCAGGGCGACGTCCTCGCCGTCTTCTCGATGGAGATCGACATGCAGGCCACCGAGACCGCGGAGCCCACACCCACGGAGACCGCCGAACCCGCCCCCACGGAGACCGCCGAGCCGACCGAGGCGGAGACCACCAGCGGGAGCGGCCCCGGGCTGGGCGTGCTCTCCGCGCTCGCCGGCATCGGTAGCGCCGCCGCCGGCTACGCGCTCGGACGCGACGGCGACGAGGACGAGGAGGAGTAGCCTACGACCCCATTTCGGTCCCTCTTCTCTCTCGACTGGTCGACTCGTCCCCTGCTCACCCGGAGCGACGAAGAGCGAGTCCGGCGAGCGCACCCACGAGCCCCGTCACCGCGGCGAGTACGCCGAACCCGGCCCCCGATCCGGAGGTGTCCTCCTCGGTCGGAGTCGGCGTGGGCTCGCCGTCGCTTCCCCCGTCGTCCGTCGGCTCCGGCGTGGCGGTCGGCGTTGCCGTCGGAGTGGCCGTCGACTCCGGCGTGGCGGTCGCTGTCGGGGTCGCCGTCGCCGTCGGCGTCGACTGGTCCGGGACGTCGACGTTCCCGCCGGTCGGGATCCCCTCCGAGGAGTCGGACGGAACGATCTCGACGTCCCCCTCCATCGAACCGGGGTGGACCTGACAGTAGTACGTCGTCATCTCGCTGGTAGCGGTGAACTCGACGAGCTGGATCCGTCCCTTATCGGACATGAGGGGGCTCTCGACCAGGTTGTCACCGTCGTCGTTCTCGATGACGACGTTGTGCGGCGCGGCGTCGACGTTCTCCCAGGCGATCACGTACTCCTCGCCCTCCCGCAGGGTCAGCGTCGGGTTTTCGGTGTCGGCGATGGCAGCGGGCTGGCGGCCGGCCCACGCGCCTGTCGCCCCACCGAGGTAGATGTCGGCAGTCCGCGTCGCGGCTGCCGTCCCGGATCCGGCTCCCGCGAGACCGAGCGCGGCCACCGTTCCGCCCGTCGCCCGCAGCAGCCGTCGACGACTGACTCGTGATACCATTCGTGGACCACCGATTCATCCCTCGGCCACTTAAGTACCACGGCGATCCGGATCGGAACCGAGTCGGCACTACGGTCCGAGCATCGCGGGCCGGCTCCGATCCGTCGTCGACCCACGTGTCGCAACCGGCCACGCGAGTATTTAAAGGAACAGTCGTAACCGATTTAACGGTGGATCGTGCCACTTTGTGACAGGGATGGATATCCGAAGACGGCGGTTCCTCGCGGTCACGGGTGTCGCACTGGCTGCCGGGTGTACCGGACAAAGCACGTCGGCGGGCTCGGGAGAGCCGACCGACACTGCCGTGGACGGGACGTCGACCGGGGCGTCGACGGGAGTGCCGACGGACACCCCCGATCCGACGGACACTCCCGAGCCGACGCCGTCGGTCCGGGACGTCTCGTTGCTGCTGAACTGGAAGCCGAGCGGGCTCCACGTCCCCTACTACGCCGCGAAGGCGGAGGGGTTCTACGAGGCCGAAGGCCTGAGCCTGGACCAGATCAAGCCCGGGCAGGGGTCCGACTTCTCGGCCAAGCAGGCGGGGCTGGGCAACACCGAGTTCGTCGTCACGAGCAGCGACCAGGTCCTGAACGTCAACAGCCGTGACCTCTCGCCGCTGTCCGTCGGCGTCGTGATGCAGCGGAGTCCGGTCGTCGTGTTCAGCACCCGCGAGACGCTCGGCGGTGAGCTGACCGACGCGGCACAGCTCGCCAGCGGGACCGTCGGTACCGGTCCGGGGATGGTACGCGTACTCACCGAACTGTTCCTCGAGCGGGCTGGCGTCCGGTCGGACGTGGAGCTCGTCGACACGGGGTACGACACCGTCCAGCAGCTGCTCGCGGGGAAGGTCGACGCCGCTGGCGGCGTGTTCGGCGACGCCATCGCCGCGCGAGCGCAGGGGTACACGACCGACTCGCTGCAGGTGGCCAGCACCGTCCCGGCGTACGGCCACGTCGTCGCCACCGAGCGGGGGTTCGCGAGCGAGCACCCGGAGACCGTGGCGGCGTTCCTTCGGGCGACCGCCCGCGGCGCGGCGTGGGGGCGGAACAACGTCGAGGAGGCGATGGACGCGCTCGTCTCCGCTAACGGGTCGCTCGCGGAGTCCCGCGACCAGCAGCGCGAGAAGTGGGTGACGATGGCCGACGAGCACGTCATGTCCGGGACGGTCCGCGAGCACGGGTGGGGCTGGAGCGACACGGAGCCATGGCAGGTGACTGCCGAGGCCCTTCAGGAGGCCGACCAGCTCGGCGGCGAGGTCGACCCATCGGCGGTCTGGACCAACGACTACCTCGACACCGACTCCCGGTACGTCGACGCCTACACCGAAATCATATCAGATTGATATTTTTTATCCGCGCTACGTGTAGCTGTCGTCGGCGAATCCCGTCGCTGTCGAACGACGTCCGCACCAGGACGGATGACTGACGGCGGCGATCCCCACGGGATAGCGCCAGCCACCGACCGTCGCCCGTCGCTCCCGGGCCGGGTTGCGCCGCCAGTGGCGCTGTTCGCCCTCGTCGTGGGGAGCTGGCACGCGCTCGCCGTCGTCTCGGACGTCCCGACGGTGATCCTCCCCGGCCCGACGACGGTCCTGGCCGCCGGGGTCGAGGCGTGGCGCCCGCTCCTGGGCGCGGCGGCCGTCTCCGCGACCACCGCCGCGCTCGGGCTCGCCGCCGGGACGGTCGTCGGCCTCGGCCTCTCCTTTGCGATGGTCGCCTCGCCGACCGCACGCGCCGTGGTCCAGCCGTACCTGGTCGCGCTGCGGGTCGCACCGCTGGTCGCCATCGCCCCGCTGGTGTTCCTGTGGGCCGGGTCCGGACTCCCCTCGAGGGCGCTGCTCGTCGCCACGCTGACCGTCTTCCCGGTCGCACTCGGCGGGCTCGACGGGCTCCGGTCGACGCCGACGGCGTACCTCGACCTGATGCGGTCGGTCGACGCGGGGCCGCTGGCGACGTTCCTCCACGTCCGTGTGCCGGCGGCGGCCCCGAGCGTGCTCGCCGGGGTCAAGCTCGCGGCCGCGCTGAGCGTCATCGGAACCGTCGTCGCGGAGTTCCTCACCCTCCGCGCGGGGCTCGGTTACCGGGTGTTCGCCGCCGCGGACGCCCTCGAGACGGCGCTCGTGTTCGCGGCGCTGTTCGCCCTCGTCGGCCTCGGCCTGCTGTTCTACTTCGCGGCGGTCGGCCTGGAACGGGCGCTCGTCGGGGAGCGGGGACGGGGCAAGCCGAGCCAGCACTAATCAAGCGGGACGCGCCGGGCAACCCACCGCTGGAGGAGGGCCACGAGCCCGTAGAGACAGAGCCCCATGCCGACGAGGACGGCGAGCGACGCGAGCATCACGTCCGGCTGGACGTTCTCGGAGCCGAGCAGGATGAGATACCCCAGCCCCTCGGTCGAGACGACCCACTCCGCGACGGTCGCGCCGACGACCGCGAGCGTCGCGGACTGTTTCAGCCCCGCGAACACGTCGGGGTGTGCGTAGGGGAGCTCGACGGCGAGGAACGTCCGGAGCGGGCTGGCCTCGACCGACCGGAGCAGGTCCCGCTGCTCGTCGGGCGCCCGCCGGAGCCCGGCCGCCGTGCTCACGACCATCGGGAAGAACGAGACGAGCGCGACGAACAGGACGGCAGTCCCGAACCCCAGCCCGAGGTAGATCAGGAGCAGCGGCGCGATGGCCACCTTCGGGAGCACTCGTGCCGCCACGACGTACGGGTAGAGCGTCCGCCGGAGGAGCGAGCTCCGCGAGGCGAGCACCGCGACGAGTGCGCCGGCGGCGATCCCGACGGCGCCGCCGCCGAGGACCTTTCCGGCCGTCGCGGTCGCGTTCGACGCGTAGAGCCCGGGCCGGGTCGCCAGCCGCTCCGCGACCGCGACCGGCGACGGGAGGACGAACGGCGGGACCGACCCGGCCATCGTGACCGCCCACCACGCCGTCACCCCGGCGACCAGCGCGCCGACCGGGAGCGTCACCTCGGCCGCCGGAACCCGGTCGGCGAGGCTCATCGCCCCTCGCGGTCCCCGTGGAACAGGCGGCGGACCGCCGCGACCTCCTCTCCGAACGCCGCCGACCCGAGCACGTCGCGGTCGCGTGAGCGTGGCAGATCTATCTCCCGCTCCCACGCGACCCTGCCCGGGGGGCCCTCGATCCCGAGACAGCGGTCGCCGAGCAGCACCGCCTCGGGGATGGAGTGCGTGACGAACAGGACCGTCTTCCGAAACTGACGGCGGATGCGACCGATCTCGACGCTCATCTCCTCCCGGGTGAGCTCGTCGAGCTCGCCGAACGGCTCGTCCATCAGGAGGACGTCCGCCCCGAGGTGGAGCGCCCGGGCGATGGCGACCCGCTGTCGCATCCCGCCGGAGAGCTCGGAGGGGCGGGCGTCGGCGAACCCGTCGAGGCCAACCGTCGCCAGGGTCTCCCTGGCCGCTTCGCGGTCGGGGGTTTTCCCGGCCATCCGGCGGAGGAACGTCACGTTCCCGACCGCGGTCTTCCACGGGAGGAGCGCGTGGTCCTGGAAGACGAAGCCGATGCGGCCCTCCGACCGGGCGGTCTCGGGGGAGTCGCCACCGACGCTGACCCGCCCCCCGGTCGGCTCCTGCAGCCCGCCGACCGCCCGGAGGAGCGTCGTCTTCCCGCAGCCGGAGGGGCCGATGACCGTGACGAACTCCCCGTCCTCGACCGCCAGCGTCACGTCGCGCAGGGCGGTCAGGTCCTCGAACGCCACGGTGAGGTCCTCGACCTCGATCACCCGTGGGCCTCCGCCTCCTGCCGGAGCGCGTCGTCGAGCCGCTCCCAGGCCTCGGTCGTCTGCCAGCCCCAGCCGTGGGCCTCGAACGCTCGTCCGTCCGTCGCCCCGGCGAGCGCGTGCTCGACCCGCCGCCGTTCGCTCGCGACGTCCTCGCCGCTCCGGTCGGCGACCTCCCTCGCCACGCGGTCGGGCGCCCGCAGCGCCGCCGCCGTCCCGCCGAGCGTCCCCATCAGGAACCGGGCGACGGTCACCGGCTCCGCGGCCGCCGTCGCCGCGTCGATCACGAGCGCCGGTCCTGGCGCCGGGAAGTGGTCGGCGACGGAGAGCGAGGAGACCTCGTGTCCGTCGCCCTCGAGCTCGTGCGGATCGGCGAGCACCCCCGTGGCCACGTCGGCGTCCCCATCGACGAGCGCCCCGCGCTCCTCGCCGCGGGTGTGGACCACCTCGACCGCCCCGAGGACGCCGGCCCGCGCGAGGAACAGCCGAGCCAGCCGGCCGACCTCGGAGTCGGGCGTGACGGCGAGCCGCCGACCGCGGAGCTGTTCGACGCTCGTGAACGGCTCGTCCAGCCGCTCGGCCGTCGTGTAGAGGACCGCCATCGACCGCCGGTAGCACAGCGCGAGCGGGACGAACCGGCCGCGGACGGCCCGACAGAGGCTCGCCGCGCCGACGACGGCGACGTCCGCGGCCCCGGCGTCGAGCCGGTCGAGGGCTGCGCCCGAGCCGCGGGCGGCCTCGAGCTCGACGTCGAGCCCGTGGTCCGCGTAGACGCCGGCGTCCAAGGCGGCGAGCAGCGGCGCGTGCAGGCCGTTCGGCACCCAGTTCAGCGCAACGGTCAGGTCGGTGCCGCCGTCCTCCGGGTCGGTCGGGAGGTCGAGCCCCCCGGGCCATCCGGCCGGGAGCGACGTCCCGAACCGATCCGCCACCTCGGCGGCCCGCTCGAGCAGCCGACTGCTGTGCTGGCCGCGGAGCCGCCATGCGAGCGTGTCGGCGTCGGCTGCGGCGACCCACCCCTTCGGCGGCCGGCCGCCGGTGTCGCGGTGGACGGTCGTCTCGGCCACGAGGCCGGCGCCCTCCAGCGTCGAGAGGGCCGCGATGGTCGGCTCCCGGCCGAGACCCGTCCCGATCCGGACGGCGAGCCGGGTCGCCTCCTCGGCCTCGACCTCGGCGCTCTCCCGGCGGCCGACGAGGTAGGCGAGCACCCGCGCCGCGTCGTCGTCGAGCGCGAGACGGAACTCCGAGAACAGGGGGTCGTCGTCGGGGAGCACCGGGTACTCGCGCCAGCGCATACCCCTCACAGCGGGTCGGCGATACTAAAAACCGTGCAGGGCCGGCCGGGTCGTTCCCCCCGCGTCCCGGCACCCCCTGGAACCGATGCCTACCCGGACACCGGGACGCCGCCGAACACCACGACGGCGACGACCCAGTAGGCGACGTAGAGCCCGCCGAGGACGTAGCCGTGCCACCGCTTCAGTTGGCCGCGGTAGAGGAAGTACGCTGCCAGGGCCGTCACGAGGACGACCGCCGGGAGGTGGAAGCCGAGGACCGAGGGCGCGACCCGCAGGTCGCCGAGGAGCATGATGACGCCGACGTTGCCGGTCATCGAGAACAGGACGCTCCCGATGACGTTGCCGACGCCGATCTCCGGGACCCCCCGCCGGACGGGTTCGAGGGTCAGGAGGACGTCCTCGAAGGTGAGGACGGCCGTCAGGACGGTCGCCCCGAAGACGGTCCCCTCGATGCCGATACCCTCGACGGCGATCTCCGATCCCGCCTCGAGCAGCATCGACGCGAGGACGACGCCGACGAGCGCGACGACCGAGAGGCCGAGCCACGCCCACCCCGACCCGGCGAACCGGCCGAGGAGCCGGTCCTCCGGTATCGGGGGGACGGACGAGGGAAGCGCCGCCCCGCCGTCCGTCCGGAGCTCGTCCGTCCCGCCGTCGGGCCGTATCTCCTTGCCGAGGTCGGTGCTCCGGAACACGGGGACCCCGCGCTGGTACTCCCGGACGACGAGGTAC
Organism: Haloarculaceae archaeon; assembly: GCA_036625905.1. Lineage (GTDB taxonomy): Archaea > Halobacteriota > Halobacteria > Halobacteriales > Haloarculaceae > Salinirubellus. Next base: position 14,137 of record JAZKST010000061.1, read on the forward strand.
GCGAAGGCCAGCACGAAGAACCCGATCAAGACGACCCCGTGGACGAACGTGAGCGTCCCGAGCAGGACGAACGGAACCAGTAACAGCGGTGCCGCCGCGAACAGGGCCACGTAGTCGGCCGGGAGGTCGACCGGGAACGGGCTGACGATGGCGGCGAGCGCGAGCGTGACCCCGACGATGGCCAGGCCGGTCCCGAGGGCCGTCCCGAGCGCGACCGTTTCGAGGTCGCCCGCCGAGAGCACCAGCGCGAGGACGGTATCGTCGAACTCGAACCCGGTGAAGACGATGGCGAGCGCGAACAGCGACATCCGCAGCCCCAGCGACGCGCGCGTGAGGTAACTGATGAGCTTCTCCGTCGCCGCCGTCAGCAGCAGTACGCCGCCGGCGAGGACGAGTACCGCCCCGAGCAGTCCCTCCGCCTCGACGAACCCGCCGATCGCCCCCTCGATACCGCCCTCGCTCCCCTCGCCTCCCTCCCCGGTCTCGCCACCGCCCTGTGCGGTCACGGTTCCGAGGACGACCGGTGAGACGAGCGCGAGCGACACGAACACCGTGGCGACGACGACCCACGTCCGGCGCATGACCACGCGGTCGTCCGCGGCCCCTTTGAACCTTGGTATCTATGGGCACGGCCGCGCCGGTCCGACGGGACACGCGAACGGCCCATCGCGGCCGCCCCCGACGCCGACACGCCCGATCCCGCGGCGCCGGCGCGATAGGGGTGCCGCTGGTGGGGCCGTCGTCGCGTTCGGAACCGGTCCCCCACACGGGACCGGCCGGCCCACCTCCGGTATCCCGGCCGTCGGACCGCTCCCGGCGTGGGTTCCGAACGGAACCGGTGTCGACCTCGTGGTGGGGACGACCCGGCCGCTGGCGTCGTCGTCCGCCACTCTCGCCGGAGACCTCTCCGGGACCGTCCCAGCACCGACCCGGCACGCCCGACGGAACAGTTACCCCGCCCCCCATTCGACTACCGGAGCAGTGCCGCTCCCGACCCCGGCCGACAGTCACACGCGCCTCTACGACCCGGCGGAAGAGGTCGACACCCCGGCAGTACTCGTCGACCTCGACACCATGGAGGCGAACCTCGACTGGTACGCCGACTTCGCCGACGAGCACGGTGTCCGCCTCCGTTCGCACGTGAAGACCCACAAGACGCCCGCGCTGGCACACCTGCAGGACCGTCGCGCCGGCGGCGGTATCGTCTGCTAGACCCTCGGCGAGGTGGAGGTGATGGCGGCGGCCGGCCTCGAGGACATCTACCTCACCTACATGATCGTCGGCGAGCGCAAACTCGACCGGTTCGCGACGACCGTCGACGGCCCCGGGAACGTCCTGCCGCTCCAGGAGGCGGCCGCTCGACGCGGTGTCACGGTGAACGCCGTCCTCGAACTCGACACCGGGATGGGCCGGGTCGGCACGTCCTACGAGAACGCCGTCGAGCGGGCCGAACTGATCGCCGAGCAGCCGAACCTCCGCTTCGACGGCGTTATGGCCTACGAGGGGATGGTGTTCGGCGAGGACGACGTCCGGACCCCGGAGGAGTACGAGGCCCGGTGCTTCGAGGTGATGGACGAGGTACAGCGGGCGGTCGAGGACATCGAGGACGCGGGTATCCCCGTCGAGGAGGTCCGCGTCGGCTCGACGGCGACATCGCGCTACAGCGGGAAACACCCCGCCTCTCGTTCTTCGTGACGCCCGTCGACGTCCACTACTAATCCCGCGCCCATGTCCAGCGAACCACAATCACAGCCAGAGTCATTTGACCATGAGAAACAAAAGCAAACGCCGGAGACGCTGACCGTGCTAACTATTTCGGCATCCCGATT
>JAZKST010000062.1:0-15911 GCA_036625905.1 Haloarculaceae archaeon
CCACCCGGCTCGCGTCGGTCGCTGAGGGTAGGGGCTCCGCACTACCGTTTGCTGAACGTCATCGCTCGGCCGGACGGGCGGCGCGGTGAAAAGGGTGGCCGGACCGGTCCGAACCGACCCGGACTGGTCCGAATCGCGCTACTCGGTGACGGTCTGCGTCTCCGAAGTGGTCTCTCCGGTCGTGTCAGTCACGGTCAGCGTCACGTCGTAGCTCGCACCGCGGGCGTGCTTGATCTTGAACGAGTCCGATCCGGATGCGGAGGAACCGGAGACGTTCGTGCTCGCGGAGTCAGCGGACGCGCCCCCGGAGTCGGTCACCTCGACGGTGACGCTGTCGAGGTTCCCGTCGACGTCACCGACCGTCCAGTCGGCGGTTATCTCGGCGTGCGGGTTCGGCGACCCTGCCTCCGAGACGCTGTACGAGTCGACGGTCGGGGCAGCGTTCGTGTCGGTGCTGTCCGTCGTGAACGCGCCGGTCGTTCCCGTGTCGGTGTCGCCGTCGGAGGCATCCGCGACGGCCCGGAACTCGTAGTCCGTCCCCGAGGAGAGCCCGGAGACGTCCGCACTGAAGCTCCCGGTCGAGGAGAGCGTCTGTGTGGTCGTCGTGTTCGAGAGCCCACTACCGCTCTCGCCGTACTCGAAGGCGACGTCGGCCGAGGACGCTCCACCGAGGTCGTCCAGCGTCCCGTTCAGGGTCGCGCTGTCGGTCCCGACGCTCGACGCCGAATCCGTCGAGACCGCCACGGAGGTGTCGGTGCTATCCGTCGTGAACCCGACAGTCGTGCCGGTGTCGGTGTCGCCGTCCGAGGCCTCGGCGATCGCGCGGTAGTCGTAGTCCGTCCCCGAGGAGAGTCCCGAGACGTCGATGCTGAAGCTCCCAGCCGAGGAGACCGTCTGTGTCCCGGTCGTGTTCGAGAGGGTCCCACCGCTCTCGCCGTACTCGAGGTAGACGTCCGCGGAGGACGCCTCACCGAGGTCGTCGAGGGTACCGTTCAGCGTCGCGCTGTCCGTCCCGACGCTCGACGCGCTGTCGGTCGAGACGGCCACCGACGGATCGGTCGACCCGAGCGAGTCGACGGCCGTTCCCACGTCCAGCAGGCCGTAGCCCTGTTTATTCGAGGAAAGGCCGATGTCCTCGGCGGTGTCCCGGAGGGTCCCCCGGGCTTCGGCGTTCGAGAGCCCGGCGGCCATCAGTTGTCCGCCGGCGCCGGCGACGTGCGGACACGCCATCGACGTCCCGGACTTGTAGTCGTAGCCCCCGGGGACCGTCGCGTAGATCGAGTAGCCCGGCGCGGCCAGTTCCACTTCGGGGCCGTACGACGAGAAGTACGCCAGGTCGTCGGAACTGTCCGTGGCGCTGACGGCGATCACGGTGTCGTACTTGGCGGGGTAGCGGACGCTGTCGGCCTCGCCGTCGTTGCCGGCGGCCGCGACCACCAGCACGCCGTTGTCCACGGCGTACTGGCAGGCGTCGCGGATCGTCGACGAGCCGGAGGTGCCGCCGAGGCTCAGCGAGGCGACGTCGTAGCCCTGGTCGGCGGTCCACTCGAGGCCCGCCGCGATGTCGGAGTAGTAGCCGTAGCCGTCCGAGCCGAGCACCTTCACGGCGTGGAGCGTGGCGGCCGTCGAGACGCCGATGACACCCTCGCTGTTGTCCACCGCGTCGGCGATCCCGGCGCAGTGGGTCCCGTGGCTGTTGTCGTCGTCCCACGGCTCGCTCCCGGTCGTACTGTCGACGTAGGCCTTGCCGGTCCCGAGATTGGCCTCCAGGTCCGGGTGGTCGCTATCGATCCCCGTGTCGAGGATCGAGATGTCCCCACCACTACCGGTGTAGCCGTCGGCGTGGGCCAGATCCGCCTCGACCCGGTCGATCCCCCACGGGAGCGTCTCGATCGCCTGCATCTGCCCGTCCGGCTCGACGTACCGGACGTCCGGCCTGTTGGCGAGCCGTTCGGCAGCCTCCTCGGAGAACTGACCGGCCATGGATCTGCCGATGTCGCCGAAGTCGAGCTCTCGGTGGACCTCGTCGGCCCGGGCCCTGGCAGCCCGTTCGGCCCGCGGCGAGTCCGTGCCGACGATGTACCGACCGGGGCCGTCCGGCCCGGCTTGTCTGGCGGACGCGTTTCCGAGTGCCCCGATGGCACCACCCGTTGCGACGGTGCGCAGCACGCTACGACGTGTCGTTCGGTGTAACCCCATCCTATATTCAGATTGTTCGAGTGCGATATTAACGCGGTCTCGGAATCAGTTATTGAGAGTTTCGATACATTACCCTCACTTTGAGTAACTCGTCTCCGTATGGTGAAAACCGGGAGATCGGTATGCCCGAGGAGGTGCCAGGAACGTCAGATCGACCGGGAGTCCGACCCGGTTTCGCCGTCGGTGTCGTCGGTCAGCGTCAGTTCGACCGAGTCGAGGTCGCCGTCCGCGTCGTTGCTGTCGGTCGAACTGATCGCCATCACCGTAGAGTACGCCATCGGGTAGCCCACACAGTCCGTACATGGTCCGGAGTTTCCGGCCGCCGCGACGAGGAGGACGCCATTGTCGTAGGCGTACTGGCAGGCGTCCTTGACCGTGGATGAACCCGACGATGCCCCGAGGCTCAACGACCCCACGTCCGAGAACGACCCCGAGCCGCGACTGTCGAGCATCTTCACGGCGTCGGCGATGCCCGCACAGTGTGTTCCGTGGTCGTTGTCGTCGGACCAGGGGTAGTTGCAGTTCGGTCCTCTGCAGTCGACGTACGCTTTCCCCGCGCCGACGTTCGCCTGCAGGTCCGGGTGGTCGTCGTCGATCCCGGTGTCGATGATGGCGATATCGGCCCCGTTTCCGGTTTCCCCGTTGTCATGGAGGACGTCAGCGTCCACACGGTCGATACCCCACGGGAGTCTGTGCGAGCGCCTCCATCGTGCCGTCCTCTTCGACGTACCGGACGTCCGGCCGGTTCGATAGCTGCTCGGCGGCCTCGTCGGTGAACTTACCGGCGACGGCCCTCCCGATGTCGCCGAAATCCAGGACGCACTTCACCGACTCGGCTTGTGCCTTCGCCGCGCGCTCGGCCCGCGGCGAGTCCGTCCCGACGATGCGGGCCGTCGGACCCTCTTCGCCGGCCGCCATCCCGGTGGCGACCGTCGCCGTCCCGCCCGCGGCGACCGAGCGCAGAACGGATCGACGGGTGATACTATCGCCCATTATCATCAGTAAAATATCGGTTTCGAAGCTATGGATTTTGGGACCTCCGGTGTCGGTATCCACGCGGCCCGGGGACGTGGAGAGAGGACGCACGTCGGGTCCGTGCGCCGCATACGCGTGTCTGACGTAAGAACTATGCCCGCACCGGACCCCTCTTTCGACATGGGCCTGATGAGCAAGCTCCTCGGGGGTAGCCAGGGGAGGACGGACGACTACGTGGAACTGGACGTGGACGACTTCGACGCGGCCGCGGTGGAGGCCGAGACGACGGTCCACATCGCGACCATCGGCGACAAGAACGACGTCATCCCGATCAAGGACGCCGTCTACGACGGGAGCGTCGTCATCGCGGACATCACCCGGCACACGACGACCGACCGGACGATGGAGCACATCAGCGACGAACTCAAGCAGGTCGCCCGCGAGGTCGGCGGCGACATCGTCCAGAAGGACGACGACCAGATAATCATCACGCCGGGCGGCGTGAAGATCTCCCGGAAGAAGCTGAGCAAGTAGGCCGACCACGACGGCCACGACGATCCTCCGAGTGGCCTGCCCCCGGCGCGAGTCCGCGCTCGTGTTCCGGACGAGAGGCGAGCGCATGGGTGGCCGGTGGATCGTCGTCGGGACGCTGCTCGTCTACCTCGTGCTGCCGTTCCTGCTCGTGACGCTCTCGTTCGTGCGGGTGGACTCGCGGTGGGCGTCCGACCTCGTCGTGGACGCCCGGGAACGTGACGACTGCGAGTGTCGGTACGACACGCGGTTCGCCGGCGGCCGACGGGCGAAACTCATACCACCGCTGGCGGGCTACCGTCCGGTATGTACCGTGCGATCCTGCCGAACGGTCAGATCGAGTCCGAAGACTACGAGCACGTCGAGAACGGCGTCAAGCTGTACGACGAGGGGGACGAACTGCTGGCGTTCGTCCCGTACGCGAACCTCGAGGCGCTCCTGACCGAGGCGGCCTACGAACGCGACGCCCCCGACGTGATGTGACGGAGCCGGGAGCGGGCACTGATACGGTCGTGCGGGGTTCGTTACCGCTTCACGAGTCGGCGCTCCGTCGCATCGGTCTCGACACGCCGATGTTCCCGAAGGCTACTGAAGATAGGGACGCACGACCGTATGAGTCCGCGTCGCCGGTGTGTGTCGTGGGTGCGGACGGCGCGGGTCCCGACGGCGAGACGGAGAGAAGGGGAAACGAGTTCGTACGACCGTCCGTATCAGACGTCGTCGGGCGCGTCGGCGTCGTCCTCGACGGCCCGCTTCATCGACTCGCGGCGCGACTTCGCGTCGCGGCCGGTGCACTCGAGCAGGAAGTCGTTCTTCGCGTCGTTGGCGTCGCCGGCGGCGTCCACGTCGCCGGTCTCCATCAGCTCCTCCAGGCTCCGCTCGTGGAAGTCGACCGCGAGCTTGTCCTTCTTGCCGCTGTAGGCGACGGCGCCGGCGACGACCTTCTCGAAGACGGGGTTCTTCGGCTCGTCGACGACGTAGAGGTCGCTCCCCCTGAACTCCTGTGTGCCGGTGATGGGTCCGAAGTACTCCTCGATCGTCGCCTTCAGGTCCGGGACGCGCTCCTCGAGGTACTCCCCCCGGCGCATCTTGTACTCCTCCATGCTCGCGGGGTTGGCGGAGGAGGGGTTTACCCGTTTCGACCGTGTCGAACCCCGTCGAACGACCGTGGGGGACCCCTGCCGGCCGGCTCCGATTCGACACCCTCCGGCCGGCCCCGGGAGTACGAACTCGACGAAACGGATCCGTGAACTCCGACGGTGCTCCCGATTACTGCCTCGGCGGTTGCCGGAGAGTCGCCCGACAGGTTTCGTGGAAAGTCGTCGCAGTCTATCGGTTTCTTGACTGCGGTCCGGAGTGACACCGGCCACCGTTTGATACGGTCTTGACCGACCGTTCGAAGACACCGGCGAACTGGCCGAGACCGCCTCCCAGCCCCAACCGCCGGAGTAGTACTGTCAGGCGTCGAGGAGCGCGTCGAGCAGTTTCGACTGGGCGGCCGAGAGGTGCTCGACGAACGTCGCGGTGGTGACGCCGAGCGCCGACGCCACCTCCCCCGCGTTCGCCTCCTTCGGGTAGTCGAAGTAGCCCATCCCGTGGGCGGTCTCTAGCACCTCGCGCTGGCGGTCGGTGAGCGCAGCGCCGTCGACGAACAGCAGCTCGGTCTCGTCGTCCGGGGGCGGGCTCTGCGTGAGGTGTCTGAGCTCCACGCCCTCGAACGCCGATCGGAGGTCGCCGACGACCTCGCGGACGGTTCCGACGTCGTCGGCGATGAACGCGAGCCGGGTCGCCCCGCCCTCGACCTCCATCGAGCGGACGGGACAGTCGTGCCGCTCGACCACCTCGCAGGGACAGCCGCCCCCGCGGGGGCGCGGGAACCGGTAGACGGTGCTCCCGTCGTACTCGAACACCGACTCGGCCCCGTCGGGCAGGTCGACGTCGCCGTCCAGGTCCGCCCGCTCGACCGTGACCTCCTGGGTCACGCTGCCGTCCGGTGAGGGCGTCCCGCTCCGGCTCACGCCGGTGACCGTCGCCTCCCGGCTCAGGTCGACGACGTCGCAGGCGTCGGGACACCGTACCTCGACGACGGTGTGGATGCCCTCCGGCATATCCGGTCGCACGCAAGGATCGAGAATAAGCGCTCCGCCGAACATCTGTGGTCGCGACTACTTAAGCCACCATCAATTGATGGGCACCGATTCACCCGACCCCGTCCGGTAGTCGTTCCCGTCACCGCGCCCGGGCGCGCGATCACTCGCGGCGACCGCGACCGCCCCCACCCACAGACCATGGACATCCGCACACTCCTCATCGTCCTCGTCGTGCTGTCGGTGCTGCTACCGATGTGGTTCGTCGCGATCCACGGGGAGCCGCCGAGCGAGGAGGTCGAGATCGACCGGAGCGTCAGCGAGATCCGACCGCTGCAGGGCTTCCTCGAGACGCCGAACAAGCTCTCGCCCAGCCAGGTCGGTGTGATCGTCTGGGTCGCCCTGTTCGCCCTGCTCGGAACCCTCACCGCCGCACACCGCTTCATGAACGCCGCCGTCAGGCCCGAGGACCCGGCCGACGCCGCGGTCGCCGACGGCGGGACGCCCGGGCTCTCCTGGCTCCGGACCCCGAACCGCTGGCCCGTCGAGTACCACCCCGCGACCGAGTCGATCGAGGGGGTCGTCGTGATGGGCGCGCTGACCGTCCTCGCCATCGTCTTCGCCGCCCTGTTCACCGGCGAGTACCTCACGCTCGCCCGCACCCAGTACTTCGGGGTCTACGCCGCCGGCATGTTCCTCTCGCTGGCCGGCCTCACGGTCGCCTACTACGCCTGGTTCATGCCCCACGTCGAGGTCGCCGAACGGAGGGGACACTGATGGGGAGTCCGAACCGCGACTCCGCCGACGCGCCCGACGACCCGTGCTGTGGCTGTCCGGGCGACGGCTCCAGCGATCCCGGACCGAGCATCTACACCGACCCCGACCGACCGCGCGTGGGGTTCCTCCGCGACGAGCGGGGGGGGATGGCTCGCCGGGACTACGCGAAGGCGCTCGCGACGATGGGCGGGCTCACCGCGCTCGGGAGCCTCGCCGCCCCCCTGGCGGGGCTCACCCGCGTCTTCGAGCGTACCTACACGGGACCGATCTACTCCGACGGCGTCCCGCTGATCGACGCCGAGGGCGAGCGCATCGCGCCGAACCGCCTCGCCGAGGGAGAGGTGATGACGGTCTTCCCCGAACCCCGGCCGGGCATCGAGCGGGCGCCGACGCTGCTCGCACGGTTCCCGGAGGGTGCCTTCGGCGGCGGGACGCGGGCCGAGTTCGTCGTCCAGGGGTACGCCGCCTACTCGAAGGTCTGCACGCACGCCGGCTGTATGGTCTCCGAACAGGAGGGCGAGACGATGGTCTGTCCCTGCCACTTCGGGAAGTTCGACCTCCCGAACGGGGCGGCGGTAACCGGCGGTCCGCCACCACGGGCGCTCCCACAGCTCCCGCTCGCGGTCCACGAGGAGGGGTACCTCGTGGCGACCGGCGACTTCGAGGGGCCCGTCGGCCCCGGGGGTGAGTGACCGTGGGATCGCGCACCGACCGGATGTACGACTGGTTCGAGACACGGTTCGACCTCGACACGGGCCGTGCGTTCCTGGGGAAGGCGTTCCCCGCCGAGGACTCGTTCCTGCTCGGCGAGGTGGCGCTGTTCTGCTTCCTCGTGCTCGTTCTGACCGGGACCTTCCTCGGGATGTTCTTCGAACCCTCGACCTCCGAGGTGGAGTACGAGGGCAGCGTCGCAGAGTACCAGGGCGAGGAACTCCCCGAATCGTACGTGAGCGTCCTCCACATCACCTACGACGTGCCCTACGGGATGTTCCTGCGCCGGATGCACCACTGGGCGGCCCACCTGTTCGTCGCCTCGATCGGGCTCCACATGCTCCGGGTGTTCTTCACCGGAGCGTACCGCAACCCACGCGAACCCAACTGGGTCGTCGGGAGCGGCCTCGCCGTCGCGTCGATGTTCGCGGCCTACACCGGCTACGCGCTCCCGTTCGACGAGTTCGCCAGCACCGCCACCGGTATCGGCTACAACATCGCCCTCTCCGTGCCGATCTTCGGAGGGATGCTCTCGAAGCTCGTCTTCGGCGGCTCGTTCCCCTCCAGCGCCACCATCCCGCGGTTCTACTTCCTCCACGTCTTCCTCCTGCCGGTCCTCATAGCGGGGCTCATCGCCGTCCACATGGCGATCCTGATCCACCAGAAGCACACCGAGGCGCCCCGCGAGGACGACGTCGCCGGCGAGCAGCCGGTGGCGAAAGAGGACGACAGCGTCGTGGTCGGCCTGCCGGCGTTCCCGAATCAGGCGGCGGTGAGCGCCGTCGTCTTCTTCCTCACCCTGGCGACGCTCTCGCTGCTCGCGGGCCTCCTCCCCGTCCACAACGTCGCGGAGTACGGCCCGAACGACCCGGCCTCGACGCCCGCGCTCATCATGCCCGACTGGTTCCTGATGTGGCTCTACGGCTTCCTCAAGCTCATCCCCGGCTGGATGAGCTTCACCGTCCTCGGGGTCCACGTCAACACCGAGTTCATCGGCGGGATGCTCCTCCCCGGGCTGGTGTTCGCCGGGATGTTCCTCTGGCCGTTCGTCGACCGCCGCTCGGAGCCGACGCACTTCACCGCGAACCCCCTCGAACGGCCCCGGGCGACCGCCGTCGGCGTCGCCGCCGTCACCTTCGTCATGGTGGCCTCCATCGCCGGGATGAACAACATCCTCGCGGACGCAATCGGCGTCGAGACGTCGAGCCTCACCCTGCCGCTGACCGCGTTGCTGATCCTCTATCCGCCCGTGGCGGGCGGTATCACCTACGCCGTCCTCCGCCGCGGTGGCAGGAGAGGAGACGGTGACGACGAGGCACCGACGGCGGCCGACGGCGGATCCGGATCCGTTCAGGCCGAGCTCGACGACCCGGGTCCACCGGACGCGCCGGACCACCAGGACGACGCCGACGGCACGGACCGCCCCGAGACCGACCCGACGGATCCGGCGGACCCGACTGAGCCGACGGATCCGACGGACCACACGGAGACAGACACCCGATGACAGCACTCACCCTCTCCGCACGGACGTACCGGCACGTAGACGTCGCGACGAAGCTCCTCGGCGTGGGGCTGCTCGCGCTGGGGCTCGAACTCGGTGGCTCCTCGCCGACCGGCATTGCACTCGGCGTCGCCGGCGCGGCGTTCGCGCTCACCACCGTCTTCCTCGGGCGGGAGGTCGAGGCATGACCCGCTACCCCTCCACACCCCCGGGGGACGACGACCGGGAGCACGAACCGGACCACGACCGGGACCTCCGGTCCGACGGCCGCGGCCGCTCCCCGGTCGGTCGCCGCGACTTCCTGAAGGGGGTCGGCGTCGCCGGCCTCCTCGGGGCGACCGGGACCGCGGTGGGTGACGACCTCTTCCAGATGGACGGATTGCAGGTCGTCGACGATCCGGTGGGCGGGTACCCCTACCGCGACTGGGAGGACCTCTACCGCGAGGAATGGGACTGGGATTCGACCGCCCGCTCGACCCACAGCGTGAACTGTACCGGCTCCTGCTCGTGGGAGGTGTTCGTCCGCAACGGCCAGGTCTGGCGCGAGGAGCAGGCCGGGGACTATCCGCAGTTCGACGACTCGCTCCCCGACCCCAACCCGCGGGGGTGTCAGAAGGGTGCGTGCTTCTCGGACTACGTGAACGCCGACCAGCGGGTGAAACATCCCCTGCGACGGACCGGCGAGCGCGGCGAGGGCAAGTGGAAGCGTATCTCCTGGGACGAGGCGCTCACGGAGATCGCCGAGGAGGTCGTCGAGACGGTGACGGAAGATGAGTACGACGCCATCAGCGGCTTCACCCCCATCCCGGCGATGTCGCCGGTGTCGTTCGCCGGCGGCTCCCGCCTCGTCAACCTCCTCGGCGGCGTCTCGCACTCCTTCTACGACTGGTACTCGGACCTGCCGCCCGGCCAGCCGATCACCTGGGGCGTCCAGACGGACAACGCCGAGAGCGCCGACTGGTACAACGCCGACTACCTGATCGCGTGGGGGTCGAACGTCAACGTCACGCGGATCCCCGACGCGAAGTACTTCCTCGAGGCAGGGTACGACGGCACCAAGCGCGTCGGGGTGTTCACCGACTACTCGCAGACCGCCATCCACTGCGACGAGTGGGTCGCGCCCGACCCCGGGACCGACACGGCGCTCGCGCTCGGGATGGCCCGGACCATCGTCGAGGAGGAGCTGTACGACGAGGCCCACCTGAAAGAGCAGACCGACATGCCCCTGCTCGTCCGCGAAGATACGGGCAAGTTCCTCCGGGCGGCCGACGTCCGGCAGAGCGTCGCCGAGGGCGAGGACAAGGTCTTCCTCATGCTCGACGCCGAGGGGAACCTGCGGGACGCACCGGGGTCACTCGGCGCCCGGTCGGGCCAGTACGACCCCGAGTCGAGCATCGACCTCGACTTCGACCCGCGGCTCGAGGCCGACCGGACCGTCGAGGTGAACGACGGTGCCGGGTCGGTCGGGGTGCGGACGGTCTGGGACCGCCTCCGCGAGGAACTCTCGACCTACACCCCCGAGTTCGTCCACGAGGAGACGGGTGTCGGCACGGAGACCTACCGGCGGGTCGCCCGCGAGTTCGCCGGGGTCGACCGCGCGAAGATCATCCACGGCAAGGGCGTCAACGACTGGTACCACAACGACCTCGGCAACCGCGCGATCCAACTGCTGGTGACGCTCACGGGCAACCTCGGCCGCCAGGGGACCGGGCTGGACCACTACGTCGGCCAGGAGAAGATCTGGACGTTCCACGGCTGGCAGGTCCTCTCGTTCCCCACGGGGAGCGTGCGGGGCGTACCGACGACGCTCTGGACCTACTTCCACGCCGGCATCCTCGACAACACGGATCCCGACACCGCAGAACGCATCCGCGAGTCCATCGACCGCGGGTGGATGCCGGTCTACCCGAGCGAGCGCGAGGACGGCTCCCGGCCCGATCCACGAGTCATGTTCGTCTGGCGGGGGAACTACTTCAACCAGGCCAAGGGGAACCTCGCCGTCGAGGAGCAGCTCTGGCCGAAGCTCGATCTGGTGGTGGACGTCAACTTCCGGATGGACTCGACGGCGCTCTACTCGGACATCGTCCTCCCGGCGGCGAGCCACTACGAGAAGTACGACCTCTCGATGACGGACATGCACACGTACGTCCACCCGTTCACGCCCGCCGTCGAGCCCCTCGGTGAGGCCCGGACGGACTGGCAGATCTTCCGCGACCTGGCCGCGAAGATCCAGGAGGTCGCCGAGGAACGCGGGGTCGACCCGGTGCCCGACCGGAAGTTCGACCGCGAGATCGACCTCTCGTCGATCTACGACGACTTCGTCCGCGACTGGGAGACCGGCGAGGAGGGGGTGCTCGCGGAGGACCGCGCCGCCTGCGAGTTCATCCTGGAACACTCCGCCGAGAGCAACCCCGAGGACGGCGGCCGACTCACGTTCGACGACATCGACGAGCAGCCCCGGCGGCTGCTGGCGACGGGGGACCACTGGACCTCCCCCATCGAGGAGGGCGAGGCGTACACGCCGTGGAAGCGGTTCGTCCAGGACAAGGAGCCGTGGCCGACGTTCACCGGGCGCCAGCAGTACTACATCGACCACGACTGGTACCTCGAGCTGGGCGAGGAGCTGCCGACACACAAGCGCCCGACGAACGAGCAGGACCCCGACGCCTACCCGCTGCGGTACAACACCCCCCACGGCAGGTGGGCGATCCACTCGACCTGGCGGGACAACGAGAAGATGCTCCGGCTCCAGCGGGGCGAACCCGTCGTCTACCTCAACCCGGAGGACGCCGCCGAGCGCGGCATCGAGGACGGCGACACCGTCCGGGTGTACAACGACCTCGCGGCGGTGGAGGTGCAGGCCAAGATCTACCCCTCGGGCGAGCCGGGGACGGCCCGGCACTTCTTCTCCTGGGAGAAGTTCCAGTACCCGAGCCGGAACAACTTCAACAGCCTCGTGCCCATGTACATGAAACCCACACAGCTCGTCCAGTACCCCGAGGACACCGGCGAACACCTGCACTTCTTCCCCAACTACTGGGGTCCGACCGGGGTGAACAGCGACGTCCGGGTCGAGGTCGAGCGCGTCGAGGGTTCGGGTGGGAGCGCGGACCTGAACGGCGTCGGCGGAGCCGACGGGAACGGAGGTGACGGGTCGTGAGCACCCAGGGCGAGGAGAGCGGGGCGTCCGGGGACGAGGAGCACCACGTCCACCTCGCCGACGGCGTCGACCACCAGGTCGCGATGGTGATGGACCTGAACAAGTGCATCGGCTGTCAGACCTGCACGGTCGCCTGCAAGACCAACTGGACGGAGGGCGGCGGCCGGGAGTACATGTACTGGAACAACGTCGAGACGAAACCCGGGAAGGGCTACCCCCGGGACTGGGAGGAGTCGGGCGGCGGGTACGAGTCCCGCGAGCAGGCCCACGACCCCGCCCACGGCAACCGGCGCGAGGGGGAGCTTCCCACACAGGAGGACTACGGCCGGGCGTGGGAGTTCAACCACGAGGGGATCATGTACGAGGGAAGCGACGAGCCGCTCCGGCCGATGGACCGGGACCCCGAGTGGGGACCCAACTGGGACGAGGACGAGGGCGCCGGCGAGTTCCCCAACTCCTACTACTTCTACCTCCCGCGCATCTGCAACCACTGCACGCACCCCTCGTGCGTGGAAGCGTGTCCCCGGAAGGCCATCTACAAGCGACAGGAGGACGGTATCGTCCTCGTCGACCAGGAGCGGTGTCGGGGCTACCGGTACTGCGTCGAGGGCTGTCCGTACAAGAAGGTGTACTACAACGCGGTGACGAAGAACTCCGAGAAGTGCATCTTCTGCTACCCGCGGATCGAGGGCGAGGGACCGGACGGGGAGGTGCGTCCGCCGTCGTGTGCCGCGGACTGCCCGCCACAGCTCCGGATGGTCGGCTTCCTCGACGACGAGGAGGGGCCCATCCACGCGCTCGTCAACGAGTGGCAGGTCGCGTTGCGGCTCCACCCCGAGTACCGCACGGAGCCGAACGTCTACTACATCCCGCCCTTCGCCCCGCCACAGCACTCCGAGGACGGCGAGACGGTGAACGTCGACCGCATCCCGCGGCAGTACCTCGAGAACCTGTTCGGCGATGGCATCCACGACGCGCTGGACACCATCGAGCGCGAGCGCGAGCGTGTCGCCCGCGGTGGGCAGAGCGACCTGATGGACCTCCTCACCACCGAGGACATGGCCGAGCAGTACCGGCTCGAGGTGTTCGACGATGGCTGATCCCGACCCGCCACCCGACCGGACCCGTGCGCTGCTGGGGGTGCTCGCGCTCGTCGTGCTCGCGAGCGCGGTCCTCGCGCCGCTCTCGGCCGGCCGGCCGGCCAACCAGATACCGATCCACCACGCGCCCGGCGAGGGGGCGGAGCTCGCCGAGCCAACCTCCACGGAGTGGGAGGAGGCCCCGCCCGTGACGGTCCCGCTGTCGAGCGCGCCGAGTTCGGTCCCGGACGCGGACTCGACCTCCCTCCCCCGCACTGCCGTTCGGGCCGCACGGACGGACGAGCGGCTGTACGTCCGGCTCTCGTGGGCGGACCCGACGGTCGACCGCAGCACCGACGACCCGCGGGCGTTCGCGGACGCCGCCGCCGTCCAGTTCCCCGTGAACACGAGCGCCCGTCCGCCCATCGCGATGGGGAGCACGCGGAACGCGGTGAACGTCTGGTACTGGAACGCCGGCGAGGGGAACGAGGAGCTGCTCGCCGGTGGCCCCGGCTCGACGACGCGGTTCGAGGACGCGTCCGTCGAGGTGGCGACCGCCCGCGAGGACGGCCGCTGGGTGCTCGTCTACGCGCGCGACCTCCGCGCGGACGCCCCGAACCGGACCTCGATGACGATGGACCGGGACGTCGACGTCGCGGTCGCGGTGTGGAACGGGTCGGAGATGGAGCGGTCCGGCCGGAAGGCCGTCAGCGAGTGGTACCACCTCCCGTTCGGCCCGGGGCCGCAGGGCCCGCCCTACGAGACCATCCTCTGGACGGTCGCCGGGCTCGCGATGGTGGTCGCCACCGCGGTCACGGGCGCGGCGATCCTCCGGACCCGCGAGGAGGGGCGCGGAGGGGAGCCATGAGCGGCGAGGTGCCGGACGCCGGGGACGGCAGGTTCGACCCCGCCGCGGCCGACCGGTCGGCGGCCGCCCGGGGCGCGGTCTACGGCTTCCTCGCGACGGCGTTCGACTCGCCGGACGAGCGGCTCCACGCCGCGGTTCGGGACGGCGAGGCGGAAGAGCGGATCGCGACGCTCCTCGACCGGAGCGGCCTCGACGTCGAGCCGCCGGCGCTCCGCACCGACGACGACCACGACACGCTCTGTGCGCGGTACAACGACCTGTTCGTCCTCGGCTACTCGGAGGTGGTCGACCCGACCGACGGCACCGTCGACTCGCGGGGACCACCGGTGCCGCCCTACGAATCGGCCTACCGCGACTCGGTCTCCTGGCGGGACGTCAACCTCGACCTCGCTCGGGCCTACGAGTACTTCGGCGTCGACGTCGACACGGACGAGCGGGAGAACCACGACCACGCGCCGCTGGTCCTCGAGTTCGCCGGCTACCTCTGCCGGCTGGAGGCGCTCGGGAACGACGGGGTGGCCGACGCCCGGCTCGATCTGCTCGACCGGCACGTCCGTCCGCTCGTCGAGGGGCTCGCGGCGGCGCTGGCGGACGAGTCCGGAACGGGCGTCTACGGCGACGTCGCGACGCTCGCGGACCGGTTCACCGCGGCCGAGGTCGCCGGCCTCGCCGCGCGGCGCGAGTCGGGGGCACCACACGGGGACGCGGTCCCGGATCCGGCCGACGGCGCGAGCGGGGGTGAGGCCGAGTGAGCCGGGGGAACCTCGGCGGGGTCGGCACGGGGGCGGGAACAGAGTCGGAGTACGCCGGCGACCGGCGACTGCTGGCCGTACACGCGAGCGCGACGACCGTGCTCGTCCTCGCGGCGCTGGCCGCCGTCGCAGGGTGGACGGGGTTCCGGGTGCTCCACAACGCGCCGGTCGACCTCCCGGGAGCCGTCGTCGGTGCGGCGCCGTGGCTCGGCACGGCGGCCGGACTCCTCCCGGGGGTCGCGGCGGTCGCGCTCGGCCTCCGGAGCCCCCGTCCGGCGGCGCGCGTCGGCCTGCTGTTCGCCGGCGTCTTCGGCGCCCTCGCGACGGTCGTCCCGGCCGTGACGACCCCCGCGGCGGTAGCGCTGGTCGTCGGTGGGGCGCTCGCGCTCGCCGCCGAGACGGGGACCGACGGCGGGTGGCGGGGGACGCTCTGCGGGGTCGTCCCCGTGCTCCTCCTCGGCGCGGTGGCGCTCTCGCTCGGTGCCGCGACGGGGGTCCTTCCCCCGGGGGCGCGCTCGGTCGGGTCAGCGCTCGCCGTCGCCGGCCTCGCCGGGACCCCCACGCTCGTTCGACCCGGCCCGACGGGATGGGCGCTGGGTGCCCTCGCCGCCGCCGGGGTGCTCTGGGCCGGGTCGGCGCTCCCGTTCGTGACGGGTGCGGTGACGCTCGTCGCCTTCGGCCTGGTCGGGACGCCGCTCCTCCTCTTCGCGGCCGGGGTCGGCGGGTGCGTCGCGGCCGTCGTCGGCTCGCTCCGTCGGGAGGCGAGCGGGCTGCCCGACCGCCGCCGCCGTGGGATGGGTGCCGCGCTGGTACTCCTCGCAGGCACCCCGGCGACCGTCGGCGGCGCGACGGCCGTCGTCCTCGGGGCCGCGCTGCTCGCCGGCGCCGGGACGGGAGGTGACCGGCGGTGAGGGACCACGACCACGGCTCCTCGGGGGACCCCGAGGAGGCGACCGACCCGCAGGTCCACCCCGAGGCGAGCCCGGGGTTCGACGAGGACCCGGACGGTCTCGAGGACATCGAGGTGAGCCGCGACGTCACCATCGGCGAGGCGTCGCTCCGGGACCTGGCGTCGAGCGACACCGCACCACTGGAGACGGCGACGACCGAGGAACGGCTGGCGCTGCTGGTCCGCGGCGACGCGGTCGAGCGGCGGCGGGCGGCGCTCTCGCTCGCCGACGGCGAGCGGACGGAGGACGTCGCCGAGGCCCTCGTGCGGGTCGCCCGGACCGACGAGGACGACGACGTCCGGCAGTTCGCGGTCGAGGCGC
>JAZKST010000063.1:0-15684 GCA_036625905.1 Haloarculaceae archaeon
GGAAGCCGGCGTGGAGCCGGGCGCCCGTCGTGACGGTGACGCGTGACACGTCGGGGAGTGAGCGCGGGTCGCGTTTGGGGTTTTCGACCGGAGGACCGGGGGGCTGCGGTCCGACACCGGCGGGTGTCACTCCACGGGAGTTAAGCCGACGCACGACGAGGCACGCCCATGAGCCAGCAACAGGAGCGACCCGAGGCGGACGGCAATCCGGAGAAGCCCGCGGGGCTGCGTTCGCGGGAAGTCACGGAAGGCGTCGAGCGCGCGCCGCATCGGGCGATGTTCCGGGCGATGGGGTTCGACGACGAGGACCTGGCCTCGCCGATGGTCGGGGTGGCCAACCCCGCCGCGGACATCACCCCCTGTAACGTCCACCTCGACGACGTCGCCCGAAGCGCTATCGAGGGGATCGACGGTGCGGGCGGGATGCCCATCGAGTTCGGCACGATCACCATCTCCGATGCCATCTCGATGGGCACCGAGGGCATGAAGGCCTCGCTCATCTCCCGGGAACTCATCGCCGATTCCGTCGAGCTCGTCTCGTTCGGCGAGCGCATGGACGCCCTCGTCACCGTCGCCGGTTGTGACAAGAACCTGCCGGGGATGATGATGGCGGCCATCCGGACGGACCTCCCCTCGGTGTTCCTCTACGGCGGATCGATCATGCCCGGAGAACACGACGGACGCGAGATCACGGGTCAGCAGGTCATCGAAGGGGTCGGGGCGGTCGCATCGGGGGATATGAGCGAGGAGGAGCTGGACGAGATGGAGCGGAACGCGTGTCCGGGGGCGGGCTCGTGTGGTGGGATGTTCACGGCCAACACGATGGCGAGCATCTCCGAGGCGATCGGGCTGGCGCCGCTCGGCTCGGCCAGCCCGCCCGCCGAGGACGAGGCACGCTACGAGGTGGCCCGCGAGGCGGGGGAGGTCGTCCTCGACTGCGTAGAGCACGACCGCAAACCCTCCGACATCCTCACGAAGGAGAGCTTCGAGAACGCCATCGCGGTGCAGGTCGCCCTCGGGGGCTCTACTAACGGCGTCCTCCACCTGCTGGCGATGGCCGCCGAGGCCGGCATCGACCTCGACATCGAGGAGTTCGACGAGATCAGCCGACGGACGCCGAAGATCGCCAACCTCCAGCCGGGAGGCTCGAGAGTGATGAACGACCTCCACGAGCTCGGGGGCGTACCGGTCGTCATCCAGCGGCTCCTCGACGGAGGGTTCATCCACGGCGGCGCGATGACCGTCACCGGCCGGACCATCGCCGAGGAACTCGAAACGCTCGACCTCCCCGCGGACGACGAGATCGAGGTCGACTTCCTCTACACGGTCGAGGAGCCGCTCCACGAGGAGGGAGCCATCAAGATACTGACGGGGAACCTCGCGCCGGACGGCGCCGTCCTCAAGGTGACGGGCGAGGATAACTTCCACCACGAGGGGCCCGCCCGGGTGTTCGAGAACGAGGAGGACGCCATGAAGTACGTCCAGGAGGGTCACATCGAGAGCGGTGACGTCCTCGTCATCCGCAACGAGGGCCCGCAGGGTGGTCCGGGGATGCGCGAGATGCTCGGCGTGACCGCGGCGCTGGTCGGCGCCGGCCACGAGGACGACGTGGCCCTCCTCACCGATGGGCGGTTCTCGGGGGCGACGCGGGGGCCGATGATCGGTCACGCGGCCCCCGAGGCGTTCGTCGGCGGGCCCATCGGTGCCATCGAGGACGGGGACACGGTCACCGTCGACATCCCCGAGCGGACCATCGCGGTCGACCTGTCCGACGCGGAACTGGAGGAGCGGCTCGCCGGCCGGGAGCCACTCGAGCCCACCTACACGAACGGCGTGCTCGCCAAGTACGGCATGGCGTTCGGGTCGGCGGCGGACGGCGCGGTGACCAACCCCGGACTCACGCGAAACGGGGAGTAGCAGTACCCGAGCGGTCACGACCGCCACCGACCGCGGTCGCCACGCGCGTTTATGTGTCAGCCCGCACAGCCGGAGGTATGCGACTCGATGGCAAGACGGCGTTCGTCACCGGCGGTGGCTCCGGCCTCGGTCGGGCCGCCGCCGAACGGTTCGCGGCCGAGGGGGCGACGGTCGTGGCCGCCGACGTCGACTACGAGGGAGCGGTAACGACCGTGGAGGGGATCGACGTCGAGGGCGGAGCGGTCGCACACGAACTCGACGTCCGGGACGCGGACGCGTTCCGCGACGCGCTGGACGCGACCGTCGAGGAACACGGGCTCGACATCGTGCTGAACAACGCGGGCGTGAGCCACGAGCCGACGGCGATGGAGGACCTCGATCGGGGCGAACTCGACCGACTCATCGACGTCAACGTCCGCGGGGTGTGGAACGGCTGTGCGGCCGCGCTCCCGCACATGAAGGAGCAGGGGTCGGGCGCCATCGTCAACACGGCGTCGCTGGCGGGGGTGATCGGCTCGCCGAACCTCTCGGGGTACTCGCTGACGAAGGGGGCGGTGGTCAACCTGACCCGCGCGGTGGCCGCCGAGGCCGGACCGGACGGCGTCCGGGTGAACGCGGTCTGCCCGGGTGTGACCGAGACGCCGATGCCCAAGCGCGACCGCACCGACGAGGAGTGGGAGGAGCTGGCCTCGCGGATTGCCGAGCACTACCCCCTGCGCCGGCTCGGACAGCCCGAGGACGTCGCCAACGCGATGCTCTACCTCGCGAGCGACGAGGCCGACTGGGTGACCGGTCAGGCGCTCGTCGTGGACGGCGGCTTCTCCTGTGCCTGATATACTGTCGGACGTACGCCCCTGTGCGACGTCGCCGCCCCGTCGAAGCGACGATGCACAAATAGTTACGTCCGACAGTACAGGGACCGCCGGCGAACGGGGCCGGGAACGCGGGGAGTTTTGTCCGCGCGCGCCGCCGTCGGGGTATGGAGCCCGATTCCACCGACTCCGCACGCGTCCCGCTGCTCGACCGCTCGGACCTCCCGGAGGAGTACCGGTACCTCTTCGACGAGGACGTCCTCGGCGAGCTGAACCTGTTCCGGACGATGGGACACGTCCCGCGGACGATGCAGGCGTACATGCGGTTCGGGACCGCCCTGTGGAACGCGGGCGACCTCTCGACCCGGGAACGCGAGCTCGCCATCCTCGCGGTCGCCCGCTCCTGTCGGGCACGCTACGAGTGGCACCAGCACGTCCGCATCGGACGAGAGGCCGGCATCTCGACCGGGGAGATCCGGTGTATCGCCCACGGCGACGACACGCCGTTCCCCGAGCGCGAGCAGGCGATCATGCGGTACGCCGAGGCCGTCGCCGCCGGAACGGTCACGGGGCCGCTGTTCGAGGCGTGCGAGACCGTCACCGACACCGAGACCGTCGTCGGGCTGACGCTGCTCGCCGGGCACTACCTGCTGACCGCGCGCTTCCTCGACGCCCTCTCCGTACCCCTCGACGAGGGCTTCGCCGGCTGGCTCCCCGAGGAGTAGAGCCGTCGGACGGTGGGATACACCTCACGCACGCGAGAGGGCGTACGCGGGTCGTACCCGAATCCGACGGCGTTACCCGGCCGCTGCCTGACCTCCCTCGTACGTGTAGCCCGTACGGTCGTGCGTAACCGTCTCCGGTGATCTTCGGGAGCATCGGCGTTTCGAGACCGATGCGTCGGCACCCGGAGCCGTGAAGCGAAACTAGCTACGCACGACCGTATCAGACGTCGTCCGCAGCCGAGCAGTGCGGCAGATGGTCGGGGAGGTGTCTGATCGACGTCTCACAGAACGGACACTCGATACCCTCGGAGGTCCCCCACCCGCCATCCGCGACGGCGTGTGAACAGTAGTCGTGGACGTGCCGTCGGACGGCCGACGGGGCGTAGTCGAACTCCGCGGCGATCTCGCCGACCGACCGCCCCTCGGAGTAGGCGTCGCGGAGCTGGTGGCACTCGGTCTCGGAGATGGCCGAACGGCTACTCATCGCCGTCGCCGTCGGTTCCGCCGGGATGGGTCGGCACCTGCGGTGCGAACACCGTTCCGGACGTCGTCACCGCTAGCCGGGGAGACATCCCGCCCGATGCTGCTCGTCACTACCATCACAGCGGCGGTTCGCCTCGCCGGACTTGAGGTCGCCCCCCGGCTCGGAAAGTGAGTCCCGGGGTCAGGACTGGGCGTGGCGGGGACGGCCGTGCGGGACCGGTGGCAGACGGGCGCACGAGCGGGCGGTCGAACCGACGAACGGGATCGGAAGGGTCGGACACGAGTACAACGGGCGTATTCCGTCCGGAGAACGAGTCCGCCCTCCCCGATTTGAACGGGGGGCAAGCCGATCTACAGTCGGCTGCTCTACCAGGCTGAGCTAAGGGCGGGTGCACTCGAATCGAGACGGCTGTCGGACTTAACGGTTATCATACGGGGCGAGCGGGGGGCCGACACGCGTCAGACATGGCGCGAAGGTTCAAGTGAGGTGGGAGACAACGTTTACGACAGGTCGATGAGCAAGATCACGTTCCGCGCCGACGACGACCTCATCGCGCAGTTGGAGGAGTTCGACGCCTCCAAGAGCGAGGTCATGCGGGAGGCCCTCCGGGAGTATCTGGGGGAGCCCACCGCCGGCGTCGGAACGGGAGTCGACTCGCGCGAGCGCGCGGAGGCGGGAACGCTCGATGACATACTCCTCGAGCGTATCGACGAACTCGTCGAGGAGCGACTCGACGCCCGCCTCGGCGCGCCGAGCGGACCGCAGGACATCAACGTAAACATATCTCTGGATGGTGATTCCGGCGGGACGAACGTCACACGCGAGGACGAGCGTAAGACAGAGACCGTCGAGTCCGTAAACGCGGACGAGGACGAAGAGAACACGTGTAAACAGTGCGGCGATACCCTCGCGCCCTCTGCCGTTTACTGCTCGAACTGCGGGGAGAAGGCGAGCCACCGGGTCTTCTGTGAGTGTGGCGACGAGATCCGCTCGGACTGGGCGTTCTGCCCGTCCTGCGGACGTCGGACGCCGGCCGCGGACGTGTTAGACAGCTCGTAAACGTCCGATAAACACCTCCAGAGGCCGATTACAAGTGATCCAGTCGATATCACGGGGCGTCGATCGGAGCTCGACCCGCGTGGCAGTCCCGGTCGGTCGGGGATCGTCTGACGCTCGCAAGACGGTAAACGCCGAATTGTGTCGTTTCGAGCCCGCATACACACTTCCGACTGTCTCGTCTTACACTCGGGCAAACCTTTATAATGGAGTGGTCTGTGCGTACATCCGCGTAAGACGGTCGTCTTACAGCCCGGGTGGAGTGGGTTACACCGCTTCGCTTCCGGTCGGTTCGGCGCTGTAAGACGGTTCGTGCGGGTGTGTGCCGCCGCCGTCTTACCGGACAAGAAAGGGGAAAAACAATGGAGCGTGTGACACTACGGATCCCGAAACAGCAGATCGAGGAAGTCGAGCGAATGGTCGAGACGGGGAAGTACCCCAACCGGAGCGAGGCGATCCGGTCGGCCGTCCGCGAGATGATCAACGAACAGGCCGACGAGGAGCGCCAGCCCGAGCGCCGGGGCTGGGCGAAGGTGTAGACGATGCAGGACATCGTCAACTCCGCTCTGGAGAACGCCGAGAAGGAGAAACGTGACACCGGCGACGGCGACGGGGAGGACTTCGGCGACCCGCGCATCGTCATCATCGGTGCCGGTGGGGCCGGTAACAACACTGTCAACCGGCTCTACAACATCGGCGTCGACGGCGCCGAGACGATCGCCATCAACACGGACAAACAGCACCTGAAGATGGTCGAGGCCGACACGAAGATCCTGGTCGGCAAGTCCCTCACCAATGGGCTCGGCGCCGGCGGCGACCCGTCGATGGGCGAGCGCGCCACGGAGATGGCCCAGGGGACGATCAAGGAGGTCATCGGCGACGCCGACCTCGTCTTCGTGACGGCCGGGATGGGCGGCGGTACCGGAACCGGTGCCGCACCCATCTGTTCGAAGATCGCCAAGGAGCAGGGCGCCATCGTCGTCGGCATGGTCTCGACGCCGTTCAACGTCGAGCGTGCCCGCACGGTGAAGGCCGAAGAGGGCCTCGAGAAGCTCCGCAACGAAGCGGACTCGATCATCGTCCTCGACAACAACCGACTGCTCGACTACGTCCCGAACCTGCCCATCGGAAAGGCGTTCTCGGTGATGGACCAGATCATCGCCGAGACGGTCAAGGGCATCTCCGAGACCATCACCCAACCGAGCCTGATCAACCTGGACTACGCGGACATGACGTCCATCATGAACCAGGGCGGGGTCGCGGTGATGCTCGTCGGCGAGACCCAAGACAAGAACAAGACCGAGGAGGTCGTCAAGGACGCGATGAACCACCCCCTGCTGGACGTCGACTACCGCGGCGCCTCCGGCGGGCTGGTCCACATCACCGGCGGCCCGGACCTCACGCTGAAGGAGGCCGAGGGCATCGCCCAGAACATCACCGAGCGCCTCGAGGCCTCCGCGAACGTCATCTGGGGCGCCCGCATCCAGGAGGAGTACAAGGGCAAGGTCCGTGTGATGGCCATCATGACCGGCGTCCAGTCCGCCCAGATCCTCGGGCCGACCACCCAGAAGCAGGCCGACGCCTCCCGTGCCGCCATCGAAGGAGAGGTGCCCGGCTCGGAGAGCTCCGCGTCGGGGTCGTTCTCCGGGCAGGGCAGCACCACCGACTACGGCGAGACGGACGGCGGCCGCTCGGAGGTCGAGCAGAACAACGGTCTCGACGTAATCCGATAAGTCGAACGATATATATTTTTCGGGGCGGTCAGTTACTGCGTTTGCGTCAGTACGTGTTACGCAGTATTGTCTGACATACGTCGCACGACCGGCACGCTCGACCGCGTATTACGAGCTGATTCGTCGGAGCGGGCGGCGCCCCGGAGCCTGCGGTTCGGAGGACCTGCCCGGCGAGTGTCACGGACCCGCTCGACCGACCCGAGTCAGTCGGCCTCGCTCTCCTCCGGGTCGGCGCCGGCCTCGTGGACCGCCTCGACGAGGTCGCACTTCCGGCAGAGCTCCCGGGTCGTCGGCGCGCCGCAGCGCTCGCAGTCGCCGAGCGCCGGCCCCTCCTCGGCGTGGGCCTCGCTCGCCAGTCGGGCGAGCTCCTCGTAGCCCGAGAGGATCGAGTGGCGCGTCCCGGGATGGTCCGCTTCGAGCGAGAGCAGGAGGTCGCGTATCTCCCCGCGGTAGGCCTCGCTCGCGTGGGGGCACTCGGCCATGTGGACCGGGAGCTCGCGGAGCCGTGCGTAGAGTGCCACCTCCTTTTCGGGGACGTCCCGGAGTGGTTTGGCCCGGGGGACGAACCGCTCGTCGTGGCCCTCGGGGCGTGTCCCGTCCGAACCCTCCTCGGTGGCGGAGGTCCCGCGCTCCTCGAACGGACCGAGCGAGGCGTCGAAGTGCTTGGCGACCTGCCGGACGTCCCCGGACAGGAAGTTCATCAGCGCGGTCTGTGCCTCGTCGTCGAGGTTGTGGCCGGTCAGGAGCTTGTCCGCGCCGAGTTCCCCGGCGTAGCGTTCGAGCAGGTCCCGGCGGAACACCCCGCAGTAGGCACACGGGGCCATCCCCTCGGGGTCCTCGCGGGCGACGTCGTCCATCCGGAGGTCGAACTCCTCCTCGTAGCTGACGACCTCGTGGTCGATACCCAGCTCGTCGGTGAGGGCGAGAGACGCCTCCAGCGACTCGTCGCGGTACCCCTCGATCCCCTCGTGGATCGTGAGCGCGAGGAGTTCGACCCGGCGGTCCCGCTCGAACACGTCGTGGAGGATGCTCGCGAGGACGACGCTGTCCTTGCCCCCGGAGAGCCCGATCACCCACGTCTCCGGGTCATCGGAGGTGGCGTCCCGCGACAGGAGCGAGTCCTCTCGGACGCGCCGGCGGACCCGCTTCTCGACCGACCGGCGGAAGTGGTCTCCACAGAGGTGCAGCCCGGAGTAGGCGGCGTGCATCACCGCCTCGTCCCCGCACTTGTCACAGTCCATCTGATAGCACGTACGGCCTCGCGGGGTTGACGGTTTCGTTCCCGCGTGACCCCGGCGTCGGCCGCGTCCGGAGCGAACGACTCTTTCCCGGGCCACCCCTACCCGAGGTATGACACTCGGACGCGAGGAGGCCGTCGACCGGCTCGAGCGCCTCGTCCGCACCGTCGAGTCGGACCCGATGCCCGTCCCGGTGCGGGAGGTGTGGGTGTTCGGCGACGCCGTCCTCGGGCTGGACCCCGTCGAGCAGCTGGACGTCTACCTCACGAAGGACCTCCTGTTCAAGGACCGCCCCGATGCCGAGGAGCGGTTCCGCGAGTCACACGGGGTTGCCGGCGTCGGCAAGACCGTCTCGGCCGACTGGGCCGAGCGGTTTCCCGAACACCTCCGGGCGAACGCGAACGGCTACGCGGCCCCCGAGCGGTGCCTCGCCGCGCACCTCCTCGACCCGGACGAACCGGTCCACCTCGAGGTGTGCAACACCGGCTTCGAGAACAACGTCACCCAGCGGTCGAAGGGAGCGAAGGCCCGCGAGGACTGGACGCAGGTGCTCGACCCGCGAGCGGCCTGCCTGTGGATCGACGGGGAGGACGGCGGTACCTGGAGCGAGTCGGCCTTCGAGAAGCTCCGCGAGGGGGAGTTCGTCTTCCCGACCCTCTCCGGCGCGCTGGAGATGCTCGGCCTGGAGGCGGACGAGGCACGGGAGGCCGCCGAGGTGGTGAAACGTCAACGGGCGGAACGCGAGGGTGTGACGGTTCGGGGCGACGTGGTCTGATAGTGATTACCGCGACTATTTTCAGCGACGGTGTCGAAAGACGCCGGTATAGAGGCTTCTATCACCGGTACAGATCGTCACGGCGGTAAAGAATCGCAGTAATCACTATGATCGGGAGCATCGTCTCGGTTCGTACCTCCTCCACCCGGTCGGTCAGCTATCCCTCCATCCCGTCGTCCTCGCCGCCGCCATCCGCACCGTCCGTCCCCTCGCTCTCCTCCTCGTCCATTCCCCCGGCCGTGATCGTCACGCGGAGCACGTCCTCAGCGGCCGGGTAGTCGTACCCGTTCACCTCGGCGACCGGGGCGACCGTCTCCCGCTCGACCAGCCCGACGTTCGCGCCGCGCTGACGCTGGACCTGGTTCCCGCCGACACTCGGCTCCTCGTTCACCTCCGTCCCGGCGCCGCCGAGCGACAAGAAGACGTCGTTCGACGTGTCGTCTTTCATGTAGGTCTCCGTGCGATCGCTCGCACGGACGGCTCGACGCCGAACGGATTGGTAGACGTTTTTCAATTTCCGTCGAGGATGCTCACCGACCCCGTCTCGGATCCCTCCCGGATCCCTCTCGACCGTCCGTCGTGCGCGGGGGTCGGTGGACCCGGGTGTCGGGAGGTCTACACCCGACCGACGGTGACGTAGAACGGGACGGTCTCTCGCCGGCGGTACTCCCCGTCGCGGAGCTGTCTGACGGCCTCGCGGCCCATCTCGCGCCAGGACTCCCGAAGCGCGTCGAGCGCCTCCGCGTTCGTCCCGTCGGCGAGGACCGCGCGGCGCTCGCGGAGGCCGGCGCCGCTGGCCTTCCGCGTCGCCGCGCGGACCGCCGCCTCCGAGTACGGCGGCTCGACCACGCGCTCGAAGTCGTAGCGCCTGACGGAGACATCGGAGAGGCCCGCCCGCTCGAACGCCGCCGAAGCGTCGCCCAGCGACACGTCCGTTCTCACACCGTCGAGGTAGAGCTCGCGAGCGCGACGGGCCAGGACGGCCTCGCGGTCGATCGTCGACGTGACGCGGACCGCACCGTTGTCCGGTTCGACCGCCGCGACCCGACCGCGGGAGACACGGCCGAACTCCCGGAGGACAGCGGTCGGGTCCGGGAGGTTCACCAGCAGCGCCTGGCACGCGACGACGTCGAACGTGTCCTCGGAGAAAGGGAGCGAGGGGGCGTCCGCACGGACGACCGGACCGCCCGCGTGCACGAGGAGCGACGGGTCGCGGTCGGCGCCGACCACCAGCGCCCCCTCGGGGCCCTCCTCGCGGAGGACGGCCGTGAACTCGCCCGTCCCACAGCCCACGTCGAGGACCCGATGGGCCGAGCCGAGGTCGAGGTCCACGAGCGCCCGACGGGCACCGTCCGTCCACATCCCGCGGCGCGTCCGACTGAGGTACCCCTCGCTGAACCGACGCATACACCCGAGATTGCCGGCCGGCGGACAAAAGCCCCCCGACAGCCGCCCGTGGCGCGGGAAGACACTTACCGGACGGATAGACGCGGGACCGGGACTTCCAGACACAGTAACCTGGTCGCGCTCGACCCCGCGAACGACGAGCGACGGTGGCGGCTCGACACCACCGTGGTGCGGGTCCTCCCGGCGGACGGCGGACTGCTCGTCCTCGGCGAGCCGGAACTCCTGCTGTTCGGGTGGCCAACCATCCCACGTGGAGTTACAGGTACGGGAAAAACGGGGCCGAATCCCCGTCGGCTACCCCTCGTCACCGACGTTCGAATTCCAGATGTCGCGGTGAATCCTCCACTGCTCGTCTTCCTCTTTCCAGGTCTCGATGAACTTCACTTCGTCGATGGTCTCGCCATCGATGTCGTTGAGGGTAGCCAGCCCGATCCTCACGCGAAATCAATCAGCGCAATTTAACAGTGCCGCGCGTCGTATTCAGCTCGACCGCTGAAACCTCTCACCGATCGAAGGGTTCGACAAGGCCCCTTCCCCGCAGCGCTACGCGCCGCGCAGCTCACGGCTCCGCCGCTCGCATCTTCGAGACGCTACGCGTCTCGCAGCTCCCGCACCTTCCGGATGTTCCACTCGTAGGAGCGACCGTCCTCGGTCGGCGTCTCGAGGACGAACGGGACGTCCGCGAGGTCGGAGTGGTTGACGACCGCGCGCATCCCGTCCTCGCCGATCTCCCCCTCCCCGACGTGGGCGTGCTCGTCCTTGTTCGTCCCGCAGCCGTGCTTCGAATCGTTGAGGTGGATGCAGGCGAGGTTCTCGAGGCCGACGACGTCGTCGAACTCGGCGACCGTCTCCTCGACGGCCGCCGGCGTCGAGAGGTCGTACCCCGCGGCCCAGGCGTGGGCCGTATCGACACAGATCTCGAGGTCGTGGTCGCTCTCGGTCAGGACGTACGCCAGGTGCTCGAAGTCCCCGCCGAGCTTGGTCCCGCTGCCCGCGTCGGACTCGACGAGGACCGTCACGCCGTCGGGGATCTCGACCGCCGAGAGCGCTTCGACGGCGTTCTCCAGCCCGCCATCGACGCCGGCGCCCGTGTGGGCCCCGAGGTGGACGTTCACGTAGTCGATCCCCAGCCGCTCGGCCACGTCGACCTCCGTCTGCATCGACGCGACGGACTTCCCGCGGAGGTCGTCCTTGGGCGTACAGAGGTTCACGAGGTAGGAGGTGTGAACGACCCACGGGTCGAGGTCGTGCTCTTCGGTCAGTTCCTGGAACCGATCGGCGTCTGCCCCATCGATGGAGGGGTCGGCCCACACCTGCGGACTGTGGGAGAAGATCTGCCCGCAGTTGCCGCCGAGGTCGACCTGCGCGTCCGCGGCGTTGTGGACGCCGCCGGCGATGGAGGTGTGTGCCCCCACACGGAGTTCTTCGCTGCTCATGGGCGAGCGTGGGGGTCCGGTCGGGATAGTGACTTCGAAAGCGGCCCGCATCGCGAGCAGGTCGACGGACGGGGAACTGCGGAGTACCGCGGGAGTTCGGGAGCGTTATACCCCCGCGTCCGGACCGGAAGCCATGGCGACCGAGGCGTACCTGATCGCCGTGCTCAGCGCGGTCGTCTGGTCGCTGAGCATGGTCGGGCTGAAGCTCGGCCTGGAGGACGGCGGGACGAGCCTTCAGGCCTCGCTCGTCGTCGCCTTCGTCGACGTCGTCGTCTACTGGGGACTGCTCGTCGCGCTCGGCCAGGTCGGGGTGTTCGCGGAGGTGGGCCTCGTCGGACTCGGTGCGTTCGTGCTCGCCGGTGCCGTCGGGACGGCGCTCGGCCGCTTCGCCTCCTTCACCGGCATACACAGGGTAGGCGCGAGCGTCAACAGCGCGGGCATCAGCACGCGACCGCTGTTCGCGACCGCGCTCGCGTTCCTGCTCATCGGCGAGGTCGTCGCCCCGCAGGTCGTCGGCGGGATACTCCTGCTCGTCGTCGGGCTCGTGGTGCTCTCGCTCTCCCGAGGGGGTGACATCGGCGGGTGGCGGGCCTGGGAACTGCTGTTCCCGCTCTCGGCCGCCGGCGCGTTCGCGCTCGCCGACGTCCTCCGGCGCTGGGGGCTGACGACGACGGCCGCGACTCCCCTCCACGGCGTCGCGCTGAACGAGACCGCCGGCGGACTGCTGCTCGCCGCGTACGTCCTCACGCGCCGCCGGAACGCGATGCGGAACGTCTCCCGGCGGACCTACGGCATCTTCGTCGGGAGCGGCCTCCTGAACGCGCTCTCGTTGCTGCTGTTCTTCGTCGCGCTCGATCTGGGACAGGTCGCCATCGCCTCCTCGCTCATCGCGACGACGCCCCTCTTCACTGCCGCGTTCGCGTACGTCCTGCTCGACGACCTCGAGCGGATCACCCGCGGGGTCGTGGCCGGTGCCGCCCTGGTCGTCGTCGGAGCGGTCGTCATCACGCTGGCGTAAGCGACCCGTTCCGGAGGCAGACGACGTTCGGTCCGACGGCGATCGATTGGGGCCTACTCCGAGAGCGGGTCGGTCCGTTCGCGCGTCCACGCCTCCCGTCTGTACTTCCCGTCGGCGATCTCCTCGACCCGATCGCGCTCGGCATCGGTCCACGTCCCGGGGTCGGCGTCGGCCCACTCTGCCAGCGTCGATTCCAGGGTCGAGACGGCCGCCTCCCGGGTGATATCGGCGAAGTCGCGGATGCCCGCGACCCGTTCCTCGAACCGCTCCCGGGACACCTCGTGGTCGGCGAAGCAGCCGAGGTGCCGCTCGGCGTCGGTCGAAAAGGAGAGCGAGCCGTGCTGGATGACCGCATCGCGGGTCCGGTACTGGGCGTTCCCGCTCACCTT
The DNA here is from genome assembly GCA_036625905.1 of Haloarculaceae archaeon. Lineage (GTDB taxonomy): Archaea > Halobacteriota > Halobacteria > Halobacteriales > Haloarculaceae > Salinirubellus. The sequence continues at coordinate 12,991 of JAZKST010000063.1, forward strand.
CCGCCCCCCGGCGAGCACGTCGTGCGCGGGGTTGACGTCGCGGAGGTAGCACGACGGGTAGTGGACCGAGTCCTTCGGCTCGGCCGCGAAGTCGGCGGGGACACCCATCCTGCGGAACGCCTCGAGGACCGGCTCGCAGAGCAGTTCGTAGCTCTCCATCAGGTCCCCCGGGAGTTCGGCGGCGGGGACGACGATGGAGTAGGAGAGGTCCCCGAACGAGTCGTGATAGATGGCCCCGCCGCCGGTCGGCCGGCGGACCACGTCGACGTCCTCGCGGTCGCACCACGCCCAGTCGACGTCCGAGGCGGGCTGTCGGTAGCCGAGCGAGAGGGTGCTCGGGGTCCACCGGTAGAGCCGAACCGTCCGTGACCTACCCGCGGCTGCCGTCTCGGCAGCCACCTCGTCGTAGGCCATCGCGCGGGCGCCGTCGAGGTCCTCCTCGCGGACGAGGCGCCACTCGCGGTCGGCGACGTCCCTGTCCATATCGAGGGGTTCGCCTCGGTGGGCAAAGCCGTTACGACAGGCAATCAAGAGAATTGTCACACCGCTAGGAGAGACCTACCAACGCTTTTGACGCGGGTCGCCGAACACCGGGCCATGAGCTTCGCCGACCGCGACGTGGAGATCGAACGCGAACTCGCACTCGACCCCGGAACCGCCGCGGCCGTCGGCAACGACCTTCGTGCACGGATACTCGCCCTGCTCGCCGATCGGTCGGGAACGATAGAGAGCCTCACCGCGGACCTCCGAACGGCCGGCGAGGAGCGGGCCGAACCGACCGTCAGACACCACGTCCGGAAGCTCGAGGACGCGGGCCTCGTCGAGGTGGCACGGCTGGAGTCGGTGGGCGGTGGCACGCGGAAACACTACCGCGCCAACACCCGGCTGCTGCCGTACTCGCTCCCGGTGGGGGCGACCGGGGAACTGTCGGCGGCGCAGGCGACGACGCGCCGCGGGGCGAAGGCGCTCGTCGACGCGGTGCTGGAGAACCACGGTCCGGCGATACGGGCGGTCGCCGACGAACTGGACGGGATCGACGCCGAGGGAACCGACGGCGAGCGCGAACGGGTCGCGTTCGTCCTCCGGGCGCTGGTCGACCGGGCGATGACCGACCTCGCGGAGGCGGGACGGTTCGAGGCCGGGTCCGATGCGCCCGAGCCGGGATCGGGGGAGAGGACCGAGTAGCGGCCGCCCGGACTACAGCGACAGTCCCTCGAACCGTTCGCGGTGGAGTCGGTCAGCGACGCGGTCCGCGACGGTCCGGAGGTTGACGGTGTCCTCGCGGTTGTACGAGACGAGCGTCTCGAGTGCCCCCTCGTCGCCGTGGCGCTCGTAGCGCTTCCAGAGCCGGACTGCGTCCCTCCCCCCGAGGTCCGGACGGTCGCGCTCGATACCGACGTCGCGCTCGACGGTCTTCAGCCCGCCCGTCAGCCCGAGCGACCGACACGGGTAGAGCAGGTCGAGGTGGGCGGCGTCGAGCGAGAGGTCGAACGAGTTCTCCAGGAACGGGACATCGAAGCGCGCGCCATTATACGTGACGAGCAGGGGAGCGTCGAGCGCCTCGCGCAGCCGGTCGCGGGCGAGGTCCTCTCCGCGGACGAGCGTGGTCGTCTCGCCGCCGCGGTGGACGCTCACGGTGGTGACGTCGTCGCGGGCCTGCGAGAGCCCGGTCGTCTCGATGTCGAAGAACGCGGCGTCGTCGCGGAAGTCCTCGTAGAGCCGCCACCGTTCGCCGCCCGGGAACCGCTGGGCGAAGAAGCGGGCGTCGCCGTCGGCCAGGTGCGGGCGGGCGTCGTCGATGAACCGCTCGATGCGGTCGGCCAGCGAGCGCGAGACCAGCGATGGGTCGAACGCGTCCCAGTGGGTGGCCCCCTCGCGCCAGAGCCGCCGCTCGGTCTTCTCCCCCACGCCCCGGACCGGGATGAAGCTGTTCTCGATGCGCACGGGAGGAGTAGGGTGCCTCCGGGTCTAAAGTCGTTCGCTGACGGTCCGGCGAGAGCCGGATCCACAGCCACCTACCCCCGGTAGACGTCCCCGGAGGGCTCGTACTCGATCTGTCTGGCCACTCGGTCCCGGACCTCGGTACCGAACTCGCGGGCGAGGAAGTGGAAGGCGAGATCGAGGCCGGAGGTGACCCCGCCGCAGGTGAGGACGTCGCCGTCGTCGACGACGCGGGCGTCGACGAACTCGGCCACCTTGCGGAGGTCGTCGTGGGCGACGTGGTGGGTGGTCGCCGGTCGGCCGTCGAGGATGCCCGCACCCGCGGCGAGCATCCCTCCGGTACAGACCGTGGCGACCGTCGCGCCACGGTCGTGTGCGCTCGCTATCGCCTCGGGTATCGCACCGCGGTCGTACTCCGCCCACGCGCCCGTCTCGGCCCGGTCGCCCCACCCGCCGCCGGGCACGAGGAGGACGTCGGGCGAGCCGAGGGTGCCGTCGACACCCACCCGGAGGTCGTGGCTCGCAGTCACGGAGTCGCGGGGTTCGAGCGTGACCAGTCGGGTCGTGAGGTCCGCACCCGCCCGCTCCCCGTTGCGGAACACCTCGTAGGGGCCGATGGCGTCCAGTTCGTCGAATCCCTCGTACAGCAGTATCTCGAGGTCCACGCCGGCTACACGGGGGGGGAGTACTAAAAGGACGCTCGCCGAGCGGGAACCGATGAATCGTATATCGCGATACGAAATCGGCACCCTC
>JAZKST010000064.1:0-15426 GCA_036625905.1 Haloarculaceae archaeon
GGGTTCGGCCACGAGGAGAGCGAGGACGGCGTCGACGACGCCGTCCACGACGCGCTCGCGGCGTTCGAGGACGCCGGCGCGGAGGTGACCGAGGTGTCGGTACCGATGCACCTCGACGGCCCGGCCATCTGGACCGCCGTCGCCAACGAGGCGACCGCCGCGACGGTGAACGCCGAGGGGATCGGCCACTACGGCAAGGGGTTCTACGACACCGGGTTCGCGGACTACTTCGGCAAGGCCCGACGTGCTCACGCCGACGACTACCTCACCACCGTGAAGCTGACGCTCGTCTTGGGCCAGTACCTCGCCGACGAGTACCGGGGTCACTACTACGCCAAGGCCCAGAACCTCTCGCGGGAACTCGCCGAGCGGTACGACGAAGCGCTCGCGGACGTGGACGTGCTGGCGATGCCGACGACGCCCCAGACCGCCCACGAGGTGCGCGATGACCTCACCCGGCTGGAGGTCATCGGGCGGGCGCTCGACATGCTCCCGAACACGTCGCCGTTCGACATCACCGGCCATCCCGCGGTGTCGGTCCCGTGCGGGGAGAGCGACGGTCTCCCCGTGGGGCTGATGCTGGTCGGCGAGCGGTTCGACGACGCGACCGTGCTCCGGGCGGCCGAGACGTTCGAGCGGAGCATCGACTGGGAGACTGACTGAAGGACCGAACCACCCGTGGACCACCCGGTACCGTACGGATCCGGTGCCGGCTCGGACGGACCCGACGACGGCCCGCGGCGGCCCGGCTCAGGCGCCCGGCCAGGGTGCGTCCGAGCGGTCGAGGAAGACCGCCTCGACGCGCTCGACCGCCGCGTCCAGCGCCGCCGTCGCCAGCCGGCCGTCGTGGGCCCCGTCGATCCGCGAGCGGAGCGCGTAGCCGTAGGTCCCCCGGCCCGCGTGGGCGACGAGGCCGGCCTCCCGGAGCTCGCGGTTGCGGCTGTACGCCCGCGTCCGGTCGCCGTCGCCCCCGGCAGCGACCTGCGCGTCGACCGGCGACGCCGGGCCGTTCGACCGGTAGTACGCCAGCATCCCACGGGTGACGGCGTCCAGGGACTCGACCGTCTCGCGTATCTCGCTGACGACCGGCCGCTCGAACTCGGGGTCGGCCCGCTCGGCGAACGACGCCCCGGGGTCGCGGTCGACCCGGGCGTCGGTGCCGTCGCCGGCCTCGTCCGCGTCGCGGGCCTCCGCGCCCGACTCCCGACCCGTCACGCCCGCTTCGTCCTCGCCGGTCGCCTCGGCGGTTTCCTCCTCGTCCTCGGCCGACGGCTCGTCCCCGACGCCCGCCACGATGATGTCGTCCGGGGCTCCACTCGACGCCCCGGGGTCGCTCTCGCCATCCGACGAGGGGGTTCCGGCCGACGGCGCGCCGCCGTCCTCGCCGGGGACGATGATGTCCCCATCCGAGTCCGCCTCCTCGTCCGTCTCGGGGGTCCCGTCGTCGGCGTCCGGGTCGTCGGACCGGGCGCCGGTAGCCGGCGCGTCCTCGCCGCCGGCGCGTCCGGCGTCCGCCGTCTCCCCGGGGACCAGTATCTCCCCGCTGGCCGAGTCACCGTCGAACGAGCCATCCCAGTCGGCCGGCCCGGTCTCCGCCTCGCTCTCGTCGCCAGGGACGAGGATGTCGGCCCCGCCGTCGGCCTCGGCCGGCCCGGTGCCGGCGGCCGCTCCGTCGCGCCCGTCGGCGGGGGCGTTCCCGGTTCCGGGGTCGGCTCCGGCGGTCACCTCCCGCCCGGCCGACCCGCCGGAGGTATCGTCCACGACGGCGTCGACGGTGCCCGACCCGCCCGAGGCGAGCAGGTCCTCCTCGTCGGGCCACGGCTCGTAGGCTGGCTCGAACCCCTCGCCGCCGGTCATCGACCCGTCGGCCTCCGGCCGCGGGCGGGCGTGCTCGTCCGGCGGGGTCTCCTCCTCTTCCTCCTCCTTCGGGTCGGCCTCGTCGCCGTCGACCGCCGCGTCGTCGCTGGCGATCGCTGTACCGTCGAGGTCGGCCATCGCCTCGCTCCACCGATCCTCCTCGGTCGCGTCGGTATCGGCCCCGGGGGCCCCGGCCACCTCGGCCGCGTCCGTGTCGACCCCGGTCGGTCCGGCCACCGCGCGGCGCGAACTCTCCTCCAGGCTGGCCTGGTAGCCGGTGACGTCCTCGCGGAACGGGCGACCGGTGGCGTGGGCCATCATCGCCCGGGAGAACTGCTCGGCCATCTCGCTGAGGTCCCGGGCCTCCTCCAGTTCCTCCTCGAGCTCCTCGATGCGGAGCTCCCTGTCCTTCAGTTCGCGTTCGAGCTCCTTGATACGGGACTCGCGGGTCCGCTGTTCCTCGGTGATGCGTTCGAGGTCCGAGACGAGGTCGTCGCTGACGGACTTGAGCTCGGGTCGCTCGAAGTCGTCGAGCCCCGGGGTCGCGCCGGCGTCGAACGTCCGTTTGCGCTGGAACTGCACCTGTCTCACGTGTTCGTCCCAGTCGGTCATCAGGTAGCCCTCGCCGTCGTTCAGCTCCTCGACGCCGTCGGCGTAGTCACTCCCGAGGATGCGCTGGACGACCTTCGTGTCGTTCTGCCAGGTGAGCCGGTGCCAGACCAGCCAGTCACACTGCGTGATGAAGTCCTTCTTGACGTCCGCGGGCCGCTGTGAGATGCCGCACATCCCCAGGCCGTGTTTCCGGCCGCGCTTTGCCACCTTGATGAGCATCCGGCCGCACTCGTTCAGCCCGCCGCCCTCGGGGAGGTACTCGTGAACCTCCTCGACGACGAGCAGGAAGGGCTGTTTCAGCTTCTTCTCCTTGGCGAAGAGGTGTCGGGCGACCTCGGTGAGCAGTTCGCTCGCCTTCGACTCGTCGAGAAAGGAGGAGACGTCGAGGATGATGGGGACGTGCTTCTCCAGGGCCAGCTGTGCGATCTTCTCGGCGTGCTGGGGGCCCACCTGGATGTCGCACTCCTCGTCGGCGCCGACGTGGAGGATCTCGTACTCCTCTTTCAGCCCGTAGTACTCGCCGTCGATATCGACGATCAGGAGGCCGTAGCCCCCGTCGAGCAGTTTCTCGGCGACGACGCTCGCGCTGTTGGAGTTGTGGACGAACACGCCGCCAGCGACGAAGTTGTCGTTGAGCTCGACGTCGAGATCGTACACCGTCCTCGTCTCGTCCATACGTTCGACCGACGTCACACGTTTCCACTGCACGTCCGACTCGCCGAGGGCAGCAGCCCGTCCCTCGATGCCGACCTCGTCGACGATGCGGTTGTAGGTTGTCCGTCCGGCTTTCTGCTTGCGGGTCAGCAGATGGACCGACGACGCGTCGGCGCGGGCTCCGTCGCCCCGCTCGTTCCACCCGGATTCCCGAATCCCGCGGTTCAGAACCGGCCCGAAGTTCGGGATCATGTCCTTGCTGTTGTGTCCCCCTTCCGGGTCGCGAGTCTCCACGATCCGTGCGAGCTTTTCGCCCTTCCCCGCGACCTGCAGGTCGACGACGTCGGCGAACCGACCGACGTGGAAAGCGTCGACCCTGAGGCGTTCGAACCGCCGTTCCTCGTCGCCGTACAGCACCGCCTTCTCGTTTAGCGTCGATGAAACGCCGAACTGCCGGAGGAGTTCGCGAACGCCCTCGGGTAGCGAGCCGGACTTCGACATCGAGGAGACGTCGTGGTCGTTGACGGTCCCGTCACCGTCGAAATACCCGGACAACAGTCCCGCGCGGAACTCGGTGGGGGTATCGAACACCCAGTTCGGAACCCGTTTCTCCCCGGCTCCGCGTCCGAACTCCGCCTCGAGGAACCGAGCGAACGGGCTGAACGAGCGGTTGCACGTATGCTCGTACACGTCGAACCCCTGCGATCCGAGGAACGACCGTACCGTCTCGTCCGTCGCCGATATCTGGACCGTCATCTTCGAGTCGAACGATCCCTCCGCGAGGTACAGTCCGACCACTCGGCCGGTGTCTGCATCGAGTGACAGGAACCGTTCGCCCTCCTTCCCGGCGCTCGTGATCCCCTCCGCCGATACGATCACGTTGTTCACGTCGGGTGCGTACTCGGCGAGATCGATCTCCGCTACGCGTTCGGTCGACGGGAGTTCCCGGGAGAGCGGCATCCAGGTCCCTTCCTCGACGTCCTCGCCCCGGACGGGAACGATCTCCATGTCGTCGATCGTCAGGAAACTGTGGTCCTCGGTTCCCACGACCTCCGTCCCGTCCTCCAGCGTTATTCTGAGCAGATCGGATGCACGGTGTTCGATGGTCGCCTGGACCGGCCTGAACTCCTGCTCGTACGTCCGCTCGTTGAGCGAGAGGACGCGTTCCCCCTCGGACACCTCCTCGATCGGTTTTCGACCGTTCGACGTGTAAACCGGGGTGCCTTCGAGAATGCTCTTCCCCGACCCCGACTTCCCGGTGACGAACCCCCGGCCGGTCAGCAGCTCCACGACCGGGAGATCGACGGCCCCACCGTCGCCGGCGGAGACCGCCCCGACCGTGATCCGTTCGTCATCGCTCATACGGGAACCCGCGCCGCGCCACACCGTAAACCTCCGTCAGACGTGCGTCAGCGACCGCCGTCCGTGCGCCAGTGACCGCCGGCCCCATGGCTCGACTCCTACGGTCGGCGTTCGTCCTCCTCGACCGCCCGGATGAGCCAGTGGGCCTCGTCCTGCCGCTCGAGCACGGCGGGCTCGCGGAGCTTCGCGATGTAGCCCGTCGGCTGTCGCGTCGTCTCGTGGCGCGCCCGGACCCTGACGAGGTTACCGATGACCTGCGCCGAGGGCGGTTTCTGCGCTGCACCGCAGTCGTAGATGGTGATGAACTCGTTACCGTCGGCCGTCTCGTGGACGATGACGTGCGCGTGTGGCGCGAGCCGCCACGTCCGCTCGTCGACCGACGGGAGGCGGTTCATACCCACGCTTCCGTCCCGGGACGTAGGTAGGTTTCGGGTGCCGGGCCGGCGAGCGACGGGGTCGGGGGTCGCCGGTGACTCTTGCCCAATCTGATGAAACGACCATCGGTCTGCTGATATCGTTACAGACTACCGTGCAGGATGTAGAGGATTCATTCACCGCTCGCTTCGTTCGCGGTTCATTCATTCTGACCGCAGTGATCATCCATTATATATCGCTCGCGCTCTGGCGGGTTCCCGGCCCGCCGCCGCGCTAGCTTGCGGTTCTACCGCTTCAGAGGGTCGCGCCGTGGCGCGGCCCGAACACTCGGAAACCCCCTCGCGGGAACAGCGAGCGACCGAAGGGAGCGAGCAGTTCGCGCGCTACATCTCGCACGAGACATCGTGGCAGAACACTGATTCGACTGTTCCGCTCAGTTCGGCAAGAGCGTCGCCGGTAACGGACCACGCACGACCGTCTCAGTGGAACCCCCTGCTCCGGACGTCGTTCCGCACCGCGAGCACGACCATCCCGACCCCGAGCAGCCCGACGCCCGTCGGCCCGAACGTCCGTGGGTTCGTCCAGTCGTAGTAGGAGTACCCCCGGAAGAAGAGGTACTCGTCGTCGCGCCTGATCACCTCCGGCGGGAGGTTCGCACGGGTCTCCGGCCGCGGTGCCTCGCCGGCCATCGCCCGGTCGACGACCGCCCGTTCCTCCGTCGAGATCGAGTCGTAGTAGCCGAGGTTCCCCTCGTGCTGTGGGAACCGCTCCTCGCTCCGGACGAACCGGTACTGGTAGTCCTTGTCCGCGAGGGCCAGCCATCCCGCTACACCCGCGAGCATGACGCTGACGCCGAGGAAGAGGAGGACGAACTGCGTCCACGAGGAGTCCATCTTCACCGAAAGCTACCCGGTCCGCCGGTCTAAAAGTTGCCGACGCTATGAAACGCCGATTCGAGTTTAGAAGTCGCCGAACGTCGTCTGTCCCCGTTCCGACCCATCGGTCCCTTCTCCGGTCCGGTCCCGCCCCGACCCCGGTTCCTCGTCGGAGTCGACGGATCCCTCCGACGAGGTGTAGGTGCCGAGTTTGGCCTGTTCGCCGCCGAACTCCAGGTTCGAGACCCGGACCCCGAGTTTCCGGACGCGGTCGTCGGCGAACTCCGCGAGGAGGTCGAGCGCGAGGTGCTCGACGAGTTCGGGGTCGTCGACGGCCCCGGGAAGCGACCGGGCGCGGGTGTTGACATCGAACGGCGGCGTGACGACCTTGACGCCGATGGTCTTGTAGAGTGCGCCCCGCGAGCGCGCGCGGTTGGCCACCGACGCGGCGAGTTCGCGTATTCGCTCGCGTTTCCGGTCGGGGTCGGCGGTCGCCTCGACGAACGCCGACTCGTTCGAGAGGCTCTTGGGGTCGCCCTGGGGTTCGACGGGCCGGTCGTCCCGGCCGTTGGCCCGCTCGTGGAGCGACCGGCCCCGCTTGCCGAACCGCTCCGTCAGCACCGTCGGGTCGGTGCTCGCGAGGTCCCCGGCCACCTCGACGCCCATCGCCCGCAGTTCCCGCGCCGTCACGGGGCCGACCCCGTGGAGCGCCTCGACGTCGAGCGGCGCGAGGAACTCGCGCACCTCGCCCGGTCGGACGACGACGAGTCCGTCCGGTTTGTCGTGGTCGCTGGCGATCTTCGCCGCACTCATGTTCGGCGCGACGCCGACGCTCGCGACCACGCCCACCTCCCGCTCGATGCGACCCTTCAGGTTCGCGGCGAACGGCTCGGCCCCGTCCCATCCGACCGGCGTGACGTCCAGGTACGCCTCGTCGATGCTCACCTCCCGGACCGTCCCGGGGACGTCGTGGAGTATCGCCTTGACCTCGTCGGCGACCGACTCGTAGTACCCCATGTCGACCGGCCGGTAGTGGCCGGTCGCGTCGAGGTCGTCCCCGTCGGCCCCAGCTCGCCGGGGCAGCAGGTCGAGCGCCTCGGAGATCGGCATGGCGGACTCGACGCCGAACTCGCGGGCCTCGTAGGAGGCGGTCGCCACCGCGCCGTGGCCCTCGCCGGGCTCGTAGCCCATCCCCACGACGATCGGTTCACCCTCGAGTTCGGGCTCGCGCAGCCGCTCGCAGGCCGCGTAGAAACAGTCCACGTCGACGTGACAGACCACGCGGTTCGTCCCCTCCTCGTCGGGGGCACCCGGGAGGCGCGGACCGTCGCCGGCGCTCACACCGACGCGTAGGACGCCGCTCGTCAAGAAGGGTGGGATACCGGGGTGGAAGTGGAGTCACCGGGGAACACTCGCCCGAGTCCACCGGTCGGCGGCGTCCCGGGGGGGCCCGGAGGTGCCGGAGGTGCCGAACGTCCAGGTCCCGGGTCCTCACGACGCTCGACCGAACGACGGATGCACGGTTCGGTCCCCGTCGCGGGTCGGTGTCGGGTCACTTGAGCATTGGGCCGTCGACCGGCTCGAACCGGTGGCCACAGGCGGGACACTCCACCAGTCGACGACCGCCGTCGGTGGTGACGACCGCGAAGCGACTGCTCCAGCCCGTGTGACTACATCCCGGACACCGGCGGACGAGCGGGGGTATCATGAGGGTCGGCGTCTACCCCTCGTAGCTTTCCGAAGCGTAAGGGTCTGCCGGGCGACCGCGAGTGCTATCGAGGTCCGCCGGTGGGGAGCGACTCGAGTGGTCGACGCGAGCGTCGAGGGGGTCACGGCCGCCGTTCGTGTCGGTCGTGTGCCCGACCGCCCGCACCGGCGAGGATACACTACCGCGGGCGGTCTACGCCGGATCGGCGGCCGGCGGGGACCGTCGACCGTAGCTCGTCGTTCTCCCCCCGATTCCCCGCCAGGGGCGTGGTTTCCCCGACCACCGCCCGGCGTTGCGCGCTCGACGCCAGCGCGGCCGCCGCTTTACTCCGTCGGATCCGTACCGCCGCCCGTGAAGCGTCGCCGACTCCTCGCGTTCGCCGGGCTCGGTGCCTCGGCCTCCCTGGCCGGCTGTACTTTCGGATACGTCGGCGACCGGGGACGAGCGGCGACGGCCGGCGCTCCGACCTCGCTACCGGTCCCGGAGTCGGAGCTGCGACGGTCGGCGCCACGGGACGGTATCCCGGCGATCACCGATCCGGCGTTCGCACCCGACTGGTCGGACGTCGCCATCGACTTTGGCTCGGGGACGACCTACCGACCCCGGCTGGCCGACGGCGACCTCGTCGTCGGGGTGGCGCGGGCGGACGTCGCGACCGACGGTACCGGTGCGAGCGGCGAGACAGAACCGGGGGCCCGCGCCTACCCGCTGGCGCTCCTGAACTGGCACGAGGTCGTCAACGACACGCTGGGTGGGCCGCTCCTGGTGACGTACTGTCCGATCTGTCGGTCCGGACTGGTCGCACGGCGGACGGTCGACGGCGAGGTGACCGGCTTCGGGGTGTCCGGGCTGCTCTACCAGGAGAACCTCGTGCTCTACGACGGGGCCACGGGGTCGCTCTGGTCGCAGATCCTCGCGACGGCCATCCGGGGTCCCGAAACGGGCGAGACCCTCGAGGTGCTCCCCTCGACGCTGACGACGTGGGAGGAGTGGCGCGGTCGGTTCCCGAACGGCGAGGTGCTGCTTCCGCCGCCGCTCTCGGACACCGTCGTCGGCGCGGTCCGCTTGGACTACGGCTTCGACCTCGTGGGACAGGCCCGCGAGAACGCCGCCTACCTGGAGGAGCGCATGGGCGACGACTTCGGCGACTCGCGGCTCCCGAAACGCGCGCTCGTGCTCGGGATCGCGGCGGGCGGGGCGGCGCGGGCCTACCCGCTGACCGAGGCGCTGTCGGCATCGCCGGTGAACGACCGCGTGGGCGGCGTCCCGGTGGTCGTCGTGGGCCGGCGCGGGAGCGCGATCGCGTTCGACCGCCGGATCGACGGCCGGACGCTCACCTTCGCCGACGCCGGCCCGGGCCACGTCCGGGCGGGCGGTTCGCGCTGGCGCGTCGAGACCGGCCGGGCCGTCGACGGACCGCTCGCGGGGACCCGGCTGGAGCAGGTCAACGCACACCCCCCGCTGTTCTGGTTCGCCTGGCTGGACTTCCACCCTGGGACGAGCGTGTGGGGTCGGGACTGATACTGTCGGCTGTCGGCTGTCCGCTCGTTCCGGTCAGTCCCCGACGTCGACCCCCTCCCAGTCCCGGTCGAGATGTGCGCCCTCGAGCTCCATCGCGGAGGGCGCGACGCGGACGAACTCGGCTCGCTCGCGGGCCTCGGGAACGGTGTGCCCACCGCAGTAGGAGAGCCCCGAGCGGATGCCGGCACAGAACTCCCGGACGACGTCGGCGAGCGAGCCCTCGTAGGGGGTGAGCGCCTCGACGCCCTCGTCGGCACCCGGGGTCGACTCCTTGTCCGAGCGGCCCTCGGCGGCGGCCGTCGTCGCCATCCCGCGCGAACGCTTGTACCGCTCGCCGTCCACCTCGACGACCGGCATCGGCGCCTCGTCGGTCCCGGCGAACAGCGAACCCATCATCACCGTGTCGGCGCCGGCCATCAGCGCCTTGACGGCGTCTCCGGAGCTCCGGATACCACCGTCGGCGACGGTCCGGACTCCGTGTGCGGCCGCGGCGTCGGCGCAGTCGTCGACCGCCGTCAGTTGTGGGACGCCCGCACCGGCCACCTTCCGGGTCGTGCAGTGCGACCCGGGACCGATACCGACCTTCACGCAGTTCGCGCCCGCGGCGGCGAGGTCGGCCACGCCCTCGGGCGTGGCGACGTTACCGGCCACCAGCGGGACGTCCGGGAACTCGTCGGCCACCTCGCTCACGGTCTCCAGACACGCCTCGAGGTGACCGTGAGCGACGTCGACCATCAGGCAGTCGGCACCCGCTTCGAGGGTCGTCTCGGCGCGGTCGACCGTCGCCTCGTCGATGCCGAGGGCGGCGCCGACCCGCGCGCCGGCATCGCTCGCGGCTCGCACCTCCGTCGCCTGCTCCTCGCGTTCGAGGAACCGGTGGACGGTGCCGAACCCCCCGGCCTCCGAGAGCGCGACCGCCGTCTCGCGTTCGGTGACGGTGTCCATCGGCGCCGAGAGGAGCGGCGTCCTCAGGGGGAGGTCGTCGGTCAGGTACGTCGAGAGGTCGACCTCGTTCCGGGAGTCGACGCCCGAGCGCTTCGGGACCAGGAGCGCGTCCCCGTAGGAGAGCCCGGTGCGGATGTCGTCCATGCCGACCGACTCCTATCGGTTCCGCGTACATAAGCCCCACCATGCCGGCCGTGTGCCGGTCGGCACGCGGAGTTCGTACTGTCGGTCACGGGGATCCGAGGTAGCGATGCCGGTCCGGACCCGGGAACCGACGACCAAACCGCTGAACCGTCCGGAACCCGTACGTCCGGCCGATGCCGGCGACCCTCGAACTCCCGAACGGCGAGACGGTCACGCCCGAGGACGTCTTCCTCTTCGACGGCTACCCCTACCGGTTCGTCCCGACCGACGACGACCGGTTCGCGTTCGAACTCTCGCCGCTCTACTGGGGCGGTGGGGAGATGGACGTCCCGTTCCCCGATCGCGAGCACCTGGCGGAACGGTGGGATCCGGAATCCCGCGGGACGCTCACCGACGCCGAGTGGGAGGACTGGCTGACCGATGCGCGGGCGGACGACCGGTTCGACGAGGCGGAGCTGGCGGCGGTCGAACGCGAGGTGCTCGACGAGGAGGGGCTCGGGGATGAGGGAATCCTCTCGGGGCTCCGCCGTCGGCTGGGCCTCCGCTGAGCCGAACGGTAACCTCCCCCCGGGCCGCAAGCGCCGACGGCGACCGAGAGATGCAGGACGCACCGACACCCGACGGATCGCTCGGGGACTACGAGGAGCATCTCACGGCGGAGCGTCGGGAGCGCATCGAGGCGGTCGCGTCGGACCTGACCGACGTGGGCGTGGCGATGGACTATAGTAGCGTTTGGAACCAATAGCAAACTCCGGGTGGGGACGTTCCTCCCGCCCGTGAGCAAAGACTTCCAAACGCTACTATAGCTTGGTCCTCGACGGCGACGGGGCGTTCTTCGAGGTGGAGAAGGCGATACACGACGGCCCCAGGGCCAGGACGTCCCGTTCACCGACCGAACGTTCGTCTGGCGGTGTCACATCGACCTCACAGACGCGGCTCCGGACTACCTCGAACTGGTCGGGGAGTTCTCATAGCCCGACGGCGGCCCCGACAGCCGGCGCCGGGTTCGTACCCCCCTTCGGACGTCGCTCAGGCCGGGATGCGCCGGCCGGCGACCACCGCGCCGAGGCACGCGAGGCCGACGACCGCCAGCCCCGGCGCGTACGACCCGGTGAGGTCGAACAGCGCGCCGACGAGGAACGGGCCGAGGAACCCCCCGAGTTCGCCGACCGCGAAGACGAGTCCGACGGCGGTCCCCGTCAGCGCCGGCCCGACACCCTCGAGCTCGGGCGGGACCATCCGGACGAGCGGGGAGATGCCGCCCACGCCGACGCCGACGACGAGCGCGCCGGCGACCGGGAGCGCGAACGGCACGCCCGGGACGAGCAGCGCGGCGGTCCCGAGGGCACAGCCCGCGCCGCAGGCGGCGATGACGCCACCGCGACGGCCGAGTCGGTCCGAGACCGCCGGCACGGTCAGGGTCCCGACGGCCTCCGCGACGACGAACGCGCTGGTGACCGTCGCCGCGAGCGTCGGCGCGACCCCCCGCGCCCGGAGTACCGTCGCCAGCCAGTTCTGTAACCCGTGGACGACGAGCAGGTAGACCACGCCGACGACGACCAGCCAGCGCATCGCCGGCGTACGGAACACCCGCCCGACGTCCCGTCGGAGCGTGGCCACCCCCCGTACGCCGCCGTCGGTGCTGGCGGACTCGTCGGTGTCGACCGAATCGGGAGTGTCCGCCGCCCCGTCGGCGGGCCCCCGGAGCGTCGAGATCGGGGCGAGATAGACCATCACCCACCAGAGGACGGCGTACGCGAGCACCGCGACTCCGATGGCGGTGAACAGCGGCCGCCAGCCGCCGAGCATCGGACCGACGACACCGCGGCCGATGCTGAACGCGCTGGCCGTCCCCGCGAACGACCCGAGCATGTAGATCGAGGAGGGCGTCCCCGAGGCGTCGGTGGGAAACAGCTCCGCGACGAGCTTGGGGAGCCCGAAGGTGATGGTCGTGCCGCCGACGCCGACCACGACGGTCAGCCCGAGGAGGACCGCGAAGGAGTCCGCGCCCGCCCGCCCGACCTGCGCCGCGCCGAACAGCACGAGGCCGATCCCGATGGCTCGATAGGGGCCGATCCGGTCGGTGACCACCCCCGAGAACAGCGCGACCGGGACGTACGTCAGCGGTATCGCCCCCGTGAGGAGGCCGGCCTGCGTGCTGGTGAGGCCGAGCTCGGCGACGATCTCCGCGAGGTACGCCGCGACGGAGAACCAGACGACCATCAGGACCGTGTACGCGAGCGTCCCCATCCCGAGCAGGCCGTACCGCAGGCGCGACCGATTCACGGGCGCGGGTTCCGACCGACCCCCCATCAACGCTCCGGTGGCGGTCGCTTCCCGGTGTCGGGACGACGGTCCGGGCGCTGGCTACTCTACTGTCGGACATAACTACTCGAACATCATCGTCACACCGTGGCGACGATGTCGTTCAGAGGCTTATGCCCGACAGTATCGCCGACGGCCTCGAGGTAGACGTCGATGAGCTCGCTGTTCAGGTGGCTCCCGTGGAGGTGGACCCGGAGCCCGTTCCGGTCCTCGCAGTCCCGACCACAGAGCGGACAGTCGGACACGGTCGACCGCTTCATACGAGCCGCTATCCCCCGGGAGAGTATAGCACTATCTATAATTATGTATCCACTCCGCGCCCCCGCTCGTGGCGCTCGCCCGGATCCACGGGGCGATCGGATCGACTCTCCACCTAGTCCGAGTTCGGGCCGCGAAGCGACGCCGCCCGCAGTCTTTTATGTGGTACTTGCCAATACTCACTATGCCGTTCAGCGCGAGTTGGCGTACGCTGCTCGAACATCTAGAGGACCTGCCCCCCGACGCCACGCTCGTCACGCCGCTCTCGCGGAAGTCGTTCCGGGTCACCGACGTCCAGGAACACCGCGTGCTCGCCGAGTACCACGAGGACTCGGGAACGGCCTCGCTCCAGCGCGAGCAGTTCGAGACGCTGTACGAGCGCGTCCACGAGGCCGATACCGGCTTCGACCTCGACCGCCTCCCCCCGGACGCCGAACCCTACGCGACGGTCCTGAGCGTCCACCCGCGCTTCGAGGTGGACGACCGCGAGGGGACCATCACCGAGACGGATTCGCCGATCAACACCACGATGCCACTCGTGGATGCCGACCTCGATACCGAGACCGGGGACGAGGCTCGGGAGGAACCTGACGTCCCGGTCTATTCGGACACCCTCCTCCTGGTCGACGCGCTCGAACGGAACGACCCGACCGACCTCGCGGGGATGGAGACGCCCGATCTCGTGAACCTCTACACCCTCCTCTCGGACGTCCAGCGGAACGCCAACGACCTCCGGCAGGAGGTGACCGGCGTGCTCCTCGATCGGCTCCATCACGACCGCCCCGTCTACGGCCAGTACGGCTCGGTCCAGCGCACCACCCGCCGCAACCGCTCGCTCAAGGACGACGAGGAGGTGCTGGCGGTGCTGGAAGAAGCGGGTATCGACCGCGAGCGGGTCATGGGCGTCGACCGGAGCAGGGTAGACGAGGCCCTCGACGTGACCGAACTCCCCGAATCCGCCGTCTACGACGTCGAGGAGCGGGAGTACGTCCGGAAAGCAGAGGTGGACGAGGAGGTCAAAGAATCACGTCTCCAGGGACTCAAGGACCGGCTGGCCGACGCCGACGAGGACACCGACGACCTCCAGCGGGAGATCGAGGAGCTGGAGGCCCGCATCGAAGAACTCACGAGCTTCAGGTCCGGTCGGTCGTTCCACACCTCCTCCGGTTCGGGCCGGTAGGGACGGCTGCGGATCGACGTGGTGTGACTCCGCGAACGGCGATTCGCGACCGAAAGGAGCGAAGCGAGGGTATGGGGACGGAGGGATTTGAACCCCCGATCGACTGATATCTCCGGTGTGCGCCTCGGTCCTCCAGAGGGTCGTCAACGCGGTCGGTGATCAGCCGGCCGCTCGGTATATCAGTCTGGAGTCTCGTCACCGGGCGCGTGGCCTCTGGAGTCAGTCGCCATGCCTGGCTTGGCCACGTCCCCTCGCTCACCGGTAGCCCCGATTCCTGTAAATGGGTTTCGGTTCCCCCCACCGGGCCGTTCAAGCCGCCGGGGACCCGCGCTAACTGCGGCGGCCGGGGGCTCTGTGGCACCTGTGGGGTGCGACGGGAGGACGGAGCCGTCCCGGAGCACTGGCACGACCGGGCAGCCGAGCGCTGGGGCTGCCCCCGGCTCTCCTGTCGGGTGACGGTAGAGGCCAACCTGACGGTCGGGCTGGTCGAGAAGGTCGTCTGGGGACAGCTCCGACCACGAGGATAGCCGGTGGCGCTTCTCAGTACGCGGGAACGAGAACGCCCGTATATCCATGTGGGTAACCCACATTCGGTGGTGAACGAGCATGGGTACGGGAGCCCCCTCGGAGGAGTCGGATCGCCGATCGGAGCTACCGACGGGCCTCCTCCAGCTGCCCTACCCGACGGGGGTGGTGGTGGGCGCCGGCGCGGCCCTGGTCGGCTACTTCACGACGGTGTTACTGACGGCGACGCGGGCCACCGATGTCGTCGGGAGCGGTCCCGCACCGACCGGGGGCCTCCCCGGATGGAAGGCGGTCGGGTGGCTGTTCTACAACGCCCACGGCGTCGTGGTGCGGTTCGTCGACGGCGCCGGCGCCGTCGGTGTCGACTTCGTCGAGGCGAGCGGCGGTTCGCTCGCGCCGCTCTACGCGGTCCCACCGGCCGTGCTCCTCCTGGCCGGCGGGGTGACTGCGTTCCGTGCCGGCGAGACCGCACCGAAGCGGGCGGCGATGATCGGTGCGACCGTGGTGGCTGGGTATGCGGTCGCGCTCGTCCTCGGGAGCGTCCTCCTCGGCGCCTCCCTGGGGACGTACACCGCGACCCCGGCCGTTCCCGTCCTCTCCGCGGTCGGCTACCCGCTCGTCTTCGGCGCGATGGGCGGCGTCGCCGCGGCGGTCCTCTCGACGACGCCCGCCGCGAACCGGTAGGGCGCGAGACCCCTCGGCCCGTCCCCTCCGCACCGGCACTCGCAGTCATACGGTCGTGCGTACCCGTTTTCGGTGGCATTCGGACGTATCGGCGTTACGAGACCGACGAGACGGAACCCGAACGCGTGACGCGAACCTAACTGCGCACGATCGGATCAGTCGTGGGTGAGCACGTCGAGCACCGTCGGTCCGGCCTCGGCGACGGCCTCCTCGACGGCCGCCTCTATCTCCCCGGGCTCCTCGACGAGCCGACCGGACGCGCCGTGACTGACCGCGTTGATCGGCAGGTCGACCGGCGGATCGAAGTCCATGCCGACGAAGTCGTACTCGGTCTCCTCACCCCCGAACAGCCGGAGGGTGTTGTCCTTCAGGATGCGGTAGTTCCGGTTGTCCGGGACGAC
>JAZKST010000065.1:0-15384 GCA_036625905.1 Haloarculaceae archaeon
CATCTGTACGGCGGACCGCAGGGGTGGAATCCTCATTTCCTTCGGACCCTAACATGGGTCACGACGGGTCATAAACCCATCGGACCTCGTCGGGGTCCGCGAGCGACCCCCGGAAGGGGGCCGACCGCATCGTCGTATCCCTCCCGAGTGCCCTGTTACACTTAAGGGCGTCGGAACGGTTCCGGCTCGCCGGGCGTGACCCCGGCGATTCGTCGCGGGGGGCGTCCCCCGCGTTCTTCGCATTAACTCCTGATGGGGGTACTCTACTTAAGCCCGTCGTTACACCCGCTCCCCGTCACGCGGTTTCATGACGTGGGCGTGTGAGCCACTGCCGCGTGTCGTACGGGAGCACGCGAGCCCCTCGGTCGTCCCGGTTGGCTACCGATCCACCGGCCCGCCCTCCGTCGAGGGGCTCCGGGCGGTATTTAAATTTTACCGGTCGTTCGGCCGGTTCGCGGCCGGTAGCGTCGGGACTCGACGGGTGATACCGTCGGATAGAACGGTTGAACACGACTCCGCCGGGACGCAATCGGCGGGATGTATCGAGGCATCTGTCCGACGGTAGAGAGTCTCGCGCGGCTGGAGGCCTGGCGGTCGTCCCTCGCGGTTCACGGTCGGTCCCGCCGGGTGAGGGCCGCGCGTCACGGCCGACGCGTCCCGCGGACGCGGGAGGCCGTGCAGGCACGCGTTCGACACCGCGACGGATAGTTCTTGGTGGCGTCGCGGACGCGAAGAAGGGGTGTGGGTCAGATCTCGTCGAGGTGCTCGATGCCCCGCTTGGAGACGTTGGCCTCCGTGATCTCGCCGGGCATCCAGTCGGGTTTGTCCGACGGCGCCTGCTCCTTCCAGGCCCAGCCGTCGTAGATGTGGACCTTCTTGGTCCCCTTCTCCCGGAGTCTGATCTCGGTCATCTCCGCCTCGTCCTCGCTCGGCGCGGGGTCGAGCCGTCGTGCGGCCTTCAGCGCCGCCTGTCGTGGGGTCCGTCCCGAGAAGACGCTGCTCTCGGATCCATCGGCCTGTCTGAGCGCGAAGTTCCGCTTGTCGTCGTCGCGTGCCATGAGTTACACCACCATGTGGAGGGTGCGGGTTCCGGTATATAAAGATATCCCAGGAACCGGGGTACGGCGAGGGGTTCTTTATATACTCGTCCGCGGAACGGGCCCGGAGACGTGGCCCGAGCCGCCGGTGTGCCCCCCTCGACGAGCGGGTCACGGCGGCGCGCGCGCCGTCGAGGCCCGGCGTACCCGCGCTCCGTGGCGGACTCGCACGGTACACTTATGTATCCTCTGTGGCCAAAGCCAGGACATACCGCGATGGTGCGAAAGAAGAAGCTCAGCCCGAGTGGCGCCAAGGACGAGAACGGCGAGTACCACAACGTCCACGTGAACCTCCACGAGGACGAGCTCGCCGTCGCCGGGATGTCCATCGGCGACGAGGTCTTCGTGCGCGTGCGGGACAACAAGATCATCATCCAGAAGGCCGACCCGGACGAGGTCGAACACGAGTTCTGAAACGCACCGTCGAGTGGCCCGTACCGCCGTCGTTAAGGACGCGGAGCGACCGTTTCGGGTCGATGCTCTACGAGGCCGTCAAGCCGCTGCTGTTCGCGCTCCCGGCCGAGACCGCACACGAGACGGTCTCGGGACTCCTCCGTCTCGTCCAGGACACGTCCGTCGAGGAGTACATGGAGCGCCGCTACGCTGTCGACGACGACCGGCTGGAGGTGGAGGCGTTCGGCCTGTCCTTCCCCAACCCGGTCGGGGTCGCCGCAGGGTTCGACAAGAACGCCCGCGTCCCGCGGGCGCTGGCGGCGCTCGGCTTCGGCCACGTCGAGGTCGGCGGCGTCACCGCCGAACCCCAGTCGGGGAACCCCCGCCCCCGGCTGTTCCGTCTCGCCGAGGACCGTGCCCTCGTGAACCGCATGGGGTTCAACAACGAGGGCGCCGACGCCGTCGGCGCACGCCTCGCGGACCTCGAGATGCCCGTTCCCCTCGGCGTGAACGTCGGGAAGTCCAAGGCGACGCCGCTGGGGGAGGCCGAGGACGACTACCGGTACACCTACGAACGGGTCGCCGGTTCGGCCGACTACGTCGTCGTCAACGTCTCCTCGCCGAACACGCCCGGGCTCCGCAGCCTCCAGCGCCGCGATCGCCTCGAATCCATCCTCGGCACCCTCCGGGACGCTGGCGCCGACCCGCTCCTGGTGAAACTCTCGCCGGACCTCCCCGACCCGGCCGTCGAGGAGGCGCTGACCGTCGTCGACGACCTCGACCTCGAGGGCGTCATCGCGACGAACACCACCACCGAGCGGCCCGACACGCTCGGGAGCCCGAACCGTGCCGAGAGCGGCGGCCTCTCGGGAAAGCCGATCGAGGGCCGCGCCACCGAGATGGTCCGGTTCGTCGCCGAGCGGACTGACGTCCCCGTGATCGGCGTCGGCGGCGTCGCGGACGCCGCGGGCGCGTACGCGAAGATACGTGCCGGGGCGAGCCTCGTCCAGCTCTACACCGCCCTCGTCTACGAGGGCCCCGGCCTCGCCCGCGAGGTCAACGAGGGTCTGCTGGAGCTGCTGGAGCGGGACGGCTTCGACGGCGTCGAGGCGGCCGTCGGCGCGGACCTGTAAGGCCACGAGATAATGGGTCGACTTATTAGCCGGGCAGGGAAGAAGGACGCGAGAGCGGTCGAAACGATGACCGGCTTCAGCGCGGTTCTGTGCGAGCCCGAGGCCGAACTCGGCGGACTCCGGGAGGGACTCCACCACACCGGGCGGGAGTCCGTCGCCGAGTTCGCCGACGGGGACGTCCTCGTCTGGGCCTGGGGCGACCTCTTCGGCCACGATGGCGGCGAGGGCTACGCGCATCGGGCGGACCTGTCGCCCGGACTGACCGACGCCGAGTACTGCGCGAGCCTCTACGACCGGCACGGCGCGGACTTCCCGGCCGGGCTCAACGGCGAGTTCGCCGGCTGTCTCTACGACCGAGCGGAGGGGACGGTCGCCGCGTTCACCGACCGCCTCCTTGCCGCCCTGGACGAGCGCGTTGACTCCCGTCCCTCGACGAGGCGGCGATCCGCGAATGCCACCGCGAACACCTCGACGGGGCGGAGCACCACCCGGAGCTGTACACGCTCCTGACGTTCCTCCACATGCCCGTCACCGAGTGGCTGGTCGCTGGCGACGACCCGGAGACCGGCGCCGGGGGGTCCGGCGAGGCCGACTCCGGCACGCTCGTCGGGGAGGGATCGTGACCCGGGGGTGGGACCACCCACGGGGACGGACTGGCGTCGACGCGAACGAACTGAATACCGACCGAACACGGACGGCTCCGAGGAGAGGGCGTCGATGTGGCGGTCGGCACAGACCTCGTGACCGCCGGACTCGTAGAACGATCAGCGAACTGCGGTGGCGGTACCACCAGCAAGCCCGCCCGCGCCGAGGGAGGTGCAAAAAGTGGTCGTTACCCGACGATGACGATGGCCTCGTCGAGTTCCAGCAGTTCGCCCTCGCCGTCGTAGCGGCGCTCCTCCTCGACCTCGAACATCTCGGCGTCGAGCTCGTGGTCCGCGGCACGGAGGACCTCCCCGTCGAGGTCGTATTCGCCGGCCTCGATAGCGGCGTCGATGTCGGCCACGTCGCCGCCGAACTCGGGACCCACGAGCGAGTAGTCGAGGTCGATCCCCGAGACGACCGTCTCGACCGCCGGGCGCTCGGCGAGCACCTCGAGGCGCTCGACGTGCATCGCGCCGGCGACGTCCTCGGCGAACGCTCCGACATCGAGCCCGTCGCCGTAGACCCGAACCCGCTCTATGGGCTCGTTCAGCGCCAGCCCCCGGTCGGACTTGTACTTCCGGAGCGCACCGACGACCGCCAGCGCCGCCTCGCCGGCCGCCCGGTCGGCCTCGATTCCCAACTGTGCGGGCCAGTCCGCGAGGTGGATACTCTCGCTCGCCTCCCCTTCGGCGTCGTCGGCGTAGAGCTCCTGCCAGAGCTCCTCGGTCACGTGCGCGAGCACGGGCGCGAACAGCTTGAGGAACCGACGGTGGGCCTCCCGGCAGGTCCACGCCGCGGACGCGTCGCCGCCGTCGCGCACCCGCTGTTTGGCGATCTCGAGGTAGTCGTCACAGAACGTGTGCCAGAAGAACGACCGCAGGCCGTCGCGTGCCTTCGAGAACTCGCGGTTCTCCAGGCGCTCGGTGGCGGCTTCGATCTCCTCGTCGAGCGAGGCGAGCAGCCACCGGTCGATCTCGGCGAGGGCGGGGCGCTCCTCGGGGGCGTCACCGGAGAGGTCCTCGACGAGCTTCGAGGCGTTCCAGAGCTTCTGGAGCAGGCGCTCGCCGGCGACGATCCCCTTCTCCTTGTACGGCAGGTCGTCGCCGACGCTCGACCCGGCGGCCCAGTAGCGGGCGGCGTCGACGGGGTACTTCTCGAGGACCTCGTCGGGCGCGACGATGTTCCCGAGGGACTTGGACATCTTCACCCGGTTCTCGTCGAGCACCATCCCGTTGATCATCACGGAGTCGAACGGCACCTCGCCGGTGTGCTCGTAGCACTTGACGACCGTGTGAAAGAGCCAGAACGAGATGATGTCGTGGCCCTGCGGGCGCATGTCCATCGGGTAGAGTTCCGGCCGGGCCATCGTCGGCTCGCCGTCCGGATCGTCCTCGCCTTCCGTCCAACCGGCGTTGATCAGCGGCGTGAGCGAGGAGGTCGCCCACGTGTCGAAGACGTCCTCCTCGGGGACGAACGCCTCGTGGCCACACGACGGGCAGGCGTCGACCGGCGGGTCGTCCGAGAGCGGGTCGACCGGGAGGTCCTCCGTGCGGGCCATCACCGGCTCGTCGCAGTCCGCGCAGTACCAGACCGGGAACGGGATACCGGAAGAACGCTGCCTGGAGATGGCCCAGTCCCACTGGAGCCCCTCGATCCAGTTCCGGTATCGAGTAAACATCTTGCCGGGGAACCACTCCATCGCCCGGCCGGCCTCCAGGTACTCCTCGCGCTTGTCGAGCAGTTCGACGTACCACTGCTCGGTGACGAGGAACTCGATGGGCGTGTCACACCGCTCGTGGACGTTGACGGTGTGCCGGATCGCCCGGCGGTCGAGCAGGGCTCCCGCCTCGCGGAGGTCCTCGACGATGGCCTCGCGGGCCTCGTCGCTACTCGCCCCCGCGTACTCGGCGGCGACGTCCGTCATCGTCCCCGTCTCATCGATGGCAATACGGAGTGGGAGGTCGTGCGCCTGGTACCACTCGATGTCGTTCTGGTCGCCGAACGTACAGCACATCACGACACCCGAGCCGGTCTCCATGTCGACCCGGTCGTCCTCGATGATGGGGACCGTCTGGCCGAAGATGGGGACCTCTGCCTCCTCGCCGACCAGGTGCCGGTTCGCGTCGTCGTCGGGATGGACGAACACCGCCACGCAGGCCGGCAGGAGTTCGGGACGGGTGGTCGAGATGGTGAACGCGTCCCCGTCCACGACCGAGAACTCGATGTCGTTGAAATGCGAGTCCCGCTCGTCGTCCTCGGTCTCGACCTGCGAGATGGCGGTCGCACACTCGGGACACCAGATGGTCGGCGCGCGCTGGCGGTACTCCCGGCCGTCCTCGTACAGTTCGAGGAACGACCGCTGGGAGATGCGCTGGACGCGGGGCTCGATGGTCTGGTAGGTGTTCTCCCAGTCGATGGAGACGCCGAGCGCCTGCATCTTCTCCGTGAAGTCGGCCTCGTACTCGGCACAGACCTCCCGGCACTTGCGCTGGAACTCGCGTCGCTCGTAGTTCTGGTGCTCGATGCCGAGTTCCTCCTCGGTCAGCCGTTCGCTGGCGATGCCGTTGTCGTCGTAGCCGAACGGGAAGAACACCTCCTTGCCGCGCATCCGCTCGAACCGCGCGACGAAGTCCTGCAGCGTCGCCCCGTAGACGTGTCCCCAGTGGAGGTTCCCCGACACCGTCGGCGGCGGAGTGTCGATGGTGAACACCGTGTCGGGGTCGACCGCCTCGGGGTCCTCGGGCTCGGCGTACGCGTAGGTCCCCGCTTCGACCCACCGCTCCTGCCACTTCGGTTCGACCGCTTCGGGGTCGTACGTTCCCTCGATGCCTGACTGCTGTTTTCCGGTGCTCATGCTGGTGTGCTCGGTGACGTGGGCTGCGGTCTCGGCTGCTGGTCGGTGGTCGATGCGCCGTGCCAAGGAAGTGTCGAAGGGCCCCTACGAGGGGCCTACACGGCCGAGACGGTGTACGGGCGTCTCGCGCCGGAGAACGCTGGCGACGGGCGCGGACGCGTGGGTCACACCGCACACTCGACGGCGGCCGGACTTATCGGTTTCGTCACGGCCCGGGTGTCGGGATCGGATGCCGAGGAACTGCCGGCTACCCCCGGGACGGTCGAGTCGGTCCGGCACAGAGGTTATGATACTCGCCCGGGACTCGGAGACGATGACGGCAGACACGACTCGTGCGGAACGGCGAGACCGGCTCCTCACCGTCGAGGGCCTCGAGATACACTACTCGGAGTGGGGCGAGGGAGCCGGGGACCCGGTAGTCTGTGTCCACGGATTCTCACGGAACGGGCGAGCGTTCGACAGCCTGGCTCGCGCGCTCGTCGCGGAGGGCTATCGCGTCCTCTGTCCGGACGTTCCGGGACGGGGTGCGAGCGAGTGGAGCCGGAAGCCGGGGACGGACTACCGACCGTACGACCCGGACGGGCTCCCACGCTACCTCCGGGGGTTCTGCGAGGCGCTCGTCGACGAGGAAGAGCCCATCCGGTGGGTCGGGACGTCGATGGGCGGGGCCATCGGCATCCTGCTCGCTGGCGGGGCACTCCGGGACCGCATCGACCGTCTCGTCGTCAACGACATCGGGCCGGGACCGGTCGATCCCGGCGGGGAGGAGTCTACCGGCGCCGACCACATCCGGCAGTACCGCGACCCGCCGACGTCCCGGACCCTCGGTGAACTGGAGGCGTACTTCGAGGCGCGCTACGGCGACCGCGACCCGTCGGTCGACCTCCGGCACCTGACGGTCACCTCGGCACGCCGGACCGACGGCGGGGCGTGGACCCACGACTACGACCCTGCGATCGTCGACGCGTACCTCGCCACGGGGGGCCCGCGTGACCTCTGGACGGAGTGGGACGCGATCGGGGCCGAGACGCTCGTGCTCCGGGGGACGGGGACGCACATCCTCCCCGAGTCCGAGTTCGAGGCGATGCGGTCGCGCGGACCCGAAACGGAGGTCATCGAGCTCCCGGGCGTCGGTCACGCGCCGTCGCTCGACACCGACGAGCAGGTCGAGACGATCGTCTCGTTCCTCTCGTAGGAGGAGAACTCGCTGACGACGGAATCCGTGTCAGCGCCACTCGGACAAGGGCCGATCCGGGCGGGAATGGAAGGGGCCGCGGGGAGCTTCCGTGAAGGTCGGGGTAGGAGAGCCGTTCCATTCACCCTCCGGGGGCTCTCACCGATCAGACGTGGTGGTCTGTCGAGCGTCGAATGACGAGTTCATGCTTCTCTGTGCCGAAGAAGTGAGCACTATCTGACAGAAACAGCGCGCAAGACGTAGAGGTTCATAAACTGGCTCTTCCAGATTGAGATGCCATGCGATCACTCCGATCAATGCTGACGAGGAGTCGTCCCGGGAAATTCGGTCTCGTTGAGGTCGTTGCGATGGGTGTCGGTGGAATGGTTTCCGGGGGTATTTATGCTGTCCTTGGGGTGGCGATGCGACAAGCCGGCAACGCCGTCCCGCTTTCCTATCTCATCGCGGGGGTCATCACGCTCTTCACGGCATATTCCTATCTCCAACTCACGCTCCATTTTGGCGAACGTGGAGGTGTCTTCTCATTCGTCGAGCATATTGTGGACAGCCCCACCGTCGCCGCATACGTCGGTTGGATTCTCGTCGTAGGCTACGTCGGTGTCATGGCTATGTATGCCTTCGCCTTCGGCGCGTACACCCTCACCGCAGCGCGGGCGATCGTCGGAATCGAACTCCCGCAGCTACTGCGGCCGGTCATCTCCGTACTGATCGTTGCGGCCTTCGTCGCGCTCAACCTCAAGGGCGTCCGTGAGACCGGGCTGTTCGAGGACATCGCTGTCTACATCAAGATCGTAGTCCTGCTCTCCCTCGCAACCCTGGGGGTCGCATTCTACGACGGGAGTGCTGGGGCCGTCGATTTCTTCAGCAAAGGCCTCGTCAGCCCCATCACGGGCTTTGCGATCATCTTCGTCTCCTACGAGGGATTCCAACTCCTCGTCTACGACTACGAGGACATCGAGAACGTAGAGCGGACGCTCCCGATCGGGATGTGTATCGCCATCGCTATTTCCATTCTGATCTACATTTCCGTCTCCTTCATGGCGACGCTCCACCTGACGCCCGAGCAGCTCGTCGCTCACGAGGAGGTCGCACTTGCCGAGGCAGTTTCCAACATCCCGGTGTTGGGAGCAGCTGGGTTCGTGCTGGTGATCCTCTCGGCGATAAAAAGCACGTCCTCGGGTATCAACGCCACCTTGTTCGGGACGGCACGGCTTGTCCACAAGCTCGGGACCGAGGGAGCGCTGCCACGGATCTTCTCGTTTCGCAACAGAGAAGGGATCCCGATTTACTCGGTAGTGCTTATGGGCTGTCTCACGGCGGCGTTAGCCGCTGTCGGTACGCTCAAACAGATTACAGAGTTCGGTTCGGTGGCGTTCCTGTTCTCGTTTGCGGTCACGAACTATACGAACTTCCGGCTCGCTGACGAGACCGGATCGACCAGGATCATTCCGTTCGTCGGTCTCATCGGGACTCTCGCTGCGCTCCCTATCGTTCTCTACCATCTCTATCGAACGGATATCGGGATATTGCTCTGGATCGTCAGCATCTTTGTGGTTGTTTTCGTCGTAGAGTTCGCATATATCGAACGGCATCCGTTCGACCCAGACGCAACGAGAGACGGATAATGGAAGACTCACATCGAACGTCGAGTTCGAACATCCGGGTTTGTGAAAATGAATTTCTGCCCAACCGGGCTTCCTACGCGATATGCGTAGTGTATGCAACACCCTCCACAATTACTACTCAGTTGCTAACAGGGCCTGGCTGCCGACGATACAGGATGGATCCGGCACGGCCTAACTGCTTTATGCGGCCGACGACACCCATCTGTATGCATGTCCCCTCCCGTCAATCGCTGCTCACGAGGGGTTCCATCGGGGGTGGCTTGGTAGGTGGACTCGTCCATACGGGCGTCGCAGTGTTCCTGTGGAACTACTGGTTCGATACCATCTGGGTGATGCTGACGGTCAAACCGCTCAACGGCGTGTATATCCTCCTCGGGATGTTCCTCTTGGGATTCGTCCCTGTGGTGTTCTACGTCGGGGAGAAGGTTGTGTCACCCGGCATCGTCGTCGCTGGATTCCTGCTCCTCTCGGGACTTGGCTCATGGCTATCGGGTCCAGTTCGTGCACCGTCGGCGGCACCGACCCCATTCGCTCTCTATATACTTCTCTGGGTCGGCATCGTCGCTCTTGTGGGTTTGACAGGAGGGTTTGAGTATCGTCGAAAACATCGATCTCCGAGTTGACACACGCCCCAGGGACGAATGTGGCCCGTATCGAACGAGCCGTTCGACCATTACCGGACGGAGAGGTGATGACCGATATGCGCCCCGTGTCTCGCACGAACGCCAAGAAATGCCTGTATTACATCAGCTTGAACGGTAGGCTCTGTACTCATCCGTCCGCGGTTGCGAGCGCACTCAGCCCCCACCCAGCGCGTCGAGCCGGAACTCGAACGCCGCGACGGGCACCTCCAGGTCGTGTTCGACCAGCACCTCCGGGTGGAGTTCGCCGACCACGCCGACGGACTCGCCGTCGAGGACCACCTCGGCGACCCGGCCCCGGATGAACGACGGGTGTGCCGTCGCGGGGGTCTCGAGGTCGACGCCGAACGCGCGGCAGAGCGCCGCCAGCCGGGACTTGGCGTCCTCGTAGGAAGCGTCCGTGCGCGCGAGGACGGCCGCGACGTGCCGGGCCTCGGCGACACCCGTGTTCTCGTCGTCTTCCCGGCGTGCGGCGAGTCCGATCTCCGCGAGGTCCTGCGGATACGCGCGGTGCGTGTTTCTCTCGAGGACCATCGCCAGCGAGGGGAGCGCCCACGTCCGGAGCATCGTGTAGTCCTCGCTGTACGGCTCGGTGATAGTCACGCCCTCGCTCGCGCCGAACGCCTCGCCGCCGGAGTCGAGGTTCATCCGCTCGTAGTTCTCGATCTCGCTGATCATGTGGAAGTCGAGCAGGTCCTCGAAGCCCAGGCCGACGAGCGCGTCCCGGGCGGCGTCCTCGAGCCGCGAGCGCTCGTGGCGGCCGCCCACCGTCGAGACGTCCGGATAGCGCGGCTCGAGGTCGTTGAAGCCGTACGCTCGCCCAACGTCGTCGACGAGGTCGAGCGCGTGGAGCACGTCCACGCGGTACGGCGGGACGTCGGCCCGGTAGACGAGTTCCTCGTCGCCGCTCTCCTCGGTGGTGGCGTCGAGGCCCGACCGCTCGAACAGGTCGAGGACCTCGTCGGGATCGATCGCGATACCCATGATCGACTCGATGCGCTCGTGGGTGACGGACTTCCGGTCGGTCGAGAGGTCCGGCCGGACGGTCTCGCGGTCGGGATACTCGACTCGAACCTCCTCGATCCGGCCGCCGCGGGCGTCGAGCGCGTAGCAGACGATGTTCAGCATCCGGTCGATCGTCCACTGGTCGGTGCCGGTCATCTCGATCAGGAGGTCCCGGGAGCCCTCGTCGACCTCCGTCCGCTTGCCGTTGATGACGGGGGGGAACGAGAACAGGCCGATCTCGTCGTAGATGGCCGGGTACCGACTGTAATCCTCGACGATCGGCGCGTACGTCCGCCCGGTCGGGTGGTCGACCAGCACCTCCGCGGGGGTCATGTCGGTGTCCGATTCCAGCGGGACGAACCGGTCGCCCTCGGGCTCGACGCCCCGGTAGGTGATGGTCTTGGCACGACTGCCCCCGTCACCGTTGCTCCGTGCCGCGCGTTCCCGTGGGTCGTCGCTCGAGGCGCTCCGCGCCCCGCTCGTATCGCCCGCGGCACTCCGTGCTGCGCGACCCTTCAGCATCGTCAGGTCGTGGACGCCGATGGCGCCCTTCGCCCGCTTGCGGCCCATCGTCGCGTGGAGCTTCTCCTGGAGCTGGATGAGCGACTCCAGCTTCGCCTCGCTCATGTCGAGCCCGCGGACGACCGCCGCGGTGACGTACGGCCGCTCCTCGGGGACCGACTCGTCGACCTCGACGACCCACTCCGCGGAGTTGGTGTTCGGGACGTACACCCCGCGGTCGTCGCCGTACTGGTAGCGCAGCGACCGCGCCACGCCCTCGACGCTCAGCCGATCGAGTCGGTCGGGCGCGAACTCGAGCTGGAACTCCCCGTCCTCGGTTCGGCCCTCG
The DNA here is from genome assembly GCA_036625905.1 of Haloarculaceae archaeon. Lineage (GTDB taxonomy): Archaea > Halobacteriota > Halobacteria > Halobacteriales > Haloarculaceae > Salinirubellus. Next base: position 11,439 of record JAZKST010000065.1, read on the forward strand.
TACTCCAGTCCGAGTGCGAACAGGTCCTCGCGGAGTTCCTCGTCGCTCTTCTCGTCGTGACCCGTGAGTCGCCGCAGCTCGTCGGGGTCGACGTCGACGACGGGCATCAGTACACCGCCTCCGTGGTCCGCAGCAGGTCCAGATCACAGAGCGTCCCGTGGACGTCCCGGATGTCCTCGAAGCCGTACATGAGCATCAGCAGCCGCTCCAAGGCGAGCCCCCAGGCCATCACGTCACACTCGACGCCGAGCGGCCGGAGCACCTCCTCGCGGAAGATGCCCGAGTTGCCGATCTCGACGATCTCGCCCGTCTCGGGGTGGGTGCCGAACAGCTCGAAGCTCGGCTCCGTGTAGGGGTTGTAGTGGGGCTTGAACTCCAGGTCCGTGATGCCGAACTGCCGGTAGAACTCCGTGAACGTCCCCATCAGGTCACGCACGGAGAGCTCCTCGGCCATCACCCACCCCTCGATCTGGAAGAACTCCAGGAGGTGGGTCGGGTCGAGCGTGTCGTTGCGGTACACCTTCTCGACGCTGAAGTACCGCTGTGGGGGTTCGAGATCGCCGACGGCGTGGCCCGAGAGATAGCGCATCGACAGCGACGTGGTGTGACCCCGGAGGTCCACCCCGCGAGCCACGTCCTCGGTCCAGGGAGAGTGGTAGCCGTCGCCGTCCTCGCCGACGCCCTCGCGGTGGGCCGAACGCACCCGCTCGACGAGGTCCTCGGGCAACTCCTGCATCGGGGGGACGTCCAGCGCGAACTGGTCCCAGTGGGTGCGAGCGGGGTGGTCCTGGGGCATGAACAGGCAGTCGTTGATCCAGAACTCCGCGTCTGCGTGGGGCCCTTCCATCTCCCGGAACCCCATCCCGACGAGCACGTCCTTGACGCGGTCGGCCGTCTGCCGGAGGACGTGCTTGCGGCCGCCGTAGGTCGTCTCGGCGTCGGCCTCGACGTTGTACTCGGTGAACTCCACGTCGCGCCACTCGCCCGACGTGAGCAGTTCGGGGGTGATCCCGCCCACCGTCTCGGCCGTCTCGACGCCCTCCATCAGCGCCGTGACGCCCTCGTCGGTGACCGTGACCGATCGGACGGTGCTCGACGTTCGGCGGACGAGCCCCCGTTCCTCGAGGCGGTCGAGCGTCGCCTCGTCGAGGGAGTCGGTCTCGCCGGCCTCGACGGCCGACAGCGCGGCCGCCCCCGGGTCCTCGGTCGGGTCGACCCGCGGGTCGTCGCTCACCAGCACCTCGCCGGCGTCGATCTCGCCGAACCCCTTGCGGGCGAAGTTGGCGAGTGCGACGTCGACGGCCGGCCCGTCGATCCCGGAGGCGTCGATGACGTCCCCGAGCGGGACCGGCGACCCCTCGGCGCCGGCCTCGACCGCCGCGTCGTAGAGGCGGCGCTCGGGGAGTCCCGATCCGACGTACCCGTTCCCCTCGTCGGTGAGCGTCACGCGCTCGTCGGCGCGTTCCTCGACCGCGAGGAGTCCCTCCGCCTCGAGTTCGAGGGCCGCACGGGTGACCGCCTGTGGAGGTTCGCCGAGTTCGTCGGCGAGCTGTTCGACCGTTCTGGCGTCGGTCGCGCTCGCGGCTTCGAGGAGTGCGACCTGTGTCTCCGGGAGTCTGCGTGGCATTCGGCTGGGTTCGTCTGTGTCTGTCGGTCAGTTAGCGGTTCCGACACGCGGCGGGCGCGAACACGCCCGCGAGCCGCCGACGGCGACACGCCCGCGAGCCGCCGACGGCGGTTTCACCGGGCGGGCGTGGCGGCACCCGACCCGGTATCCACCCCCGTCTACGCGGCCCCGAAAAAGAAGCCCGACCCCGTGCGTACCGTCGGCTGGGGGGTGCTGCGCCCGGTCCGGGGGTCGATGGACATGTATGGGGTATACGTGAGCATCGTGAAAAGCGTTCTCCTCGTCGGCCCCCGGGAGGCCGAGACGGGTGCTCGCACGTGTCACGCGGGCTTGATATCCTCGCCGGTCGGTACGGAGGTGGTATGAGCGATATCCACACCTCCATCGAGATCGACGCGCCCGCCGAGACGATCTGGTCGGCCCTGACCGACTTCGGGGCGTACCCGGAGTGGAACCCCTACACCCGAATCGAGGGCGAACCCCGGGTCGACGAACGGCTCCGCGTCTCCCCCGGTCCCGAGGCGGGCCGGGCGCCGACCTTCCGCCCGCGCGTCCTCGTCGCCGATGGCCGCGAACTCCGGTGGCTCGGTCACCTCTTCACCGAGGGACTGTTCGATGGCGAGCACTCGTTCGTGGTCGAAGAACTCGACGGGGACCGCTCGACGCTAACCCAGTCGGAGACGTTCTCCGGACTGCTCGTGGGCGTGATCATGCAGTTCGTCGGCGAGGACACCGAAGCGAACTTCCGGGGCGTCAACGAGGCGCTGAAGGCTCGGGCGGAGTCCCTGGCCCACGGTGACGCGAGCGACGAGGACACGGGCAGGACGAACTCGAACACCGGTGAAGCGGCCGTTACGACCTGATACGGACTGTTGTAGTCGGTTACCGGCGATCATCGACCCCGTCCTGGCGAGCGCCGGTACATCGTTACGACAGTCCCTGTGAGTCGACCGCCGGCGGTCGTTCCGGCTCCGTCACACCACGTAGCCCTCGCCCTCCGTCGTCTCCTCGAAGCGGTCGCTCCGGTAGGGGTCGAGCGAGACGACGTCCGTCCCACCCTCGAAGCAGAGGTCCGCGACGATCTGTCCCGTCGCGGGGGCGTGCTGGAACCCGTGGCCAGAGAACCCGACCGCCTGGACGAACCCCGGAACCGTCTCCTCGATGATGGGGTTGTCGTCGGGGGTGAGACCGTAGAGCCCGGCCCACCCCCGGCGGATGCGCGTCTCCGGGCCGAAGTAGTCGGCGGTCTCGGCTGCCCGCTCGACCGCCTCGACCGACCAGTCGGTGTCGGCCGACTCCCGGAAGTGGTCCGGGTCGGCGTCCGGGTCGTCCTCGGCGAAGTGGCCGCCGGCGAGCGCGCGGCCCTCGCGCTCCGGCCGGAAGTACGACCCGCTCGTGATGTCGGCGGTGAGTGGGACGTTCTCGGGGACGGGCCTCTCGGGGTCGACGACGGCGACCTGTCGGCGGCGCGGCGCGACCGGGACCTCGAGGTCGCCCATCGCCGCGATCCGGCGGGCCCACGGCCCGGCCGCGTTCACGACGAAGTCGGAGTCGACCCGCTCCGCCTCGGTCTCGACGCCCACGACCCGCTCGTCGTCCCCGAGGAGGTCCGTCACTGCGGTCTTCGTCCGGACATCGACGCCCGCCGCCCTGGCCGCCACGGAGAACCCCTGGACCGCGAGGTGCGGGTCGGCGAACCCATCGGTCGGGGAGTAGGTCCCGACGCGGTACCGTTCGGCGTGGAGCGCCGGCCACCGCTCGGCGAGTTCCTCGGGCGAGAGCGTCTCGGTGGGGACGCCCTTGCCGCGCTGCATCTCGGCCGCCGCCCGGAGCGCGTCGGCCACCTCCTCGGTCCGGGCGAGGAACAGGTAGCCCGGCCGCCGGTGCTCGATGGTCGTTCCGAACTCCGCCTCGAAGTCGTCCCAGACCGCCATCGCCGTCAGCGAGAGTTCGACGTTCTCCGGCGAGGAGAACTGCGCCCGGATGCCGCCGACGGCGCGGTCCGTGCTCCCGCTCCCCAGCGAGCCCTTCTCGAGGAGCGTCACCGACGCGCCACGGTCCGCGAGGTAGTAGGCGCTCGCGAGACCGACGATACCGCCACCGACGACACAGACGTGCATGGATGCGAGGACGGCGGGGCGCTACAAAGAGGTTCGCGGATGGCGGTCGCTCCGCCGGGCCTCATCTCCCCTCGGTTCGCCGTCGCGGCGTCTCGATATCCAGGTCCAGCCCATCGAGCACCTCGCGGGCCTCCTCGCGCTTCTCCTGGTGGTCGGCGAGGAACTCCCGCATCAGTTCGGCGGCCTGCTCCTTGCAGTC
>JAZKST010000066.1:0-15153 GCA_036625905.1 Haloarculaceae archaeon
CCCCAGGACTCCTCGAAGCCGAGCTGTTCGACGTACCACTCGACCGACCGCTCGGCGTCCGCGACGTTCAGACAGGTGTGGAGTAGCTCCATACCCGGAACGCGTCGGGCCACCCCATAAGTCGGGTGGTCGGCTACCTCGGGGGAGTCCGATGGATCGACCGGAGAGTCCTTGCCGTTCGGCGCCGTAGCCGCCGTCGATGGGACCCACGGGCCTCGACTGGCCGGCCGTCGGGGCGGGCGTCTCCTGGGGCGTCGGCCACCTCGCCGTGCTCTCGGTGCCCGTCTTCTCCGGGCTCCGGTGGACGGCCGTCCCGCTAGTGCTCGCCTCGGGGCTGCTTGCGGGGGCCGCGGCCGGCCGGCTCGCCCGGCGCGAACCCGCCGCCGGCGGGAGCCACGGCCTCATCGCCGGGCTTCTCACCGGCGGCTGTTTCGCCGCCGGGTTCTGGCTGGCGCTGGACACGCCGGGCTGGTCGGTCGGCGTCTTCCACGGGCTCGACTACCTGCTGGCGACCGGCGCCGGACGGCTCCGCGTGATCGCCACACACGGCCCGCTCGTCGTCGCCACCCTCGCGGTCATCGGCGGCGCGGCGATGGGTCTCTTGGGCTACCTCGCAGGGCGGGAGGCGCCCCGGCGGACGGACCCGAGGTTTCTCGAACCTTAGAGGTAGCCCTCGCGCAACAGCAGTTCCCCGTTGAGCACCGACGCGCCCGCCGCGCCCCGGAGCGTGTTGTGCGCGAGGCAGTCGAACTGCACTCCGTTCGGTGTCTCCTGGAGCCCGCCCGCCGAGACGGCCATCCCGTCGCCGAGCATCCGGTCGAGCCGCGGCTGGGGGCGCTCGGGGTCCTCGAACACTTCGATCAGCGGCGCGGGCGAGGACGGCAGGTCAGCCGACGGGAACGAGGCCATCGCCTCGGCGGCCGCCTCCGCCGTGACGTCCTCCCGGGTGTCCACCCAGACGTTCTCGAGGTGGCCGTCGAGGGTCGGCACCCGGTTACAGGAGGCCGAGACCTCCGCGCCGTGGAGCCACACCTCGGCGCCGTCGAAATCCCCGAGGAGCTTTCTCGATTCGGTCTCCATCTTCTCCTCCTCGCCGCCGATGTGCGGGAGGACGTTGTCGAGTATCTCCATCGAGGTCACTCCCGAATAACCCGCCCCGGAGACGGCCTGGAGCGTCGAGACGGTCACCCGCTCCATGCCGAACCGGTCGAGCGCGGCCAGCGGCGGCACCATCGTGATGGTCGAGCAGTTGGGGTTCTTCAGGAGCGCCCCGTCCCAGCCGCGTTCCTCGCGCTGGACCTCGACGAGGCCGACGTGGTCGGCGTTCACCTCCGGGATCACGAGGGGGACGTCCTCGGCCATCCGGGCGTTCGAGGAGTTCGAGGAGACGACGTAGCCCGCCTCCGCGAGCCCCGGCTCGACCGCCGCCCCGACCGACGAGGGGAGCGAGGAGAACAGCAGCGGGACGTCGTCCGGGATGGCCTCGGGGTCCGTCTCGACGACCGTGACCTCCGCGACGGAGTCGGGGATCGGGACGTCCAGTCCCCACTTCGCCGCCTCCCGATAGCTCTTGCCCGCTGACTCGCCGGAGGCGGTCAGTGCGGCGACCTCGAACTCCGGGTGCGGGTCGAGTAGCTGTACGAGTCGCTGGCCGACGGCGCCGGTGGCGCCGAGGATGCCCACGCGTACCATTGACGGACGGTGGAGAGGCGACGAAAAGAGCGTGTCGCTCCGGGACGGACCTACACGCTCAGTCGTCGTCACCCGGTGTCGTCTCGCAGCCACCCGTTCCGGAGCCGTCGCCGACCGGCCGCGCGCCGTCGACCTCCCGTTCCCCGTCCTCCGTCGGAGGGGACTCCTCGTCGGGACTGCCGCCCCCCCCACGCACGTCGGCGTCCCGCCAGGTCCCGCGCTTGAACCACGCGACCGCGAGCGCCGCGCCGACGACGTTCGAGACGACGAAGCCCCACCAGATGCCGACGGGGCCCATCCCGACGGCCAGCCGGGGGACGGCCACCGTGACGCCGGCGAACGAGACCGTCGTCGGCCCGACGCCGAGCGCGAGCGCGGCCGCGACCGGAAGCCGGACCAGCCCGAGGAACGTGATGGCGACGACGGCGGCGACGAGGGTGCGTCCGGCACCCCTGAACGCGCCCGTGTAGGCACGGAGGACGCCGATGAACCCGAACGTCAGCGAGACGTACCGGAGGAACTCCGCACCGGTCCCCAGGACCGCGGGGTCGTCGGTGAAGACGCCGACGATGGGCTCCGGGACGAGGAAGATGAGCACGCCGAGGCCGCCGAGGACGAGGAACATCACCTTCGCGGCGAAGTCGGCGGCCAGTTCGGCGCGGTCGGGCTGTCCGGCACCGATGTTCTGCCCGGCCGTCGTCTCGACCGCCCGCGCGACGGCGATGGCGGGGAGGAAGATGACCGAGAACACCCGGATGCCGATGCCGAACCCCGCGACCACCGGGGTCGAGAACGCCCCGACGATGATCAGCAGGGCATTGACCGACGCCGCCCGGCCCGTCCCCTCGATCGAGGCCGGCACGCCGATGCGGAGCATCCGCCGGCTGTACGCGAGATCCGGCACCATGTCCCCGAGCCGGATACGCACCCCGCGGGTCCCGTTGAACATGATGCCCAGGCCGACGGCCATCGCCAGCCCGCGGGAGAAGACGGTCGCGTAGGCCGCCCCCTCGATGCCTAGCTCCGGGAACGCCCACCAGCCATTTATAAGGAACGGGTCGATGGCGACGTTCAGTATCACGGTCCCGAGCATGACCAGCATCGGGGTGATGGTGTCGCCGTAGCCCCGCATCAGCGAGATGAAGATGAAGAAGCCGAACATTAACGGCAGCCCGAGCGAGATGACCCGCATGTACGCCGTCGCGGCCTCCAGCACGCCCGGGCTCGCGCCGAAGATCACCAGCAGGTCGTCGACCAAGAAGTAGCCGGTGGCCCCGAGGAACACGGAGGCGACGAGCGCGAACGCCACCGTCTGGGAGGCGGCGTACTCCGCCCCCCGGTCGTCGCCCGCACCCGTGTTCTGCGCGACGAGCACCGACCCAGCGACGGAGATGCCGAGTCCGAGCGAGATGAGCAGGAACACCATCGGGAACGCGAAGGAGATAGCCGCAAGCGCCTCCGTCGAGTACTGCCCGAGCCAGAACGTGTCCGCGAGGTTGTAGGCGGTCTGGAGCAGGTTCGTGACGACGATGGGGAGCGCGAGGACGAACAGCGGCTTGCCGACGCCGCCCTCGGTGAGGTTCACCTGATCCCTCGCCCCGAACAGGTCCCCGAGGCGTTCGCGCAGGCTCACCGCCCGTCCCCCTCGCGTCGCTCGTCTCCGTCCTCCACACGCAGCGCCTCGAGGTAGTCGAGCAGCTGCGTCTCGGCACAGTCGGTCGTCCGTCCGAGCGCGACCCGGCGCGTGTGGGCCCCGTTGGAGACCGTGACGACGAACTCCGCGTCGGCGTCGCCGCCGGGCGGCTCGAACAGCAGGCCGACGAGCGTTCGAACCCGCTCGAACGGGCCTTCGTCCGCCGTCTCCGCCGTCGCACGCTCGCGGAAGGAGTCGAGCAGGTACTCGAGGAACGCCCGGAGGAGGTCCGCCTTCGAGTCGTAGTGGTAGTGCAGCGCCGCCTTGCTCAGGTCCGACTCGTCGGCGATATCCTGGGTCGTGAGCGAGGCGTAGTCGTGCTTGCAGAGCGCACAGTAGGTCGCCCGCATGATCCGCTCGCGGGAGTCCGCACCCGCGTCGGAGCCGCCGCCCGCGTCCGCACCACCGGCCGGGGCCGAATCGGTTCCGGTCATCTACCAGTAACTGACTGGCCAGTCAGGTTCGTATCCGTCGGTCTCGGGCGGCCGACCTGCCCGGCGTGCCGGGGGCGACGCCGTCGCTGGCGGACGATCGGTCGCGCGTCGTCTCGCGAGAATCAGGCCGGTGGCGCGCGATTCTTGTGGGTGACGTAGCCCGCGATGCGGTTGCGCACGCCCTTCGACTCGACGTTGGTCACCTCGCCGATGACCTCCTTGTTGTGCTCGAAGTCGCTCGTGAACGCGTCGGGGTAGCGTTCGAGCAGTCGGTTCCCGATCTTCTTGATGTACGCCGGCTTGATGGCCATACACGGCAGTGGTCGCTGCGGAGCAAAAAAGGTTCGAAAGGGTCGTCGCCCGCCGAGGGGCGGACTCGTACGGACCGTCGTCGTCCGTATCGTCGGCCGTCGGAGCGCCGACGAGCCCCGAACTACCAGTCGGCGTCGACGTACTCGCGGACCCGTTCGAACGCCTCGCGCTCGGCGGGACCGCCCGCGGTCTCCACTACCGACTCGAAGTAGCGAAGCCGGTCGAGGAGCTCCGCGCGGTCGTAGGCGTCCACGTCCAGCCGGGAGGCGGCGACGGTCGCTTCGACGACCGCGTAGTACCCCCGATTCGTCGTCGGGACCGACTCGCGGAGGACCCGCGACTCGACGGGCGAAAGCGCCCAGTCGACCCAGGGCGTTCCGCCGGACTCGCCCTCTCCGAGGCGCTCGGCCTCCACGTGAACCCACGCGTCGGCGTCCTCTACGATCGGGTCGTCGGCCTCCCGGACGGAGAGGGCGGCGTCGACGAACGTCCGCGAGTCCCGGATGAACTGGACGTACCCCTCGCTCCGCTCGTCGAAGTTTCGCCACGTCCGCGTGCGCCCCCACGTCCGGGCGGTCACGCGGCCGTCCTCGTCGATTTCGTCGGAGCCGTCGCCCCCGGAGGCGTGGAGGCCGAGCGCCGCGAGATTCCACCGCCCGTTCGGCCCGAGCGTCGTCACGATGCTCTCGGTCACGCCCCGTAGGTCCAGCTCGTCAGGCCACGCTCGACCACTCATCTCAGACCGCCAGCCCCCGTTCGAGCGCGACGAACAGCGCACCCGCGGTGAGGTCCGCGGTGGTCCCCGGGTTGATTCCCCGCTCGACGAACTCCCGGGCGAGTTCCGCGCCACGCTCCTCGCCGTCGAGGACGGCCCGCGCCCGGCGTGTCGCCTCCTCGGCGGGTTCACGGCCTGCGGTCTTCAGCACGAACGTGTCCACCTCGTCGGCCAGCAGCCGGAGGAACGCCCGGGAGGTGCGGTCCGGGACGGGCCCGTCGTCGGCGAGGAGCCACGCCCCGGCCTCGAACGTCCGCTCGAACCCGCCGACCCACTCGGCGGCCACGCCGTCGACGTCGGCCGAGAGCGCCATCACGTCCGCCAGGGTCAGTCCGCGCTCCCGCAGGGCCGGGGCCGCGTCGCGCCCCCGCCGGACGTCGAGGTCGGACAGACCCTCGGGTGGGTCCTCGACGGCGACGGTGACGTGTTCGAACGCGCGGTAGAACGCCACGGCATCCTCGACGGTCGTCCGCTCGACGGCGTCGCCCGCGCCGGCGGGCGAGAGGTCACCGTCGGTCCCGTCGACGTTCGCGGCCCGGACGAGCGGCGCGAGCAGGAGCAACGCCCCGAACTGCGTGTTGCCCCCGCGCTGGTCGGCCATCCCCGCGACGGCCCGCTCGAACCCCTCCCCGAGCGGAGCCTCGCCGGCCAGCGACGAGAGCCCGGGCCACGCACCCACCGCCCCGGCCAGGAAGTGCTCGAACCGGAGATCGGGGTGGTCGCGGTGGCGGTCGACGTTCCCCGGTTTCGGGGTGCCGGTCACCTCCAGCAGGAGCGCGAGGACGGCGTTCTGGACGACGGATCTCACGCCGAGACCTCGCGACCCCGGCGATCGGGGTGTTCGTCGAACCACCGGTCGACCGCCCGTCGGACCCGCTTCAGGACCGTGGGGTCGTCGCTCGGCCGGCCGACCGACACCGCGTCCGCGCCGTACTCGAGGTACTCCCACGCGGTCGCGCGGCCGCGGACCCCGTTGTTCGCGAGGAGGAACAGGTCGGTCGCCTCGCGCAGGTCCGCGAGCACCGGTTCCGAATCCATCGCGTCGACGTGGAGCAGGTCGGCGCCGGCCCGCTCGCAGGCCCGCGCGGTTTCGACGAGGTCGACCCCCTCGACCTCCGCGCGGACCTTCACCGACACGTCCGCCCCGACCCCGCTCGCCGCCCCGACCTGTTCGGCGAGTCGGTCCGTCTTCCGGAGGAGCGTCTCGCCGGCATCCGCCTCGCACATCTCGGCCTGCCGGCAGTGGGCGTTCACCTCGAGTATCGCCCCGCGGTCGGCACAGACGCGTGCGGCACGGCGGAGCGGGTCGAGCGTCGTCGTCCGGACGTTGAACGCCCCACGGAGGGGCGCGTCTGCCACCGTTTCGAGCTGGCGGTCGACGAACGCCACGGGGGCGTCCGGGAGGAACTCCGTCCGGTCGCGGTCCTCGACCATCGCGCAGGCGGCCTCGCGGGTCGCGGCGTCGAGCGCGATACCGCCCATGAACGCACAGCCGACGTGGTGCGCCGCCGCCCGCGCCCAGTCGGAATCGGACTCCCCCGAGAGCGAAGCGATGGCCACGCGAGGTTCGAAGGGCTCGAAGGGATCGGGTGGCCCCGACTCCGACATCAGGCGACCACCTCTACCGCCTCCCGGACGGCGCGTGCCACCCGCCGGCTGTCGGATTCGGTGTCGAGCGTCGTGTCCGTCCGGACGACCGGCCGGTCGAGGGCGGTGTCGTCGGCGTCGTCGAGGACGAACGCGTCGGCGAACGGGTAGGCCTCGGCCACGCCCCGAGTCGAGGGGTCCATCCCGACCGCGGCCATCAGTTTCGCGGCCGGCCCGGAGAAGACGCGGTCGCCGACGAACGGGGAGACGGCCACGACGGGCGTCCGCGAGAGCGCCTCGCGGAACCGGTCCATCGCGAGCATCGGTCCGATGCTGGTGACGGGGTTCGAGGGGCCGATCACGACGGGGGCATCGAGCGCATCCAGGACGGCGTCGGTCGGCTCGGCGGTCTCCGCCCCCCGGAACTCCACGTCCGAGACGGTCGGCTCCGCACGGTGGCCGACCCACCACGACTGGAAATGCTGGAACCCCTCGTCGGTGTGGATCAGCGACGCGACGGGGTCGTCGCTCATCGGGAGAAGGTCGCGCTCGAGGCCGTAGGCGCCGGCGAGCGTGTGCATGACCTCGGTGAGCGTGTGGCCCTCGTCGAGCAGCGAGGTGCGCGTGACGTGGACGGCCCGATCGCGGTCGCCGATCTCCATGAACTCCGCGACGCCCGAGAGCCGCCGCCACCGGGCGATCTCGCGGCCACTCGTCTGCCGGTCGCCCGGCAGGTAGCGCGGTCCGCCGTCGAGCCCCGCCGCCTCGGCCAGCCGATGGAGCTCCGCGTGGGTGTGCGTGGAGTCGTCCTCGATCCCCCACCACCGCTCGCGGTCGAGCACCCCACCGTCCATGAACAGGACGGTGTCGAGATCCGGACAGACGAGCAGCCCGCCGAGCTCGACGTCGTCGCCGGTGTTCCCGACGACTGGCGTCTCCGCGGGCGGGAAGAGCTCCCCCCCGCCGGCCAGGAGCTTCGGCGTGCCGGTCCCCCCGGCGAGGAACGTGGTCATACCCGCCTTGTGCGGCGCCCGGATTAATGGCTTGCGACCGTCCGAGGAGTGGCGGTAAGGGAAGGGGAACCGAGCCGACCGAACGCGGAGGTTTATCGGCGAACGGGCCGAACTCCCGCGCGTGACCACCATCAAGGACAGCGTCCACGACCACATCACGGTCAGGGGCGTGGCGGAGGCGCTGCTCGACACCCCGCCGGTCCAGCGGCTCCGCCGGGTGAAGCAACTGGGGACCGTCGGGCTCGTCTACCCCTCCGCGAACCACACGCGGTTCGAGCACTCGCTGGGGGTCTACCACCTCGCCGAGGAGGCGCTCGGCCACCTCGGCATCGAGGGGATCCAGGCCGAGCGGGTCCGGGCCGCGGCCCTCCTCCACGACGTCGGCCACCCGCCGTTCTCGCACAACACCGAGGACCTCCTCGAACGGCACGTCTGCCGGCGGCACGACGAGGTCCACGACCTGCTCGGCGACGGCGAGGTGGCCCGCGTCCTCGAGGCACACGACCTCGGCCCCGACCGGGTGGCGGGGCTGGTCGGCGGCGATGGGCAGCTCGGGCAGCTCGTCTCGGGCGAGCTCGACGTCGACCGGATGGACTACCTCGTCCGCGACGCCCACCACACCGGAGTTCCCTACGGCACCATCGACCACGGTCGGCTGATCCGGGAGCTCCGGTTCGTCGGCGAGGACCTCGTGCTCGCGGAGGGGAACGTCCAGACGGCGGAGTCGCTGCTGCTCGCCCGGGCGCTGATGAACCCGACGGTCTACAACCACCACGTCGCCCGCATCTCGAAGGCGACGCTCCGCCGGGGCGCCGAGCGGCTCGTCCGTTCGGGTACCGTCGAGCCCCGGGAGTTCGCCCGGATGGACGACTACGACCTGCTGGTGGCGATGCGCGAGCACGAGGGGGCGGCGCCGTTCGCCCGCCGGCTCGACCACCGCGACCTGCCAAAGCGGGCGGTCTGGGCCGAGTTCAGCGACGTCGACGACGCGCTGATCGACGCCGACCGGGCGACGATCGCCGAGCACGAGGCCACCATCGCCGACCGGGCCAGCGTCGACCCCGCGGACGTCATCGTCGACGTCCAGCCCCGCCCGGCCATGACCGAGTCCACCTCGCGGGTCGTCGTCGGCGGGGAGGTCCGCCGGCTGGGCACCCAGTCCGGGCTGGTCGAGGCGCTCCGGGCGGCACAGACCGAACAGTGGCGGCTCGGCGTCTACGCGCCCGCGGGGGAGACCGACGCGGTCGGGCGGGCCGCCGAGTCCGTGCTCGGACTCGAACTGGACTCGCTGGTGATCGACGTCCGGAAGGGGGTCCACCGGCGACTCGACCAGTTTTAACTCCCGGCGAGGCGAGCCCCGCGTATGATACTGGAAGGGACAGTCCTCGCGGGGCCGGACCACCGCCCGGTGGAGGGTCGGGTGGTCGTCGAGGATGGCCGCATCGAGGCCGTCGAGGAGGCCCCGACCGACTCGACGGACATCATCCTGCCGGCGTTCGTCAACGCCCACACCCACGTCGGGGACTCCATCGCGAAGGAGGCGGGGGGTGGGCTCTCGCTCGACGAACTAGTGGCGCCCCCCGACGGCCTGAAACATCGCCTCCTACGTGCGGCGGGCCGGGAGGAGAAGGTCGGGGCGATCCGTCGATCGCTCTCGTTCATGGAGGCGAGCGGCACCGCGGCGTTCCTCGACTTCCGGGAGGGCGACGTCGAGGGGGTCGAGACGCTCCGGGAGGCGGCGGCCGGGCTCGACGTCGAGCCGGTGATACTCGGTCGAGGGTCCGTCGCCGCGATGGAGGCGAGCGACGGCTTCGGCGCCTCCGGCGCGCGCGACGGCGAGTTCGGCGCCGAGCGCAACGCGACCCGAAAAGCGCGTAAACTGTTCGGCATCCACGCCGGCGAGCGCGACGCGGCGGACGTCAACCCCGCGCTCGACCTCGACCCGGACTTCCTCGTCCACATGGTCCACCCCGAGGAGCTCCACCTCGACCGGCTCGAGGACGAGGCCGTCCCGGTCGTCGTCTGCCCGCGGTCGAACCTCGTGACGAAGGTTGGAGTCCCGCCGGTCCGCAGCCTGGTCGACCGGACGACGGTCGCGCTCGGGACGGACAATGTGTTCCTCAACTCCCCGAGCGTGTTCCGGGAGATGGAGTTCGCGGCCAAGCTCGCGGACGTCTCCGCGACCGAAGTCCTCCGGATGGCGACCCGTGCGGGCGCGGAGATCGCGGGGCTGAACTGCGGAACCGTAGCGCCGGGCAGGGACGCCCGACTGCTCGTCCTCGACGGCGACACGGACAACCTGGCGGGAGCACAGGACCCCGTTCGGGCCGTGGTCAGACGTGCGGGCATGGCCGACGTGAAACGGGTCCATCTGGCCCGACCGACCCCCGATTGATACGGACTACGCCAGTCCGCACGAACGGGTGCATCGCTCCGTGCGGTCCGAGGAACAGTTATACCGGTGGCCGTGTCATATGCTACCGATGTACGACCGGATCGTCGTTCCGACCGACGGCTCGGAGGGGATGGGACGGGTGCTCGCACACGCCGCCGACCTCGCGGAGGTCCACGGCGCCACGCTCGACTTCGTCTACGTGGTCAACGCGGCGGCGTTCGCGAACCTGCCGATGGAGACGTCGTGGGAGGGAGTGCGGGAGAGCCTCCGCGAGGAGGGCGAGACCGCGCTCGACTCGGCCGAGAGGGCCGTCGAGGGGGTGTCGACCGAGCGGCACATGCTCGAGGGGGGACCGGCACGGGAGATCGTCGCCTACGCCGACCGATCCGGGGCCGATCTGGTGACGATGGGGACCCACGGGCGCGGGGGGATCAACCGCATCCTGCTCGGGAGCGTGGCCGAGCGCGTCGTCAGGCGCTCTCCCGTCCCGGTGCTCACCGTCCGGGTCGACGGGGGCGAGGAGTGAGACGGTCGTGCGCGATCCGTTCCGCTTCACGGCGCCGAGTGCCGACGCACCGGTCTCGAAACGAGGTGTTCTTGACGGTTACTGGAGATAGATGCACACGACCGTATCAGACGGTCGTGCGTAACTATTTTCGGTGATCTCCGAAAGATCGGCGTTTCGAGACCGACGGACCGCCACTCGGATCCGCGAGGCGGTAACGAATTACGCACGACCGTATCAGACGGGCCGCAGGTGCTCGCAGTCGCCCGCCGAGACCCGGCGCTCGCCCTCGGCCGTCTCGACGAGGAGCGCCCCCGGGAACGCCACGTCGACGGCCTCGCCCTCCACGACGCAGTCGGGCGTCTCCACGCGGACCCGGCGACCGAGCGTCAGCGCGTGCTCGCGCCAGGCTGGCAGTACCGACGCGGGATCGTCACCGAGGCCGTGGAACGTCTCGAGGAACCGCTGGACGAACGCCCGCCGGTCGACGTCGACGCCGAGTTCGCGCAGGCTGGTCGCCGTCGGTGGCAGTTCCGACGCGGGGACGTCCGCGTTGACGCCGACGCCGACGACCACCCACGAGACGCGGTCGGCCTCCCCCTCCATCTCGGTGAGGACACCGACGAGCTTGCGCTCGCTGTCGTCCGTCGGAACGAGGACGTCGTTGGGCCACTTGATGCCGGCGTCGACCCCCGCCTCCCGGGCAGCGCGGGTGGCCGCGACCGCCGCCGCGAGCGTGTACACCGGCGCGTGGGCCGTCGGAAGGTCCGGTCTGCAGACGACGCTGAGGTAGACACCGCCCGAGGGGCTCGCCCACTCGCGGTCGAGGCGGCCCCGCCCCCCGGTCTGTACGTCCGCGAGGACGACCGCGTCGCTCGCGCCCTCGACGGCGAGTTCCCTCGCACGGCGGTTCGTGCTGTCTATCGCCTCGTGGTACTCGACGGAGAACGGGGCGTCGAGCCCGAACTCGACGGCGAGCCCGCCGCACTCCGGGACGCCGACCACGCGGTAGCCCGAACCTTCGCTCTCGATCTCGAAGCCGGCCTCCCGGAGCGCCTCGACGTGCTTCCAGACCGCCGCCCGCGAGACGTCGAGCCGCTCGGCGAGTTCCGGACCCCGGACCGCCCCCTCGACGAGCGCGTCGAGGACGCGCCGGCGCGTCTGCTGCATGGCTCGGCGTAGCGGCCGCCGGGACTTGAGCGTTCCCGGTCCTCGGCCGGCGCGGTGCGACCCCTCGTTCGGCCAGTATCGACGGGGACCGGCTACCGGCCGGGGGGAGCGGTCGGAGTACGGGCCGGGATCGATCCGTTCAGAACGGGACGTCGTCGCCGTCGAACCCCTGCGGGGTCCCCGCGTCGGCCATCCCGGTGTCGGCGTGGACGACCGATATCTCGGGGATCGCCTGGACGAGCCGGGTCTTCAGCGCCTGGACGGTCATCGGCGAGATACCACACCCGGAACAGGCGCCGCCGAGCGAGATGTGCACCTCGCCGCGCTCGACGTCGATGTCGCCGACGGCGTGGCTCCCGCCGTGCATCCCGATCTGCGGGAAGTTCCGCGCGACGAACAGCGAGATGCGTTCGCGCAGTTCGGCCTCGTCCGTGGTGGTCGACCCGGTGCTCATATCCGAATCAGGGGCGAGAGGGATATAGCGGTTCCCCTCCGCGGTTCATCGATGCGGGACCCGGAAGAGGCTATCGTCGGGATCGTATTCCGGTGGGCCAGCACGAAGACACCGATTCCGTGCGGATAGATTGACGATATCCTATCAGTCTATCATTGTCACTATTGTGATGGATTTCCGAGAGCGTGTTGACTGAACAGCGCGTATTCAGCAAGAATCGACCCTTTACGGGACACCTTGATACAGTCTCTACCGATACTACCGCCTATGGCAGAGAACAATGGCGATTCGCAACCCTGTCGGTCGCGCGCAGCGAGAGACGAGCGAGCACGTCCGATTCCGGTTCGAATCCCGATCGACCTGTCCCCACTGACTCCACGAACTATTCCCGAACTGACAGTGGTGTTTTTACCTTCATTCAACACTGAAAGATGTGAAACTAATTGGGCAGACGTTGCGATTCTCGACCATCGTGCTGGTGCTCCTCTCGACGGCCGGGCCGGTCGCGATGACGTTCCACTACCAGGAGGAGACCGAACGACTGGCCGACCGGAACTCGGAGCTGCGGGAGCGGAACGACCGGATCCACGCGCAACTGGAGCGAACGAACGAGACGCTCGAGGCCCGGACGGGGGAACTCCGGCGAACGAACAGGTCCCTCCGGGCAGCGCGTGCGGACATAGAGACCCTCACGGCCGACCTCCGCGCGACGGAGGAGCAACTGCGGCGACAGGAAGAGCGGACCCAAGAGCTGAAACGGGAGGTGAACTCCACGCGCACCGCGCTCGATCGAACCTGCAGGGTGCTCCGGGAGACCGGCGGGAACCGATCCGACCCGGATACCTGTCCTCGGGACTGATACTTCCGGACGCGAGCCGTGCGAACGTTTCACTACCCGGGCTGGCCGACGTCTTCACGACGGTCCGTCCGACCGTCTCACCGGATCACGTCGGCGGGGTCGGCGTCCGGGGCGAGCGGCGACTCGTACTCGAACCCGTCCGTCCGCGTCGCGAACTCGTCGCGGGCGGCGGCGAGGATGTCCTCGTCGTCGAGCAGGTCGTAGAGAGTGCCGCCGATGACCCTGGCGGCGAAGAGGGCGCCCTCGATGCCGACGCTGCCGGAGGCGGCGACGGCCTGCCAGGAGTGGGCCGGGGTGCCGACCGGCCAGGTGGCGGCCCTGAACCGGCCCAGTGGGACGTTCCAGCTGACGTCGCCGGAGTCGGTCGAGTACATCCCGACCCCGCCGTCGTCGAGCGGGTCGAGCGGGTCGACGTACATGGCGGCGGCGGCGGCCGCCGCCCGCCGGTCCTCGGGGAGCGTCTCGACGGCGGCGGAGACGTCGCCGAGCGAATCGCGGAGTTCCCGGGCCAGGTCGAGCCCCTCGTCGTCGAAGGTCATCCGGTCGGTCTCGTCCATGTTGTCCCGGATGGCGTCGGCGAGCGTCTCGTTCGGGAGGACGCCGTACATGGCGCTGAGCTGGTGGGGCCGCACGTCCGTGTCGGTCATGAGCGCGGCGCCCTCGGCGACCTGCTTCACCCGGTCGACGATCCCCTCGACCTGGGAGCGCTTCGGCGCGCGGACGATGTACTCGACGGTGGCGGTCGGGGGCACGACGTTGGCCGCCTCGCCGCCGTCCCGGATCACGTAGTGGATGCGGGCCTCGTCGACGACGTGTTCGCGGAGGTACTCGACGCCGGTGTTCATCAGCTGGACCGCGTCGAGGGCGCTCCGTCCGGCCTCGGGGGCGGCGGCGGCGTGGCTCGATTCGCCCTCGAAGGTGAACTCGTAGGCGTCGTTCGCGAGACAGGACTCCGTGTTCGGGGCGTTGTACCACCCGGGGTGCCAGGAGACCACGGCGTCGACGTCATCGAACGCGCCGGCCCGGGCCATGTACACCTTCCCCCCGCCGGCCTCCTCGGCGGGCGTCCCGAAGAACAGGACGCTCCCCTCGATGTCGCCGCGTTCGATGGCCTCCTTCGCGGCGATGGCACCGCCGAGGCTCGCCGTCCCGAACAGGTTGTGGCCACAGCCGTGGCCGGCGGCGCCCTCCTGGACCGGTTCGCGCTCGCCCTGGACCTTCTGGGAGAGCCCGGGGAGGGCGTCGAACTCGCCCATCGTCCCGACGACCGGGTCGGCCTCGCCGTAGCGGGCGACGAACGCCGTCTCGATGCCGGCGATACCGGTCTCGATCTCGAAGCCGACCTCGCGGAGCACGCGCTGGAGCGCCGCGGCCGAGCGCGTCTCCCGGAACGCGAGTTCGGGATGCTCCCAGATGTCCCGCGCGAGGTCGGCCAGCCGCTCTCGGTTCGCCTCCACGGTCTCGAAGACGTCCTCTTTCGCCATCGAGTGGAGTACCGCCCTCGCAGGTGATAGTGGTTCTGAAGCGGACCCGCGAGCGGTCGGTCGGGGCCACGGGTCGTCCATGTCCGGCCCGTCCGGGTAGTACACCGCGCATAAAGAGCGGAAACCCTATCCCGTGACCCGTGGAACCGACGGGTATGGGTGAAGCGGGCCGTCCGACCGTTCTCGTCGTCGAGGACGAGGCCCCCCTCGTCGAGATCTACGCCCGGTGGCTGGAGGGGGACTACCGGGTCCGTACGGCTCAGAACGGGGAGGTCGCGCTCGACCGGCTCGACGAGGCGGTCGACGTCGTCCTCCTCGACCGACTCATGCCGGGGATGTCCGGCGACGAGGTGCTCGAGGCCATCGAGGAGCGGGGCCTGAACCCGCGGGTGGCGATGGTCACCGCTGTCGAGCCCGACTTCGACATCATCCGGATGGGGTTCGACGACTACCTCACCAAACCGATCGACCGAGAGGAGCTGCTCGACACGGTCCGACGGCTGCTCTCGCGGGAGTCGTTCGCCGACCTCGAGCGGGACTTCTACGCGCTGGCCGAGAAGCAGGCCGCTCTCCAGTCGGCCAAGTCCGCCGAGGAGCTGGAACGGAGCGGGGAGTACGCGGACCTCCGAAGACGCATCGAGACGCTGAACCAGGAGCTCGACGCGGTGATGCCCGAGCTCGACGACGGCGACTTCGTCGCGATGGTCCGGGAGATCGAGGCCGACTCCGAGGCCGGCGCCAACGGGGACGGGGACGGAACGGCCAACGGGGACGGAACGG
>JAZKST010000067.1:0-15104 GCA_036625905.1 Haloarculaceae archaeon
GTAAAACTGGATTCCGTACCAGACGGATCCGGTAAGGACGCTCTGCTACGGGCGTGCGTAACCATCCTCGGTGATCGTCGAGAATATGGGCGATTCGAGACCGATGAGACGGCACTCGGAGCCGTGACTCGAAACTGACCGCCGGGCGAACACATACGACCCCGCCCTCGGTATCAGGAGTATGTCAGATACGGATGGAAACGGCCGCGAGGCGAGGCACCGGACGCGAGCCGAGCCGTTCCGCTACGGCGGCGAAGTCGACCCGGGGGAGAGGCGACACCTCCGCTACGAGGTGGGCGAGACGTATCTCGGCGATCCCGTCGAGGTGCCGGTGACGGTCATCAACGGCGACCGACCCGGCCCGCGTGTGCGTCGTCGCGGCGATCCACGGCGACGAGCTCAACGGCGTGAAGGTCGCCCAGGAGACCGCGACCCGGTACGAGCCGGGGGACCTCGCGGGGACGCTCGTCGTGGTCCACGTCGCGAACGTGCCGGCGTTCCAGGCCCAGCAGCGATACATCCCCATCTACGATCAGGACCTCAACCGGGCGTTTCCCGGCCGATCGGGGTCGAACACCGCCGGTCGGATCGCGAACGAGCTCTGGGAGGCGTTTCTCTCGTGGTGTGACTACGGGCTCGACCTCCACGCCTCGACGCGCAACCGGACGACGATGTTCCATCTCCGGACAGATATGTCCGACCCGGGTGTCGAGCGGCTGACACGGGCGTTCGGCGCGAACGTCGTCCTCGCGGCCCCGGGCGACGAGGGGTCGCTCCGGGGGGCCGCCACCGCTGCCGGGACCCCCACCGTGACCGTCGAGATGGGCAAGGCCCACCGGTTCCAGCCGGTGCTCGTCGAGAAGGCCGTCGAGGGCGTGCTCGCGGAGTGCGGGCTGGTCCCCGGGGACCCACCCGAGACGAAGCGGTTCCGGGTGGTCCACGATGGCACGGACGACAGGGCGTGGCTCCGGGCCGACACCGGGGGCCTCGTCGACGAGGAGACGGGCGAGGAGATCGAGCGCGAGATACGGACCGGGGAGTTCGACGGCTACCGCGCCAACGGTACCGTCTGGCGGGCCGGCGAGGAACAGGAGTGACGATCGGCGAGCGTCGTGCGGTCCTGCGTACCCGTTCTCGGCGATCCTCGGGACGAGCGGTGTTTCGAGACCGAGACGACGGACTCGGATCCACGAGGCGGTGACGAACCACGCACGACCGTATCAGTCCGGGTCGCCGGGACGCTCCTCGTCGGGGACGACCCGTGGGGCGTTCCCGGGCCGGCCGTCGAGCACCTCGCATCCGACGAACTCGAAGCGGGCGCCGCCGCGAGGCCCCTCGGTCGCCGCGACCGACCAGCCGTGGGCCTCGGCGATGCTCCTCACGATGGCGAGTCCGAACCCCATCCCGTCCTCCGAGGTGGTGTAGCCGGGCTCGAAGGCCCGGTCGCGCTCGCGCTCCGGGATGCCGACGCCGTCGTCGGCGACGTAGAACCCGTCGCCGAGCGGACCGACCGTGATCGTCAGCGGCGTCCCCGGTCCGCTCTCTCCCACGGCGTCGGTCGGCTCCCGGACCTCGGCGGCGTCCGCCCCGACGGCCTCGACAGTGCGCTCGCCCGTCGGCGGGGCCGACCCCTCGGTCCCGTGAGTCAGCGCGTTCGAGAAGAGGTTCTCGAAGAGCCGGCAGAGCCGCTCGCGGTCGGCCTCGACGGTCGGCAGCCCGTCCTCGAGTTCGAGCCCGGCCGATCCCGTCTCGACGCCCTCCCAGGCGTCCCTCGCCGCGACGGCGGGATCGACCGCGGCGGTCTCCCCGACGGTCCGGCCGTGTCGGGCCAGGGCGAGCAGCCCCTCGATCCGCGACTCCATCCGGTCGTGGGCGCGCTCGACGGCGTCGAAGGACTCGGGTGCGCCGGTCGCACGGGCGATCTCGAGCCGACCCTCGGCCACGTTCAGCGGGTTCCGCAGGTCGTGGGAGACGACGCCCGCGAACTCCTCGAGCCGCTCGTTCTGCCGGGCGAGCTCGCGCTCGCGCTCGCGCCGATCGGTGATGTCCGTGTAGATGGCGTAGCCGGTGGTGGCCGCCTCGCGGGACCGCGGCACGACGTGCAGGAGGAAGTCCCGAACGCCGTCGGCGGTCTCGCGACGGACCTCGGCGTGGAGGCTCTCGCCATCGCGGATGCGCTCGTTGAACGCTCGGGCGCCCTCGCGGTCCCCCGCCGGGACGATGACGTCGTCGAGCGACCGGCCGACGACGGCCGACTCGGTGTAGCCGAACGTCGACTCGAACGCCGGGTTGGCCGCCTCGACGACCGGCTCGTCGTCGTCGAACTCGATCCGGACGGTCGGGTCGGGGATGTTCTCGAAGAGGGCCGCAAGCCGGTCGCGCTCGGCCTCGACGGCGTCCTCGTGGACCGCCCGCTCGAGGGCCACCGCCGCGTTCTCCGCGAGGATGCCCGCCAGGTCGCGGTCGGTCGCCTCGAACGAGCCGGTATCCGTCGCGCCGACGCTGAGCGTCCCGTGGGCCCCGAGGGCGAGGTACATCGCCGAGTCGACCGCGCCCGAGCGGACGGGCCGGTCCTCCTCGCCGAACTCGTCGACGACGACCGGGTTGCCCGTCCGGAACGCGGTCGCCGGGTAGCTCCCGGCCGCCATCGGGTCGTCGTCCTCGCCGACGGGGTACGCGGGCCGCTCGCCCATCACATTGTCCGGGTCGGTCGAGGCGGCGACCCGGAGGACGTCGCGGTCCTCGTCGTAGAGCCGGACGCGGTTGACCGGGTAGCCGAGGACGTCCCGTGCGGCCTCGACGGTCAGCCGGGCCACCGCCTCGGCGGAGTCGGCGGCGAACAGCCGCCGGGTCGCCGCGTGGAGCTCGCGGACCCGCGCCTCGTGGGCGCCGTCGCTCCGATCGAGGACGAACCCCTCGACGGCGACCGGTTCGCCGTCCCCGTCGTAGATCCCGCGGCCGCGGTTCGAGACCCGCCGGACCCGCTCGGATTCGGTCCGGATCCGGTGGGTCACGTCGAACGACCGGCCTTCGGAGAGCGCCGCCTCGATCTCGCGGCCGACCCGATCGAGGTCGTCCTCGTGGGTCACCGCCCGCCACGGGACCTCGCCGTCCCGGAACGTCGAGGCGTCGTAGCCGGTCAGCTCCTCGACCTGTCCGCCGAGGAACGTCAGCTCCTCCTCGGGCAGCCGCATCCGGTAGACGACCCCCGAGAGCGTCTCGACGAGCGCCGTCAGGATGCGGTCGCCCTCGCTGAGCCCCTCGGCGGTCCGCCGCTCGCGGACCGCCCGCTCGACCCGGTCGGCCAGCTCCTCGAACTGGTCCGGGGCCGTCCGCTTCTGGAGGTAGTCGGTGACGCCCGCGGCGATGGCGTCGCTCGCCACCTCCTCGCTCCCCTCGCCGGTGAACAGGACGAACGGCCGCTCGGGGTCGCGCTCCCGGACCAGCTCGAGGAACTCGATCCCGTTCCGGTCGGGCATCTGGTAGTCGCTGACCACGCAGTCGACCGGCTCCGAGTCCAGGACGCCGAGCGCCTGGTCCACGTCCGTCGCCGTGACGACTTCGAACCCGCGCCGCTCCAGCATGGTCGACGCGAGCCCGAGGAGGGGTTCGTCGTCGTCGACGTGAAGGACCC
This sequence comes from Haloarculaceae archaeon, assembly GCA_036625905.1. Taxonomy (GTDB): domain Archaea; phylum Halobacteriota; class Halobacteria; order Halobacteriales; family Haloarculaceae; genus Salinirubellus. Next base: position 3,635 of record JAZKST010000067.1, read on the forward strand.
GGACGTCTGCCATCGCCCGTTGGGAGGGAACATGGGTATATAGTATCACACCTCGACACGACGCTCGAGGGGCCGTCCGGACGGGGAACCGTTCTCGTGTCGAGTTCACGGCATATCGGACCGCAGGGGCCGGACGCCGGCGTGCCCGTGGTCGACCGGGATACTAACTTCTAATATCTCAGGGCCCGAGAGTTAATACATGACCGTCGTCAGCGTCTCGATGCCGGAGTCGCTCCTGGAGCGGATCGACGAGTTCGCCGAGGGCCACGGCTACACCGGCCGCTCGGAGGTCGTCCGCGAGGCCGCCCGGAACCTGCTCGGCGAGTTCGAGGACCGCAAACTCGAGGGTCGGCCGCTCCTCGGGGTCGTGACGGTACTGTTCAGCTACGAGACCTCGAACGCCGAGGAGCGGATGATGCGCCTGCGACACGAGCACGAGTCGCTCGTCACCTCCAACGTCCACAACCACGTCGGCGACCACTACTGCATGGAGCTGTTCGTCCTCGAGGGGTCCCTGGAGGAGATAAGCACGTTCGTCGGCAAGATACGGGCGACGCGGGATACGCTCACCGTCGACTACTCCGTGCTCCCGGTCGACGACTTCGGGACGGAGCTGCCCACCGGACACGGCCGCGAACACGACGACTGATACGGACTGTCACGACGGTCTACCGGTCGGCCAGTTCGACCAGGCGAGCGGCCGTCTCCGACTCGTCGAGGCCACAGGGCGCGATCACCAGCACCTCCGGGGCGGCCGCACGGAGCTCACCCCAGGACGTCTCGACCGATCGTTCGCCCGGCTCGCCGAGCACGTCCGTCCCGGACGGTCGAGCGGAACCCGGCACACCGTTGCCGCGAGGATACCGTGCGTCCGGCGAGACATTTTGTGCCCGGCGAGCGAGACGACACACGAGAACCCATGACGAACGATACCGAAAACATCGACCGCACCGACGACACCGACGGTACCTCGACGCAGCTCTCGAACACGCCCGGCCGTGGCGTCCGCCCCGACGCCCGCGAGATCGTCCCGAGCGCCCCCGAGGCGTTCGGCCGGGTGCAGGTCTGGTGGGGCGACGGCAAGGGGAAGACCACGGCCACGCTGGGGATGGGGTTCCGCGCCGCGGGCCACGGCTACCGCGTCCACGTACTCCAGTTCATGAAGGGCGGAGCCTCCTCCGTCGAACCGGTCCGCGGGGAGTACAACGCCATCGCCGCGATCCCCGGGTACTCGTTCGAGAACCTCGGGCACTACGGCTGGCACTCGATGAACGACGGGTCGGACGACCGCGACCACGAGTCGGAGGCCCGGGCCGGCCTGGAACGGACCCGCGAACTGCTCGCGGCGGCGGGCGAGGCGGACCTGACCGAGCCGCTCGACCCGGACGGCCCGCCGGAGGAGGGGATGCACGTACTGATACTCGACGAGGTGCTGTACGCCGTCGACCAGGGGCTGCTCGACCCCGACGACGTGACCGACCTCGTCGAGTCGAAGCCCGATCCCCTGGAACTCGTGCTCTCGGGGAGCCACTCGAAGCCCGAATACCTCTACGACCACGCCGATCTCGTCACGAACGTCCGCAACGAGAAACACCACTTCGAGACGGGCCAGCGCGCCCGGAAAGGGACGGAGTACTGATACGGACGATCCTGACGATTTACCGGTAGAAGACGACGACCGTCCGTGTGGGGGGGTGTGACTCGCGTCCCGCTCCCACGGCCGACAGTACGAGTCCCCTTCGAGAGCTGTCGCCGAGCGAGGACGACCGACCGTGCGACTCGTCCCCGCGTCGGACCCCGCCGATCGGCCTCCCGCCGCGGAAAGCATATTCCGATCGCCCTCGACCATCGGACATGGTTTCTATCGCGGTCGTCGGTATCGGTAACTGGGGGAAGAACCTCGTCAGGAACCTCGTCGAAACGGGGGACGTAGTGATGTGCTGTCACGACGGTGCGACGGACAACGAGGAGTGGCTACGGACGAACTACCCCGGTATCGGCGTCACGACCGAGTACGCATCGATACTGGAGGACCCGTCCATCGACGCCGTGGTCATCGCGACCCCGATCGACACCCACTACGAACTGGCCAGGGCAGCTCTCGAGGCCGGCAAGCACGTCTTCGTCGAGAAGCCCCTCGCGTCGACCCTCGAACGGGCGGAGTCGCTCCGGGACCTCGCTCTGGAGTCCGGGCGGGTACTCTTCGTCGGGTACGTCTTCCTCCATCATCCGCTACTCCGCCCGATCCTATCGCGGGCGGAAGAGCGGTCCGTTCGGTCGGTCGCGTTCGCGTGGGAGAAGCTCGGTGCGTTCGACGAGGACATCCTGCTCGACCTCGTCAGCCATCCCGTCTCGATCGCGTGTGGGCTGTTCGGCGAGCGTCCGGAACGAGTCTCGGTCCACGGGGAGCTCGCGCTCACCGGGGGTACGGATCTGATCTCGGGCGCCCTCGAGTTCGGCGGCGGCGCGACGTTCGACGTCCGCGTGAACCGGGTCTCCCCGAACGAGTCGCGGTCCATGCTCGTGGCGTTCGAGGACGAGACGTTCTGCTGGACCGATCGGGAACTGTACCGGTTCGACGGCGGGGAGCGACGGTTCGAACTGGTCCGGACACGGGAACGAGAGCCGTTACGGGTGGAATGTGGGGCGTTCGTGGCCGCGATCGAGGAGGGGGCCGAGCCCGTGACGGACGGGGAGTTCGGGTACCTGGTCAACGAGGTGCTCGGTTCGTTGCGGGCCCGCACCGCCGCCGAAACTGAACCGTAGCAGGCCCCGACCGCCGGACCGGAGGGTTCGGCCCGGTGTCCTACCGACCGCACAGTAGAAGGACATATGTGTACATACCCTGTACCGGTCGGCAGGGATGAGTGGGGAACGGGGGTACCGTATCCACGGTTTTCTGGAGGTCCGTTCGGGGTACGACCTCGACCGCCTGGCCCCGTTCCGGGTCGACCGGGTCGACAGCCCGGATATCGTCGTCGGGGCGTACCGGAACGGCGAGCCGGAGGGGGAGCGTTTCGGGGACTTCGTCTGGGAGTCGGACCGGCGGCTCACGCTCGACCTGGGGCCCGGGATCCGGGCGAGCCTTCACCGGACCGGTGAGCGCTTCGAGTTCACCTACACGAAGCAGTTCTTCCGGGTCGGCGACCCCGAGGAACTGATCCAGGCGCTCCTCACCCAGGCACTACCGTCTGGTGGACCACACCTCCTCAACGCAGCCGGCGTTCGCGACCCGGACGGTCGGGGGATGCTCCTCTTCGGGCCGCCACAGTCCGGCAAGACGACGACCGCCGTACAGCTCGCCAGACGGGACGGGTGGTCGCTGCTGTCGGACGAGATCGTCTTCGTCCGCGACGGGAAGGTATACGGCCTCCCGCGACCGGTTCGCTTTCGCCGGGACTCGCCGCTCTACGACGAGGAACGGGGAGCCGTCGGGCGGGTTCTGAACGGGTGGTATCGGTCGGCGATCCCCGAGGGGACCCGACGGATACTCGGGCATCTCAAACACCGGGTGCCGGGAGTGAACGTCGGCGGAACCGTACTGGATGCCGGGGAGCTGGCCCCGGTCGCCGACCGTGCGAGCCTCTCGACGTGCGTGTTCCTCCGACCGAGTGGCGACGAGCGAGGGCTCGAGAGCGTCGATCCCGCGGCCGCCGCTCGCTCCGCCGCGTTGCTCGGCAACTGGATCTCCGACCACCCGTTCCTGAACAGGTACGCGTACCTCGACTCGGGGGCCGAGTACGAGATACCCGCGACCGGCTCGGAGGAGATAGCGCCGAGCCTGACGGACTGTGACCTGTACGCCGCCAGCGCGCCACGGGACGCGTTCACGTCGCTGCTGAGGGACATCCCGCTAGCACCGGGAGCGAAGCACCCGTGATCACCGCCGACCGCGGACCCACGACGGCGAGGAGGCCGTCAGAACTTTGTCGTCCGTACCCGAACCACGGGTAGTGACCCCGTCGAGACTACCGAAGATCACGTCGACGGTGCGGACCGTCCCCGTTCTCCGGTCCCACACCGTCGCGGGTCCGATCGGCACGCGAGCCCGCAGCTCAACGGGGGGGCGGCACGCAGGGGGTGAGCCGGTGTGACCGCCCCGACCGGGGTCCCGCTCGACGTCGGCCTCGCCGGGCTCGACACCGCACTCGACTCGTCACTGCCGTACGGGCTCGGTACCGGCGCGCTCATCGTCATCGTCACGCTGCTGGCGACGCTGGTCCTCTACGACCTCGTCCGGGTGAGCCGCGAGCCCGAGGAGTCGTGGGTCAGGGCGTATCTCGACGAACTCCTGGTGGTGATCGTGCCACTCCTGCTGACGTTCCTCTCGTACGTGCTGTTCGCGAGCTTCCGCGTCCTCGAGTGACCGGCGTGGGGCCGACGGCCCTCATAGGACTGTTGTAGTCTTTTACCGCCGATCGCTCGCATGGGGTTCCGCGATCGGCGGTAAATCGTTACAACAGTCCGTATCAGAGCGGGACGACGGTGTGAGCGAGCACGCCGACCAGGGCGTGGAGCAGGGTCGGCAGCGCGATGCTGTCCCAGTACCAGTAGACGAGGCCGAATACCAGCCCGGAGACGAGGCCGAAGGCGGCCGCCTCGGGTGAGAGCGCCGCGTGCATCGCACCGTAGACCACCGACGCGACGACGAGCCCGACCGCCGGGGTGAGCCGCTCCTGGAGACGGCCCTGGAGTGCACCGCGGAACACGGGCTCCTCGACGAGTGCCACGAGCACCACCACGAGGATGGTGGTCGTCGCGTCGGCGGCGAGGGTCGTGGCGAGCGTGGGTGCGGTGCCGACCAAGAGGTACCCCGCGTAGGCGAGCCCGACCGCGATCGGGAGCATCGCGGGGAGCCAGAGGAGCTCCGGTCGCTGGAAATCGGCCCACCGGGGGTGGGCACGAGCGACGAGTACGCCGACGGCCACGGCGAGGATGACGTAGACGATGACGACCCGGACGTGCGGTCCGCCGTCGAACGTCGGCATCGTCAGGTCGACCAGTCGGAAGACGGGGAGCACGACGATCGCCCGGCTCACCGCCAGCTCCTCGGGGAACCTGAGCGGCGCGAGCACACAGACCGCGGCGGTCGCGACGTATCCCCAGAGCGCGATTCCCCCGAATCCCCCGTAGAGCGACCCCTCGCTCGCTAAGAGGACCACGAGCGGGAGCATCGGAAACGAGACGAGCGTGCCGGTCGCGGCCAGCCACGTCCTCACCACCCCCCGGACACCCTCGTCGGACGTACGATTGGACACTACCGTCCGCTACAGGAGCGGGTGACTTGGCGCTTTTGGCAGAGACGAGAGCCGTGGCGACGAATTCCGACCGGACGAACGGTCGGCGATGGATCGGAGAACACCCGATACGTGGCGTAGAGGGCTCGCCCAGGGAACGAGAAAGGACAGATAAAAGTACCGCTGAAATCATCGGTAGAACGACGAGCGACCGCACCTCACATGTCAGTCCACTCCTCGAACGCGTCGGATGCCCCCGCCGACTGGCCGGGCAGGCTCAGGTGGCGGCTCCGCCGCGGCCGGTCGGTGGAGTCGGCGCTCTGGGCCCTCGCGGTGGCCGCTATGCTGCTCGACGTGGGACTGACCGACTACGGGCTGGCGATGGGGTTCTCCGAGGTCAACCCGATCGGACGGCTGGCACTGGCGGCGCTCGGGCCCGTCGGGCTCCTCCTCGCGAAGCTCCCGGTGCTCGCGCTCGCGCTGATCGGCTGGCGGCTACTCCCCGAGGCCGAGCGGTGGGCCGTCCCGCTCGGACTCACACTGCCGTGGGGCGCCGCTGTCGTCCTGAACGTCTCCGTGCTCTTCCTCCCGGTTCCGTAGTCCGCGAAGAGCGATCGACGAACTCCCTCTCCGCGGGAGACGGTTGTCCCCCGCTCGGTTCCGAACGGACGTATGCGGCTCGTTCAGGGGGACTACACGACGCCGCCGTAGCCGTACTCCCCGTAACCCTGCTCGCCGTAATCGTCGTCGTCACCGTCCGGCGTTGGCGTTGACGTCGGCGTCGGCGTTGGCGTTGACGTCGGCGTCGGCGTCGGTGTGGGTGAATCCGTCGGCGTCGGCGTTGGCGTGGCGGTCGGCGTCGGCGAGTCCTCCGTGTTCTCGAATTCGAGCCAGTTGACGTCGATCCCGGAGTTGACGGGTTCGACCCGGAGGACGGCGGTCCGATCGGCGTCGGTACTGACGTCCTGGACGGTGACCGTTTGGTACTCGTTCCAGCCGCCGGTGTTCGGGATATCGACGGTCCGGAGGGTCTCGCCATCCAGTTCGATCCGGAGTTGGCGATCGTCGCGGGGGGTCGCGACTCTGAGTTCGAGATCGTAAGTGCCGGGCTCCGGCTCGACGGTGTATTCGAGCCACTCGCCCTGGACGAATCGCCCGACGTTGTATTCCCCGGACACGTCGGAGGTGGCCTGAAGATCCACGCGGGTGTCGCCGCGGAGCGTATCGGACTCCGGGCGGCCCTCCCACTGCGGGTCGGTATCGTGATAAGCGACCCCCTCCCCGCCGGTGTCGTAGTATTGCGCCTGGATTCGACCCGGAATGGTAGCCGGGGTGTCTCGGAACGGTTCCTGTATGGGTGTCGGCGTTGGTGTTGACGTCGGCGTTGGCGTTGACGTCGGCGTTGGCGTTGAGGTCGGTGTGGGTGAATCCGTCGGCGTCGGTGAATCGGTGGGCATGGGTGTCGGCGTCGGCTTCCCACCCCCGTTGCCGCCCCCGTTACCTCCACCGTTGCCGCCCCCGTTACCGGGGCCGCCCTTCGTCTCCGTCGGGGTCGCCGTCTCCGTCGGGGTCGCCGTCTCCGTCGGGGTCGCCGTCTCCGTCGGGGTCGCCGTCTCCGTCGGTGTGGCGAGGATCGTCCCCGTAGTCGTCGCGGTCGTGGTCGCGGCCAGCCCCTCGGCCGATCCCGACTCGACGACGGGCGTCCCCCCGTATCCGAACCCCGATACCTCCGTCTCCGCGTTGGCTTTCGATTCCGTCTCCGCGGCCGATCCGTCGTTCCGGTCCGGTTGCTCGGGGTCGTCGTCCGACAACTGGAACCAGGTCCCCGTCGCTGCGGCGGCCGTGCCGGTCAGTGCAATGAACGTCCGTCGAGAGAGCTCCCGCTCTCCAGGTGCATCCTTTCCCCATCCCATCGTATGCGCTCTATCCTCCGTCCGCAGCCGTACTTAACGTGATGTGTTCCTCATAATTCGAGCCGAAAAATACTCGAAAGGACGAGAAAGTGCCGTACTGGACGTCGACGCTATCTAATGCCATTATTGACGGATATGATATATTTAGTCGCCATCCGGCGACAGCACCGACGGGGACCCGACCGGTGAGTGCCACCCGGAGCACCGGGCGTTCGGGAGGGGCGATCCGTCGCGGTGATCCTCCGGACCTCACCCGGGACCGGTCGACGAGCGGTCTCGGTAGGAGTGGGGTCGCCTCGCCGTTCAGACCGCGTCCGTGTTGTACGACAATAAGTCCGCCTCGTCGTCCCAGTACGCCGTGGAGAGGCCCTCGCGGTGCCGATAGACGCGCTCGACGCGCTGGGCGATCCGGTCCCAGTCGTACGGGTGGGCGGCAGCCCGACAGTCCGCGGCCGAAAGCCCGCGAGCGCGGTCGATGCCCGCCGCGAGCGACCGGGGCGTCGACTCACAGACCGCCCCCGTTACACCGTCGGTCACGAGGTCTCGGGCGGCGTTCTGGGGGTGGTCCAGCGTGACGACGGGCGTCCCGCAGGCGAGCGCCTCCAGGGCCGTGATGCCGAACCCCTCGCGACGGGACGGCAGCACGAAACTGTCGGCAGCCTTCATCGCCGCGAGCACGTCCTCGTAGGACTCGAGGAACCCCGGCATCGAGACCTCGACGCCGAGTTCGTCGGCGCGGCGGCGGACCGCCTCGTACTCCGGCCCCTCGCCGACGAGGGTCGCATCGACCGGGCGGTCGAGTTCGGCCAGCGCCTCGACGACGAGCTGGGGGTTCTTCTCCTTGATGAACCGGCCGACGAACAGCACGTCGATCGGCTCCTCGGCCGGCCGGACCCCCTCGATGGTCTCCAGCGAGATCCCGTTCGGGACGAGCGCGGCGTCGTGGACGCCGATCGAGCCGAGGTCGCGGCTGGTCCGCTCGGAGACCGCGATGTGGGCGTCCGGCAGACGGCTCGCCAGCCGCTCGACGAGTCGACCGGCGAACCCGAGCCGGCCGAGGTACTCGTACCAGTAGTCGTCCCACACTTCGTGCCAGGTGAGGAACATCGTCGAGTCGTCGAGCACGGACGCGAGCTTCGCCGAGAACGCCGGGAAGTACGGGAACTCCTGGCAGTCGATGACGTCGAACTCCTCGCGGGCGAGCGGTCGGGCGACCTTCCCCGCGAACGACAGCGCCTCCGGGATCGAGCGCCGGCCGTCGGTGTAGAGGTCTGCCGGCGGGTCGTCGACGCCGTGGAGCGTCACTTCCGACTCCTCGCGGACCGGGGGTCCGTCCCAGTACTTGAGCCCGTACCAGTGGACGTCGTGCTCGTGGGCGAGCCGGGTCGACAGCTCCCAGAGCCGCTTCTCGACCCCACCCGTCACCCACGGATGGACCGCGTCGTAGACGTAGGCGATTCGCACGTCGACTCACCCCGTCTCCTCGTCGGCGGTCAGCCCCGCGTCCGAGTAGTCCCGTGCGTCCGCGAGCGCACTCAGGTGGAACGAGGCGAACACCGTCTCGACGCCGACGACGACCAGCGTGAACGCCACCATGTTCACCGCGGCGAACGGGACGGGGCCGAAGCCGCTCGTGACCCAGCTGTACAGGAGGTAGGTCCCGTACGCGGCGCCGGCCGCGAACAGGGCGACTCCGAGTGTCGCACCCTGCTCGAGACTGAAGCTACCCTGTATCCACCTCGTCAGGGGATCGGTCGGCGTCCGGATGGGATCGGCGGCGACCGTCGAGAACAGCGAGAGTATCGCCGTCTGGTAGCCGACGACCACCAGCAGGCTCCCGGCGATCATCGTGTGGGGGCCGAACGTCACGCCGCCGGGCTCGACGCCGAACGCCGAGAGCCCCATCATCAGCCCGCCGAAGAGCAGCATCAGCGCCCCCGGGACGGAGAAGAGGTAGCCCGGCGCGTTCATCAGCATGAACCGCACGTGGCGCCAGCCGTCGCGGAAGCTCTCCAGGGTGGCCTCCCCCTTCCGCTCGTGGTAGGTGATCGGTACCTCGGCGATCCGGAACCCGCGTGCACTCGCGTCCATCACCATCTCACTGGCGAACTCCATCCCGTCGGTCCTGAGATCGAGCTCGTCGAGCAGGTCCGTCCGGAACACGCGGAAGCCGCTGTGGGCGTCCGAGACCCCCGCGCCGTAGAAGACGTTGAGGAACTTCGTCAGCAGCGGGTTACCCACGTACTGGTGGAGCGGGGGCATCGCCCCCGGGAGGATCTCCCCCTCCAGCCGGCTCCCCATGACCATGTCCGCCTCGCCCTCGAGTACGGGCTCGAACAGTCGCGGGAGTTCCGAGAAGTCGTAGGTGGTGTCGGCGTCACCCATCACCACGTACTCGCCGCGGACCCGGGCGAACGCGTAGCGGTACGCGTAGCCGTACCCCGGCCTGTCTGGACTGATCACTCGGGCGCCCCGCTCGCGGGCGATATCCGGCGTCCGGTCGGACGAGGAGTCACTCACGACGATCTCCGTCGGGAGCCCGAGCGCGGTCGCACCCTCGATGATACGGTCGATACACTCCCCGATCCCCTCCTCCTCGTCCATCGTCGGCATGACGACGCTAATCACGGGCGTCGCCTCGTCGTCCGGCGTGACGAGGATGTTCGCTCCGGACGTGGAGGCGGTGTCTTCCTCGGTGGAGGGCGTCTCTGCGTCGGGAACCACGGGTTCGGTGGCAGCGTGATCGCTCACGGCGTGGACGGTTGCGCCCCTCCCGTCCGCGATCGCGTCCCCATCCCCGTCGCCGGTACGGGCCGTCGCCTCCTCGGAGGCGTCGGCCCTCCCCCCTGTTTCGTCGCTCTCCCCAGTTCGCATACGACTACCACCGACCTCTACGGGAATAGTTAATCGCTTGTTACTACCTAGGCGCGAATTTTGCCGTCGGTGAAACGCGACCATAACGGTGTTTTCAGAAACTGAAAATAACCCCGTAACGGGCTTTAAACTCATATGCTGGTGCTTTTGAGTGACAATAGTTAACATCGGCACCGCTCGATAAAACGTGACGTTCGACGGACTACAACGGGTCGTTGTGGTCTCATCCGCACCTCTGTTCCCTCGTGCGCGCCCTGCCCGCGAGTGGGAACAGCGCGGCCCGACTCCGCCCGTGAGCCCGTGGGCCGCTTCCCGGATCCCCTGGAGTCCTCGGGCGGTCACCCGGAACGGTCACCCTCCGTCCCGATTCCGGAGCTGTTGGGCGCCCGGACCGGCCGAGAGATCCGTGCTCCCGAGTCCCTCGACGCGAAGCGTGACGTCCACGCTCACTCCCGGGTACGGGTCGCCGTCGGGCCGTATCCACACCACCCGGACGCCACCGTCGGTCGTCACGTCGGTCACCGTCGAGTGCGAGACCGACAGGCACCACCGGAGATAGCGGTCGAGGGGTTCGACGTACGGGCCGCGGGGGTTGGAGAGCGAGTTCCTTCGGACCCTCGCCGGTCCTCCCGAACCACCCCCTCGGTGACGAACCTGGGTTCGCCGAACGGCTCACCGCGGCCGGTATCCAGCCCTGGGACGAGCACACCCCCGCGCGGGCGGACTACGACCCCGGCGCCGACCACCTCCACGACGCCTTCCGACTCCACCGGGAGTTCCGGTTCGACGACCTCCTCACCCTGTTCGTGAGAAAACGGTATACTCGATCGGTGAGGATACCGCGGTGTGATGGCGACACGCCAGACACCTCGGACGTCCCACCACCGGTGCAGCTGCGGGGAGGGCTTCGGCTCGACGGAGGAGCTCCTCGCGCACGCACGAGAGGAACACGGGCTCTACGTACACTAACACGGGCTCTACGTACACCGACGGCGCGGTCGCCCTTCCGACGCTCTTTCCGCACGCGAACCGACCCGATAGCCGTGGCGCCGCGTTCCCCGAACGTATTAGTCGACCCCGGGTCACCCGGACCCATGACGCGGGAGTTCGACATCGACGTCATCGCGAGCACGCCCGACCACGACACCCCAGGGTCGGTCGCCGACCTGGCCGTCCACGCCGAGGAGCTGGGGTTCGACCGCTTCTCGATGGGCGAGGCGACGGGCTGGAACCTGGCCACGGTGCTGGCGGTCGTCGCCGACCGGACCGACGGGATCGGCCTCTCGGACGACGTCTTCTCCCCGTTCGGCCGCTCGCCCGCGATGCTCGCACAGACCGCGCTCACCCTCCACGATGTCTCGGACGGACGGTTCCGCCTCGGGCTGGGGCCGTCCTCGCCGGCCATCACCGAGCGGTGGCACGGCCAGCCCTTCGAGCGGCCGCTGC
>JAZKST010000005.1:0-119387 GCA_036625905.1 Haloarculaceae archaeon
CTGCAGCGGGAGGTACATAACTGCGGGTTCTGCGGGTGGTGGTTTATTCCTTCCGGGGTGGCTCGGGGGGCCGGACTGCCGAGGGAGTCTCGGACCGGTCCGGCGGCTCCGGGAGGGTTTTCCCCGCCCGGCCGGAACCCCCGGATATGCGCCGCATCGGGGTCGTCGTCAACCCCATCGCCGGGATGGGCGGACGGGTCGGCCTGAAGGGCACGGATGGAAAGGTCGAGGAGGCCGTCGAGCGCGGTGCCGAGCCGCGGGCACCGGGGCGGGCCGTGGACGCGCTGGTAGCACTCCGCGAGCGGGCGGCGGGTCTCGGCGAGGACCTCGAACTCCTCGCCTGGGGCGGCCGGATGGGCGAGGACGAGGCCCGCGAGGCGGGGTTCGATCCGGCGGTCGTCGGTGGTCCGGAGGGCGACGGCGTCGGCGAGACGGCGAGTGAGGACACCCGCGAGGCCGTCCGGGCGTTCGTCGAACGGGGCGTCGACCTCGTGCTGTTCGTCGGCGGCGACGGGACGGCCGTCGACGTGGCGGAGACGCTCTCGGGGCTGGGTGTCGAAACGCCGATGCTCGGGGTCCCCGCGGGGGTGAAGGTCTACTCCTCCGTGTTCGCGGTCACCCCGCGAGCGGCCGGCCGGCTGGCGGTCGTCTTCGACGCGACCGAGACCCGCGAGGTGAACGACATCGACGAGGACGCCTACCGCGGCGGGGAGGTCCACACCGAGCTGCGGGCGCTGGCGGAGGTCCCCGTCGGCGAGGACCTCCAGTCCTCGAAGCAAGTGGGAGGCGGGACCGTCGAACAGCTCGCCGAGGGCGTCGCCGAGGACGCCCGCGAGGACCGGGGAACGACGTACGTGCTCGGGCCGGGGTCGACGCTGGCGTCGGTGAAACGCGAACTCGGCTTCGAGGGGACCCCGCTCGGCGTGGACGTCTGGCGCGACGGCGAGGTGCTCGTCCGGGACGCGAGCGAGTCCGACATCCTCGACCACCTCGGCGGGCGGAACGTGGTCGTCATCTCACCCATCGGCGGGCAGGGATTCGTCTTCGGCCGCGGGAACCCGCAGATATCCCCAGACGTGATCCGGCAGTCGGAGGTGGAGGTCGTCGCCTCCCGGTCGAAACTCGACGACACGGGGGTGCTCCGGGTCGACACCGGCGACCCCGACCTGGACGAGGAACTGAGGGGGTGGGAGCGCGTCCGCGTGGGCCGGTTCGAGCGGCGGATGGTGAAGGTCGTGTAGGAACGGGGCTCGGGTGCCCGAACGGTCGCAGTGAGTATAATGAATGGCGTGTTCGTCCTATTTCGTATAGTGAAGATTAAGGTCATGCAAGGACAATCGATCGAGTATGGAGACGCGGAAGGTCCAGCGGCTCGGCCCGTCGACGCTGGCGATGACGCTGCCGGCGGAGTGGGCCAAGGCACAGGACGTGGAGAAGGGCGACGAGGTGTCGCTCCGGATCGGCTCGAAGGGGACGCTGACGGTGATGCCCGAGTCGGTCCAGCAGGAGGAGAGCGAGGCGATCATCCACGCTGGCGAGCTCGACGCCGACGCGGTCGAGCGGGCCATCCTCGCCCAGTACGTGCTCGGCCGGCGGGTCATCGAGGTACAGGCCGAGGAAGGCGGGATGCTCGACTCCTCGACCATCAACGCGGTCTACAACGCCGAGACGCAGCTGATGGGGCTGGGCGTCATCGAGGAGACCCCCGAGCGCATCGCCATCCGGTGTAGCGTCGACCCGGAGGACTTCACGCTCGACAACCTCCTGTTGCGGCTGGAGTCGACGGGGTCGACGATGCGCAACGAGGCGATCAAGGCGCTCGCACACGGCAACCCGGACCTCGCCCAGCGCGCTCTCAATCGCGAGCGGCAGGCGAACAAGATCTTCGTCCTCCTGCTCAGGCTGATCTTCACCGCCTACCAGAACCCGAACCTCGCCCGGGCGGTCGGGCTCGACGACGGCTTCCCGCTCATCGGCTACCGGTCGATCGCGAAGAACCTCGAACTCACGGCGGACAACGCCGAGGACATCGCCGAGATCGTCCTCGAGACGGAGGGCCACACGCTCAACGTCGACAGCGCGACGATGCGCCAGATACGGGAGTTCACCGACGCCGTCAACGAGATCACCGAACTCGGCGTGCGCGCGGCCGTCGAGCGCGACTACGACATCGCGATCGAGGTCAAGCGGCTGTTCCGCGAGATCGAGGACCGCGAGCGGGAGATGCTCGCCGAACTCCCCGAGATGGACAACAAGGACCTCCTCCAGGTCCGGGAGGTGCTCGTCAGCCTCCAGCAGACCGCCCAGTACGCCGTCCGGAACGCCGAGATCGCGACCAATCTCGCGCTCGACGAGGACTCGGACTACGTCACGATCTCCTGATACCGTCGGACGTGCCTTCGTGAAGCTATTCGCCACCACGGACGGCCGGAGCAGTCACACCCGTCCGTGCGAGAGGTCGGATCTCAGCCCGCGACGCGGGCGTCCGGCAGTGTCAGCGAGAGGAGCCCCCACCCTCGGTCGGCGTGGGAGTGGACGTCGGAGTCGCCGTCGCGCTCCCGTCGTCCGAGCCGTTCGCGTCGAGCGGACCTCGGTCCCGCCGGGGAGTTCGATCCTCGCGTAGAAGTCGATTCGGAGCTCGGTCACCTGGTCGTTCCGGAGATGGCTCACCCACCACTCGTCGAGGCGGTCGTTGTCGATGGTGGTCAGCGTCGAGACGTTCTCGGTCGTCCCGCCCTCGATCAGGTACTCCCGGTCGCTCGCACCCTCGCCGACCGTGATGCCGTTCATCCGGATCGTGTAGCCGACCTCCGTGATGGCGTAGGGGGCCGTCTTCGGGTTGTAGACGGGGAACGCGGTGTCGATGGGCGTCCGCTCGTCGGTGACCTCTCCCCACTCCGCAGTCGTGCGGTTGACGCCCTGAGGGTCGCTCTGCGGAAGCGGCGGTGTTAAGTGCGTGCTGTCGGTGTCGCCCGTATGGCCACGCAGACCGGAAGCACGGGGGACATGTCCCTGGGGCTGAGCCTCCTGTTCGGCACCCTCGGCCTCGTGGGTGCGCTCGGGATGTACGTGTTCGCGGTGGGCGGGGACCAGGTCTCCTCGGGCTGGGCGTTCGCGCTCGCGATGGTCGCGGCCGCGGTGCTCGTGACCGTCGTCCACGTCTACGACTGACCGACGGATCCCCCCTGGCCCGTGACCGGCGACCGCCACCACGAGGAACGGTTAAGGGCGTCCGAACCCTACCCCGGGGCATGACCGAGATCAGCGAGGAAGACGAGCGCATCCTGTCGTACCTTCGCGAGAGCGTGTCGGCCGGCGAGCGCTACTTCCGCGCGAAGAACATCGCCGAGCGGGTGGGGATGACCGCCAAGCAGGTCGGCGCTCGGCTGCCGCGCCTCGCCGAGGAGTCCGAGGACGTGGACATCGAGAAGTGGGGCCGGGCCCGCTCGACCACCTGGCGCGTCACTCCGCAGTAACTATTCCTCCCCCGCCCGTGGGTCGGCCATGACCGTCAGAGTCGAGCGGACGTTCGAGTTCGACGCCCCCCGGGAGGACGTCTGGGCGTTCATCGCGGACCCGGAGAAGCGGGCCCGCCCGATAAGCGTCGTCGACGAGTTCGAGGTGACCGGCGAGAACACCGCCCGGTGGCACGTCCGCCTCCCGATTCCGGTGATAAACCGGACGATCGCCGTCGACACCGAGGACGAGGAGGTCGACCCGCCGCGGTTCGTCCGGTTCGTCGGCCGCTCGAAGGTGTTCCGCGTGGTCGGCGAGCACGAACTGACCGGGCTCGACGGGGAGCGGACGAGCCTCCGGAACCGGTTCGTGGTCGACGGACGCGTTCCCGGCGTCGAGCGGTTCTTCAGCAGGAACCTCGACGCCGAGCTCGAGAACCTCCAGGCGGCCATCGCGACCGAGCTCGGCATCGAGGCGTAGCGGGGCCCGGGTCGACCGGCCGTCGGGTCGACCCGGACGCCGGTCTCGCGGGGAGAGAGCCGAGGGTTTATACCGGAGCCCGGATTAGGAACGACTGCCGACGCGACGCTTTTCTCGTCGCAGAGGCAAATCACGGATTCCGCGCCACACGACGCCGGGCCGCCCGGTGCCCGGCCGACTCCCGTCCCGGCCCCTCGCCTGCCTTTCGTCCCCCGATTACGTCCCGAGAGCGCCGTGCTGCGGCACGGTCCGGGCGTGACTACGGTTCGACACGCTCGCCGCGTTCGGCGGCCCGGTAGGCCGCGTCGTAGGCGGAGGCGATCGCCGGTAGATCGTTAGGACCGTCCGTACGACTCGACTACGCCGCATCCGCTTCCGGTGCACCTCGACGGGCGACTCCGTAGACGACCGCGACTACCCCGAAGGCGACGGAGAACGCGAGGGCACCACTCAGATACGGAGCCGATGCTATCGTTTTTTCCACATCTCGGCGAACGGATACCGGAGATGGGATCGACGATGGGGTATCTGTGGGCGGTCGTCGGGATCGGCCTCGTGTTCGGCGGGACGGTCCGGGCGTTCACCTACATGGGCGAGCTGACGGCCGTGCTCTCGTGGGCGGTCGTCGTCCTACTCGGGGTGTTCGTCGCCGTCGCGGGGGCGAAACGGGTCATGGCCGACTCCGGGGGAGGGATGTCGTCGAACCCGGAGAAGGCGGTCACCAAGACGGACTCCCGGTTCGGTCGTCGCTGACCGTCTCCTGGCCGTCGTTCGGGGTGGCCCCGGAGGATTTATCGCGCTCTGACCGAACGGACGGGCATGGACTTCGGCCTGCCCAGCGAACACCGGATGATCCGGGAGACCCTGCGGGAGTTCGCCGAGGCGGAGATCGAGCCGATCGCCCAGGAGATCGAGGACGAGCACCGCTTCCCGGCCGAGGTGTTCGAGGAGCTGGGCGAGCTCGACCTGATGGGGATCCCGGTCGCCGAGGAGTACGGCGGCGCGGGCGGCGACCAGCTGATGTACGCCCTCGTCACCGAGGAACTCGGGCGGGTCTCGGGCTCGATCGGCCTCTCGTTCGCGGCCCACACCTCGCTCGGCACGAAGCCGATCGAGGCGTTCGGCACCGAGGCACAGAAGGAGGAGTGGCTCGCCCCGCTCGCCAGCGGCGAGGGGATCGGCGCGTGGGCGCTCACCGAACCCGGCAGCGGCTCGGACGCCTCGAACATGGACACGGTGGCCGAGAGGGAGGGCGACGAGTGGGTGATCGACGGGACGAAACAGTTCATCACGAACGCGAACGTCGCGAACTCCGTGCTGGTGAAGGCCGTCACGGACCCGGGTGCGGGTTACGACGGCATCTCGACGTTCATCGTCGACCCCGACGACGACGGGTTCGAGGTCTCGGCGGTGTGGGAGAAGATGGGGCTGAACGCCTCGCCCACCTGCGAACTCCAGTTCGACGACCTGCGGATACCGGAGGACCGCCTGCTCGGCGAGGTGGGCGAGGGCTGGGAACAGACGATGAAGACCCTCGAGGGGGGGCGGATCTCCATCGCCGCGCTCTCGACCGGGCTCGCACAGGGGGCCTACGAGGCCGCGAAGGCCTACGCGAACGAGCGCGAGCAGTTCGGCCAGCCCATCTCGACGTTCGACGCCATCCGGGACAAGGTCGTCTCGATGGACCGGAAGATCGAGCGGGCCCGCCTGCTGACCCACAAGGCAGCCTGGCAGTACGACGAGGGGATGGACACCACGCGGATGTCCTCGCTCGCCAAGCTCGACGCCAGCGAGGTCTCGCGGGAGGTCGCCGAGGAGGCCGTCCAGGTGCTGGGTGGCTACGGCTACACCGAGGACTTCAGCCCCCAGCGGTTCTACCGCGACGCCAAGCTCATGGAGATCGGCGAGGGAACCAGCGAGATACAGCACGTCGTCCTCGGGCGCGAACTCGGGCTCCGATAGGGGTTATCGTCGTTACTCATACCGTCTCGTCCCAGGGCCACGCCGCTCGACCCTCGTCGGCGGGTCGAATCCTCCGGCCCGCTACGATAATTCCTATGAGCGACACGTTCCGCTCCCGGGGCTCTCCCCCGAACGCCCTCCGTCCGACACGGGACCGGCGGGTGGGTGTCATACGGTCGTGCGCCATTCGTTTCCGACTCGTGGATCCGAGTCCGTCGTACCGGTATCGAACCACCGGTCGTTCCGAAGTCCGCTACAGATAGGTACGCACGACCGTATCAGAGCCCGACGACCAGCGCGAGGCCGATGACCACCAGTCCGGCGACGACGCGGGCCGGGTCCATGCCCGCGCTCGGTCGGCGACCGAGTTCGGTCTTCGGCGGTTCCGCGCGCCGGACGCCACGCCGTCAGCTGTCACCCGTCGGCCGCGACGACGAGGGTGACCCCCTCGCGCTCGTCAGGCCCCTCCCACCACTCGCGCTCCTGGTGTCGGTCCTCGGGGGCCGCGGGACCGGACGGTCCGCCAGACGTCCGGGTCGTTCATCAGTTCGACCAGGAACGGCAGGTCCGCCTCCTCGATGGGGTGGAGGTCGACGCGGTCGCCGCGGGGGAAGACCGGACCGGGCATGAACGGCGGGTGGGTCGCGGGGCGTTTGAACCCGTCTTGCCCGTGGTACTCTGTGGCACCTTCGTCCAGAAGGGGTTTACCGCGCGAGCCAACAGTGTCGACGCGGGCCAGCCCGGGTAGGGGTCGGCCCGTTTTTTCGACACGGTGAAGGGACGAACGCCCGGTGGTCCCGTATGGGTACGCCGCTCGACTCCCGCGAGGTACAGGCCGACGAGACCGTCCATCGGCTATACGACCGCTACCCCGAACCGGAGATCTCGCTCGACTTCTCGAACCGGCTCGAACTGCTGGTCGCGGTGGTGCTCTCGGCGCAGTGTACCGACGAGCGCGTCAACGACACCACCCCGGAGCTGTTCGAGAAGTACCCGACTGCGGCGGACTACGCGGCGGCCGAGGAGGCGGAACTGGCCGAGGAGGTCTACGGGATCACGTTCCACAACAGCAAGGCGGGCTACCTGAAGGGCATCGGTGAGATCCTGGTCGAGGAGCACGACGGCGAGGTGCCGGACACGATGTCGGCGCTGACGGACCTCCCGGGGGTGGGTCGGAAGACCGCGAACGTCGTCCTCCAGCACGGCCACGAGGTCGTCGAGGGCATCGTCGTCGACACGCACGTCCAGCGCATCTCCCGGCGGCTCGGACTGACCGAGGAGGAGCGTCCCGAGCGCATCGAGGCGGACCTCATGGAGGTCGTCCCCGAGTCCGAGTGGAAGGAGTTCACTCACCTGCTCATCAGCCACGGCCGGGAGACCTGCACGGCCCGGACCCCGGACTGTGCGGACTGCACCCTGGAGGATATCTGCCCCTCGTCGAAGCTGGATTCGGACGTGGACCTCGCGAGCGGCGAGCCCTGGTGAGCGTCACGGGGGACTTCTTGACCCGCGGCCTCGAAGGGGCGGCATGGCTGTCGGCGACCCCGTCCGGGTCCGCGCGTACTTCCTCCTCGCCTACGGCGTTAGCTGGGCCGGGTGGGGGTCGCTCGCCCTCCTCGGGTGGGACCCGTTCGGGTTCCCGGGCGTTCTCCTGTTCGCCGTGGGCGGGGTCGGCCCGGCCGTCGCCGGCGTCGGCCTGGTGCTCCGTGCCCCGCTGGCGTACCGCCGAGAATACCGGCGACGGCTGATCGACCCGTCCCGCATCGGGGCGCGGTGGCTCGCGGTCGTCCTCCTGCTCCCCCTGGCAGTCACGCTCGTCGCGTTCGGCGGCCTCGCACTCGTCGGGGAACCGTCGGGGTTCGAGCCCCCGTCGTTGCTCGGGGACCCGGGGTCGCTGCTCTCCGTTCTCGCCTTCACCCTGGTCTTCGGGCCGCTTCCGGAGGAGCTCGGGTGGCGGGGGTACGTCCTCGACGGCCTCCTGTCCCGACACGGTGCGCTCGCCGCGAGCCTGCTTCTGGGGGTCGCCTGGTGGCTGTGGCATCTCCCCCTGTTCCTCCTGCCGGGGACCTACCAGGCCGGGCTCGGGGTCGGGACGCCGGCGTTCTGGCTGTTCGGCTACTTCCTCGTCCTCTACTCGGTGCTCTACACCTGGGTCCACGCCAACACTCGCCGGAGCACGCTCGCGGCCGTGCTGTTCCACTTCGCGATCAACGCGACGGGCGAACTCCTCCGGACCACGCTCGCCACGGACCTCGTCGCCGCCGTCGCCCTCCTCGTGATCGTGGCCGGTGTAGTCGGGTACTGGGGACCCGATCGATTGGCTCGGACGAACCGGGCTCGACGGGCGTAGGACCGTGTTCGGGTGTACGATTGCCGGACGGACATCCGGGTCGGGCGGGGGCTCTCGAAACCCTCGCGGTGACTGTAACGGCTCGACCTCGCCCATCGGAATACCACCAGACGTCCACGAACAAGCGATTCAGAGCACGTAGACCGTCACGAACCGCGAGAGGCCGGTGAGCCACGCGAGTATCCAGAACAGCGTGTAGCCGAAGACCCCGACGCGGAGCCGCCGCCGCCAGAACCGCATGTTCTCGTCGCCGATCTCCTCCAGCAGGACGTCCTCGTCGTAGTCGTGGTAGAGGTCGTGCTCCCACTTCGCCCGGAAGATGCGGACGATACCCGTGAACCCGAACAGGAGCATGGCGTACGCCTGTACCCCCAGGAAGGCGTGGACGATGGCGTAGCCCCCGAGCTGTCCCTCGTGGCCCCAGAGCCCGAACAGGCGCGGGACCATCCAGAACACCAGGGGAACGGTGGTGAGCGTCAGCCCGATGAAGATGAACTTCAGGTGGTGGGTCAGCACGTCCCAGGTGACGGCTTCCGCGTCGATCATGATCCACGCGCCGTAGAGGAAACACGGGAGCGCGAGCGTCACGGCGAGCGCGACGAGGGAGGCGACGAGGCCGTCGGAGAAGCCGAGGGGACCGACCATCGCCTGTGAGTAATCGCGGGCGGCGCTTGAGGGTGCCGAAAGCGGGCGAAGGGCCGGGAGCCCGTTCCCGTAGCGGGTGGTGCAGACCGTCCCGAGCACGCCGACGGGGATCGCTCGAACCGGTTCGGTCACCCGAACAGGCCGCGTATCCGCCGCTCGACCCTGACCCACA
Source organism: Haloarculaceae archaeon (assembly GCA_036625905.1). Lineage (GTDB taxonomy): Archaea > Halobacteriota > Halobacteria > Halobacteriales > Haloarculaceae > Salinirubellus. The sequence continues at coordinate 9,066 of JAZKST010000005.1, forward strand.
GGTACTCGAACAGGGCGTATATCAGGACCGCCAGCAGGAGAAACGCGAACCCCGTCACGGTGTTGCCGTCGAGCAGGTTCGTCACCCCGATGAACGCGAGGGGGACCGCGACGATCAGCGTCCAGATGAGATACAGCCACTTGAGTATCCCCATACGGCTGGTCACCACGGGGCCGGGTTAGCCGTACCGGTCCCGTTGCCGTCCCTCGCAACCGTCACGCTAACGGGGGCCGGGGCCCAAGTTCGCTCGATGAACGACTCCTCGGACGAGCACGCCAACGCGCACGAGGGACCCGAGGACTCGGGGGAGCGCGACCCCGCGGACGAGACTGCGTCGGAGGAGCTCACTACCGAGGAGCTTCGAGCACGAGTAGACGAGCAGTACGACTTCGAGGACTTCGGCCCCGACCAGATGGCCGAGATGAGCGCCGAGGAGTGGGACGCGGCGTTCGATCCCGACACCTGGATCACCGGTTCCGAGTTGCTCGACCGGCTGGAGGCCGACGTGAAACACCGGGTGCTCACCCGGGACGTCTTCGCGAGGGTCGAGCGTATCACCGACCCGGAGCGGCTGGTCGCCTACTCCGACGAGGGGTACGCAGTCGTCTACCCCGACGGGAGCACGGAGGGGTCGGGCACCGTCCTCCGGGACGTCGAGCCACTGGTGGCGCTCTGCTCGATGGAGGAGTACGACCCTCCCGAGATGCCCGAGGGGGACCTGCTCCCCGGGCCGATGGAGGTGCCCGAGGGGAGCGGGGAGTTCGGGAACCTGATGGTCCAGATCATCGCCGCGGCGCAGGTGCTCGCCGGGGTGGGCCTGCTCGGGGCGTTCGTCCTCGCCGACGGCGGCCCGGTGGTGCTCGTCGCGGCGCTCGGGTTCCTCCTCATCGGGGTCACGCTGTTCGTCGTCGTGGCGAACGCCCGGCTCTCCGATAAGTTCCGCGCCGAGGAGTACCGCAACCGGCTCCGCGCGGTCGGGTTCGAGTCCGGCGAGCGGCCGGAGTGGCTCCCGCCCGAGGTGGAGTTCGAACCCGAGGGCGAACTCGAGGACGAGTCCGAGAGCGACACGGCCTGATACGGTCGTGCGTCATTCGTTTCCGTCACACGGCCCGGAACTCGGTTTCGACGGTCCCGGATCGCCGATCCTCCGGACGAACGCCAGAAATAGTTACGCGCGACCGTACGACCGTCCCGAGGACGTCGACGACCGGGCATCCGGCGCGATGAGAGCGAGTCGAAAAGCGACCGAGGAACGGCCGGCGGCGACGCGTTCGGAGGCTTTATGCCCGACCCAGCCCGAGTGTTTACCGTCCATGAACAGACGGGAGTTTATGCGGACGGCCGGTGGCGCCACGGCCGCCACCGCCGCCGCCGCGAGCACTGTCGGGACGGCCGCCGCCCAGGAGGGCGAGACGGTCGCCGTCGGTCCCGGCGGGAACCTCGTGTTCGAACCCGCGACCATCTACGTCCAGCCTGGGACGACGGTGACCTTCGAGTGGGAGTCGGACAACCACAACATCGTCGTCGAGAGCCAGCCCGAGGGCGCCGAGTGGGAGGGCTACGAGCCGCTGGAGAACACCGGCTTCAGCTACGAGCACACGTTCGAGACGGAGGGGACGTACTCGTACTACTGCCAGCCCCACCGGTCGGCGGGGATGGTCGGCGAGGTCGTCGTCAACGAGAGCGGCGAGGCGCCCTCCAGCGGCGGCGGTGGCGGCGAGGAGGTCGATCCGGAGCATATGGGTGTGCCCATCCAGGCCCACTTCGTCGGCATCGCGACCATCCTCGCCATCCTCGTGTCGCTGGTGTTCACGTTCTTCCTGCTGAAGTACGGCGAATCGCCGCACGCAAGCGGGGGTAACAACTGATGAGCTCCGGCAACAACACGACCGGCGCCATCCACCGGTACGAACCGCCGCGGGAGTCGACCGCGGCGCTCATCGCCATCGTCCTGCTGACGGTGGTCGAGGTGGTGTTCGTCGGGCTGTTCACCTACGGCCTGGTGGCCGGCTGGGGGCTCTCCGAGTTCGGCAACATGTTCCTCGGCGGGCTGCTGGCGGTGATCTTCATCGACCTCGCCTTTATCCTGCTGCTCTACCGCAAGGAGTTCCTCCCGGACGTGATGATCGTCAAGAAGCGCCGGCGCAAGTGGGAGGACCTCTACATCCACGAGGAGGACGTCGACGGCACCGAGATCGCAGGCAACGCCTGGGAGAACGTAAAGCGGGCGGTCTACCCCTACTACAGGAAATAATGCCAGAAGACTCAGACAAGTACCCGACCGAGAGCGGGCGACGGCGGTTCGTGAAGGGCGTCGTCGGGAGCGCGACGCTGGCGAGCGTGGGGACTGGGGCGGCGGCGGCGGTCGGTACCGCCACTGCCCCGTCCGGCGCCGGCGGCGGCCTCACCACGTTCTTCGCCATCGAGAACACCGAGGGCCCGGCACCCCGCGGGATGCCGCTCGTCCCCGTCGAGGTCACCTCCGACGGCGCACTCGAGGGCGTGTGGCCCGACCAGGTACAGGACGGTGTCGCCCAGATGGATCTGGGTGGGGCGACATACTCCTCGTCCTGGTTCCAGTACTGCGGGGTCCAGACCTACCCCGGCGTCGCCCCGAGCGCCGACCAGGACAACGCCTTCCGGGTCGCCAGCGGTGCCGGTGAGACCTACTCGTGGATGAGCGACCTGAACGCGGGCGATCCGCTGACGGTCGACATGTTCGACGACTACGAGACGTGGGGCAACGACATCGGACGGGACGGCCTCGGCAAGCCGGCCATCGCCTCCTGGCGGTCGGTGGACGTCTCCCCGCAGGCGACGATGGTCGTCCAGGTGCTCCGCTCGACGCGCATCCAGGAGATACGCGCGGACCCCCCGGACGGGGTCGACGCGGGTTTCCTCCGGGCGGCGACCACCGAGGAGGGGTTCATCGCGTGGCTGAACAAGTGTACGCACTTCTGCTGCGTGCCCGGGTTCAAGCACATCCCAGGCTCCGCCTCCTTCGGCGCCGAGGACCGGGTGTACTGCCAGTGCCACCAGTCGGTGTACGACCCCTTCAGCGTCGTGAGCGGGTCGTTCGTCGCCCTGCCGCGTCCGGAGGAATAACGTAGATGGAACCCCAACATCACCCCACGGCGACGGGAGCGTCCCCGGGAGGAACGAACAAATGAGCCTGGAACCGAAGGACGAGCACGACCACGGCGCCTGGATGAAGGAGAAGGACCTGACGCCGGTCGAGACGACCTACCTGACGGTCCTGATGTGGCTCGACGAGCGGCTGCGCATCGTCGACTACCTCGAGATACTCGAGGACCTCTACTACAAGGTCAACATGCAGATGCCCAAGAGCCACACCGAACAGTACAACCTGGACAACAAGTTCTGGTACTGGTACCCGCTGTACGCGCTCGGGAGTTTCAGTACGATCGCGTACGTCGTGGCGGCCATCTCCGGGGCGCTGCTGGGCTTCTACTACTCGCCGGCGACGACCGGCGATCCCTCGACCGCATACAACTCCATCACGTTCATCATGACCGACCTCCGATTCGGCTTCTTCCTGCGGAGCCTCCACCGATGGTCCGCCCAGGTGATGGTCGCGGCGGTGTTCCTCCACATGCTCCGGGTCTACTTCACCGGCGCGTACAAGGAGCCCCGCGAGCTGAACTGGATCATCGGCATCGTGCTCATCTCGCTGACGATGGTGTTCGGCTACACCGGCTACCTGCTCCCGTGGGACCAGCTGGCGTTCTGGGCCGGACAGATCGGCGTCGAGATGAGCCTCTCGATCCCGCTGGCGGGCGAGTGGGTCGCACAGCTGCTGTTCGGCGGGTTCACGTTGAGCCAGAGCACGCTCCAACGGATGTACATCCTGCACGTGTTCTTCCTGCCGTTCATCACGACAGCCGTGATCGCCATCCACATCGGCATCGTCTGGATGCAGGGCATCGCGGAACCGCACTGATACCATGAGCGAGAAAGACAACACCACCGAGACGGAGACGGACGGGGGCCGGGAAGTCACCGACGGCGGCACCGGCATCGTCTCGCCGGACGACGAGACCCCGACGTGGCGCGAGCGAAAGGAGCGCACGCAGGGGCTCTCCCGGCTGACCTACGAGTACTTCGAGCGCGCCAGACGGGAGGACCAAGACCTGCGGGTGGAGTCGGACTACGTCGAACGGGACGTGCTGGCGTTCCCGGTGTGGCCCCACGAGATGATCCGCAACCTCGCGCTGACGAGCTTCTTCGTCGGGATGATAATCTTCCTGTCGGCGGCACTCCCGCCACACATCGGCCCGCCGGCCAACCCCTCCTCGACCCCGGCGGTCATCCTACCCGACTGGTATCTCTACTGGTCGTTCGGCCTGCTGAAGCTCGGGCCGCTCAACCCCGACCTCTCGCTGCTCGGGGGCCAGAAGCTGATGGCCGACCGGACCTACGGCGTGCTCGCGAACCTCGTCGTCGTCGGGTTCATCGCCATCGTCCCCTTCCTCAACAAGGGGAGCGCCCGCCGGCCCGTCGAGCAGCCGTTCTGGGCGGCGGTCGGCGTCTCCGGCGTCGTGTTCGCGGCGACCATCAGCGCGCTGTCGGTCAAGAACCTCGTCCCCATGGACTCGCACCTGCTGTTCGACCTGACGTTCATGCTCCCGTTCGTGGGCGCGTTCATCACCTACGCGGTGCTGAAGTCGATGCGCGAGGGGTACATGTTCGAGCTGAACCGGCGGTACTACCGGCTCCGGCCGCCGAAGTAGTCGACTCGCGCCCGACTTCCGTCCCGCCTCGGACCCGGCGTTCTTTCTCGGCTCTCGCACGGACCGGAGCGCCGCAAGCGGCGGAGTGAAGTCGCTCCCGGTCCTATCCTCGAGCCATGACGGACGCCGAGTCCGAGGCGACCGCCCCGGAGGAGCCCGGCCAGCCGAGCGGCGCGGCCGACGAGCCCGACGGCGGTGGATCGTCGGAGCCGGTCGCCGAGGGGACGGGTCAACGCGGGCGCGACGTCGAGGTGCCGTTCGAGGTGTACAAGGCCGTGACCGTCTTCTCGACCCTGTTCGCCGTCGGCGCGGTCGTGCTCGGGTTCGTCCTGCTCGACTGGGGGACCGAGCGGGCGACGGCCGACCTCTCGGACGTGAACGTCGCCATCACGCTCGCGGGGCTGGCGAGCATCGCGGTCGGCGCCGGAACCTACGCCTTCTCGACCCGGTTCCGGGCCCGGGGAATGGGAAACGCTAAGGACGGCGCCGACTAGATACCGACAATGGCAGACGAGTTCATCAAGGGGTTCGGCCTCCTCGTCACCGCTGGCCTCGGCTGGATGACCCTCGCGGGCTGGTACCGCACGCCGGGGTTCGAGGACACCCAACTCATCGCCCCGCCGGAGGTCTCCGACCCGACGATCTACGACCAGATCGCCCTCCTGACGATGGACGTGTTGTTCTGGTTCGCCGTCCTCGGCGCACTGACCTTCTGGGTCGTCATCCCCGCGTTCAGGGAGGCACGCAGGGCCTACGAGGGTCGGAGCGACGAGGCGTAGTAGTGACCTGACGTGCTGGCGTGGGACTGATACGGTCGTGCGGAATTCGTTACCGCTTCACGAGTCGGTGCTCCGTCGCATCGGTCTCGACACGCCGATGGTACCGAAGACTACTGGAGATATAGTAGCGTTTGGAAGTCTTTACTCACGGACGGGAGGAACGTTCCCGTCCGGAGTGTGTCACCGGTTCCAAACGCTCCTATAGGTACGCACGACCGTATGAAAACGGTCGGGGGCTTTCGAGGTGTCCACGGTGATCTCGGTCGAAATTTGTCCGTAATCTGATGTCACTACGCCGGCCGGGAATCTTCTCCAGTAGCGTTCGTCTACGGCGTGTAGTCCACGGAGCCGTCCTCGCTCTCGAGGAACGCGATCAGGAGGTCCGTCGTCGAGACGACGTCCTCGACGTGGGCGCTCTCGGTGACGGTGTGGAGGTAGCGCGTCGGGATGGAGAGCGCTCCGGCGGGGGTGGCTCCCCCGGCTCTCTGGAGGGGAGACGTGTCCGTCCCGCCGGATGGGAGCACCTCGAGCTGGTAGTCGACCCCGGCATCCTCGGCGACCGCCCGGAGCCGGCGGTTCACCTTCGGGTTCGTGATGACCGAGGAGTCCTTGAGCTTGATGGCGGTCCCCTCGCCGAGCCTCGTGACCTGGTCGCCGTCCTCGAACCCCGGGACGTCGTTGGCGACGGTCGCGTCGAGCGCGATGGCGAGGTCCGGGTCGAGGTCGACGCCGAGCGCCTCGGCGCCGCGCAGGCCGACCTCCTCCTGCGTGGTGGCGGCGAAGTGGACGGTCACCTTCGGGTCCTCGAGCCGCTCGGCGGCCTCGAGCATCGCGAACACGCAGACCCGGTCGTCGAGTGCCTTCCCGGTGACGTGGTTCCCGACGACCTCCGTCGTCTGTCGCATCGTCACCAGGTCGCCGACACGCACCAGCTCCGACACCGTCTCGCCGTCCCGACCCATGTCGACGTGGACGTCGTGGATCTCCTGGCTCTTTTCGTCGTCCTCGTCGTCCCGAGTGTGGGGTGGGACCGACCCGATGACGCCGGTGAGCTCGCCCTGCTCCGTGTGGACGGCGACCCGCTGGGCGCGGAGCACGCGGGGGTCCCACCCGCCGAGTGCGTCGAGCTGGAGGAACCCCTCATCGGTGACGTGCCGGACCATGAACCCGATCTCGTCGACGTGAGCGGCGACGACCACCGAGTAGTCCGAGTCGCCCTCGACCGTCCCGACGACGTTCCCCATCGCATCGGTCCGGACCTCGTCGGTCCGCTCCTCCAGGGCCTCCATCACGAGTCCACGGACGCGGTCCTCGTAGCCCGGCGGACCGTGGAACTCGGTCAGGTCCCGGAGCAGATCGAACTCGAACGGCAGCTCGCGGTTCTCGAAGGACATGCCCCGGTGTCGGGCCGGGTGCAACAAAAAGAGCCCCGGAACCGTCGCGTGAACCGGGGACGACTCGAGCCGTGTGAACGACTGCGCCGGTCCGACCCCGGGACGGAGGGCCGGTGATCGACGGCCGGTCCCCTACTGCTGGCCGTAGATGAGGTTCCGCTGGATGTCGTTGGCGCCCTCGTAGATGACGGGGATGCGGACGTCGCGGTAGACCCGGGCGATCCGGCGGTCGGTCAGGACCGAGCGGCCCCCGTGGAGGGACATGGCGTCCTCCGCACACATCGTCGCGGTTTCGGTCGACTTCGTCTTCGCCATCGCGGCCCACAGCCCGGCGTTCTCGTCCTCGGCCACCTTCCCGGCGGCCCGCCAGTTCAGCGCCCGCGCGCTCTCGAACTCCGTGCGCATCCCCGCGAGCTTGTGCTGGACGGACTGGAACTCCGAGACGCCGCGCCCGAACGCCTCGCGGTCGTGGACGAACGACCAGGCCTCCTCGATGGCCGCCGCCGCGAGCCCGAGGCCGTGACCCCCGACGACGACGCGCCCGTGGTTGAAGAACTCCGCGAGCATCCAGAACCCCGCGCCCTCGACCCCGATCAGGTTCTCCTCGGGGACCCGCAGCCCGTCGAGGTGGAGGTGGGCCTGCTTCGAGGCGGGCATCGCCATCTTCTCCGGGATGTGCTCGGCGTCGTAGCCCTCCAGATCAGTGGGTACGACGAACAGCGAGAAGTTCCCGTAGCGGTTGTCCGGGTCGTCGCCCGTCTTCGCGTACAGGGTCACCCAGTCGGCCTCGACGCCGTTGCCGATCCAGTACTTCTCTCCGTCGATCACGTACTCGTCGCCGTCCTTCTCGGCGGTGGTGGACATCCCCGCGAGGTCCGAGCCAGTCTCCGGTTCCGAGACGGCGAGCCCCGTTATCTGCTCGTTCTCCCCGACCGGCCGGAGGTACTGCTCCTTCTGTTCCTCGGTGCCGTACTCGGCGAGTATCTCGGCACCGAACGATGCCAGCTGGAGGGTAAGCGAGATCCCCGCGTCCGCGCGGTAGAACTCCTCGGCGAGAGCGAGTACCTCGTGGAGGTCCAGCCCGCGCCCGCCGTACTCCTCGCCGACGTCCTGGGCGACCAGCCCGGCGTCCATCCCGGCCTCGAGGACGTCCCAGGGATACTCCCCGGAGCGGTAGTACTCCTCGGCGACGGGTTCGATGTGCTCCTTGGCGAACTCGCGGGCCTCCCGTTTGACCGCCCGGGCGTGCTCCGGGACGACGCTCTCCTCGAAGAGTTCCATACCGTTTTTCGGGCTGCCGAGACCTTATGTGGTTGGAAGCCAGAACCCCACGCCGGGGATCGGTCCGGCAGCGAGCCCTCCGTCATACGGACGGTTGTAACGATTTGCCGGTCGTTGCCCGTCCAGGGGTCGGCGAAGACCGGTGAAAGACTACGACCGTCCGTATCATACGGTCGTGCGTCATTCCGTTCGGCCTCACGGAGCAGAGATTCGTCGTATCGGTCTCGACACGCCGATATTCCCGAAGATCACTGGAAACAGTTACGCACGACCGTATCAGTCGTCGTCCGGGGCGGCCTCCTCTGGGGCCTGTCCCTCGAGGAAGTCCTCGTCGACGTGCTCCTCCCGGAGGTCCTTCTTCGAGAACTTCCCGGTGGCGGTCTTGGGCACCTCGTCGATGAACTCGATCTCGTCGGGAAGCCACCACTTGGGGTACTCCTCGCGGAGCATCTCGTATATCCCCTCGCGGAGCGCCTCCTCGTTGGCGCCCTCGACGGGCACGACGAACGCGACCGGACGCTCCTGCCACTTCTCGTGGGGAACGCCGACGACGGCGGCCTCGCTCACGTCGTCGTGGGCCATGATACTGTTCTCCAGTTCGACCGAGGAGATCCACTCCCCGCCGGACTTGATGACGTCCTTGGCGCGGTCGACGATCTTGATGTAGCCGTCCTCGTCGACGCTGACGATGTCGCCGGTCTTCAGCCAGCCGTCCTCGAAGTCCTCCTCGTTGGCGTCCGGACGCCTGAAGTACTCCGTCGTCACCGAGGGGCCGCGGACGTAAAGCTCGCCGAAGTCCTCGCCGTTCCACGGGACCTCGTTCCCGTCGCCGTCTATCACCCTGAACTCCAGGCCGGGGACGAACAGTCCCTGCTTCGAGCGCTTCTCGAGCTGGACCTCGTAGGGTTCGTCCTCGAGCCCGGCCTTGAGGTGGGCGACACTCCCGATAGGTGACATCTCGGTCATCCCCCAGGCGTGGAGCAGCTCGACATCGCGCTCGTCGAACCACTCGATCATCGCCCGCGGGGCCGCGCTCCCGCCGACGATGACCGAGTCCAGCGAGGAGAGGTCGAGGTCGTGCTCCTTCGCGTACTCCATCAGGCCGAGCCACACCGTCGGAACGCCCGCGGTGATGGTGACGCCCTCCTCCTCGATGAGACCCGCGAGGTCCTCGGGGTCCGGCGAGGGGCCGGGGTAGACGTGTTTCGCGCCACCTGCCGTCGCCGTGAACGGCATCCCCCACGCATTGACGTGGAACATCGGCACCACCGGCATGACGACGTCGTCGTCGTCCATCGGGATGCCGGCCGGGGAGAGCGACTCCATCGTGTGGGTCCACAGCATCTTGTGGGTGTACTCGACGCCCTTCGGGCGACCCGTGGTGCCGGAGGTGTAGCACATCCCCGCGGGCTGTTCCTCGTCGAGGTCGGGCCAGTCGTACTCCATCTCGTGGTCGGCGATGAACGACTCGTAGTCCGTGACCGGCTCCAGAGAGGTCTCCGGCACGGCGTCGCCCATCACCACGAACTCCACGTCGTCGAACTCGACGGCATCTTCGGCGGCCCCGGCGAGCTTCCCGACGAGCGACGGGTCGACGAAGATTATCTCGTCCTCGGCGTTACCGACGATGTACTGGATGTGTTCGTCGGGGAGCAGCGGGTTGATGGTGTGGAGCTGCGCACCGATGGTCGGGACCCCGAAGTACGTCTCGAAGTGGCGGTGGTGGTTCCAGCAGAACGTCGCAACGCGGTCACCCTCCTCGATGCCGGCCGCATCGAGCGCGTTCGCCAGCCGTGCCGTCCGGTCGGCGTAGTCGGCGTAGGTGTACCGCTCGATGCCGTCGTGGGTGCGGGAGACGACCTCGGTGTCCGGATAGAGGTTCTCCGCACGCCACAGGAACGGCCGCAGTGTCAGGTCTGTCCCGCCGGGCATACCCGCCGGTTTCGCCACGACGCTAATGATTCTTACTACACCGATCTCCTCGCGGCCGGGGGTCCGGGAGGCGACGCGAGGCGGCGACCCCCTCTCCGACTGGTAGTAGCACCGTCTCGAACGCCGGGTCGGCACGGATCATCCGGAGGTACTCGGCGATCCCTCTTGTCGCCTCGGTCGTCTCGACGTCCGCGTCGCTCAGGAGCTCCGGGAGCGCCTCGAACTCGATGGGGCCGGCCGCGACCGCGTTGTCCGCCAGGACTAGCCCGCCCGCGGGGACCTTCCCCCGGACCGCCTCGAACGCCTCCGCGTACCGCTCCTTCTCGTTGTCGATCAGGACGCAGTCGAACGGGCCGTCGTACCGCTCGACGATCTCCACCGCGTCGCCGTGCTCGAACCGGGCGCGGTCGGCGTGGCCGCCGCGTTCGAGGAACCCGCGGGCCGCCTCGAGTTCGTCGGCGTCGATCTCGGTGAGCACCACCTCGCCGTCCTCGGGGAGCACACCGGCGAACCAGTAGGCCGAGTAGCCGAAGCCGGAGCCGAACTCGAACACGCGGCGGGCGTCGACGAGACCGGCGAGGAAGCGGAGCCATCCTCCCACCGCCGGGCCCACGGTGGGGAACCCCTCGCGTTCGGCCTTCGCCTCCATCTCCGCGAGGACCCCGTCGGGCTCGGGACCGACGAGGCGGGCGTACGACTCCACGGACCCGGGTATCGGGTTCATACTCCGGACTCCGTCGCCCGCGTGGAAAGCGTATCGGGGACGAGCAGGTGGCACGGGTCGCTCGGCGAGGTGGTGTGCCACGTTCGGCCCCCCGTAGCCGTCCGGACGAGACGGTGTCCCCGCTCCCGTCCGCGTGCCACCCCGCCGCTCCGGTCAGGTCACGCGATGCGGTGGTCCCGTTCCCGTATTTTAACCCTCGGGTTCGACGGCCCGCTCAGCGGTTCCTGCTGACGGGGAACGCAACCCGGTCGGGGTGTTCGTTCAGCTCCGCGAGGATCCGCTCGTAGAGCTCGTTGCGCACCCGGGTCCCCCGGCGAGGGTGGGTGAGGTACCGCACCCGGAGCTCGACCCAGGACTCGCGCTGCTGGACGTTGACCGTCGGGCGGTCGCCGACCTCGAGTTCGACCGCGGTCTCGGCGAGGCGTTTCCGGTAGGTGGCGATGCGGGCGGCCATCTCGTCGCCGAGGTAGTCGTCCGCGACGTCGATCATGAGCCGGCGGGTGAACGCGAGGTCGGTCTCGTAGGCCACCTGTACCGCGAGCTCGTTCCAGACGTAGGGGAACGCCTCCCAGGAGTGGTTGTGGACGTGCGAGGAGAGCACCACCGAGTTGGGGAGGGTGACGATGCGGCCGGACGGCTGGTTCGTCGAGAGGAGGTCGCCGCCGGCCTCCCAGAGCGTCGTGACGAGGAAGTCCACCTCGACCACGTCGCGAGGAGGACCGCCAGCACCGACAGCGCCCTCGCGGCGAGGAGGCTCGCCGGCGTGTCGACGACCGTCCCCGGAAGGGGGTCGAGCCGAGCGACGAGGCTGGCCGATAGCGCGGCGATGACCGCGAGGACGAGCGACAGGGGACCGACGCGACGGCGCACGTCCGGGACTCCAGTCCGCGTGGCAAAACGGTTGCGTCCCGGAGCTGTCGTGGCCGTGGCTGTCCCGGAGGTCGAGAGGCGTGCCCTGTCCTCCGGGGGCGAACGTCTTTATTAACCTGTCCGCCGTAGCGAACGTATGGATCTTCCCGAACGCGTCCACCACCTACCCCTCGATCTCGAATACGACGGGCGCGAGCTGACGGTCAACCCCTGTGCCGTCGAGACCGAGCGAGGGCTGCTCCTGGTCGACGTCGGACCCGTGGGGGCACTCGACGAGCTGGAGGCGGAACTGGCCGACGCGGGGTTCGGTCTCGAGGACGTGACGACTGTCCTCCTGACACACCAGGACGCCGACCACGCCGGGTCGCTCGCGGCCCTACAGGACCGGATCGACGCGGTGACCGTCGCCAGCGAGCGGGCCGCGGCCGTGATCGCCGGACGGGATCCCCCACGGGGGAGCGACCCGGGCGACGACCGCTACCCCCCCGCCAGGGTCGACCTCGAACTCGAGGGCGGGGGGACGTTCCACTCTCTCGCCGGTCCTGCACGGGTCGTGCCGACGCCAGGGCACACCCCCGGCCACGTCTCGGTGTACCTCCCCGAGGCGCGGTTCCTCGTCGCCGCCGACGTCCTCACGGCCGACGAGGACGGACTGCAGGGACCGAGCCCCGAGATGAGCGAGGACATGGACGTGGCGCTCGAGTCCGCGGGCCGCCTCGCCGAACTCGACGTCGAGCGGACGCTCTGTTACCACGGCGGGCCCGTCGACGCCGGAAGCGACCGTATCGCCGATGTCGTCCGCTCGGCCCGGTTCTGATTCCGCCGCGACTACCCCGGCGGACGTGCTACGCCGACAGGCGAACCAGCCCCGCCGCGAGCACCCGCGTCGCCGCCGCACAGTCCGCCCAGTCGGTCCACTCGTGTGGGGAGTGCGAGATACCGTCCCGGGAGGGGGCGAACAGCATCCCCACGTCGGTGACGCTCGCGACGTGCATCGAGTCGTGGGCCGCCCCCGAGTGGAGGTCGACCGCTTCGAGTCCCGCGGCGGTGGCCCCCTCGTGAAGCGCCGTCCGACAGCGGGCGGCCATCGGCGTCGGGTGGAGATCGAACCCCCGTTCCAGGTCGGTCTCCACGTCGCGCTCGTCGGTGATCCGGTCGAGTGACTCCCGCGCCGCCCCGACGAGGTGGTCCATCGACTCGCGCTCGATGCTCCGGATGTCGACGCTCGTCTCCACCCGCCCGGGGACGACGTTCCTGGCGCCCGGGGAGACCGCCAGGTGGCCGACGGTGCCGACGGCGGCCGGGTCGACCTCGGTCCGCTCGTTCGCGGCGCGCTCGAGATCGGTGACGAACTCCGCGGCCGCACACAGCGCGTCCCGGCGGTCGCCCATCGGCGTACTCCCGGCGTGGTTGGCCTCGCCCTCGACCGCGACGGCGCAGTGGGTGATACCGGTGACGTCGGTGACGATCCCCGCCGGGACGCCGCCGGACTCGAGTTCGGTGTGCTGTTCGACGTGGAGTTCCAGCCACGCGTCCCACTCGCTCGCGTCGAGGCGTCCCTCCCCCCGGAAGCCGATCCCCTCGAGGGCCTCTTCGAGTGTGACGCCGTCCCCGTCGGCCATCGCCAGGGCGTCCTCGGGGCTCCGCTCGCCGACCGCGACGGAGGAGCCGAGCAGGCCGGCGCTGAAGCGCGCCCCCTCCTCCTCGGTGAACGAGACCACCTCGACGGGCCGGGCGGGGGAGAAGCCGGTGTCCCGCATCGCCCGGACGGACTCCAAGGCGGCGTAGACGCCGAGCGGGCCGTCGAAGATTCCCCCCTCCGGGACCGAGTCGAGGTGTGACCCCGAGGCCACCGGGTCGCCCGACGCGCCGGGCGGATCCCACCGGCCGACGACGTTCCCCACGGCGTCGACCTCGACCACGAGCCCGGCGTCCTCCAGCCGTTCGACGAGGTACTCGCGCGCCTCGCCGTTCGCCTCGCTCCCCGCGAGCACCGTCCGTCCGCGGCCCTCGCCCGGGACCGCGCCGAACTCGCCGTTCCGCTCTACGTCCTCCCGGAGGCGCGACTCGTCTACGGCCGCGGCAACCGCGCTCGCACCGTCGCTGCTGTCCATGCGGTCGGGTCGACCCGCGAGGCCATCAGTCCTCGGCTTTCAGGGTCGATCCCACTCGTAGGCGAGCCACGCCAGCCCGAACAGGAACAGCCCCGCGCCGAGCGCGGAGGTGGCCGGTTCGGGGAAGACCACCAGCGCGAGGCCGATCAGCACCAGCAGTCCGGGGCTCAGTTCGTCGAGGTAGTCCGTGAGGGCCATACCCCACGGAGGGTCGCCCGGCTACAAAGAGGTGCGGTCTTCGCTCGCGGTGCCGTCCGTTCCGGCGCTGTCGGTCAGTCCTCTCGCCACTTGATCGAGCAGCCCCGGGAGGGTCGGCTCTCGCGCTCTACGTCCTCGCCGGCGAGCACCGTGTCGATGACCTCGCGCATCTCGAAGCCCGGTTCGCCGGAGGGCTCCTCGTCCGGGTTCGTCGCGTCGTCCACCCGGCCGTGATACTTCAGATGGAACTCGCCTTCGTGATTGGCGAACAGGAACGGGTCGGGGGTGCAGACCGCGCCGTACGCGCGGGCGACGTCCTGTGACTCGTCGCGCAGGTAGGCGTCGTACCGAACCTCCCCCGACTCGACGTACTCGACCATCTTCTCGAAGGAGTCCTCCGGGTACTGCTCCTCGTCGTTCGGGTTGATGCCGACGACGGCTACCTCGTCGTAGTCCGCCGCGATGCCGTTCAGGGCGTCGAATCGGGCCTTCGCGTACGGGCAGTGGTTGCAGGTGAACACCACGAGCAGCGCCTCGTGGTCGGCGAACGACTCCAGCGTGTACGTCTCCCCGTCGGTACCCTGCAGTTCGAAGGGCGGTGCGCTGTCCCCGCGGTCGAGCGCGTCCTCAACGGATTCGAGTGCCATGTGCACGGGGTAGGCGTGGGACCGTCAAGTGCGTTCCGCCGCTAGACGTCGATCGGGTGATGTTCGAACGTGGTCTGGGCCTCTCTGACGGAGGAGTCGAGGTGTTCTTGATCGAGATACTAACGACGCCGCCGCAGTAGACGTCCTGACCCGACGACTACGGATTCGATGTCGCCCCCGGCCCTAAACAGCCGGATCACATATCCCACGACCACTGTGGTGTCGAGGGGGATACTCGCGGTGGTGGGTGGAGTGGTACTGCTGTCGGCGGCCAGCAGCGGGTTCCTGATCCTGGGCGGCGACCTCTCGTTCGCCCCGCCGGCCGTCGAGTCAGTCGAAAGCGAGTTCGGCGAGGTGGCCGCGAACGAGTCGGAGATCCGGACCCGGGTGGTCGTCGAGAACCCCAACGGGGGGGTTCCGCTCCCGGTGTCGATCCGGTACGACGTCTATCTGAACGACGTCCGGGCGGCCGAAGGTTCGACCTCCCTCGGGGGGCTCGACGCCGGCCGGAACGAAATACGCGTTCCGGGGACGTTCGACAACACGAAGGTCCCGGCGTGGTGGGTGAGCCACGTCAACCGCGGCGAGCGGACCGAACTGATCATCGCGCCCGACGTCTCCGTCGCCGGGGTCTACACGCGGTCGCTGCCCGACCGGACGACGACGGTCGAGACGGACCTGCTCGGGCCGCTCGCGGGCGGCGGGACCGAGACCGTCACCGTCGCGGGCGAGGACCTGCTCGTGGTATCGAACCGGAGCGCGTCGTGGGGCGACGCCACCGCCGAGCGGACGCCCGTCCGGTTCGCCGTCGACCTGCGGAACGTCTACGACCGCCCGGTCGAACTCGACGGGACCGAGTACCGGATCGTCATGAACGGCGTCGCCGTCGGCGAGGGGACGACCGACGACGGCATCCACCTGGAGCCGGGCGATTCGGGGACGTTCCTCGTGAACGCGAGCCTCGACAGCGCGAGGATGCAGGAGTGGTGGGTGACCCACCTGCGCCGGGGCGAGACCACGACCCTCTCGGTCGAGGTGTACGGCGTCGTCGAGGACGACGGCGAGCGCGACCGGCTCCCGCTCTCGGCGTTCGACACGGAACTGCTGTTCGAGACCGACCTGCTCGGGGACGGGACGACCAGCGTCGAGCCGGTCGACGGGAACACGAGCGGGTCGGTCCCCCCACCCGACGTGACCGGGATGCGCTCGCGGTGGGGCGAGGCGACCGACGAGCACACCGAGGTCGTCACCGAGGTCAACGTCCGGAACCCCGGCGGCACGACGTACGCGGACCTCGTGGAGCTCGAACTGGCGGAGGACACGACTATCAACGGGGTCGCGGTCTCGAACGGTAGCACCACGGCCGAACTCCCGGCGGGGAACGGTACCCTCACCCTCGTCTCGCGACAGGACAACGACGCCGTCCCGCGGTGGTGGTCGAGGCATCTGAACGACGGCGAGCGCTCGACGGTCCGTACCGAGACCCGCGGGACGGCCGACGCCGGTGTGACGACCCTCCCGCTCTCGCTACCCGACCGCGAGCGCACGGTCGAAACCGACGTCCTCTCGAACATCGAGCAGGAGGAACCCTCGGCGGTGGCGGTCGGTGGCCGGGACGTCCTCGTTGTCGAGGAGACGACGGCGTCATGGGGCGATTCGACGCCCGAGCGGGCGCCCATCGAGATGACCGTGACGGTCACCAACGAGCGGTCAGTCCCGGTGACGCTGCGGGACGTGAACTACACGGTGGCGCTCGGAGGCGTGCGGCTGGCCGACGAGCGCGACCTCGACCGCACGTTCGAGCTTCCCCCGAAGACGACCCGGACACTCGAGTTCACGCTCTACCTGAACAACTCCCGTACGGCGGCGTGGTGGCCGAGGCACGTCCGGAACGGGGAACGCTCCGAACTCGAGACGGAGGCGCACGGCACCGTCGAGGTCTTCGGGGCGTTCGAACGGGTCGAACTCGACTTCCTCGGGACGGACGCGACCGTCGAGACGGACCTGCTCGCTGAGGAGTAGGGGCGCTCCCTCCGGGCGCAGTCCTCCGGTCTCGAAGGGTTCGAAGGAGTCGTGACTGTCCGGTGTAGTCGAGACGGGACCCCACCCCAGGGTGGACCCGGTTCAGTCGGCGGCGACCCGGACGCGTCCCGTGGACGCCTCGGCTTCGAGGCCGGACACCGAGAGGCCGCACCGCTCGACGTAGTGTTCGAGTCGGGTGGGCGTGACGCCCGCCTGCTTGGCGGCGGTCTCGACGTCCAGTGTCCCCTCCGTGTAGAGGGTCGCGGCGGTACGCATCGCGTGCTGATGCATACCCGGGCCGTGGATCCAAGGGATATTAAGAATATCGTGAGATAATATGCCACTGTATGTGACCTCCTACCAGTGAAGGCACTGCGGCCCTCCTTTAACACTATGAATCGTGATGGATTCCCGGACGCCGCCCGGCACCACGGGACTCGACGTCGTCCGTGGGACTTCTCCCGCGCCCGCAAGCCTTTAGCCCGGCACACGTCTCCCCGCCGTATGGACGAGCGCGTCGAGATACTGTCCCTGCTTCGCGAGAACGCGCGCTACTCGGTGGCCGACATGGCACGGATGACCGGCCTCGAGGAGCCGACCGTGGAGTCGGTCGTCGCCGAACTCGAGACCGACGGCGTGGTCCGGGGCTACCGGGCGGTCGTCGACTGGTCGGCCCACGGGGAGGAGCCGGTCCGGGCCGTCGTCGAACTGAACGTCACGCTGGACCGCGAGACCTCCTACCGGGAGATCGCGGACCGGCTCGCGAAGTTCCCGGAGGCCCGCTCGCTGCGGCTGGTCAGTGGCGACTACGACTTCGCGCTCGAAGTGGAGGCCGACACGATGGGCGAGGTCTCGCGGTTCGTCGCGGAGAAGGTCGCGCCCGTCCCCGAGATCACACAGACGGTCACCCACTACGTCATGGAGACGTACAAGGACGACGGCATCGTCTTCGGTGACGGGGACGACGACGACCGTCTGTCGGTCACTCCATGACCTTCGAGTCCGACGGGCCGCTCTCGCCCACCGATCGGGTCCGGTCGGTCCCGCCCTCCGGTATCCGGCGGTTCTTCGAGCTCGCCGAGGAGATGGACGACGTCATCTCGCTGGGCGTGGGCGAGCCGGACTTCTCGGCGCCGTGGAACGCCCGCGAGGCCGCCATCGCCTCCCTGGAGCGCGGGCGGACCTCCTACACCGCCAACCGCGGCAAGCGCGAGCTCCGCGAGGCCATCGCTGAGCACGTGACACGGTACGACCTCGAGTACGACCCCGACGAGGAGATATTGGTGACCGCGGGAGCGAGCGAGGCGCTCGACGTCGCGTTCCGGGCGCTGGTCGACCCCGGGGACACCGTCGCCATCGCACAGCCCTCGTACGTCTCCTACGAGCCCGGCGTCCGCTTCGCGGACGGCGAGCCCCTGCCGGTGCCGACCCGCGCCGAGGACGAGTTCGTCCTCACGCCGGAGGCCCTCTACGAGGCCGGTGCCGAGGCGGCCGACCTGCTGGTCTACTGCTACCCGAACAACCCCACGGGTGCGACGATGGACCGCGAGGAACTCGGGGCGGTGGCGTCGTTCTGCCGCGAGCACGACCTCGGCGTCCTCGCGGACGAGATCTACGCCGCGCTCACATACGAGGGCGAGCACACCTCCATCGCGACGCTCCCGGGGATGCGCGAACGGACGGTCGTGTTCAACGGCTTCTCGAAGGCCTACGCGATGACCGGGATGCGGCTGGGCTACGCGCTCGGTCCTGCTGAACCCATCAGGGCGATGAACCGCGTCCACCAGTACACGATGCTGTCGGCGCCCACGACCGCCCAGTACGCGGCGATAGAGGCCCTTCGCTCATGTGACGAGGACGTCGCCGAGATGAAGAGCCAGTACGACCGCCGGCGGCGGTTCGTCCTCTCGCGGTTCGCGGAGATGGGGATCGACTGCTTCGAGGCGACCGGCGCGTTCTACGTCTTCCCCGAGTCGCCGTGGGACGACGCCGGGGAGTTCGCCGAGGGGCTCCTCCGGGAGGAAGGGGTTGCCGTCGTGCCGGGGACGGCCTTCGGTGTCGGCGGCGAGGGCCACCTGCGGTGCTCGTACGCGACGGGGCTGGCGGACCTCCGCGAGGCGATGGTCCGCCTCGAACGGTTCGTCGACGATATCGAAGCTTGAGTCGCCAACGCGGACGATCTGGGGGTTTCTCAAACTGAACTCGACTAAAGGTTTTTTCACGGGTCGACCGACGTGGGCGGTAATGGCTATCGACGACGCGGACGGCGCGGAGTCCGGGGCGGGGCTCGACTCGGACGCCGGTGCCGTCACGACGTCGGCCGACGAGGGGGAGGACCCGGAGCTCGAGCCCGAACCCGAGGTGCCCGTGACGGTCGGCGAGTACGGCTGGGAGGAGTTCAAGGCGGAGTTCTACTACGACGAGGAGGGGAACCCGCCCCGTGACGGCGAGGGGAACGTCGTGGAGTTCGATCCGATGGAGTACCTCGGGTTCGACCCGAAGATCGCGGGGAACGTGCTCGCGGGCCACGAGGCGCTCGGCGAGCGGCTGGCCGAGGTCGTCGACGAGCGGACCGTCGAGGTGAACCCGGAGCTCGACGAGGACGCCTTCTTCTCGTCGGTCGACGGCGCGACGACCGTCGTCAACCGGTACGACCTGGAGAAGGCCGTCCCGCTGGAGAAGAAACACCACTTCCGGGAGGAGGACCGCTACTGGGTGAACAAGCCCTACGCCTTCGTCGTCATCTTCCACTCCGAGAAGGAGAACGAGAAGAAGTACTACCTGATCGAGCCGTACCTCACGGCCGTCGAGGCGGACCTCCGAGAGTTCCTCGCGGGGAAGCTCAAGACCGCCATCAAGTACTCCAGCGACGAGGTGGTCGTCGAGGGCGAGGACGACGAGCGCGCGGGCGTCATCGAGCGCGAGATCCATCGACTGCTCGACCGCTACGACCTCTACGCCGAGGGAGTCAAGCCGGTCCGGCCGGCCGGCGTCGGGGCTGTGAGCGAGAACGGCAACGGGAACGGGGACGGCGGGAGCGTGATGGACCAGCTGCGGCGCTCGCTGGGGATGGAGGTCGCCGTGGGTGACGGCGAGGACGCCGTCGACGAGGGCGACGGCGAAGGCGCCACGGCCACCGACGATATCGAGCCCGTGGACGGGTCGGCCCGGGCCGTCGGTGCCAGCGGCAACGGCAACGCCAGCGGCGGTAGCGGGGTGCTCGGTCAGTTACGACGCTCGCTGGGGATGGGCGGTCCGGAGCCGACCGCCGGTGGCCGGCGGACCGACGCGATGGCCCGCCCCGAGCCCGTACTGCTCGAGGAGGACGCCCAGACGCTCACCGGCTACCAGATCGAGAAGCTGCTCTACCTCCTCAAGCGGGACTTCATCGGCTTCGAGCGCATCGACGGCATCAAACACGACATCAACATCGAGGACATCTCCTGTGACGGCTACAACTCGCCGGTGTTCGTCTACCACGGCGACTACGAGCAGATCATCTCGAACGTCTACCACGGGAAGGAGGAACTGGACGACTTCGTCGTGAAGATGGCCCAGCGGTCGGGCAAGGGTATCTCCAAGCGCCAGCCCCAGGTCGACGCCACCCTCCCCGACGGCTCGCGGTCACAGCTCACGCTCGGCAAGGAGGTCTCGGACCACGGGACCAACTACACCATCCGGCAGTTCAAGGATGTCCCGTTCACGCCGATCGACCTCATCAACTGGAACACGTTCTCGCTCGACGAGATGGCCTTCCTGTGGCTCTGCATCGAGAACCACAAGTCGCTCATCTTCGCCGGCGGCACGGCGTCCGGGAAGACCACCTCGCTGAACGCCGTCTCGCTGTTCATCCCCTCGAAGGCCAAGATCGTTTCGATCGAGGACACCCGCGAGGTCGAACTGCCCCAGCGCAACTGGATCGCCAGCGTCACACGACCGTCGTTCTCCGATGGGGACAAGGGGGACGTCGACGAGTTCGACCTGCTGGAGGCGGCGCTCCGCCAGCGGCCAGAGTACATAGTGATGGGCGAGATCCGGGGCGAGGAGGGCCGCACGCTGTTCCAGGTGATGTCGACGGGCCACACCACCCTGACGACGTTCCACGCCGACTCGGTGGGCGAGGTCATCAAGCGGTTCACGACCGACCCGATCAACGTCTCGAAGACGATGTTCACGGCGCTCGACCTGGTGTCGATCCAGACCTCCACGCGGGTCCAGGGGACGAAGGTCCGCCGGAACAAGTCGCTCACGGAGATCAACCACTACGACCCGGAGAACGACGAGATCAACGTCCAGGACGTCTACCAGTGGCAGGCCGAGACCGATGAGTTCCTCCAGATGGGCGAGTCCAACACCTTAGAGGAGATCATGTTCGACCGCGGGTGGGGGGTCGACGAGATCAACACGGAGATGTTCAAGCGGAAGGTGGTGCTCGCGTACCTCATCGAGCACGGGCTCAACACCTACACGCAGGTCGCAGCCTCGCTCCAGGCGTTCATCAACGACCCGGAGACGATCCTCACCCTCATCGCCGACGGCGACCTGGAGCGGTCCCTCGAGGACCTCCGGGAGATGGAGTCGGTCTCCATCGACATCGACCCGGAGAAAGAGGAGATGGTCCCCCGGCCGGACCCGGGCGAGGAGGGGCTCGAGGAGGCACGGGGGATCCTCGAGGACGCCGAGGACCTCCTCCGGAGCTACCGCGGGCGTGACGCCGACGCCGACGACGTGGCCGAGGCGCTGGAGGGCGGTTCGGGCGGGACCGAGTCGTTCGACTTCGGCGGCTTCTCCTTCGAGGAGGGGGACGAGGAGTGAGCCTCGGGACGGGAACCGACGGGGTGAAGAACGCCGACCCGCTCAGCGACGCGTTCTACCCCCTCTACAGGCGGCTGTTCGACGACGACTCGGACCTCGTCGCCGGCCTCGAGACGAAGCTGGCGGAGGCGCGGATGCCACAGACCGTCGAGATCTACCTCTCGCGGGCGCTCGCTATCGGCGTCATCGTCGGGATCGCCCTCTGGGTCGTCGGGAACCTCGTCGGCTGGTTCGTCGTCGAGTTCCTCATCGAGGAGCCGCCCATCCTGCTCGGGCTGCCCGTCTCGGAGTCGATGGAGGTGCTGCTGAACGCGCTGAAGCTACCCGCCATCGTCGTAGTCACGGGGCTGCTGTTCGGCTCCATCGGCTTCGGCATGGGCTTCGGTTCGATGGTCGCCAGGCCGTACCTGACCGCCGACGCCCGCAAGCGGGAGATCAACGTCCTGCTCTCCGATGCCGTCTCGTTCATGTACGCGCTCTCTGTCGGCGGGCTGAACCAGCTCGAGATCTTAGAGGCCATGGCCAAGGCCGACGACACGTACGGCGAGGTCGCAAAGGAGTTCCAGTCGATCGTCTTGGAGACCCAGTACTTCGACACGGACTACCGCACGGCCGTCCGGAACCAGGCGATGGAGACCCCCTCGGACGAGCTCTCGCAGTTCCTCACGGACATGCTCTCGATCATCAACTCCGGGGGTGACATGGAGAAGTTCCTGGAGGACCAGAAGGAAAAGCAGATGCGCACCTCCAAACAGGAACAGGAGATGGTCCTCGAGACCCTCGAGCTGTTCGGCGAGATGTTCATGACCCTCTCGCTGTTTCCCCTGCTTCTGATCATCATCCTCGTCATCATGTCGATGCTCGGGGAGGCCCAGACGATGCTGCTGTACGGTACGGTCTACGGGCTCATACCGCTCATCGGTGGGGGGTTCCTCGTGCTGGTCTCGACGGTGGTCCAGGACGAGGTGGGCGACGGCTACCTCGACGCCGCCGAGGGGGAGATCGACGTGGGCGCGGACGCGGGGAAGATGTTCGACCTCGGCCTCGTCGAGCGGTACACCGGCGAGTACGGCGTCTTCGACCGCATCAAGAGCCGCGAGGGGACCTACGAGACGATGCAGCTGTTGCGCAACCCCCACCACTTCTTCCGTGACTTCCCGCTGGCGGTGCTCGCGCTGACGATGCCGATGACGCTCGTGCTGCTGGGGTTCTCCGCGCTCGCGGGCTTTGCCCCACTCTCCCTGGACGGGATGGTCGCCAACCCCATCCGGGGGACGTTCTTCTGGATCTACGTCCCCATCTACGCGAACCTCCTCCCGCTGGGCGTGTTCTACGAGTGGAACGTCCGCTCGCGCAACGGCATCACGAAGAACCTCTCCGAGAACCTCCGGAAGCTCTCCTCGGCCAACGACACCGGGATGACGCTACTGGAGTCGATCAAGATCGTCTCGGACACCTCCTCGGGGAAGCTCTCCGAGGAGTTCGAGAAGATGTACGCGAAGGTGAACTACGGCACCTCGCTGAAGACCGCGCTCCGGGAGTTCAACAACGAGTACCACATCCCCCGGCTCGCACGCACGGTGAAGCTCATCTCGAAGGCCCAGGAGGCCTCCTCGCAGATCTCCCAGGTGCTGACGACGGCCGCACAGGCCTCGGAGAACCAGGACGACATCCTGCGGGACAGACGCTCGCGGACCCGGATGCAGGTCGTCATCATCATCATGACCTACATCACGCTGCTGGGGGTGATGGCCATCCTGAAGGTGAAGTTCCTCGACGTGATGGCCGGGCTGGCCTCGCAGGCCTCCGGCGGGGGCGGCGCCGGTGGTGGACAGTTCGGCGGCAACGTCGACACGGACCTGCTGACGCTGCTGTTCTTCCACGCCGTCACCCTGCAGGCGCTCATCTCCGGGTTCATCGCGGGCTACATCCGCGACGTCTCCATCCAGGCCGGCGTGAAGTTCGCGGTCGTCCTGCCGACCATCGCGCTGATCGTGTTCATGTTCATCTGACCATGTCGAGGAGCGAGCCGCGGGGGACGTATGTGGGCGGACGTCGCGTCCCCGTGACCCGGAGGGACCGGACGCACGGCGGTGCCGAGGGGGGTGATCGACGACGACCATGACCCGAACCGATCGCGGCCAGACGAACCTCGACTTCGCCGTCGGCGCGAGCGTCTTCCTCCTGACGGCGATCTTCGTCCTGACGTTCGTGCCGGGGATGCTCGAGCCGTTCGAGGAGAGCACCCAGGAGGAGATCACGGCGGCCGACCGCATCGCGACCGAACTCGTCGAGGAGACGCTCGCGAGCCCCGACCGGCCGCACCTACTCGACCGGGAGTGTACTGTGATCTTCTTCGAGTCGCGAGAGGACGGCTACGACCCGGGGGGTGACGACGCCGAGAACGTCGACGGGGACGGGACGTTCAGCGAACCGTTCGGCACCGGAACGTACGGCGGGGAATGTAACTTCGACGATACGCCCCACGACGAACGGCTCGCGCTCACGAGCACCACGGACGCCGCGCTGAACGTCCGGATCCGGCTCGTGCGTGACCTGACGACCGGTGAGGCCGACGACCCCGATGGGGGCAACGGCGGCGACGACGACGAGGTGGAGACCCTGTGTATCGACGAGAACAGCGAGAACCGAATCGTCGAGGGACACACGCCGTTCACCAGCGGCACGGAGTGTGACCTGACCACGGGGCCGAGTTCCGACGACGACGTGCTCTTCGACATCGGGCCGACGCCGTCGGGTTCGGAGTCGGTCGTCGTCGCCCGGCGGTTCGTCCGCGTCGAGGGGGAGTTCCACGACGGGACCAGCGACGCGACGCTGGTCGTGGAGGTGTGGTAGATGCGGACGCACGCTCGGGGGCACGACGAGCTGGGACGTAGCGACCGCGGCCAGGCGTACGCGCTCGAGGCCATCGTCGCCTCGCTGATCCTGCTCGGCGGGCTGGTGTTCGCGCTCCAGGCGACGGCGGTGACGCCGCTGTCGGCCAGCACCTCCAGCCAGCACATCGAGAACCAGCAGGCGGCGACCGCCGAGGGTGTCCTCGCGGCCGCGGCGGAGAACGGCTCGCTCCGCGCGGCCGTGCTCAACTGGAACGGTTCCGACGGGAAGTTCCACGGCGCGCCGGTGAACCGGAGCTACTACACGAACGACGCGCCGGAGAACCACCTCGGGACGCTGCTCTCGCGGGCGTTCGACGGCCGTGGCATCGTCTACAACGTCTACGTCCACCACTGGAGCGATCGGGACGACGACGGGACCGTGGATGATCGGGAGACCCAGCGGATGGTGTACCGGGGCGAGCCGACCGACAACGCCGCGGCGGCCACCCGGGCCGTGACCCTCTACGACGACGACGAGCTCTACAACGAGTCGAACGTGCCGAACGGGACCGTCGTCTCGGGGGCGAACTTCTACGCCGAGGACGTCACCGACATGGGATCCTCGAACACGGCCGTCTACAACGCGGTGACCGTGGAGGTGGTCGTGTGGCGACAGTGACCCGTGATCGGGCACAGCTCATCCTCGTCGGCGGGCTGGTGGTCGCCGTCGGACTGGTCGGCATCGCCATCGTCCTCAACTCCGGCATCTACACCCACAACCTCGCGAGCCGGGTGGACCCGACCGCCTCCGATGCGGTCGGTCACACGGCCGTCGTCCGGGACTCGGTAGGGGGGTTGATCGAGTGGGGCGTTCGAAACCATCCGGGGAACAAGTCGGCACAGGTCCGGAACGTGAGCATGGGCGTCTCGAACGTCTCGGACCTCCACGCCAGGGGATCGGCCGGACACGGCGTCCTGACGAACGCGACAGTGGCGACGACGTTCAACGGGACGACCGTGAACCAGACCGGCGACCGGGACTTCACCGACAACGCGACGAACGCCGACTGGGAGGTCGCAGACGATGCACACGGCATCAGGCACTTCCGGATGGAGGTGGAGGGGAGTTCGCTGAACGATAGTTCGGTCCCACTCTATCCCGGCGTGTTCAACGTCACCTTCGACCCTAACTCCGGGAGCGACCTGACCGTGAGTCTATACGAGGATGGGGGTACGACGGCGCTGATGGTGACCGACGAGGGCACCGGACGCTCCTTCGGTCCCTGTACCGACACGGACACACGGACGGAGATCGATCTCACGGGGGCGACCGTCGCCGGCGAGCACTGTGCTGCGCTCGAGCGGCTGGGAGACCTCTCACGGCCGTTCGACGTGGAGTTCGACGACGCCGGCAACGTGAGCGGTTCCTATAGCCTCGTCGTCAACACGACGAGCGTCGGGAACGTCGCGAGTGCGGGCGACTCCGGACCGAGCGAGCTGGACACGCTCTACTCCGTCGAGGTCGACCTGCAGTTCCAGTCACAGCGGGTCGACTACCGGACGACCATCACGGTAGCTCCGGGTGAGCCCGATGGATAGGAACGGGCTCTGGGCCGACCGGCGCGGCGTCTCGATCGCCCTCGGCTACGTGCTGACGCTGTCGGTGGCGACGCTGCTCGTCGGGGGCCTGCTGATCGGGTTCGGGGGCTTCGTCGACGACCACCGGACGGGGACCGCCCGCGACGAGCTCCGGGTCGTCGGCCAGCAGGTCGCGAGCGACCTCTCCTCGGCCGACCGCCTCGCCAGGGTCGGGTCGGCGAGCGAGGTCCGTATCAGTCGGCAGCTCCCCGACTCGGTCACCGGCGCGGCCTACCGGATCGAGATCACCGACGGCGATCCGGTCCGTATCGTGCTCCGGACGACGAACCCGGACGTGACCGTCGATCTCACGATCCACATCGACACGGCGGTCGTCGATTCGACCGTGGGGGGTGGTGACTTCGTGATCGAACTGACCCCGGGCGACGAGCTGGAGGTGTCCAGTGCGTAACCCGGCGCGGCTCCGGAGTCGGTTCGGTGCGACCGAGGTGATCGGGTTCGTCCTCGTGTTCTCGCTCGTGGCCTCGACGACCGGGATCGTCTACGTTTACGGCTTCGGCGGCCTCCAGGAGGCACGGGACGCAACAGCCCTGGACAACGCCGAGCGGGCGATGGACGTGTTCGCGGACAACGTCCGCGACATCCACGACCGCGGCGTGCCGAACCGCGCCACGGAGGTCAAGCTCTACGGCGCCGGACTCGGGCTCCGGGAGCCGACAACCTGGCGGGTCGAGGTGTCCGCGCCCGCCGACGGCATCACGAAGAGCTACAGCTCCAACGTGGAGCCGCTGGTCTACTCCGCCGGCGACACGGAGCTGGTCTACGCGAACGGGGCGCTCGTCAGGCTCGACCGCGGCAACGCGGTAATGCACCGCGAGCCGCCGTTCGTTTTCCGCCAGGTCGGCGGCGAGAACGTCACTGTCGTCCCGTTCATCGAGACGCGGTCGCCGACCACCCAGAGCGTCGCGGGGGACACGACGGTGCTCGTCCGGACCGACCTCGCGCTCTCGGAGACGGTCGTCGAACGGTCGGGTAACTACTCGGATACGAGCCTGGCGGTGAACCTGTCGGTCGAGACGACACCCGAACGGGCGGTCGTCTGGGAGCGGTACCTGGAGGCCGAGATAACGGGGGCGTACGGGCCCAGCGGTGATCCGGACGGCCACTGCCGGCTTCGCGGGACGGACTCCGCTACCGTGGCCTGCGAGTTCGACGCCGGGCGCGTGTACGTCGGTATCTCGCGAATCGACCTCTCCATCGCGAGTTGACCGGTCCGCCACGCCGCGACCGGGCGGTGGACGACGCCGGCCTGCTCGAACGTTCGTGATGGTACTCGCTGAGTCCGACGATAGGAGTTCATTTCATCTGCTCATATCTGAATTTAGTGGTCGAACACCGATCGGACGGCGGTATCGGTGGCGTCTCGACGACCCGACGGAACGTGATCACGGCGCTCTCTGTGGTGGCCGGCGGCCTGGCCGTGGGGGGACGGGCGGTTCGAGGGGCGGCTGCCGCGGACGCCGGGGGCGTCGAGGCGGGCTCGGAGGCAGTCCGGGCCGAGTTCGAGGAGCCGACGTTCCTCGCCGACATGCAGACGTCGAACGGCCCGGACGCCGCGACGCTCCGGCTGGCGACGGGGATCCCTATCGGGCGTCGACCTCGACCTCGATCTGCGTGGCGGTCACGTGGAGGTAGGTGACCCCCCGACCGCCCCCGGAGTTGTAGAACGTGACCTCGGAGGTGTCCTCGCTCACCGTGTCCGAGCCCTTGTCGTCGACCGTGAGGTCGAACTCCTCGGGGAGTTCGGCGAAGTAGTGGTTGACGAGCTGGTCGGCGGCGCGGATGGTCCCGGGGCTCCCGGTGGTGGGGGTGACCGGTTCGCCCTCGGCGGTGTGCCCGTCGAGCGCGTACGACTCGTTGAGGTCCCCGTTCGGGTTGAAGCTCTCCAGGTCGCTCGAGGAGAGTTCCTGGAGCTCGAGCTGGTGGTCGCCCGCCTCGTTGTCGTCGTACACCCCGTCACCGTCCTTGTCGTCGACGAAGATGACGTCGAGGTAGATCTCGTCGTCGCCGTCGCCGTCGAGGTCGTCACACTCGGCGTCGATGGGGTCGGTGGTTTTCCAGCCGTGGTAGTCCTCGTCGTCGTTCCAGGAGTAGTAGATGGTGAGGTGAGCGGCGGTGTCCGTCGTGCCCCCCGAGCACCCGCCGCCGCCGGCCTTCTTGAGGTGCATCTCGAACTCCTGGTCGCCCTCGTCGGCGTACAGCGACCACTGGAGGTTCGCGAAGTCGGCGCTGTCGGCGTCGTCGGGTCGGAGCCGGATCGAGAACGCCGTCTCGCCCGCGCTCGACTCCACTTCCACGCTGTGTTCACCCGCGACCCCTGGGACGCTGACGGACCCACCTTCGAGCGGCATGTCGAACTCGCCGAGCTGCGCGAGCGAGACGAGTTCGACGGTGACGACGCCGTCGGCGGGGTAGGAGATGTTGCCGTCGGTCCGCTCCTCGAAGTAGGTGCCCCAGGCCTCGGCGTACTCGCTCTCGATGCGGACGATGACCGACCCGTTCTCGACGGGGTTCAGGTAGGGATCGCCGTTGTCGAAGGCGGCGCTGGCGTCGGGGTAGACCGGGCGGGCGCGGAAGGCGCCCTTCGAGACGCTCGCCCGGGCCGAGCCGCTGGCCGTGCCCTCGCCCGTCACCTGCACAACGGGGAGGGTGAGCGTCTGCGCGCGGTAGTGGAACTCCGGTGGGGAGATCATGCGTACGCCGCCGCCGGGATCTCGCTGCCAGACGCCGCCGCCCTGGTAGGCGATGGTGCGGTCGCCGCTCTCGTAGACGACCGCCCCGAGGGTCTCGTTGTGGACGTACTCGACGTCGCCGTCGTCGTCGCCGTCGACGGCGTCGGTGGGATAGCCGTCGGCGGTCCACGTGATGTCGTCCCCGTCGTCGTCGCGGTCGACGTTGATGATCGATATCTCGCCGGTGTCCGGTTCGACCCGGTAGGTCCCCGAGGTCCGGCCGAGCGGGGCGACCCGGCGGTCGGCGTCGCCCAGGGCGACCTGTGTGGTCTGGGCGTCGAACAGCGTCATGGCCTGCTGGGCCCGCTCGACGTCCGAGCGGTGCTCCGTCTCCCGGAGGGCCTGCCCCCCGATGGCGACGACCACGGTGCTGCCCACGATCACGAGCGCGACGACGAGCACGACGCCGATCACCGCGTGCCCGCGGGTGTCGGGTCGGCGTCGGCGCTCCATACGCCCGCATCCGCACCCCGGGACATAATAATATCGGGGGTTAAACTATGGAATTATCTGGCGGATCGGGTCCCGTCGCCGTCCGACGACCGGCCCCGTCGTACGGACGGTCGTCGTCCGTATCAGGTTTCCACTTCGACCTCGACCTGGTTGGTCGTGACGTGGAGGTAGGTGACGTAGCGACCGTTGCCGGTGTTGTAGAACGTCCCGCTCGACGCCCCCTCGTTGACGGTGTCCGAGCCCTTGTCGTCGACGGTGAGGTCGAACTCCCCGGGGAGTTCGGCGAAGTAGTGGTTGACGAGCTGGTCGGCGGCGCGGATGGTCCCGGGGCTCCCGGTGGTGGGGGTGACCGGTTCGCCCTCGGCGGTGTGCCCGTCGAGCGCGTACGACTCGTTGAGGTCCCCGTTCGGGTTGAAGCTCTCCAGGTCGCTCGAGGAGAGTTCCTGGAGCTCGAGCTGGTGGTCGCCCGCCTCGTTGTCGTCGTACACCCCGTCACCGTCCTTGTCGTCGACGAAGATGACGTCGAGGTAGATCTCGTCGTCGCCGTCGCCGTCGAGGTCGTCACACTCGGCGTCGATGGGGTCGGTGGTTTTCCAGCCGTGGTAGTCCTCGTCGTCGTTCCAGGAGTAGTAGATGGTGAGGTGAGCGGCGGTGTCCGTCGTGCCCCCCGAGCACCCGCCGCCGCCGGCCTTCTTGAGGTGCATCTCGAACTCCTGGTCGCCCTCGTCGGCGTACAGCGACCACTGGAGGTTCGCGAAGTCGGCGCTGTCGGCGTCGTCGGGTCGGAGCCGGATCGAGAACGCCGTCTCGCCCGCGCTCGACTCCACTTCCACGCTGTGTTCACCCGCGACCCCTGGGACGCTGACGGACCCACCTTCGAGCGGCATGTCGAACTCGCCGAGCTGCGCGAGCGAGACGAGTTCGACGGTGACGACGCCGTCGGCGGGGTAGGAGATGTTGCCGTCGGTCCGCTCCTCGAAGTAGGTGCCCCAGGCCTCGGCGTACTCGCTCTCGATGCGGACGATGACCGACCCGTTCTCGACGGGGTTCAGGTAGGGATCGCCGTTGTCGAAGGCGGCGCTGGCGTCGGGGTAGACCGGGCGGGCGCGGAAGGCGCCCTTCGAGACGCTCGCCCGGGCCGAGCCGCTGGCCGTGCCCTCGCCCGTCACCTGCACAACGGGGAGGGTGAGCGTCTGCGCGCGGTAGTGGAACTCCGGTGGGGAGATCATGCGTACGCCGCCGCCGGGATCTCGCTGCCAGACGCCGCCGCCCTGGTAGGCGATGGTGCGGTCGCCGCTCTCGTAGACGACCGCCCCGAGGGTCTCGTTGTGGACGTACTCGACGTCGCCGTCGTCGTCGCCGTCGACGGCGTCGGTGGGATAGCCGTCGGCGGTCCACGTGATGTCGTCCCCGTCGTCGTCGCGGTCGACGTTGATGATCGATATCTCGCCGTCGGTCGGGTCCACCCGGTAGCTCCCCGAGGTCCGGCCGAAGCGGACGGTCTGCCGCTCCGACTCGCTCAGCGCGACCTGTGCGGTCTGTGAGTCGAACAGCGTCATGGCCTGCTGGGCCCGCTCGACGTCGGACTGGCGCTCGGTGTCGCTCAGTGCCCGGTCGCCGAACGCGACGACCACGGTGCTGCCCACGATCACGAGCGCGATGACGAGTACGACACCCACGGTCGCTTGCCCTACGGTGCCCTGCCGGTACCGACCCCCAACACGCCCACCCATACGTCCATCACCGTGTCTCGTAGTATAAGTCGGGACACCGGCTCAGATCCGGATACTCCTGTCCCCGTTCGCTGACGAGGCCCCTCCTCGTACTGTCGGACGCACCTTCGTGAAGATATCCGCCCCGGGTGTCGAAGTCCGTGCACGGCTTACGTCCGACAGCACCGGAAGCGGGGGAACGCACCGTCCGGCCCCCGGCGCCCGGTCCGTTACCGGTGCCGCCCGGGCGGGGCCGGCCAGCACCGGTACGTCGTTACGACCGCCCGTACGGGCCGGCGTTCCACGGCTCGCTCTGCGGCGACCGCTTCCCGTCGGGAGTAGAGGGTAGGGTGGCTCGAACGCGGGTTTCCGTACCGCCTCCCCCCCGAGCGGTGCGTTCATAACCCCCTCCTTCGAACGGGGGGTATGCTCGTCCTCGAGTCGAGCCGACCCGTCGGTCGGAGCCGGTTGACACGGACCGCCGTGGCCGTGGGGCTCCTCGCGTTCGCCGTCGCGACGGCGCTCCTCGGTCGGGGGGCGCTCCCGCTCGGCCTCGCGCTCGTCGTCGGGCTGTTCGCGCTCGCGGCGCTGTACGTACAGCTCGTTCGTCGGCCGACCGGGGTCGACCACCGGGACTGACCCGGGTCTCGACCCCTTGGCGGTGCCGAGCCGGTCCGTTCGGCGTGGCGGTCCTACTTGTGGGTGAACAGGAGCACGTCGTCGTCGTGAGTCGCCACGCAGAGGTCGAGCACCATGCTGAGCTCGAGGCTCGTCAGGTCGTCCTCGCAGACGACGAGGTCGTCGAACGGCTCCTCGCAGGCGGGGCAGGCAACGCTGACCGTGTTCTGGTACGTCTTCACGCCGCCGCCCGACTCCCTGGGAGTGAGCGAGGCCACGATTTCGTCGAGTTCGCCTTCGTCCATGCCGGGACAGTCGGACGCCCCCGTCTTAAGCCTGCATCCGGAGGGGGGTCGCAGCGAGCGAACCTCGTGAGCGAGCGAGCCCCCGGAAGGGCGAACGGCGAACGCAGTGAGCCGTGAGCAGCGAAGTCGGCCCGGCTCTCGGTCCCCCCGAGGCGAGCCGAACCGGTGGGAGGATCGAGGACAGCGATCCCGGTCCGCGTGGCCCCCTACACCTGCCGCTCGACGACGAGGTCCCGCTCGTGGGCCAGCCGTGCGGCACCGACGGTCGCCAGGTGGTAGGCGTCCCCGAGGTCGGCCTCGACGACCAGGTCCTCGAACCCGCCGATTACGGCGACGTCCGAGACGAGGTCCGCGACCGAGTGGACGACGCCCTCCTCCGGCGAGTCGGTGAGGAACGGCGTCGTCGCGGCGGCGACCCGGTCGACGAGCGCCGGGTCCGTCTCGCCGGCCGGGTCGACCGCCGCGGTGAACGTCTCGCCCCGGAACGAGACCTCGAAGCGGACGCCGGTACCGGGCTCCCGGGGCCGGAGCGTCACCGTCCCACCCTCGTTGTCCGCCGTGACCGGCTCGGCGACGGTCCGCCGGACGTCCGGTTCGCCGACCACTCCGACCTCCCGGATCCCCTCGATCACGGCGGGGTTCGGGAGCCCCCGTGGACTCCCGACGACGGCGGAGGGATCGTCGCCACGGGCGTAGCAGAACCGGTGCTCCGGTCGCTCGAACGACCACTCCGTCTCGATCCCCGTGACCTCCGCGGCCGTGACCCCACAGAGCCCGAGCGGCGCGAGCGCGTGCTCGACGACGAACGAGCGGACGGGACGCCCGCCGAACTCGGCGAGGAGGTCGACGCGCACGTCAGCCTTCCGGACGGCGTCGACCGTCGCGGGCACGCCGTTGACGCGGATCCCCGGCTCCTCGGCGGGTTCGACGGCAACCGTCTCTGCCTCGAACGGCTCGGACACCGTCCGCATCACGACCCCCCGTAGCGCGCCACCGTCTCCCGGACCATCACTCGACAGCCCTCGAACTGCTCCCCGTCGAACGTCTCCTCGCCGGGGCGGCCGGTCCCGAGCGCCAGTTTCGACGATGACGACAGCCGCGAGAACGCGGTCGGTCGGTGGTACCACTCGTACTCCCAGTCGCCGACCGCGCGCTCGGCGGCCGACTCCGCGGCCCGGAGTAGTTCCGCCGGCGGGGTCGACCGGACGAGGTCGGCGACCTGCTCGTAGGTCGCCGACCTGACGCCGGACAGGTCCGAGACCAGCTCCTCGACCCCCTCCGAGCGGGTCTCCGGCGTCGTCGAGACGTCGAAACGGACCGTGGTCCCCTCGCGTCCCGTGTCGACCCCGGCGAGCGAGAGGGTGGTCATTCCGCGGGTGAACACGCCCTCCGAGTCGCGCCCGACCGGGTAGTGCTCGTGTTCGGGTCGGACCGCCTCGATCAGGTCCACGAGCGCCCCGCGGACCGCTCGGAGGCCCGCGTCGACGCCCGCCGGAGGTGGAGCCAGTTCGACTACGAGACGGCCGCGACCGGCGTGGACGGTCGAGAGCCGACCGTCGAGCGGCTCGACGACCAGCCAGGGGCCGGCCGCGGTCCCGGCCGGCTCGGGGTAGTGGAGACAGGCGACGTCCCCGTCCGCGTCCGCCGCCCCGTCGTCGGCCTCGTCGACACGCTCGACGGCCCCGACGGCGGCCGCGAGCCGCCCCAGGTCGCCTGCGTTCGGTCCCTCGTAGCCTCCGGTGTTCCCCCGCTGGACCGTCGTGGGGTCGAACCCTCCGTCGACGGCCCCGACGTGGACGTTCACGGCCCCCGGGTCGATGCTCGCTCCCGCCGTCGCCGCCGCGAGGTCCGCCGCACGACCCGGGACCGCTCCGGGCTCCGGCAGGCCCCCCCTCGCGCTCATCGCTCGAGGGTCCCCATCAGGTCGGCGGTCGCCGTGGCCATCACCGTCGCGGCCGTGGTCACCTCCTCGAGGGGGACGTACTCGTCAGCGACGTGAGCCTGGTCGAGCAGCCCCGGCCCGTAGACGATGCACTCTTCGATGCCGGCGTCGTTGACGACGAACCGCTGGTCGTCCGAGCCGGGCGAGAGCACCACGTCGGGGTCGTCGTAGAACGCGCCGATGTGGTCGAGGTACGTCCGCGCGACCCGGCAGTCCTCCGGCACCGCGGCCGGCTCGGCGAACATGATCTCCTCGTACTCGACCTCGGCGCCGGTCGCCTCGGTGCACGCGGCCATCAGCTCTCGCACCTCCCTGCGGGCGTCGGTGACGTCCTCCTCGGGGACGAGCACTCTGTAGAACGTCGCGGTACAGCGGTCGGGGACGACGTTCTCGGAGTAGCCCGCGTCGATCATCGTCGCCGAGATGTCGGCTCGCTTGGACTCCTCGGGCGTCACCGGGAGGTCCGTGGTGCGGTCGTGGAGTTCCTGGCGGTACTCCCCCACTCGAGAGAGGAAGTCGTTCATGGCCATCACGGCGTTCTCGCCGTCGTGGGCCATGCAGCCGTGGGCCTGCGCCCCGTGGGTGACGACCCGGAACTTCAGTACGCCGCGGTGGCCGAGACAGATCCGCGAGGAGTCGAAACACTCCGTGTAGACGCAGTAGTCCGTGTTCTCCCGGGAGACGTAACCCTCCTCGACCAGGTAGCCGAGGCCGGTGAACCCGCCGGTCTCCTCGTCGCAGGTCATGCTCTGGGTGACGGTGCCGTCGACGCCGCCGACGGCGTCGAGCGCCTCGGCGGCGAACAGGCTGGCGACGATGCCCGACTTCATGTCACTCGACCCGCGGCCGTAGAGCCGGCCGTCCTCCAGGTGGGGGTCGTAGGGGTCACGCGTCCAGTCCTCGCCCGCCGGGACCACGTCGAAGTGGCCGGTGAAGTGGACGTCCGGTCCGTCGTCCTCGCCGTCCCCTCTGTCTCCTCCTCTCCGCCCGAGGACGTTCTCGCGGTCGTACTCGGTCCGTTCGGGGTAGTGCTCGGCCACGACGTCGTCGGGGACGCCCACCCGCTCGACGTCGTAGCCGAACCCGTCCATCGCCTCGGCGAGGAACTCGACCGACTCGGTGTAGTTCCGTCCGGGCGGGTTCTCGGCGTCGATGGCGAGGAACGCCCGGAGGAACTCGACTATCTCGTCCTCCCGGTCGGCGACGGCCTCGACGATAGCCTCGCGGGGGACCGTCGCCATCAGATGTCCCGCCCCCCGTCGACTTCTAATGCCGTTCCGGTGATCATCGAGGCGCCGTCGCCGGCGAGGAACACCGCCGCCTCCGCGACGTCCTCCGGCTGGCAGAGCCGGCCGAGTGGGATGGTGTCGGCGATGCCATCGAGCGTGAGGTCGCCGCCGGCGAACTCCGGGAGCATGTCCGTATCGGTCGCCACCGGGCAGATGGCGTTCACCCGAACGCCGTCCTCGGCGAGTTCGAACGCGAGCTGCTTGGTGAGGGTGATCATCCCACCCTTAGAGGCCGCGTAGGCCGACAGCCCCGTCCGGGGGCGGATGCCGGCGGTCGAGGCCGTGTTGAGGATGACGCCCTCCGACTCCCGGAGGTGGGGAACGGCGTACTTCGCCCCCAGGAAGGCGCTCTTCAGGTTGACGTCTTGGACCCGGTCCCACGTCGCCTCGGTCACGTCCTCGACGGGCGTCGACTGCTGCGGGATGCCCGCGTTGTTGTGGAGCACGTCGAGACCGCCGAACGCCTCGACGGTCTCCTCGACGAACCCCTCGACCGCCGCGGCGTCGGAGACGTCGGCCTCGATGGGGATGGCGGTGCCGCCCTCCTCGGCGATCAGGTCGGCGGTCCCCTCTGCTGCTTCGCCGTCCACGTCGACGACCGCCACGTCCGCCCCGTGTTCGGCGAACAGCCGAGCCGTCGCCCGGCCCATCCCGGCTCCCGCGCCCGTTACCGCGACCGCCGCATCGTCCAGTGACATGCTCGGTTCTCAGGAGCGACGGCAATCAAGCTTCCGTCGGCCGTCGAACCGGCAGAGGATGTCCCGGTCGGCGGGAGGGTACGGTCAGTTCGCGGGCAGGTCGACGTCCCCGCCGAGGCCGATGGCGACGTTCTTCGTCCGGAGGTACGAATCCAGCGCCTCGAACCCCTTCTCGCGGCCGATCCCCGACTGCTTGTAGCCGCCGAACGGCGTCTGGACGGTGTCGCCGAACCACTTGTTCACGTAGACGTTCCCTGCCTCGATGCGCCGTGCGAACCGCATCGCCCGGGTGACGTCGCCGGTGAAGATCCCGCCGACGAGGCCGTAGTCGACGCCGTTGGCGATCTCCAGCGCCTCGGCGTCCCCGGTGAAGGGGACGACCGTCAGCACGGGGCCGAATATCTCCTCCTGTGCGACCCGCATCTCCGGCTCGACGTCGGTGAGGACGGTCGGCTCGTAGAAGTGTCCGGGGCAGTCGAGTTCCGAGCCGCCGGTGGCGACCGTCGCGCCCTCCCGCCTCCCGACGTCGACGTATCCGGACACGCGGTCCAGCTGCGTCGCCGAGACGAGCGGCCCCATGTCCGGGTCCTCGTGCCCGGGGCCGAGGGTGTAGGACTCGGCCCGTTCGACGATGCGCTCGACGAACTCGTCGTGGACGTCCTCGTGGACGATGGCGCGGTCCGCCGCGGAGCAGACCTGGCCGGCGTTGGTGAAGACCCCCGTCTCGATCCACTCCACCGCCGAGTCGAGGCCGGCGTCCGGGAAGACGACGGCGGGGTTCTTCCCCCCGAGTTCGAGCGTCACCGGCGTGACGTGCTCGGCGGCGGCCCGCATGATCGCCTGGCCCGTCG
This sequence comes from Haloarculaceae archaeon, assembly GCA_036625905.1. Taxonomy (GTDB): domain Archaea; phylum Halobacteriota; class Halobacteria; order Halobacteriales; family Haloarculaceae; genus Salinirubellus. Next base: position 45,689 of record JAZKST010000005.1, read on the forward strand.
GGACGCTCCCGGTGAAGGTGATCGTGTCGACGTCGGGGTGGCCGGTCAGCGCCGTTCCGGTCGGCTCGCCGGGGCCGGGGACGACGTTCACGACGCCGTCGGGGATACCCGCTTCGGCGCAGAGCTCCGCGAGTCGGAGCGTCGAGAGCGGCGTGTCGGGTGCCGGCTTGAGCACCACGGTGTTTCCGGCGACCAGCGCGGGTGCGACCCCGCGGGCGAAGAGGTTGCCGGGGAAGTTCCACGGAGTCACCTGTGCGCTCACGCCGTAGGGCTCCCGGACGGTGAAGTCCACCTGGTCGGTACCCGTCGGAATCGAGCGGCCGTCGAGCTTGTCGGCCGTGCCGGCGTAGTACTCGAAGTAGCGGGCGGCGCCCTCGAAGTCGCTCTCGGCCTGCGAACGTGGCTTGCCCTGGTCGAGCGTCTCCAGGGCAGCCAGTTCGTCGGCGTGCTCGCGGACGGCGTCGGCGACGGCGCCGACGAGCCGGCCCCGCCGCTCGGGGTCGGTGTCGCGCCACGCCGAGAACGCCTCGCGGGCGGTTCGGACCGCGCGGTCCACGTCCCTCTCGCTCGCAACCGCCACCTCGGCGATGGCCTCGCCGGTCGCCGGGTTGCGCGTCGTCAGCGTCTCCTCGCCCGGCGCGAGCGCCTCGCCGCCGACGAACGCCCCGTACCGGTCGCGGGTCTCGACCATGCGACCCCCTGTGGGGTCAGGGGGTTAACGGTTGTGCGTCTCCCGGACAGGGCGCTCCCGGCCGGATCCCGTCGCTCCGGGCCGGCTTCCGGGGCAGTATATATCCGTGGCGAAGGGAACGTAGCCGCACCCGGGGAAGCTTTAACCGCCTCACTCCAAACGGGAAACCGATGACAGACGACGGTTCCACCGGACGGCGGGTAGACCGCCGCACGATACTGCGCTACGCGGGGGTCGGGTCGGCCGGCGTGCTCGCCGGGTGTACGGGTGGTGACGGCGGCGACGGCGGCGACGCCGGTGGTGGCGTCGGCGGGTCGGACACCACCCCGTCGCCGACGGGGGCCGAGGACTCGGACACGGAGACGGCGTCACCGCGGTCGGGCGGGGAGCTCACCGTCGGGTTCGAGGCGGAGCTGACCGGTCTCGACCCGCACAGGACCTCGAGCGTGGTCTCCTGGGTGGTGGTGTACAACATCGCCGAGGGGCTGGTCACGTTCGAGGACGGCGAGCCGGTCGGTCGGCTGGCCGAGGGCTGGGAGATCAGCGACGACGGCCTCGAGTACACGTTCGCGCTGAAGGAGGGGGTCATGTTCCACCCCCCAGTCGATCGGGAGATGGTCGCCGAGGACGTCGTCTACTCCTTCGAGCGGATGAACCAGGAGGAGGCGATGGGCGGCGATCTCGCGGCGATGGCGTCGGTCGAGGCCGAGGACGACTACACCGTGACGTTCACCCTTTCCGAGTCGTTCGCGCCGTTCTTCAACTTCCTCGGACGGGTCCCGTGGGTCGTGGTCCCCGAGGAGGCCGTCGAGGAGCAGGGCGGCGAACTCGGCGACTTCCAGGAGCCCGTCGGGACGGGGCCGTTCCAGTTCGACGAGCACGAGCCGGGGAACGTCCTCCGGATGACCGCCTTCGAGGACTACCGCGAGGACCGCCCGTACCTCGACGCGGTTCGGGTCCGGCCGGTGCCCGACGCGGACTCGCGGGTCGCCGCGCTCCGTAGCGGCGACATCGACCTCGCGCGGGCGGTCCCGGGGCGGGCCGCCGAGTCCGTCCGCGGCGACTCGAACACGTCGCTCCTCCGCCAGCGGGCGACCGGGTGGGCACAGATACACATCAACTGCAGCGTCGAGCCGTGGGACGACCCGGCGGTGCGGCGTGCGGTGGCTCACGTCGTCGACCGGAGTTCGATCGTCGAGGCGGGCGTCTCCGGCTTCGGAACCCCGGCCTGGCAGCCCTACGCCGAGCAGAGCATCTGGAACTTCGACCTCGGTGACTCGAAGCGCGAGCGCGACGTCGAGGAGGCACAGCGGATCCTGGAGGAAGCCGGCAACCCTCTGGAGGGGGAGACGCTGACGATCAAGACCAACACGCGGTACGCCGTCATGGAGTCGACGGCGGACCTCGCCATCGCGCAGCTGCGGGAGGCGGGCATCGACGCCGAGACGGAGGTGCTCGAGTGGGGGACCCAGCTCTCGGACTTCCTCAACGCGAACTTCGGAGCGATGGCGTTCTCGGTGCCGTTCAAGATCGACCCCGACCGGCACTACTACGGGTTCGTCCACCCGGACTCGAACCAGTGGAACAAGTACGGCGAGGAGCAGCCCGACGCGGGGCGGATGTACGACCTGGTCGCGCGGGGCCGGACCGAGACCGACCAGGCGTCCCGGGTGGAGATCTACACCGAGTTCCAGCGGCTGGTCAACGAGAACGTTCCGTGGATCTCCATCGCGCGGACGGACGACCTCATCGGCCTGCAGAACTCCGTCCAGGGGTACGAGTCGTGGCTGCTGCCGTACACGAGGTACTGGACGATGTGGAAGGAGGAGTGACGGGCCGTACATCGCCGGAGGGAACGGTCGATACGACTTCGCCGGGGAGGTCCCCGACGAGATGTATCAAAGCACCCCTCCGACGGTATAACCCGACCGCCCGGCTCGCCCGAGCGTCACGATGACGACCTCGATACGTGAGTACGCACTCAGGCGGCTGCTCTGGGCGGTCCCCGTCCTCGCGCTGGTCACGTTCATCGTGTTCGGGCTCGTCAGGCTCGTCCCGGGTGGGCCGGCCGCCGTGATGCTCGGCGCCGACGCCAGCCCCGAGCAGCTCGAGGCGGTCCGCACTGAGCTGGGGCTGAACCAGCCCGTCTACGTCCAGTACGTCGACTACATCGGCGACGTCCTGCGGGGGGACTTCGGCCGGTCGTACGTCAACGACCAGCAGGTGAGCGCGGCCATCGTCTCCCGTCTCCCGACGACGCTGTTCGTCACGCTCGCGGGGTTCGTCGTCTCGCTGTCGGTGGCCATCCCCGCGGGCACGCTGAGCGCCGTCAAGCGCGGGACGACGTGGGACAGCGTCGGGCTGACCTTCGGGCTGCTCGGGGTCTCCATCCCGAACTTCTGGCTCGGCATCGTCCTCCTGCTGACGTTCGGGGTGACCTACGACGTCTTCCCCGTGGCGGGGTACGTCTCCCCGCTCGAGGACCCGGTCGAGGGCCTGCGCTACCTCGTGCTCCCGGGGATAACCCTGGGAACGGCGATGGCGGCCATCGTCACCCGGATGCTCCGGTCGGAACTGCTGGAGGAGCTCCAGGGGGAGTACCTCGACGCCATCCGGATGAAGGGGGTCTCCGAGACCCGAACGCTCGTCCACGCGATGAAGAACGCGTTCATCCCCGTCGTCACGGTGATCGGGATGCAGTTCGGCTACCTGCTCGGCGGGAGCATCATCATCGAGGTGGTGTTCTCGATCCCGGGGATGGGCCGGCTGCTCATCACCGCCATCACCAGCCGGGACTACATCACCCTCCAGGGGATCGTGATCGTCTACACGACGTTCTTCGTCGTCGTCAACCTCGTCGTCGACCTGACGTACTTCTACCTCGACCCGAGGCTGCGGGGGCAGTGATGACGGAGAGTACCGACACCGACGCGGACCCCGCGACCGGGAGCCGCTCGGAACGACCGGCGGTGCGGCGCGCCCGCCGGTTCGCCCGGCGGTTCCGTCGCAACCGGCTCGCGACAGTCGGCCTGCTGATACTCGCCGTCTTCCTCGTCGTCGCGCTGTTCCCCGGACAGATAGCCCCCCGGGCGTACGACGCGACGGACGTGCCGAACCGGCTGGCGGGGCCGAGCGCCGAGAACCCGATGGGGACCGACCGCTACGGCCGTGACGTCTTCTCGCGGGTCGTCTTCGGCGCCCGCATCGCGTTCCAGGTCGCCGTGATGACGCCGCTGGTCGCGATGGCCGTCGGGGTGCCCATCGGCCTGCTGGCGGGCTATTACGGTGGACTGCTCGACGACGCGCTCATGCGCGTGATGGACTCGATATTCGCGTTCCCGACCATCCTCCTGGGGCTGACACTCGTGGCCGTGTTCGGTCAGTCGCTGACGAACATCGTGCTCGCACTGGGGGTGGTGTTCATCCCGCAGTTCGCCCGGATCACCCGCGGGAGCGCCCTCTCGGTCTCGAAGGAGAACCACGTGAAGGTGGCCCGGTCGCTCGGGGCCTCGGACGTCCGCATCCTCGCGCTGCACGTCCTCCCGTTCTGCCTCTCGGCGATCCTCGTCCAGGCGACGATCACCGCGGCCCTCGCGATCATCCTCGAGTCGTCGCTGTCATTTTTGGGTGTGGGGGTGCCGCCGCCGCGGCCCTCCTGGGGCGGGATGCTCCGCGTGGGCAAGGGGTTCGTCGGCAGCGGCGAGTGGTGGTACAGCGTCTTCCCCGGGCTGGCGATCGTCTTCTCCGTCCTGGGGTTCAACCTCCTCGGGGACGGACTCAGGAGCGTGCTCGACCCGCGGACCGACCCGGACAGGTGACGATGACTGACGAGAGAACGACGAACACGACGACGGACTCGGGAGGAAGCGACGCGGCCGCGACCGACGGCGGACGGCCGAACGACGGGCCGGGAACGGTCGGGGAGCCGCTGCTGTCGGTCGAGGGCCTGACGACCCGGTTCTACACCGACGAGGTGGTCTCGGCGGTCGACGGGATCTCATACGACCTCCGCGCCGGCGAGACGCTCGGCATCGTCGGCGAGTCCGGGTCGGGCAAGTCCGTCTCGGTGCGGTCGCTGGTCGGGCTCGTCGAGGAGCCGGGTCGCATCGACGACGGGTCGGTCCGGTGGAAGGGCGAGGAACTCGTCGGTGCGAGCAAACGAGAACTCCGCTCGATCCGCGGCGCGGGGATCGGGATGGTGTTCCAGAACGCGAAGGCGGCGTTCGACCCGACCTACACCGTCGGCGAGCAGATCGTCGAGGCGGTTCGGGCCCACCGCGACCTCTCGAAGCGGGCCGCCCGCGAGGAGGCGACCGCCCTGCTCGCCGAGGTGGGGCTCCCGAACCCCGAATCGAACCTCGACGCCTACCCCCACGAGTACTCGGGCGGGATGGCCCAGCGGGCGATGGTCGCGATGTCCCTCGCCGGCGAGCCCGAGCTGCTGATAGCGGACGAGCCGACGACGGGGCTCGACGTCTCCATCCAGGCCCAGATCATCGACCTCTTCCGCGAACTCATCAGCGAGCGGGACATGGCGCTGATCCTCATCAGCCACGACCTCGGGGTCGTCTCGCAGGTCTGCGAGCGGATACTGGTGATGTACGCCGGGCGGATCATCGAGCGCGGGACGCGAAGGCAGATACTCGGGTCGCCACGACACCCCTACACGCGGTCGTTCCTCGAGAGCATCCCGGACGTCGACCGGCGCAAGGAGCTCTCCTCGATCCCGGGGTCGCCCCCGAACCTCGGCGCGCCGCCCCCGGGCTGTCGGTTCCATCCCCGGTGTCCCGTCGCCGACGCGGGGCTGTGTGACGCCGAGCGGCCGCCCCCGGTCGACTTCGGCGAGGGCCACGTCGCGACGTGTCACGCCTACACCGACACCTACGCCGGCGAGGCCGACTACGGGGCCGAGGGCACGGAGCGGGGCTGGGAGGTGACTCGATGAGTCGTCGGAACGACGAATCCGGTGGCGAGCGTGAACGCCGACGGGACGGGACGGGCGGCGGGTCGCGGGTCGACGGGGTGTGGCGGGACCCGTCGCCCGAGCGGGCACGGGACGGCGCCGAACCGCTCCTCTCGGTCCGCGACCTCCGAAAGTACTACCCGGTGACCTCGGGGGTGCTGGGCCGGCGGACCGGCGAGGTGAAGGCCGTCGACGGGGTGAGCTTCGAGCTCTACCCCGGGGAGACGCTCGCCGTGGTCGGCGAGTCGGGCTGCGGGAAGTCCACGATGGCCGAGACGCTCATCGGGCTGCACGAGACGACCGGGGGGCAGGTGCGGTTCCGCGGCGAACCCCTCTCGGCTCGCACCGACCGGACCGTCAGACGGGAGGTCCAGATGATGTTCCAGGACCCGTTCTCGACGCTGAACGAGCGGATGACCGTCGGGCGCATCGTCGCCGAGCCGCTCGTCATCCACGGCGAGCGGGCCGAGGACCGGGAGGAGTACGTCCGGGACCTGCTGGACACCGTCGGGCTCGACCCCGACCGGTACTACCGGGCGTTCCCCCACGAGCTCTCGGGCGGACAGCGACAGCGGGTCGGCATCGCGCGGGCGCTCGCGCTCAACCCCTCGCTGGTCGTCGCCGACGAGCCCGTCTCGGCGCTGGACGTCTCTATCCAGGCCCAGATACTCGAACTGCTCGCCGACCTCCAGGCGGAGTTCGGGCTCACCTACCTCGTCATCACCCACGACATGAGCGTGGTGCGGCAGATCGCCGACCGCGTGGCCGTGATGTACCTCGGCCGGATCGTCGAACTCGGCGGGGTCGAGGAGGTGTTCGACGACCCACAGCACCCCTACACGGAGGCGCTGCTGTCGAGCATCCCGCGGGTGACGGCGGACCCGACCGAGGACCGACGGATCCGCCTGGAGGGTTCCCCGCCCGATCCGGCCGACCCGCCCAGCGGCTGTAACTTCCACCCGCGGTGTCACCTCTACGACGACCTGTCCGGGGACGAACGGGCCCGTTGCGAGCGCGAGGACCCGGAGAGCGAGGGGAAGGGGAACCGGTGTCTGGCCTGCCACTTCCGTCCGGAGCCATGAGACCGGTACGCCGGAGCCCGCGGCGGGTCGAGAGGGTGGGGCGATGAACGAGGAGCGGACGGAGCGGCCGGAGACGGGAGCGGGTCCGGAGACGGGAGCGGGTCCGGGCGTCGTCGCCTTCGACAACTCGGGGACGGTCAGCGACGCCGTCGTGGAGTCGGTCGGGTTCACCGAGGACGCCGACGTCGAGGGCCCCGTTCCCACGATCCGGGTGGACCGGCCCGTGGCGCTCGTCAACGTCGCGCTCGAGGACCTCGCGACCCTCGACACCGACGCGCCGATCGGGTCCGTCCTCGAAGGGGCCGGCGTCCCGCTCTATCTCGCGCTCTCGAACGTCGAGGTCACCGAGGCCGAGGCCCGGCGGGCGACGCTCGCCGAGGGCGCCGCGCCCGCCCGGCCCCTGTTCGACGCCGTCGAGCGGATCCGCGAGCGGGTGGTCGACGAGCGGGGCCGGGCCGATCTCCCCGTCGGCGTCCAGCTGGTCGTCGAACTCGACCCCGCGTCGATCCACCGGGGGTTCACGTACGCCTCGGTCCCGCGCCAGGGATCACGCGCCGCCGTCGAGACGGCCCGGAATCGGGGGTTCGAGGTGCACCTCGTCTCCGGGGACGCGGCACACGTCCTCGAGTCGATCGCCGCGCAGGTCGGCGTCCCTCCGGGGAACGTCCACGCCTACCAGTCGCCGGCGGGGAAGGCCGAGACGGTCTCGGCGCTCCGCAAGCGGAACGGGGGCCCGGTCGCGATGGTCGGGGACTACGTCAACGACCGGCTCGCGTTCGAGCGGGCCGACCGCGCCGTGCTCCTCTGTGTGGACGAGGACCCGGACCCGACGCTCGCCCGCCGGGTGGACGCAGTCGCGGGGTCGCTCTCGGAGGCCGTCACCCGGCTGTGACCGCGGTGGCCCCGCCCCGGTGTCGATACCCGGGGTTCCTCGGGCGAACGACTATTACCGGGCCGCGGTGTATACCACCCCACGCGATCGGGTCGACGCGCTCCGGGCCCGTCCGGGAGACCGGGATCGGCCCGGTCGTCCGACGGTGCGACCCGACGACGGGAACGGGGCGCCGACCCGACGGATCACAGCCATGAACGGACAACGCATCGAGACGGTGACGGTCGTCGGTGGTGGCGACGCCGGGCTGATCGCGGCGCTGACGCTCGACGCGACAGCCCCCGACCTCGACGTCACCGTGGTCGACGACTTCGACGAGGGGATCCCGGAGGTGGGAAAGAGCACCATTTCGTACATCCAGCAGACGTTCCACGAGGTCCTGGGGGTCGAGAAGGCGCGGTTCTACTCCGAGGTGAAACCGGTGTGGAAGGCGTCGGTGTTCTTCACGGACTGGTGCGGGAAGGGCCCGTTCCACGTCCCGTTCGACGACCTGACGCTCCCGCCCGCCGAGCCCGGACGCCGCCGGTTCGAGGAGCTCTACCACCGCTACGAGGCGGAGAACTACCGCACGCTGGGCGTCGAGATCGCCGAACGGGGGGTCTCGCCGTTCGTCGAGCTCCGCGAGAACGGCTTCTTCCGCACCTACGACCACGTCGCCTACCAGTTCAGCACGAGCCGGCTCAACGAGTTCCTCCGCGAGCTCTGTCGCGAGCGCGGGGTCGACCTGGTCGACGACGAGGTGCTCGAGGTGGAGACCGACGGGGAACAAATAACCCGGGTCGCCGGCACGGAGCGGGCCTACGACGCGGACCTCTACCTCGACGCGACGGGGTTCGAGCGGCTGCTGATGCGGACCCTCGATAACGAGTTCGACGCGTTCGACTTCCCGCTCGACGCCGCGCTCGTCGCGAAGGCCGACCTCGACCTCCCGGACGTCGTGCCAGCGACGGTCGTCGAATCGGGTGACTTCGGGTGGTTCTGGCAGATCGACACCTGGGACTGGCGGGACCTCGGCTACGTCTACTCCTCCGAGCACGTCTCGCGGGAGGACGCGCTGGCGGAGTTCGTCGAGTCACGGGAGGAGTCGTTCTCCGAGGAGGACGTCGTGGAGTACCGCTTCGACTCGGGCCACTACGCTGACGCCTGGGTCGGCAACTGCGTGGCGGTCGGCAACGCGCTCGGGTTCGTCGAGCCCCTCCAGTCGACCGCACTCACCCTCAACGCCATTCTCACCGAGAAGCTCTCGGAGCTCGTCGCGGACCACGACGGCATCAACCATCGGGGGGTAAGGGGGATCTACAACGACTACGCCCGCGGCAAGTGGGAGAACGTCTACGACTTCATCAGCGTCCACTACCGCTACGCTGGGGGCGAAACCGAGTTCTGGGAGGACGCACGGACGGTCAACGACGAGGACCGGCTGGCGAGGTACGTCGACGCCTACCGCGAGAACGGGTTCAACTCCCACGCCGAGTTCGACGACCGCCACGGGTCGAACCCGCGGATCTTCAACCAGTACATCTTCTACCGACTGCTCCGGAGTCTCGGCGTCGAGTCGGCGTTCTACGAGGGGCTCGACGTCGAGGTGAGCGAGGAGGTTCGGGAGGCGGTCGAACGCGAAACGGCGCAGATACGCGCCGACGCCGAGCGGCACCTCCCCTACGAGCAGGTGTACGGGAGCGGCGTGTTCGAGTGAGGACGTTCCCGTTCGGCCTCCCTTCGAGGACAGGGCCGAACGTGAGGAACCGACGGACGGGGCGGGCGAGTCAAAGTCGAATCCGGCTCCGAACAGCCAGAATGTCGACTCCGAACCCATGGTGCGAACGGCGACGGCGAGCGCGGACCCGAAACCGAAACGGAACGGAGAAAGATATTCCAACCGAGGGTATCAACCGGAATCCGTGCTACTGACCCGTTCTGCCGTCTCCGTCCTCGCCGTGGGCGCCGGGTTGACGATGAGCCCGCTTGCGGGTCTCTCCGGTCCGATCGGGGCAGTGCTACTCCTTCTGGGGATGGGACTGGTCGTTCTCGCGGTCCACGGACTGGACTTCGAGCAGCGGGTCACGGTCATCCGGTACTCGTTCTGGGCGTTCGTCGTCGGGACGGTCCCCTACGGTATCGGTGCAGGCCTCGGGACGGGGTCGACGGCAGGGATCGGGGGGGCGTTCGCCGACCCGTGGCTGCTGTCCATCTACTTCGCCGTCAGTTTCGGCGGGCTGTTCGCGTGTCTCGTCACCCTCATGTGGAACGTCGTGGAGACCGGTAACCTGGTGGTCCGTTCGGATCAGGAGGGCCCGTCGTGACCCGACGACCCGCACGGTAACAGGTCGTTCCATCACGTGATAGATTCGAAGAGGGAGCTCCCCGCTCGCGAAGGTCGACGAATCCACTGACCGAGTTCGAGCGAAGCGAGAACGAGGGAAGTGGACTCGCCGGGATTTGAACCCGGGGCCTCTCCCATGCCAAGGGAGTGATCTACCGCTGATCTACGAGCCCGCACCCACAACTGAGCCCAGCGCGGCGCATAAACCCATCGGACCGCGACGCCGCGTGCGCCGGGTCACCGGGGCGCCCGGCCCCGGCTCCCGCCCGGCAGTTTCAGTTTCACCACGGTAGGCGGTAGTATTAGTGGTCGAGATGGCAAAATCGGAGTGTCCCACGATGAACACCACCCGGGACCACCCGGACGCTGACGCCAGCCACCGACCGCTTCGCGAGGGCACGACCGCCCGCGCACGCTACGGCGACCGCGCGGTCGTCGGGGAAGTGATCGAGGTCCGTGAGGAGACACCGTCGGTGACACGTGTGGTCCTCGAGCCCTACGGCGAGGACGTCGAACTCGACACCGACGCCGAGCGCGTAGAGCGTGTCGATCCCGCGTGCATCTGCCCGACCTGTCACACCGTCTGGGAGCGCCGGCAGGCGTACCGCTGTCCGGCCTGTGGGGCCGATCTCGTCTCCGATTAGGCCCAGGTTCTCGCGGAGGACGCGGTGCCAGTTCCCGGCGACGAGGCCGCCCTCGCGGCCGTCGCGGAACGCGGTCGCTGGTCGGTGGGGGTGACGAAAGCGTCCGGGGCGGGGTCGGGCACCGGGAGTCCGACATCGGGACCGAAGCGACACGTCTTTGTGCGCGTCGGGCGTCCTCCCGATGGGAACGGCACGGCCGCAAATCCGACTCGCCGCGCGGCGCGGGGCGTCCCGTACGTCCCGCGGGCTCTTCGAGGCCACGCGCGGCTTGGGATTGCGGAAGTGCGTACACGAGCGCGTCGGCCCGGTTCGCCGGGACAGCGGTCAGTGCCGTCCAACCAGACACATGGCACGAATGCACACCCGACGCCGCGGCAGTTCCGGTTCGGACCGGCCCGTGGCAGACGAACCGCCGGAGTGGAGCGACGTCGACGCGGACGCGGTCGAGGACCGCGTCGTCGAACTCGCAGAGGACGGCCACGACCCCTCGGGGATCGGCATGAAGCTCCGCGACGAGGGCGTCCAGGGGACGCCGGTCCCGGACGTCAAGCTCGCGACGGGCAAGAAGGTCACCGAGATACTCGAGGAGCACGACGCTCGCTCCGACCTGCCGGAGGACCTCCGGAACCTGATGGAGCGGGCGGTCCGGCTCCGCAGGCACATGGCCGAGCACGCCGGCGACGCCCAGAACAAGCGGGCGCTCCAGAACACGGAGTCGAAGATCCGCCGGCTGGTCAACTACTACCGCGGCGACGAGCTCGACGAGGGGTTCACCTACTCCTACGACGTCGCCGTCGACCTGCTCGAGGGCTGAGCCGTGTCGACCGCCGACCGCCAGAACGCGAGCGCTTCCGTCGCTAGCGTGACCGCCGCCTGCCGGGACGCGGGTCTCGTCAGGCTGGTCGGCACGGCCGACGGCGACGGCCTCGCGGCGGTCGGCGTGCTCGCGCGGACTCTCTCGGCCCTCGGAACCCCGTTCCAGGCGAGCGTGACCCGCTTCCCGGACCCCGCGACGGGGACCGACGCGGACGTGACTGTCACGGTCGGCGCGGCCGGCGGCGACGTCGCCGTCGATGCGGTGCCGGCGAGCGTCCCGGCGTTCGCGGCCGCGCGGGAACTCGCGCCCGACGCCACCGACCCGGTCCTCGCGCTCGCCGGGGCCGTCGCCGTAGGGGCGGCCCCCGGCGACGACGGTGTCGGCCTGCTGGAGGCGGCCCGCGAGACGGGCGTCGAACGCCGACCCGGGCTCGCGGTTCCGGTCGCCGACCCCGCCGACGGGCTGGCCCACTCGACGCTGGTCCACCTGCCGTGTTCGGGCGACGTCGACGCCGCGCGCGCGGCGCTCGCGGACGTGGCGGGCGAGGAGTCGACCCCGGAGGCCCGCAAGCGGGCGGCCTCGATGGTCGCGCTCGGCGCCGTGGCGGACGCGCCGACCCGTGCGGCACACGCCGCCGAGCGGGCGCTCCACCCCTATTCGGGTGGGCCGTTCGAGACGGTCGGCGGTTACGCGGACGTGCTCGACGCCGTGGCCCGGGAGCGACCCGGGACGGGCGTCGCGCTCGCGCTCGGCCACGACGCGGGATCGGCGGCGCTGTCGGCGTGGCGCGACCACGCGAGCGCGGCCCACCGCGCGGTACGCGAGGCCGACACCGGCCGGTACGACGGCGCGTTCGTCGTCCGGACGGACGGCCCCGTGGGGACGGTCGCGCGGCTCGTCCGGGACTACCGCTCGCCCGAACCCGTCGTGCTCGTGCTCGGCCGGTCCGAGCGGAGCTACGACCGGGCGGCCGCGGCGGGCGACCGCGAGGTTCTCCCGGCGCTGCGCCGTGCCGTCGCCGACGTCGGCACGGTCGGCGGCCGCGGGAGGCGTGCGTGGGCCCGACTGACCGAGCCGATAGACGAAGGTACGTTCGTGAGCGCGTTCCGGGGGGCACTGTGACCCGGGAGCGCGACGCGGACGCCCCGAACGTCGGGTCGGATCCGATGGCCCGCTGTCGGGCGACGATCCGGACGACCCACGCCGATCCCGGGACGATCGCGGCGGCACTCCTACCGGACAACACGGCGGAGATGGACACCCACATCGAGGGCGGGCAGGTCGTGACGACCGTCGCCCGCGACTCGCCGGGCGGCCTGCGCTCGACGGTCGACGACTACGTCGTGAACATCGAAGTGGCGAACGACATCGCGGACGAACACAGACCAGACACACCATGAGCGAACGAAGCGTTTCCCGACAGAAACAGGAGAAGCGGTGGTACACCGTGCTCGCACCGGAGCAGTTCGACCGGCGAGAGCTCGGCACGACCCCCGCGGACGAACCCGAACAGCTCTACGACCGAACCATCGAGACGACGCTGGGCGACCTCACCGACGACGCGGGCGAGAACTCGACGAAGCTCACGTTCCGCATCGACGACGTGGGCAGCGACACCGCGTACACGGAGTTCGTCAAGCACGAGCTCACGCGGGACTACCTGCGGTCGCTCGTCCGGCGCGGCTCCTCGAAGGTCGCCTCCTACGAGACGGTGCTGACGACCGACGACTACCGGCTACAGATCCAGCCGGTCGCGTTCACCACGAAGAAGGCCGACCACAGCCAGGAGCGGGCCATTCGGAGGACGATGACCGAGCTGGTCCAGTCGGCCGCGGAGGAACGGACGTTCCAGGAGCTCGTCGACTCCGTCGTCGGCGGGCGGCTCTCCTCGGCCATCTACAACGAGGCCAAGACGATCTACCCGCTCCGCCGGGTGGAGATCCAGAAGGCCACTCTCGAGGCACATCCCGAGGAGGTCGCCGCCGAGGAGGAGGCGGCCGTCGAGGTCGACGAGCAGGACGTCGCCGTCGACGCCGGGGAATAGGGTGGTCCCAGCGTAGCGAGGACCACCGGAATGCGATCGGGCCTCGGCCCGCGAGCAGCGAGGCGCGAGCGCAGCAAGCGCCTCGGACACCCGAGCGGGGAGCGCAGCGACCCGCGAGGAGTAGGGAGGGCGCAGCGACCGTAGGGGGCGAGCCCTCCGAACACCCGGGCTACAGTCCCGGCGGCTCGTCGAGCCCGACCATGATCTCGTGGGCCTCGACGTCCTCGAGTGCGGCGACCTGGCCGCCGACGTCGACGAGCTCGCCGTCGGCCTCGAGGGTGAGCGCGGCCGTTTCGCGGTTCGTCCCGACGGAGACGTCGACGACGCGCCCGGAGACTCTCCGGCGTTCGCCCGTCACGACGTCCCGACCCCTGACCGACGCGTAGAACGTCCCGCCCTCCTCGCCGGCGCCGTCACGGAGGTCCTCGACACACCGGCGGATGGTGGCGTAGCGCCGGGGGAACGTCCGCTCGTGGTCGGCCGTCGCCAGCTGCCGCGCGGAGGTCCAGACGACGGTGTTGAGGAACCCCGAGACGAGAAACCCCAGCTCCGAGCGGTTGAAGATGACGCCGTAGCGGTCGCGGTCGTCGCGGAACGCTTCTTGGGTGGCGTAGACGGAGTAGGTGCCGTCGGCGACGGCGACGACGGGCGTCGTCACCCCCCGTCTCGCGCGGGTGGCAGTCGCGATGCGCGTGTAGTCGTACTCCTCGGGCGGCGGAACGTCCGCGGCGGGCGAGACGAGCAACTCGATGGTGACGCCGGCCTCGCGCCGCTCGCGGAGCGCCTCCTCGAACCGGTCGACGAGCGCCGGCGTCAGCGAGATGACGAGCTCGTACTCCGCGGACTCGATGATCTCCCCGAGATAGCGGAGGATGGTCGAGCGGGACTTGATGAGCGAGACGGCCTCGGAGTCGCGGGCGGGCTGGGTGTACGTGGCGGCGAGGTCCTCGACCAGTTCGTCGAGCGAGTCCCGTATCCCGGCGAAGGACTCCTCCGGGTCGACCGCGAGCACCTGCATCGGCCGGGACTCCCGGAGTTCGACCAGACCGTTGTCCGCGAGGCTGCGGACGGTGTCGTAGACGCGGGGCTGGGGGATGTCGGTGCAGTTGGCGATCTCCGCGGCGGTCAGACGCCCGTGTTCCAGGATGACGAGGTACGCCTCGGACTCGTACTCGCCGAAGTCGAACCGGCGACCGACCCGTTCGAGGGTCCCGCGGAGTTCCTCGGATACCATTTGACCGTTCTACCGCGTCCGGCTACTTCGCTCTGCCCCTCTCGGGTCGTCCCGGGGTCGTCGCTGGCTCGATCCGCGGGTTCGGGCTACTCGCCGTCGCCGACGCGGAGCACCTGCAGCAGCGAGTAGACGGGGACGCCCGCGACGTCGTCGAGTCCCTGCTTGTCGACGAGGACACAGGCGGCGACGGGCTCGCCGCCCTCCGCCCGGATGGCCTCGACGGTCTCGCCCATCGTCGTCCCGCTGGTGATGGTGTCGTCGACGACGTAGCACTCCCGCTCGCGGATGGCCGCGAAGTTCCGCGAGAACGTCCCGCCGCTCTCCAGGTCCTCGATGTCGCCGTCGTCCCACTGGTGCTTGCGGGGGGCGTACGCCCCGAGGTCCGTGTCCAGTTCTCGCGCGACCGTCGTCGCCAGGGGTGCACCCGCCTTCTCGATGCCGATGGTCAGGTCGACGTCCTCGCCCTGCTTCGAGAGCAGGTCGGCCATCGCCGCGCCGGCGTAGGAGAGGCGTGCGGAGTCCCGGCCGATGGCGCTCCAGTCCACGTGGATGTCGTGGGGGCCGGCCCGCTGGTTCCCGGCGGGGTCGGCCCGAGGCGTGGTGCTCCCCGAGCGCTCGACCAGCCAGGAGGCGGTTTCCCGGGAGACGTTCAGTTCGTCCGCGATCTCCCCCTTCGAGAGGCCGCGCTCGGCGAGCTCGGCCGCACCGGCGATGAGGTCGTCGACGTTCTTCATAGCGTGTCGAATTGGACGGCCCGTTTTATGCTTGTTTCGTCGTCGACGAACGCCCGCTCGAACTCCGAGGCCGGGTGGACGCCGGTGACGAACGCGTCGACGAACCAGTCGGGGAGCGACGCGATGCGGTCGGTCGCGCTCCGGAAGTGCCGCGTCGCGGAGTTGACGCTCCCCACGACCGCCTTGTTGTTCATGACGAGGTCCTTGTGGATGGAGCCGCCGTCGACCTCGAACGTCCAGGGTTCGGGGACGCCGAGCAGCGCGAGGACGCCGGCGGGCGCGAGCGCCCGGATCGCCTCGAAGGGGTGGCGGGCGAAGCCGGTCGCCTCGAACGCGAAGTCGATGGGTTCGTAGACGTCACCGACCCGGTCGACGGGTGTCTTCCGGGAGTCGACGTAGGTCACCCCCAGTCGTTCGATGATATCGATCGTCGGGTCCGGTCGGTCCCGGCGACCGACGCAGTACCGCCGGTCGTAACCCTCGAGGGCCGCGAGGGCGAGCAGTCCGAGCGAGCCGTTCCCGATGACCATCGCCGTCTCCGGGCGCCAGTCGAACGCCGACCGGGTGGCGTGGGCGTGTTCGATGGCCTTCTCGGCGATGCTCACCGGCTCGACCAGGAAGCCCAGCGGTGCGAGCGCCTCGGGGACCCGGACCAGATACTCCGCCTCGCTCGTGAAGTACTCGGACATGAACCCGTGGGCGCCGGCGATACCCCGCTCGAGCGTGGCCTCCGGCGGTGCCATGTCCGCCTGACCCCGGGCGAACCAGCCGTTCGGGTCGCCGTCGGGCGGCCGCCGGACCGTCGGCACCACCACGTCCCCCCGTTCGAGGTCGGTGTCGTTGGGGTCCTCGACGACGCCGACGGCCTCGTGGCCGAGCACGAGGAAGTCCTCCTCCTCGGGGAAGCCGCCGTGGTCCCCCTCGATGACCTCGTGGTCGGTGCCGTCGACGCCGATCCGGAGGGTGCGGACGAGCGCCTCGCCCGCCGACGGTTCCGGGCGAGGGAGTTCCAGCACCGCGGGGGCGGCGCTCCCGCGGCGGATGGCGATGGCCTGCATGACCCGGGCTTGGGTGCGCCTCGAGAAAAGATTTACTGTATTTCGAGTAAATAATCGAAGGGGCTCGCGGCGGGGACCCGCCCCACCCGATCCTCGATCCGGTCGACCACGGGCCTTACGCCGCCGCGGTCCCACCCGGAACCATGGAACGGTACGACCAGCTCTACCGGCTCTACGAGGAGTTCGACACCGCCACCCTGCGGGACTACCAGAACTTCGTCGACATCCTCCCGCCGATGGACTCGCGGGTCGCCCTCGAACACTGGGACGAGGCCAGCGGGGAACTCGAGGCTCTCGGGGACGTCATCCGCGAGGCGTTCCCGACGGCCGGCGAGACGCTCGCGGACGTCGCCGCCCACGCGATCCGCGAGCAGGCGTTCACCGCGCTCGACCTCTACAGCACGTACGGCCGCGGGGTGAACGTCCTCGTGCTGGACGTCGACGAGACGCTCCGCTCGGCGGGCAACACCGACAACGAGATCCCCCGCGAGACGCTCCACCTCCTGACCGAGTTCCACGAGTCGGGGACGCCTATCGTCGTCTGTACGGGACAGACCCTGGAGAACGTCAAGGGGTTCGCCGTCCAGGGGTTCGGCAACGAGATGGTCCACTCCGGGAACGTGAGCATCGTCTACGAGGCGGGGACCGGCGTGTTCACGCCCGGCCACGGCCCCGACACCAAGCAGCTCCTCTACGAGGAGCTCGACGACGAGATCCGCTCGGTGTTCGACCGCGTTCGCTCGCGCGTGCTCCCCGACGCCCCCGAGACGGTCCGCCGGTGCTGTCACCTCCAGGGAAACGAGTTCAACGTCACGCTCAAGCCCAACTTCGAGACCGGGAGCGACCGCGCCCGCGAGGTCATCGACGAGGCGCTGGTCCACCAGCTCGACCTGCTGGGCGGGACGGTCGCGACGGAACTCGGCCTCGACGCGGCTGGGCCCGGGGCGTGGGCCCGGAGCTACTACGCCGCACAGGACCCCGAGATACGCGGCGTCCTGGAGTCGACCGGCGGGCTCCCCGGCTCCGACCCCGAGGCCGTCCCAGCGGCGGTCCGCGACGTGTTCGAGCGGATCGACGTCGCGTACTACGAGGCCGACGCCGCGGAGGTCGGCAGCCTCGAGCTCAACAAGGTCGTCGGCGTTCGGGCGGCGTTCGACGTGCTCGGCGTCGAGGATCCGTTCGCGGTGATGATGGGCGACTCCAAGAGCGACCTCCGGGTGATGGAGTGGCTCGCCGAGACGGGCTCGGGTATCGCTGCCGCACCGGAACACGCCTCGCGGGACGTCCTCGACCACGTCCTCTCGACGGACGAGCTCGTCTTCGACCGCGGCGACGCCGCCGAGATGCTCCGGACGATCTACGCGCTCGACCGGCTCGCGTCGCTCGAAGGGTGAGCTCGTTCCGGTCGGGCCCGACCTCGACCGGCTTCGCGCGCTCGCGAGGACCGTGACTCGGTAGGTATTCTCCGGTGCGCTGTTTGCTCCTCGGGCTACACCCTAACTCTGCCCCGTGCCTGGCCCATTTCCACGCTCCTGTCCGTCTCATAGCCGATAGAGTGGGCAGCTAGTGACGGTTAGGGATATACGAGTCACTTTCTGAAGTGCCGTTAGAGTACCGCTTAGAGTCGTTTTACGCCGGCATAGACGGTCAAGACGTCCGGTCAGAGTGGAACGAAATCCACCCCGATTCCGAGTCGAAGCGTGCGGAGGCACGCCGCGTCAATGACCGCTGGGGGGACCATCCCGAAGACACGGGTAGGCACTACGCATCAGCGGCACCGGACGACGTCGAGTCGTTCATGGATGGGCTTTTCGACGAGATCCGACTGAGCGAGCGTACAGGCCGTACTGGCTGTTCCTAACGTTCCTCAGAAAAGAGCGGAATCGGCTGGAAGAAGACGTCCAGTACACGACGGGGCACAAGGGCAGCTACGATAGCAACAAGCACGACTCGCTACCCACGTACGTCCACGCGCACTACGAAGACATCAGAGACCGATACCTCGACGGGACCTACACGTTCGGGCTTGGAGTCTAATTGCCGCCTGGCCCGAGGTATCCCCACGCCTGCAGGCGGTCACCGTCGCCATCAATCCATCGCTCACCGATATCGTCGCGGTAGTACATATTCGGCATCACGATGTCCTCGATCCGGTCGTACGCTTGCTTGCGAGCAGCCTGCATCGTATCGCCCTTTCCGGTCACGACGATAGGCATCCCGTTGTCCCCAGCAACGCGCCACTGTCCATCGATCCTCTTCGCGTCTTCGAGATGGATGCCCTCTCGGCTCTCGGTTTGGAAGACGACGGCCGCATTCCGGGAGTTCTCATCGTACGTCTCGTCGTCGTCGAACGGGAACGGCGGAAGGACGACCCGCACCCCGATTTGATATCCATTGTGTACTTCCAGCTCGGGGTCATTCCCGTGCGCGAGGTCGTAGAAGAACTCGCCCGTCGACGATTCGAACGATTCCTCTTGGAGCGCGATGGTCGGGTATCCGAACCGCGGCGTGAATTCGAGCGGGTAGATACCGGTCTCGTTGACGATACAATTCAGGTCGATACTCCCGACATAGCCCTCGTTGGCCAGCCACGCTTCCAGCTTGCCGAACGTCTCTTGGAACGATTTGTTCTGGGCTGCCCAGAATTTCGTACGGTCGTGCGTACCCGTCTCCAGTGGTCTTCGGGCGTATCGACGTTTCGATACCGACGAGACGGAACTCGGATCCGTGGACCGAAGCCGATTCCGCACGACCGTATCGGGGTCGGCAGACCGGCAGACCCGTTCGGACGGTCGGGCCCCCGGCCGACGCCGTTCCCGCCGCGGCGAAACCACCGGCCGGTTTTAAGTCACGCCGCCGGGTATTCCGGGCTATGACGACCTACCTCGTCGGGACCGATTCGGTCGAGACCAGCGAACGACTTGCGACGTACATCGAGAGGCGGGTCGTCGAGGGCGACACCGTCTACGCGGTCAACTCCCTCCCGGGCGGCGACCGGACCTCCGACGAGGACGTCCGTGCGGGTCGGGACGCGCTCGAGGTCTTGGAGGGCTCCGGCGTCGCGGTCGACGGCCACCAACTCGTCCGCGGGAACAGCCCGCAGGAGGACCTCATGGAGTTCGCCGACGACAACGACGTCGACGAGATCGTCGTCGGTATCCGGAAGCGCTCCCCCACGGGGAAACTCGTCTTCGGCTCGACCGCACAGGACCTCCTGCTGTCGGCCGAACTGCCCGTCGTCTGCGTCCCGCTGACCCGGGGCGACTGATAGGGTCGTGCGTGGTTCGTTCCCGCCTCGCGGATCCGAGTCCGTCGTACCGGTCTCGAAACGCCGATCGTCCCGACGGTCGCCGAGAACAGGTACGCACGACCGTATGATACGGACTGTCGAACGATGTACCGGTGATCACCGACCCTGTCCGAGCAATCACCGGTACGGGACCAGCGCGCGACGCACGACCCGTCGGTGCACGACCCCGCAACGTTTTTCGCCACTGGTGCGGAGCGTCGGGACATGAGCCGAGAGCATCTCCGGACGGCGAGCGATCTGCTCGCCGACGCCGCCCGGGCGACGACCGACGAACCGGCCGAGCGACTCGACGCGTTCGCCGACCGGGTTGCCCGGATGGCCGAGGCCGAGCGCGACCCCGACCACGGCCGGCTGGCGACCGTCCTGCTGAAACTCGACGAGATCGCCGACGAAGTCGACGAGGACGTGGCGGCGACGGTCCAGGACGCACGCGAGCACGTCACCGAGTTCCGGAGGACCGTCGAGGGGGTCTGACCGGGAACCGCTCGCCGGACTCCTACTCCGACGCGGCCGCGACCTTCTCGGCGAGTATCGGCACGAACGTGCCGATGTCGGTGACCATCCCGACAGCCTGGGCGCTCCCGCGGTCGAGTAACTGCGTGACCGTCGCCGGGTTGATGTCCACGCAGACCACCCGCGTCGTCGAGGGGAGGCAGTTGCCGACCGCGACCGAGTGCAGCAACGTCGAGAGCATCAGCACGAGGTCGGCCTCGTGGGCCTGCTCGCGGATGGCGTCCTGGGCCTCCACCGCATCGGTGATCGTGTCGGGGAGCGGCCCGTCGTCGCGGATCGATCCCGCGAGAACCCACGGCACGTCGTTGGTGACACACTCGTACATCACGCCGGACTCGATGGTGCCGTCGGCGACCGCCTCCGGGATCGAGCCCGAGCGGATGACCTCAGAGATGGTGTAGATGTGGTGCTTGTGACCCTTGCGCGCGTGGTCGAGCGACTCGGTGTCGACCCCCAGCGAGGTCCCGTAGAGGTCCCGCTCTATGTCGTGGACGGCGAAGCCGTTGCCCGCCGAGAGCATCGTCACGTACCCCTCGCGGACGAGCGTCGCGAGGTCCTCGCGGGCGCCGGAGTGGATGAGCGCCGGTCCCGGGACCGCGAGCACCTCCCCGCCCTCCGCCCGCGTCTCGACGATGGCCTCGGCGATGCGCTCGATGGTCGACTCCGAGGGGCGCTCGGCGGAGACGCCGCCCTGCATGAAGCCGAACGCACCCTCCTTCCCGCGGGGGCGCTCGGGTGGGTGGACCCGGATGCCCGCCTCGCCGGTGACGACGAGGTCCCCCGCCTCGACGGCGTTGAGGACCTTCGTGTACGCCCGGGCCGGCTCGTTCTCCCCGTTCAGTTCTACCACGACCGCACAGTCCATCTCGATGCGGTCGACCTCGACCCACTCCCCGTCGACCCGGATGTCCGTGGGGTGGTTGGTAGTCGAGTAGAACCCGGGCGGGACGACCTGACCCCGGGGCGCGGGCTGGAGGTCGGCGTCCTTCGGGTCCGCGGGGTTCGCGCCGTTCTGGTGGAGCTCGTGGAGGATGGACTGCAGATGGTCGGGGTCGTCGGCCGTGACGGTCATCCGGCAGTAGGACTGCTCGGTCTTCGAGCGACCCACCCGGAACTCCTCGACCTCGAACGAGCCGTCGAGGTCCATCACGATGCCGAACGCGGCCTGCATCATCCCGGAGTCGATGATGTGGCCCTCGAGTTCGACCACACGCGAGACGGTCATGCGACCTCCGAGGGGTGGGGACGACAAGTGGGTTGTGGGTTCGAGGAGGGCGGAGTCCGGACGGGCCCGTTCCGTCGGGGGGACCGAACAGGGACGATTCCCGCCGTCGTCCCGCTGGACCGGTTCGGGCCCACGACACGCCCTGCCGGGGTTCTCGATACCCGGTGAACTCGCGTACCGAATACGGTACCGGATCGATCAGACTGACTCGGAGGTCGCGCTCCTGGTCACGTCGACGACACTCGGGTCGTTTTCGACCGTGAGGGTCAGTGAATCGCCGTCGACGGTGAACGTGAACCGGACCTCGAACGGTTCGACCGGAAACGTCCGGTGGTTTAGTCAGCGACCTCGAACCGGACCGTGTCGCCCGAGTGGATCCGGCTGTTCGGCGCGAGCCGCTCGGCCGGCGTGGGCAGCTCGCGGAACGCGACAGTGTCAGAGCGGAGCCGGCCCCCCTCGAGGATGGCGGGTCTGACCTGCGGGCCGTACTCCTCGGCGAGCCGCTCGACGACGTCTACGACGGTCGTCTCGTCCGTCACGGGAACCGTCGCGCGACGCGCACCCGTCCGTGCGATGAGTGAGCCGGAGAGCCTGACTTCTGCGCCCATGTCACGGCATAGTATGCCGCGTGACTAAAGGTTTACTCACATTCGAAAAAGTAGGTGGGTAACGGTTAATAACGCCCCGGCGCAACGCGGCTACATGCACGACAGCACCGGCACGGCCGACCCCCTCTCGCTCCACGGGGTCGTCCCGCCGACGGTGACGGCGTTCGCCCCCGACGAATCGCTCGACGTCGAGGGAACGGCGGCCCACGCCCGGTTCGTCGTCGACGGGGGTGCACACGCGGTCTTCCCGCTCGGGACGAACGGGGAGTTCGCGCTCCTGAGTTCCGAGGAGCGCGACCGGGTCGTCGAGGCGGTCGTCGACGAGGTGGACGGCGAGGTCCCCGTCATCGCGGGTGTCGGCCAACCCTCGACCCGCGAGACCGTCGCCCGGGCGGAGGCGGCCGCCGCTGCCGGCGCCGACGGACTCGTCGTCGTCACTCCGTACTACTACCCGCTCGACGGCCACGGCGCGGTCGAGCACTACCGCCGGGTCGCCGACGCGACGGACCTCCCGGTGTACGTCTACCACATCCCCTCGAAGACGGGTAACGCGCTGTCGCTCGAAACCCTCGAGGAGATCGCCGCTATCGACGCCGTCGCCGGGCTGAAGGACTCCTCGAAGGACGTCCCGTGGCTCGGCCAGGCCATCGACGGCCACCCGGAACTGACGTTCATGGCGGGGTCGGACTCGCTGCTGTTCGCCGGGCTCGAGGTGGGCTGTACGGGCCTCGTCAGCGCCGTCGCGAACGTCTTCCCCGAACTCGTCGTCGACCTCTACGAGTCCTACGCCGACGGCGAGGAGGAGCGCGCCCGGGCGCTCCAGAGCCGGATCTACGACGTGCGCACCACGCTCAAGCGCGGGCCGTACATGGCCGGCGTGAAGACGGCACTCTCGCTGCGCGAGGTCGGGTTCGACGTCGGGGGGCTCCGTTCGCCCCTGCGGACGATGGACGAATCCGACCGCGCCGGCCTCGAGGAGGATCTCCGGTCGCTGGACCTGCTCTGAGATGTCCCGGGAGATGCCGGTCGACGAGGGCGACCTCGACCGCGAGTGGTGGACGGAGAGCGTCGTCTACCAGGTCTACCCGCGATCGTTCGCCGACAGCGACGGCGATGGCGTCGGCGACCTCCGGGGGGGTACTCGACCGCCTCGACTACGTCGCCGACCTCGGGGTGGACGTGGTGTGGCTCGAGCCCGTCTACGCCTCCCCGCAGGTCGACGGCGGCTACGACATCAGCGACTACCGGGCCATCCACGACGAGTACGGCACGATGGCCGACTGGGAGGCGTTCGGGACGGGCTCCACGAGCGGGACGTGCGTCTGGTGATGGACCTCGTCGTCAACCACACCTCCGACGAGCACGAGTGGTTAGCGCTCCCGTGACCTCGACTCGCCGTACCACGACTGGTACCACTGGGTCGAGGGCGACCCCGACGAACCGCCGAGCAACTGGACCTCCGGGTTCGGGGGGTCGGCGTGGACGTACGACGAGGACGTCGGGAAGTGGTACCTCCACCTGTTCGACGAGAAACAGCCCGACCTGAACTGGCGGAACCCCGAGGTCCGTGAAACGGTGTTCGAGGTGATGAACTGGTGGTTCGACCGGGGTGTCGACGGCTTCCGGATGGACGTCATCAACCTGATCGCCAAGCCCGAGGGCTACCCCGACGGCGACTCCGACGAGGGGTGGGTCGGGATCGAGCACTTCACCGAGGGGCCGCGGATCCACGAGTACCTGCGGGAGATGGACGAGCGCGTGCTCGCCGGTCGGGATGGGATGGCCGTCGGCGAGTGCATCGCCGTCGACCCCGAGGAGGCC
This sequence comes from Haloarculaceae archaeon, assembly GCA_036625905.1. Taxonomy (GTDB): domain Archaea; phylum Halobacteriota; class Halobacteria; order Halobacteriales; family Haloarculaceae; genus Salinirubellus. The sequence continues at coordinate 69,648 of JAZKST010000005.1, forward strand.
GACCGCTACGCCCAGCACGGGCTGGAGATGGCCATCAACTTCGACCACGTCACGCTCGACCACGACGAGGAGGAGGGCTGGTTGACGGTCCGGGAGTTCCCGCTCACGGAACTGAAGGAGGCGTTCGGACGCTGGCAGACCGGGCCCGTCCGGGCGTGGCCGCCCGTCTACCTCGGCAACCACGACCAGCCGCGGATGGTCTCGCGGTTCGGTGACGACGGTGGGTACCGCGAGGAGAACGCGAAACTGCTCGCGACGCTCCTGTTCACGCTCCGGGGCACCCCGTTCGTCTTCCAGGGCGACGAGATCGGGACGACGAACTACCCCTGGGAGTCCCTGGAGGAACTCGAGGACGCCGACGGGGGAGCGAGGACCGCGCCGTCGTGGTGCTCGGCTTCGCCGAGGAGGCCGTCGAGATCGACCCGGCCGGGGTCGGCGTTCCGGCTGACGCCGAGCGCCTCCTCGGGAACTACCCGCCGACCGACGAGCCCGAGACCCTCCGTCCCTACGAGGCCCGGGTGTACCTCGACTGATACGGCCGAAGCGGGGGCGGTCGCCCGGTAATCGCGTTGCCTATCACTTCCCGGCCCGTACGGCGCGTATGCGCCGACGGACGCTCCTCGCGACGACGGCGGGCGCGACGGTCGCCCTCGCCGGCTGTGGCATGGTCGGCGGGTCGGGCGACGCCGACGTCGAGATGGTCAAGAACGCCTACGTCCCGGAGACGTTCGAGACGACCGTCGGCGAGCCGGTCGTCTGGGTGAACGACGGCTCGCGAGGCCACACCGTCACCGCCTACGAGGCCGGGCTCCCGGACGGGGCGGAGTACTGGGCCTCGGGTGGGTTCGAGAGCGAGGCGGCCGCCCGCGACGGGTTCTGGCAGGCGGGCGGCCAGGGGACCGTCCGTTCGGGGGAGACCTGGTCGTACACGTTCGAGACGCCCGGCACCTACCCGTACTTCTGTGTCCCCCACGAGCGCGCCGGGATGGTCGGATCGGTCGTCGTCAGCGAGTAGCGAGGGCCACCCTACTCCTCACGGTTCACTTCGTTCGCCGTTCGTCTCACCGAGGTCTCGCTCCCGTCGGTCGCTTCGACCTCGCTACTCCCCCGGCGTCCGTGTCTTCAGCTCCAGTGCGTGGATGTCCCGGGTCAGCCGTCCCTCCAGGGCGTCGTGGACCATCTGATGCTGCTCCACGAGCGGGACGCCCTCGAACGCCGGGGAGACGACCAGCGCCTCGAGGTGGTCGTCGTCGTGCTGTCCCCGAGCACGGCGGACCCTGGCGTCGGCGTCCTCTATCGCTCCCTCGATGAGCCCCTCGATCTCCGCGAGATCCATGTCCCACGCCAGGCTCCCCACCGGCATAAGTGCCGTGTCCGCCCGGGCGTCGGAGAAACCGACGTGGTGCTGCCGGTGTCGAACGGCTTTATCACTCTCGCCCGGGACCGTTCGCCATGGCCGACACCTTCCACTCGACCGCGGGTCTCCGAGAGGCGCTCGCCGACGCCTCCTTCGACCGACCGCCAGCCCTCGTCGCCAACGCCCACATCACGGGTCTCGGCGTCGCACGGGCGCTCGCCGCCCACGACGTCCCGGTGATCGCCCTCGACCGGACCGGGCGGGGCGTCGCCCCCTCCTCGGAGGCGGTGGCGTACGCCGGGGCGGTGACCTACCCGCTCGACGACCTCGACGCCTTCCGCGAGGACGTCGAGGAGATAACCGCCGAACTCGGACACGAACCGGTGGCGATCGCCTGCATGGACGAGTGGGTCACCGCGTTCGCCGAGGCGCGACCCGACGGCGTTCGGCTCTCCTTCGATCACCGCACGTACGACGGCGTCCTCGACAAGGAGGCGCTCTACCGGCGGTGTGCGGACCTCGGCGTCCCCCATCCGGAGACCTACCGGGTCGGGGAGAGCGGGGTCGACACGGCGGAGGCGGCCGACCGGCTCGGCTACCCCCTCGTCGTCAAGCCCGCCCGGAAGCGAGAGGGCGAGGCCGTCCTGGGGACGAACGTCCTCGAGGTCGACGACGGGGACGAACTCGCGTCCGTCGTCGCCACCGCCGAGGACGCGGGTATCCGGCTGCTCGCTCAGGAGCGGGTCGACGTCGCCGTCGGCGAGGACCGCTCGGTGGCGAGCTACGTCCCCCCGTCCGGGGTCGAGGACGCGCTCGGCATCGTCGGCAACGCACGGGTACGCAACCCGACCGGGTACGGCACCTCCTGTGTCGTCCACCGGGTCGAGGACCCGGAGCTCGCGGGACGGACCCACGACCTGCTCGCGGACGCGGGCTACCACGGCATCAGCGAGACGGAGTTCGTCTACGACGAGACGCGGGGGGAGTACGTCCTGCTCGACCTGAACACCCGGCCGTGGAAGTGGATCGGGCTCCCCGTCGAGGTGGGGGCGGACCTGCCGTACGCGGCCTACGCCGCGACCGTAGACGACCAGATCGGGGCTCCGACCGCCGCCGGGAACGACGACGCGACGTGGGTCTACCTGCGGGACTACCTGGAGGTGCTGGCCAGCGAGCCGTCGTTCGCGGACGTGCTCGACCGGGGGACGTGGACGCTACTCGCGTCCGGTCGGTTCGAGAGCGAGCCCGGGCTGACGACCGGGGTGTACGCCCCGAGCGACCCCGCGCCGACGTCGCGGCTGATAGAGACCGAGTTCGGTTCGGTCGAGTACTACTGCTCCTGCTGAACGTTCGAACGCTCGTAGGACTCTCGTCGTCGTCCGTAGCCGCTCCCCCAGGCCCACACGACCGGGACACGGTGGCGGACCGGGTCCTCGGCTGGCGACGACGATCCCTGTCAAGTCCAGCGGTCCAGCCCAGTCTGCGTGCAGGCCTCCTCGATGCGCTCGAACCCCCTCTCGACTTCCCCCTCGGGTACCCCCCACTCCTCGATCACGTACGCCCGGGCGGCCGCGAGGTCCGGATCGATATCCCTGCCGAACTCGTAGTCGTCGGTCACGTCCGGGTTTAAAAATAGCTCGCGGATGCGGTCGCCCCCCTCGACGTGGGCTCCGCGGGCGTCGAGCGCCCCCCAGAGGTCACCGTGTTCGTGCACGAGCTTCACGGCCGTCTTCGGGCCGACGCCCGGGACGCCCTCGTTGAAGTCCGTCCCCATCAAGACGGCGACGTCGACCAGCTGCTCCCAGGTCAGGTCGTGGTCGGCGAGGGTGGCCTCGAAGTCCATCAGCTCCGGGTCGCCCTTCGAGGTGAGCCCCCTGAGGGTCTGCGGGGCGCCCAGCAGCAGCGCGTCGTAGTCCTCGGTCCCGACGTAGTCGACGTCGCCCCGCCGGGCCATGTGGGCGGCCTGTGCCTCCCCCTCCGCGGGCGCCTCGATCACCGGGACGCCGAGCAGGGAGAGCAGTTCGCGAGAGGTCTCCTGGATGACGTCGGTGAGCCGTTGCGTGCGCGATTCGAGCGTGGAGATCTCGGCCGCGGTGGCGTCCTCGCGCTCGCGGGCTTCCTCGAGTTCGGCCTCGTAGCGCTCGCGCTGTTCGCGGCGCTCTTCGACCTCGTCGGTCTTGAGTTCGGTGACGCCGCCGTCGAAGACGAACACGGGGACGACGTCGCCCTCGAGGAGCTTCGGGAGCCCCTGGACGATACCTATCAGGTTCGCCACCTCCTCGCCGCCGCCGGTCGTGTACGCGCCACTTCGCGTGAACCGCACCGTGGTCGTCAGGTACCGGTAGAGCCAGTTGTGCGCGTCGACGGCGACGACCGAATCCGCGAGGTCGGCGAACGCGACGTCCTCGAGGTGTGCGAGCTGCCGGAGATCCGCGTTACCCATCGCTCGTCGATTGAATCGCCCGGCACAAGAGCGTCCCGCTCGGTCCGGCGAGCGAGGAGCGACGGGAGCGGACCGGGCTACACCCGTCTCGAGAGCGCGACGGAAGTCGCGTCCTGGACCTCGCGGACCGACTCGATCAGTCTGGTCGCCTCCGACAGGATCGGGTAGGTCACCGGGAGCGAGTCGTAGAGGTACTCCTGGAGGGTGATGGGTCCGTCGAGACGCAGCGGGACGCCGTAGCCCGACTGGAGGGTCTCCTGGCGTTCCTCCAGCACCGTCTCGCACTCCCGTTCGAGGTCGTAGAGCCGGCCCCAGCGGTCCATCAGCTGTTCGAACGAGAACGAGAGCGTCGACCCGCCGTCCACCGACTCCACCTCGGACTCGACGTCCGAGAGGGTGCTGGCGGCGGTCCGGAGGGCCGTCTCCTCCTGCTCGATGGCCCGGACCAGCGAGTTCCGACGGTCGCGGGCCGTCTCGGCGCCGTCCACCAGGGTGTGCCTGAGCCCGGGCGTGAACGCGTCCGCGCCGTCGAGCGCGATGGCGACGCTCTCGCCGAACTCCGCCGAGACGTTCTCCGTCAGCGACTCGCCGTACTCCTCCTCGTAGTGGGGGACCGACATCACGGTGTCGCGGTAGGCGCGTCTGGCCTGCGCCACGCGGTCGTCGGGTGGGGACCCGGCGGTTCCCGAGAGCGCGAGCGCCCCGACGCCGAACCCCGGGGCCCCGTTCGTCCCCGCTTCCCCCGAGGGGTTGCCCCCCGCGGGCGTCGCGTCCAGGTCCGCGACGCGCCGCCCGAACCGGGCGAACGCGTCGCGCTCGTCGCCGGCGCGCTCGTGCTCGCGCCGGAGGACCGCACGCGCGTCGGGGATGAACGCGAGGGTGGCGAGGGCGAAGACCGTCAGGGCACCGAGACCGGCGTACAGGAGCGCCTGAGCGAGCAGCTCCGCGGAGACGCAGCCGAGCGGCGAACAGAGCGCGTCGGCTCCCACCGCGCCATTCGTCGACACCATGGTGGCGGCGTGGAAGACCACTTCCATGCTATAGAGTACCAATACACGGGGGAGGTAAATAACGTACCGGCTCAGTCACGCGGCGTTCGGGCGTCGACGACCGTCGGCGGGTCGGCGTCCGCCCGCTCGGCGAGGAACGACCTCTCCCCCTCGCTCCGCTCGTGCTCCGGGTCCCGGAACCGGTCGAGTCCCCCGCGGTAACGCTCCGCGGACCGTCCGTCCGGGGCGGGCCACTCACAGACGAGCTCGGCCAGTCCCGTCTCCTCGCCGGTCCAGCCGAACCCCGCCCTGTACGCCGCCTCGTAGGAGAAGGGGTTGTTGACGCCGATGCGTACTCGAGCGTAGCCGCGTTCGGCGGCCCGATCGCGGACGAACGCCAGGAGCGCCGGGCCGAGGCCCTCCCCCTGCCGGTCGGTGCGTACCGTGACGTAGCGGACCCACAGGGTGTCGGGGTCGGTCCGGTCGTCGCTGAACGCGACCGCACAGAGGACGGTCGCGTCGAGCGACCGGCCCGCCCCGTCGTCGCGCGCGAGCCGCTCGCGGTCCGCCTCGTCGAGGAGGGCGTCACCGAGGGTGTCGGTCCCGTTCCTGCCCTCCTCCGTGGGGGCCCCGAGGACGACCGCCTTGCCGGTCGAGGACATCACGAACTTCCCGGCGTAGGCGAACCGCCGGTGGTCGAGCCGGAGGCGGGGGCCGGGCGGCCACCCGAGCACGACGGGCCTCATACCCGACACGCGGGCCCGGGGGTACGTATACTGTCGGTCGTACGCCCCCGTGCGACGTCGCCGACCCGCCGTGCACCCGCGGTGTCCCGAACGAGTGAAGTCGTGCCGGGCCCGACCGTCGGTCATGAGCACCGGAACCGACACCGCCCTCGGCGGCCGGGTGGAGCTGTCACCGCTCACGGCCGTGCTCGCCGGCGTCGACGTCCTCCTCCTCCTGACGTTCGTCGTCCTGGGGGAGTTCAGCCACTTCGGCGTGACGGCCACGGCGTTCGCCCGCACGCCGGGGACGGCCGCCCCCTTCCTGCTGGGGTGGGTCGTCGCCGCGCCGCTCGCAGGCGTCTACGCCGCGTCCGTCAGGGGATCCGTCCGCGCGGCGGCCCTCCGTACCGCCGCCGCGTGGGTCGGGACCGTCGTCGTCGCCCAGTCGCTCCGTTCGACGGCGGCCTTCCCCGGGGACCTCGCGCCCGCGTTCGTCGTCGTCTCGCTGGTCGTCGGCCTCGTCCTCCTGCTCCCGTGGCGCGTCGTCGTCGCGAGTCGGCTGGCGCCGGCTCCGGCCGACTCGGCGTGAACGCGGCGGGGCGGTCGGGCGACTACGCCGGGCGGCCTATCCGGGAGCGCCGGTACCGGTAGAGCGCGACCCCACAGAGCCCCGCGGATGCCGCGAGAACCGCGAGCACGACGAACAGGGCGGACGCGTCGGCGACAGTGAGGACGAAGCCCGCGAGCGCGCCGCCGAGCGCGCCGACGCCGAACACGCCGAGGTAGGTGTAGCCGTACGAGAGCCCGCGGGCCTCGGCGGGGGTGTACTCGGCGATGGTCGCCTGGTAGAACGGCTGGACGACGAACAGGAAGAACCCGAGCAGCGACCCGACGACTATCAGGGGCCCGAGCCCGAGGGCGGCCACGGGGAGAAAGACGAGCGCGAGCAGTGCGAGCGCGCCGTAGCCGGCGACCAGCCCCAGTTCGACCGGGACCCGGTCGGTCGCCTTCCCGCCGACGTACTGACCGAGGACGCCGACCATCAGCAGCCCGGAGTAGAAGTACTGCTGGGGTTCGAGCGGTCGGGGGTAGCCCGCGATCTCGATCGGTCGGAGCGAGGGGAACCGCCCCAGCAGGTCCGGGAGGAACGTGAGCACCCCGCGGTAGTAGAGCCCCGAGAGCATCGCGACGCCGAACGCGAGCACGAACGCCGAGGCGAAGAGGACGCGCGAGTCCGCGAGGAACGCCCCCAGCGAGGCGACCGAGCCGGACGCGGGCGCACCGTCGCTCGACTCGCCGCCGTCGTCGCCGTTCGATGCTCCGCCGTCGGCCGCCGCCACAGCCGCGGTCTCGTCGACGCGGGCGCGGGCGGCCGCCACGGCACCGACGAGCGCCGGGACCGCCAGCAGGCCGACGACGACCCGCCAGTCACCCAGGAAGAAGAGGAGCACCGCGGTGAGCAGCGGACCGACGGCGATACCGAGGTTGCCGGCGACCCCGTGGTAGGCGAACGCCGACCCGCGCTCGTCGACGCCCTTCGAGATGAGCGAGAGCCCCGCCGGGTGGTAGACGCTCGCGGCGACCCCCCAGACGAACAGGGCGACGGCGACCCAGAGCAGGCTCGGCGCCAGCGCCAGCCCGCCGAACGCGACGCCCATCCCCACGAGACAGCCGACGATGAGCCGTTTGGAGCCGTAGGCGTCCGTCAGGACTCCGCCGGGGAGCGCGCCGACACCGAACGGGGCGTACCCCGCGGTCAGCACCGCGCCGAGGACGAACGCCGTCACCGGGAACTCGCCGAGCAGCGGCACCCCCAGGACCGCGAAATCCTCGGCCCACACGAGCAGCAACAGCGGCAGCGAGAGCTCGTACGTGTGGACCGTCGCGTGTGCCAGCATCACCAGCCCCGTGATGGCCCGGTCGTTCCGGTTCACGCGAACACCCGCTCGCCGGGGGGGTTTCAACACGTCGGTCTCGGGCCTCGACCGCCCCGGTCATGGACCTGTACGGTCTCTCGACAGACCGCTCTTCCGAGGGGACGGCCGACTCGACCGGCACCTCGAACCCTCTCGCGTCCGTCCTTTATCGAAAATACCTTTTCTATAACTTATAAAAAACCATAACGGTAGGAATACGAGGGCGACGCGTCGCCACCTAGTTGGCTATTGGAAGAATCTGAGGAAAATTTAAATCCCATGCACTATGATGATGTATCATGATGGGGTACTACGACATCGTCCTCGGACTGATCCCCCTCGGCCTCGGAACCATCGCCGCCGCCATGATGCTGCTCGGGTACCAGTTGACCGTCGCCGTCCCCGTCGCCTCGGTGTTCGCCATCGGTCTCATCTGTCACGCCATGTTCGTCCGGACGCCGACGGACGCCGGGCCCGAGACGGAGAACGCCGGCGGCCACGCGCCGACCGCCGACTGAGCGTCTCCCCTCCCCGTCCGTTCTCGACCCGCGAGCACCGGTCCCGTTATCGGAACGAGATCCGCGGTCGGTGCGACAGGTCAGAGGGACTAAGCCATCCCCGCGGCAACCCCCGGCCATGACAGACGTCAGGTTCCTCACCAGCGAAGACGTGAACGGGCTGGCGACGCCCTCGGAGTACGTCGCGGCCGTCAGGGAGGGCTACCGCGACCGCGGGGAGGGTGCCCCGGCCGAGCCGCGGACGAAGCTGGTCAACGCCGACCCGCCGGGCATGCTCACGGGGTACATGGCCGTCCTCCCGGGGCTGGGCGCGATGGGCGGGTACGTCTACGCCGCCGGGTTCGGCGACCGGGACGCCCACTTCTTCCTCCAGCTGTTCGACGCGGACTCGGGGAAGCCGCTCGCGCTGTTCGATGGCGCGTCGCTCAACCCCTACAAGACGGGCGCGGCGGGCGCGGTGGGCGTGGACGCCCTCGCCCGGCGGGACGCGGCGACGCTCGCGGTCATCGGGAGCGGGGCCCAAGCCCGCGGCCAGCTCCGCGCGACCGTCGAGGTCCGCGAGTTCGACCGGGTGAACGTCTACTCGCCGACGAAGGCGAACCGCGAGGCGTTCGCCGCCGAGTTCAACGACGAGATCGACGCGGCCGTGGGCGCTGTCGCCTCCAGCGACGCGGCCGTCGAGGGTGCCGACGTCGTGATCACGGCGACGAACGCCGCGGAGCCGGTGTTCGACGGCGATCGCCTCGAGCCCGGCACGCACGTCACCGCGATGGGACAGTACGACCCGGAGAAGCGCGAACTCGACACCACGACGGTCTCGCGGGCCAAGTACGTCCCGGACCTGCGCGACCGGGCGTTCAGCGACGCCGGCTCGTTCCTCGGAGCCCTCGAAGAGGGGGCCATCGACGAGGACCACGTCCACGCAGAACTCGGTGAGGTCGTCGCGGGGGTCGAGCCGGGCCGGGAGTCCGACGAGGAGGTTACCGTGTTCGACAGCGGCGGGACGGCCGTCGAGACGGTCGCCGCCGCACACATGCTCTACGGGAAGGCCGTCGAGGCCGACCTCGGGAGCTCCATCGAGCTGTTCCCCGCGAGCGAGGCGCTCACCGGGGAGTGAGGGCCCGTATCGTCGCCGGCCGGAGTTTCGGAAACCTCGACCGGCCGTCGTGGCGCAGTTCCGACGGATCGGATTGAACAACCCCGAGGTGACGGATGCGAGTGGCCGGCAGCGGGGGGGTCGTCGGACGGGACCTCGTCGGGGATCGGCGGGCGGAGGGCGTTGCGCTCCGGTGCGGTCACCGGACGAGTTCGAGGCGGTCAGTCGGCGGGGCGGGACCGGTCACTGTCCCCCTTGCGGAGCCGGGAGCGGACGCGGGCGCGGACGGTGCCCTCAGCGGTCTCGTCGCCAGGGAGCCGGTTCGGGTGGCCCGTCCGGCGGACCGTCATCGACCGCTCGGCGAAGTCGAGCGAGACCAGCAGGGGGAGGACGACCAGCGCCAGCGGGAGCAGGGCGAGCAGCGCGACGGCCCCGAACGCGGCGGGGTGGGCGAGCAGACCGGCGGCCAGCCAGAGCACCACGAGCGTGGCGACGGCGGCCCCGACGTAGCGGAGTCCGTTCACCGGGGACGTCCCCGTATCTACCGGGCCGGTTCCGGACCCCCGGTGTCGCACGACGGTCAGAGGTACGGCGCGAGCCCGAGCGCGGTCACGACGGGGACACCGGCCACGAGCGAGCCGCCGAGGTAGCCCGCGATGGCCCCGCCGTTCAGCAGGGGTAGCCCGGCGTGGGCCTGCCCTTTCGCCACCTGGTACATCAGGACGAGCAGGCCGAGCACCGTACCGATCATCGCGGTCAGTGCGGGCAGCGTGAGCGCCAGCCCGGAGAGGAGCGTATCGACCCCGCCCGGCGCGAAGAACCCCGCGCTCGCGACCAGGACCGCGGGCATGACGGCGTCGCCGAGACCGATGAAGAACACGTCGCGCTCGAACGCCGAGTCGGGGGCGTCCACGTTCTCGGCGTCCGTTCCCCCGTCCACGTCCTCGGTGTCCCCGCCATCCGTCCCGCCGGCGACCCGGTCCCCACCGTCGGGTGCGGCCGGCGTGCCTCCGTTCTCCTCTGGCCCCTCGCCGTCGACGCTCGCCGGCGGATCCGAGTCGAGGAACGAGTACGAGAGGGTAAGCGGGAACACGAGGACCACGGGCAGTTTGAGGTCCATCACGCCGGAGGCGAGTGTGAGCATGTGCTCGGTGCCGTAGACGCTGATGGCGTCGTACACCGCGAGCACCGAGAGGAGGAGCAGCGCGGGGAGGACGCCGAAGCTGATGCCGAACAGCCCGGCGGCGCCCATCCCCATCACCACGCCCGCGGCGTCGATGACGTACCACTCGGGGTGGACGTAGAGGCCGACGACGACCAGCAGCGACAGGGCGACCGCGAGGACGTTGAACCCGGACACCGTCACGACCGGCGGGACGAGCACGCCGAAGACGAAGAAGGTGATGTAGCCCGCCGAGAGGACGACCAGCGCCCGGATCAGCCCCTCGACGCCGTAGCGGAACGCGGCGAGCATCACCGCCGTCGCGACGAGGATGGCCACGACGTAGACGAGGCTGTTCGCCGGGTCGGCCGGGTTCTCGGTCGCCTGGAGCCCCGCCGACTTGAACGGCTCGACGAGCGCGAGCGCCCCCACCTGGACGAGGAGGAACGTCCCGACGATGGCGGCGACGACGACGATCGTCCGGCGGTCCATACGCACACTGTGGCTCCCGGGGTATTGGGCGTTCGGACTCGGCCCGATCGGGGTGGCCTGGTCCGGCTACCGCGCGTACAGCGGCCGACCGAGGAGCAGCGCCGGCGTCACGCCGTCGGCGGGGCTCACCGCCAGGTACGGCCGCTCGACGGGGCCGAACACGTCCACGACCCGTCCCACCTCCTCCAGATCCTCGTCGAGTACCGCGGTTCCGAGCCGGGGGTGTTCGGCGTCGGGACAGCGGACCACGGCGAGCCCCTGGGCGGTGCGGACCACTTCGCCGACGCGGCGCATGGGGCTCACGCCCGCAGCGCGCCGAGGTACGCGGCGACGGCCTGGAGGAGGTCCGACTTCCCGGCGTCGTCGGCGTTCCGGACCAGCACCCGGCCCCGGGGCTCGTACTCCCGGGAGTAGGTCACGTCGGGTTCGACCACCGCGTCGTAGCCGACCTGCTGGACCGCCCGGGCGATCTCCTCGGGCTCCGGGTCCGGGACCGCGAGGTCGAGCGGGACCCGGCGGCCCTCCGCCCGTGACAGGTTCGCGTCGAGGTAGGCGGGGTAGATGACGTTCTCGACCATACCGGGGGTGGTCGGGGACGTCGTAAGCCCCTTTCGGACGGCAGTGAGAGGGTAGCGTTTCGGGCTCTGAGCGAGGAGGACCCCCGACCGCTATGTGGAGAACTGATAACACCTCGAAAGCCCCTGCCGGCTCGGCTCCCGACTCCAGCGCCTCGGGGCTTTCGAGGTGTTAGCGGTCGATCTGCCGTCTCAACCGGGCTCTACATCCGGGGTACCCTACCGACGTCGCGAGGCGAGCAACGCGGCCGCCGCCAGTGCGACCAGCGCTATCCCGATCCCGAACCCGGTCCCGTCACCGGCCGAGCCGGGGGAGGTACCTGCAGCTGTAGTCTCGTCGGGGGTCGCTCCGGGGCTCGACGTCGGCGAGGGCGTTGCCGTCGGGGTCGGCTCCGGGGTCGCCTCGTCGGTCTGTCCCTCTGGTGTCGGTGTCACGGTCGGCGTCGGGGTCGGCGTCTCGACCGCCGCGAACGCCGCCGACAGGTTCCGCATCGGCTCGACCACCCGCGGGGCGGGCTGCTGTATCAGGTTCGTGTCCACGCGGACGATCCGGTCGTTCCGGTAGGCAGTGGTGGAGTCCCACGGCTCGCCCGACGGCACCGCCGAGTCGTCCGGGACGACGACGACCTCTGGGTCGCGCTCGGCGACCACTTCGAGGTTGACCTGTCTGTAGCCGGATACTCCGGCCTCGGCGGCGAGGTTCCGCCCGCCCGCCGCCTCGATCACCTCGTTCGAGAACGTCCCCTGGCCGGCGGTGAAGTTGAAGAAGTAGAAGAACACCCGGGGGTTGTACCGCCCGCTCGCGTCCTCGCGGAGGTCCTCGACGCTCGTCTCGAAGTCCTCGTTGACCGACCGAGCGCGGTCGCACTCTCCCACCAACCGGCCGTACAGCGACACCTTCCGGGTGATGGCATCGAGCGAGGAGGGAAAGCCGCTCTTGTAGACGGTGAGCCCGGCGTTCCGGAGCGATCGGACCGTCTCGTTGGGGACGACGTTCGGCGCGACGACGAGGTCGGGTTCGAGCGCCACCACCTGCTCGCGGTTGACCGACCCGTCCTCGTTCAACACGCCCGTCTTCTCCCCGGAGCCCTCGAGGTACGCCGTGTACGGCTGGACGGGCATCCCGAGGACGCGGTCCCGAACGTCGAGCTCCCACATCACCTGCGCGGCCGAGGCCTGCAGGACGACGATCCGTTCGGGCTCCTCGTCGACGGTCACCTCGGTCCCCGTCGCGTCCGTCGCGCTCGTCGGGAACGAGCAGTCGGCCTGCGCGGCGCGGTCGGTCGACGTGGCGGTGCTACCGATGGCCACGCTCGTCGCGGACTGTGCGCTCGGCGCGGCGCCCGCACCCGCCGGGAGGGTCGCGAGACACACCAGCAGGCAGAGGACGAGCGCACCGGCCCGTGTCGGTCGTTGCATACGGCAGGGCGTCGGTCGTATGCAATAAGTATTTACCTAATCCAAGCACAGTTGTGCTCCATGCACCGGCGGGCACGGACCGCGGCCTGGTCGGGCGGGCTGGCGACGGCGCTCGTTCTCGCGATGCTGGTCGCCGCGACGGTCGGACCGGTCCGCATCGGCCTCGCGGAGGTGGTCCGGGCGACGCTCAACGCGCTCGTCGTCCCCGCCGGATTCGAGGGGTCCGGGATCCGGTGGGTCCACCCGTTCGCCTTCGACGTCGAGCGGAGCCACCAGGTCATCGTTGGTGACCTCCGGCTCCCGCGCATCGCGCTGGGCGCCGTCGTCGGGTTCGCCCTCGCCACCGCCGGGACGGTGATGCAGGGGTTCTTCCGGAACCCGATGGCCGACCCCTCGATCATCGGCGTCTCGACGGGCGCCGCCGTCGGCGCGGTGGCGACCATCGTCTTCCCGCTCGCGGTGCCGTTCTCGCTGCAGTGGGCGGCGTTCGCGGGAGCGCTCATCGCGGGCTTCGGCGTCTACCTCATCGCCAGCGAGGGCGGCCGGACGCCGGTCGCGACGCTCCTGCTCGCGGGCGTGGCCGTCCAGACGTTCCTCGGGGCGGCCGTCTCCTTCCTCCTGCTGTACGCCGGGGACAGCCTCGAGCGCGCCGTCTACTGGCTGATGGGCCACCTCCACACGAGCAGCTGGCCGAAGGTCTGGTCGGTCCTCCTCGTGGCGGTCCCGGCCTACGTCCTCGTCTCCGTCCACGCGCGGGACCTGAACGCGCTCCTCCTGGGGGAGGCCGACGCCCACACCCTGGGGGTGGAGGTCGAGCGAACCAAGCGCGTGCTGCTCGCCGCGTCGAGCCTCGCGACGGCCGCCGCCGTCGCCGCCGTCGGCGTCATCGGCTTCGTCGGCCTGGTCGTCCCGCACGTGATGCGCCTGCTCGTCGGTCCGGACCACCGGGTGCTCCTCCCGACGTCGGCGCTCGCGGGCGCGGGGTTCCTGGTCGTCACCGACACGGCCGCACGCGCGGGGCCCGCCGAACTCCCCGTCGGCATCGTCACCGCGGCGCTCGGCGCGCCCTTCTTCCTCTACCTGCTCCGCGATCGGGAGGTGCACGAACTGTGATACGGACCGAGGACGTCGCCGTCGAACTCGGGGGCCGCGAGGTGCTCCGGGACCTCTCGCTGTCCGTCCCGGGCGGGGAGTTCCTCGGACTCGTGGGACCGAACGGCGCCGGTAAGACGACGCTGCTGCGGACGGTCAACGGGCTGGTCGAGCCGACCCGCGGCCGGGTGGAGGTGGCCGGCGAGCCCGTCGCCGGACGCTCCGCGAGGGACCTCGCACGGCGCGTGGCGACGGTGCCCCAGGGGACGACGCTCGGGTTCGACTTCGCGGCCCGCGACGTCGTGGCGATGGGGCGGACCCCCCACCAGTCGCGGTTCTCGGCACCCGACGAAGCGGACCGCTCGGCCGTCGAGCGGGCGCTCGACCGGACCGCGACGACCGACCTCGCCGACCGCCCGGTGGGCGAACTCTCCGGCGGGGAGCGACAGCGCGTCCTCCTCGCCCGGGCGCTCGCCCAGGAGACGCCGGTACTCCTGCTCGACGAGCCGACCGCCAGCCTCGACATCAACCACCAGGTCGCGACGCTCTCGCTCGTCCGCGAGCTCGCGACCGAGGGACGGACGGCCGTCGCCGCCATCCACGACCTCGACCTCGCGGCCCGGTTCTGCGACCGGCTCGCGCTCGTCGCGGGCGGGAAGCTGGTCGCCGTCGACACCCCCGATGCGGTGCTCACCGCCGAGCGGCTCGAGCGGGCCTACGGGGTCCGGACGGTCGTGAGCGAACACCCCGTCACGGGGACGCCGACGGTGACCGCGATCGGCCCGAGCGACGGAGAACCCGTGGACACGGGAGACGCGGAGAGGGGGAACGCGGGAGCGGAGCTTCCCCCGCCGACGGCCGACGACGACTAGGGCCGGACACTACCGGCGCCGGGCCAGCGCCTCGCCGAGTGCGGCACCGACCATCAGCGGGAGGGTCAGCGACAGCGCCGTCACGAGCACGAGCGTGAACCACCGGGGGCCGCCGGGGGGCCAGAGCCGGGGGAGCACTGCGAGAAGGGTCCCGCGGAAGACGACCAGGCCGACAGCGAGCCCGACCAGCCCGCCGGCGACGCGAAAACGGGTCCGGCGGACGAGCTCGGGGACGGGCGTCGGGTCGGTCCACTCGCGGTCCTCGGGCCCCTCGGGGTCGGACATCGACGACTCTTCGCACCCGTCGCGCTTTTCGCTGTCGTTATCGACCGTACGTTAATCAGTCGTCCTCCGGAACCCACCCACGATGGTCAACAAGGTCGCCCTGGGTATTCTCGCCGTCATCATCCTGACGGCGATGACGGTCGGCGGCCTCGTGGGGCTGCAGTTGAGCGGCGACGGTTCCCCCGGCGAGGCGACCCCGACTTCGACTCCGACTCCGACTCCCACCGCGACGCCCGGAACTCCCGGAGCAAACGCCACCGCGAACGGGACCGCCGATGGCGGCGCCGATGCTCCGACTCCGACTTCGACCCCTGCCCACACGGTGTCGCCCCCGCAGTACGACGAGAACCTGATAGAGCAGGAGGTCCGTGCGGGGATCAACGTGCGGCGCGACGAACGCGGGATGGATCGGCTCATCGGCGACGAGCCCGTCGATCGGATGGCCCTGAACCACAGCCGGGCCATGGCCCGGCTGGGATACGTCACGCACGACGCCGGTGGGTTCACGACGGCCGAACGGTACGAGGCGTTCGGCCTCGCCGACCGGTGCCGCATCCCGGACAACTCCGACAGGGGCATTCGAACGGGTCGGGAGCTCGAGACGGTCGACAAGAAGAAGATCGGCCAGAACTACACGTTCCAGACGGACGGCCGGACGGAACCGCTCGAGAACGAGACGCAGGTGGCACGGGCCACGGTCGACGCCTGGTTCGCCGACCGGACTCAGCGCCAGAAGCTCCTGCTCGAGGACGCGCGCGTGGCTGGCGTCGGCGCCGCCGTCACGCCGAAGGGTGACGTCTACGTGACGGTCGACCTCTGCTGATACGGACGCTTGTGGTCTGTTACCGGTGGTCGCCGACCCCACACGGGCCTATCGGTACGTCGTTACGACCGTCCGTACGCGGCCGACCAGTAGTGTTATGTGTTATCGTGTCACAATACCTGCCGTGAGCAGCGATGTGGCCAGACTGGCTCCGGACGGCTGACGAACGCATACTCCGGTACTTCGAGGCGAACCCCCCGGACTACGTCCCGCTGATGGCGAACCGGCTCAACGTCCACCTCGAGTACGCCGAAGGACGGGTCGCGCTGCTCGTCGAACGGGGGCTCCTCCGGCCGGTCACCAACGAGCGGATATACACCGTCACCGACCGCGGCAGACGGGTGCTGGAGGCGGGCGAGGAGGCGGCCGCAGCGGCCGAGGACTGACGGCGGGCGGAACCGCGGAGAAGGGGGTCGGTCGAGGGGAGACGCGGGCTAGCTGTTCCCGCGTGTCGAGCGCGCCTTCCGGACCTCGGCCCCGTCACGGAGCTTGTCCTCGCACCGGGGGCAGACCCTGACCGACTCCATTCCGGTCGGTGCGAACACGCGTACGTAGTTCTCGGTGACGAAGGATTCACAGTTCAGACATCTGGGCATAGAGGATAGCGTGCGGCCCCCGTGTTTGTACTTTTCCTTACTCATCACTGGGCTGTCAGTCGGCGAAGTTCTCGTCCGGGAGCTCCGGCGTCTCGGCGTGTTCCGCGTCGGACGGTTCCTCGGGCTCCTCTTCGCCGAGCACCATCGGGACGTACCGGAACGCCGCGTAGGTCAGCAGCACCAGCACGGCGATCGTCACCCCGATCAGGGCGAAGGCTACCTCTGCGGACATACACGTAGGTGGGTTGCGGTGACGCAAGTAACTGCTGTTTCTTCGTACGCACGACCGTATCAGTCCGGGAGGCCTACCTGGTAGCGCAGGTCGTAGGGGTGGGTCCCGGAGAGCCACTCGAAGACGAGCTCCTTCGAGCGCCGGTCGGCCCGGACCCCGTCGTGGTCGACCGGCAGGACGACGTTCTCCTCGGCCCCCTCGAGGGCCGGGCTGTCCGCACACCGCCAGAACAGGGGGTCCTCGGTGCCGCGGACGGTGTAGTAGTCGACGCCGCCGGGGGTCTCCTCCTCGTTGAGCCGGGCGAGCGGGTGGTCCTCGTCGCCCTCGTAGTCGGCCCGGAGGAACGGGCTCATCCGGTAGGTGCCGCGGGTCAGCCCCGCGTCGGCGGCCCACGAACTGAGGACCGTCCCGTGGTTCGCGCCGGCCAGCCCGACGACCGACTCCACCCAGTCGTAGCGGTCGAACTCGTCGAGCCAGTAGCGGGTGCCCGTCACGCCGAGGCTATGGGCGACCACCGACACCCGTTCGGTGCCGGTCTCCTCGCGGACGTGGCCGACGAACGACTCCAGCTGTTCGGCCATCGACGGGTGGCTCGGACTCCCCTCGCGGAAGGTCAGGGCCCAGAGGGCGTCGCCGGGGTAGCTCCGCTTCAGGAAGAACTCCGCGTGACGCTCCCAGTCACAGGCGTCCCGCTGGTTGCCGTGGACGAACACGACCGGAGTGCGTTCGGTGCCCGGCTCGGTCCCGTGGTGAGCGTGACCGCCCCACCCGCCGTACCGTCCACCGGCGTCCCACGGGAGCCGCGAGTCGTCCGTCCGGTCCCACCTACACCCTACGGAGCAGCCGCCACGTCGGCGCGCGGCGCGGAGCCCCCGCAGGTTCTCCATCAGTTTGCGGGAGATCGGCATCCCGCGGGTCGGCGTACCGAGTGACACGTTGTCGCACCTCAGTCCCCGGTGGTATAAATATGTTGCAGGAGAGTCGGCGAGGGCGGCCCGATTACCGGTGTATATCGCCGGTAACTCGGTAGTAGTTCGGGGTGGTTCCCGACCGTTTCTCCTCGGACGAGGTGTTCCAGCGGATCGTCGCCGACGCGGACCACGAGATCACGTCGGGAGCGCGCGAGCTGATCTTCAGTGCACTGGCCGGCGGGCTCGCGATCACGATCACCCTGCTGGTGTACGCCTCGATGTACCCGCGTACCGACAGCAGCGTCGTCGCCGCGCTGCTGTACCCGATCGGGTTCATCTACATCATCATCGGGGGGTACCAGCTGTACACCGGGAACACGCTCCCGCCGGTCGCGCTGACCCTGGAGCGGCTGGCGTCCGTCCCGGCGCTGTTCCGCCACTGGTCGATCGTTGCGGCCGATAACTTCGCTGGCGGGGCCATCGGTGCGATAGTGCTCGCCTACGGGGGCGTGTTCGGACCGGAGGCAGCTGCCGTCGCGGCGGACCTGGCCCTCGAGGGCGTCTACGAGACCTCCCGGTGGGAGCTGTTCTTCAAGCGCGCGTTCGCGGGGCTGATCGTCGTCGGAGTGGTCTGGGTGAACTTCGCCGCGAGCGACACGATCTCGCGGCTGGTCGTCGTCTACCTGGCGTTCCTCACCATCCCGATGGGGGACCTCTTCCACGTGGTCGTCTCGTTCACGGAGTCGGTCTCCCTGTTGCACGTCGTCGACGGCCCGGACGACCGCGAGGCGGGCGAGGCGTTCCCAGCCTGGTCAGGTCGAGCTGCTCGTTCGCCTCGACGATCGTCGAGAGCTCGTCGCCGTCGTAGGTCATCGCGACGAACACCCGGTCCCCGTCGACCGGCGTCAGCGGCTCCAGCGCGAGGACAGCGTCGGCCGCCCCGAACGCCGCCAGGAACGGCGGTATCTGCTCGGGGTCGCCGCTCACCTCGACGATGCGTTTGCACCGGGAACCGCGACCGGTCATCGAGGAGCGGGACCGGAGCGTCACCCAGGTGTACTCGGCACTGATGTCGCTCTCGGGCTCCCCGTGGTGGCGTATCCGCAACGTCACCTGGCGCACGGGCGGACACCCATACGCGGTGGAGGTTCCAGGAACCCAGATATATTCGGTCAGCGGTTTGGGGGGCTTCCGGCGCGCCTGGTGAGTGGGACCGACGGTGGTCCGGAGCGACCGTCCGACGAGCCCGGTCCGAATCAATACGGGGGTTGGTTTTACTTCCCTCACCCGCTGAGTGGGGGCATGGTACGGACTGACCTCGACAGGTTCTCCTCGCGCCGGTCGACGGTGTACGGGCGCGACGGAGTGGTCGCGACGAGCCAGCCGCTCGCCGCGGAGGCCGGTATACAGACGCTCAGGGAGGGTGGAAACGCCTTCGACGCGGCGGTGGCGACCGCCGCCGCGCTGAACGTCGTCGAGCCGACGTCGACGGGTATCGGCGGCGACGTGTTCGCGCTCTACCGGACCGCCGACGGCGAGGTGGGGGCGATGCGGGCCTGCGGGGGCGCCCCGGAGGGGGCGTCCCGCGAGCGCGTGCGGGACTCGCTCGCCACCGAGGACGGAGAGGACCCCTCTTCGGTCGAGATGCCGATGCGCGGCCCCCACACCGTCACCGTCCCCGGGACCGCCCGCGGGTGGGAGACGACGGTGCGGGAACTCGGTCGGCTCACGCTCCCCGAGGTGCTCTGGCCGGCCATCGACTACGCGAAGAACGGCTACCCCGTCACGGAGGTCGTCGCGGCGCAGTGGCAGCACGGCGAGGAGCTGTTCACCGACGAGCACGCCCGCGAAGCCTACCTCCCGGCGGGCCGCGCACCCCGGACCGGCGAGACGGTCTCGCTCCCGCGGCTCGGCCGGACGATGGAGCGCATCGCCGAGGACGGCGCGGACGTCGTCTACGAGGGCGAAGTCGCCGAGGCCATCGTCGCCGAGGTCCAGTCCAAGGGCGGGTTCCTCACGGTCGAGGACCTCGCGGCGTTCGAGCCGGAGTTCCTCGACCCCGTCTCGACCACCTACGACGGCGTCGAGGTGTTCGAACTCCCGCCGAACAACCAGGGGCTCATCGCGCTCGAAGCCCTGAACATCGCCGAGGAGATCGGCGCCGGCGACCACCCTCCCGGGTCGGTCGAGAGCGTCCACGCGTTCGCCGAAGCGATGAAGCTCGCGTTCGTCGACGGCCACCGCTACATCACCGACCCCGAGTACGAGTCGATACCGCCGCTCGGGTCGAAGTCCTACGCCCGCGAACGGGCCGCGGCCATCGACATGGACGCTCCGGGGGAGGCGGATATCGGCGTCCCGGAGGCCCACGCCGAGGACGCCGACACGGTCCTGCTGTGTGTCGCCGACGACGAGGGGAACGTCGTCTCGTACATCAACTCCCGGTTCGCCGGCTTCGGCTCCGGGCTCGTCGCCGGCGAGACGGGCGTCGCGCTCCAGAACCGCGGCGCGTCGTTCTCACTCGATCCCGAGCACCCCAACCGGATCGAACCCGGCAAGCGGCCGTTCCACACGCTGATCCCCGCGATCGCGAAGTTCGACGAGGACGACTGGGCGGCCTTCGGCGTCATGGGCGGCTACATGCAGCCCCAGGGCCACGTCCAGACGCTCTCGAACGTGGTCGACCACGACATGTCCATCCAGGCGGCGCTCGACGCCCCGCGGTGGCGCTACCGCGAGGACGGCTCGCTCGCCCTCGAGGGTCGGCTCGCGGCCGAGGTCGGCGCTCCCCTCGACCGGATGGGTCACGACGTCTCGGTGCTCCACTCCGGACAGTTCGGCGGTGCGGAGTTCGTCCGTGACGAGGACGGCACGCTCTCGGGGGCCGCCGAACCCCGCAAGGACGGCCACGTCGGCGCCTACTGACCGGTGGGAGGACGCTACGGGTGCGGACTGGGTCACGGCGGCCCCGGACGAGGGCGACGCCCGCGAGTACGACGCGCTGTTCGAGGTCGGTATCCTCACCGAGATCAGCGAGGGGGACTACGAGTTCGCCGTCGACGAGGACCTCTCGAACACCGTCGACGTGGACGAGAGTGCGTTCACCGTCGACGAACTCGAGCGGCTCGACGTCCTTTCGGGGGACGACGACGAAGTGGACGGACTGGAGGCCACAGTCGCCCGTGGCGATGTCGACGACGAGTAGATAGAGCAGATACACATCTTCGGCGGCCGGTCGTACGCCGTCTGGAATGCCGACGGCGACCAGGTCGACCTCGACGGCGAGTCGGCCGCCTCCGGGCCGGAGCCGGAGGGCGTCGCCGTCGGCTACGTCGAGGGCACGCCGGTCGCGTTCATCGGACTGGAGGAGATCGGCGGCGTCGCGATGTTCGACATCGCCGACCCTACCGACCCCTCGCTCGTCGAGTACGTCGACAACCGGATCTTCGACCTGACGAAGCTCGGTCTCGACTCCGACGCGGACCTCGGCGACGAGATCGAGGACGGCGTCATCGAGCCCGGTGCGGCGGGCGACCTCGCCCCGGAGGGGCTCCTGTTCATCCCCGCCGGGGATGCCCTGAAGGGGGTGCCGCTGCTGGTCGTCGGCAACGAGGTCAGCGGAACGACGACCATCTACGAGGTCGGCGTCTAGAAGCTACTCCCCGTCGCCCTCGTCCGTCTCCCGGGTCGTGACGTCGCGGACGAACCCCTGGACCGCGACCGTCTCACCGTCCTCCTCTATGGGGGTGACGTTGACGTCACCGTGGACCACGGAGCCGTCCTTCGTCACGAGTCCGACCACCAGCCCGAGGACCTCCTGACCGGCGACGGCCTCGGCGAACTGCTCGGTCGCCTTCGCGAGGTTCCGTTCGACGACGTACTCGCCGAAGTTCGTCCCGACGAGTTCGGCCGGTTCGTAGCCAAGGAGCCCCTCGACGGCCGGCGAGACGTACTCGAAGTTCCCCCCGGTGTCGGCCCGGAAGATGGTGTCCGGGCTGAGCTCGGCGATCCGCCGGAACTGCTCCTCGCTCTCGCGGAGCTGGCGCTCGGTCTCGGCCCGCTCGATGGCCGTCCCGAGCAGGTTCGCCACCGTCCGGACGAACGTCACCTCGTCGTCTGTGAACGACCGCCGGTCGGCGGTATGGGTCCCGAACACCCCCCACGGCTCGTTGTCCCGGCCGACGGTGACGCTGAGCCCGCCCCGTACGCCCGCGTCCGTCAGAAGGTCCGGCCCCTCGAAGCACTCCTCCTCGTCCAGGTCGGCGACGACGACCGGCCCGTGCGCGAGCGTGTACCCAGCCTGCATGCCCGCGTCGTCGGGGACCGTCGCCTCGCCGACGAGCCCCTCGTCCCAGCCGACGCCCGCGACCAGCAGGAGGTCGCTTCGGTCCGGCCGGTGTTCGAGTATCTTCGCGTAGTCGGTCCCGAGCTGTTCGGCGACGGTCTCGACCGCCCGGTCGAACAGCTCGTCTATCGCCCCACCTTCGAGGGCCCGCTGGGCGAGGGTGGCGACGGCCTCCTGCTGGCGGATCTTCCGCTCCAGGGTCTCCTCGGCGCGAGCCTGGCTCACGAGGTTCTCGACGCGGTTGGCCAGCACCGCGAACTGGTCGGTGCCGGTCACCTTCTGGAGGTAGTCGCTCACCCCCGCTGAGACCGCCGCGCTGGCTATCTCCTCGCTCCCCTTCCCGGTGAACAGCACGAACGGGAGGTCGGGATCGCGCTCGCGGACCGCCCGGAGGAACTCCAGCCCGTCGGCCCCCGGCATGTCGTAGTCGCTGACGACACAGTCGACCGACGAGGACTCGATCCGATCCAACCCCGCGGCCGCGCTCGTCTCGACGGTCACCGACAGCACCTCGGACTCGCGTTCGAGCAGCAGCTCGGCGAGCTCCACGAACTCCCGGTCGTCGTCGACGTGGAGGACGCGGATCTCACGCATTGGTACAGCAATATCTCCCCTGAATATAAATTGGTTCCCCGGTCAGACGGGCGTCGGACGGGGAGCGGCGGGAGGGGACCCGGTCCGCCCGGCTTCCGCTCGTCACGCACGGGAGCTCGGTCGCTACGCTCCCCGCGGCCTCGCCGTTCCTCGCAGCAAGCCTAGGCCGGGATTTGAACCCGGGCTCTCGTCCTTACCAAGGACGCGCTTTACCGCTAAGCTACCCAGGCAGGCACCCGGAAGTAGCCGGGATTCGTCTTTAGTCGTTTCGGATTGCGTCTCGGATCGAAATTTCGTTTCATCGGTCCCGAAACGCCGATCCTCCCGAAAACTACTGGCGATGGGTGCGCACGGCCGTATCAGACGAAGGCGAACACTGCGAGCGCGAGCACCACGAGCGCGACGCTGTACTTCAGCCCGCTGAGCACGCGGTCGTTCGTTAGCTTCCCGGTGATGAGGCCGGTCCCGACGGCCTGGACCAGCGCCGAGTGGAAGAATACGGCGTGGTAGAGGTCGACGGAGGACTCGCTCAGCTGGACGGGGTTGTCGGCGGCGCTCCCGCCGGCCTGGGCCGCCTGGGTCGCCACGGGGCCGAGGAACGACTGGTCGATGATGACGATGACGGCGAGGTAGACCAGAAAGCCCATCACGACGATGGCGGTGTAGGAGTTGAGCTTCTGGCGGCGGTCGCGTTCGAGCCGGTAGCGGTGACGGGTGTCCTCGGCGGCGGTACCGAGCACGCGGTGGAGGTCGCCCGTCGCCCGGGAGCCCTCGGCGACGATCTTGCAGGTCCGGGTGAGCTGTGGCACCTTCAGCCGGTCGGCCAGCGAGAGCAGCGCCCGCCGGATGTCGTTGTTCCACTCGATGTCGTTGCGGACCATCCGGAGCTCCTCGGCGAACGATCCCGAGAGGTTCCGCGCGACCAGCCCGAGCCCCTCGGTGAGCTGGATACCCATCTGGTTGGCGCTAGCGAGGATGTCGAGCGCGTCGGGGAGCCGGCGCGTCACCGTCCGCTTTCGTATCTGCTCGTATTCGTGGAACGCCGACAGCGGGACGGCGACGAGGAGGAACGGGACCACGAACACGAGCGTCGTCGTGACGAACGGCGTCTCGACGAACGCCGCTAGCGTGGGGCTCGTGAGCCCCAGCCCGGCGCTCGTGACGACGAAACCGAGGGCAAGCGGGACGGTCGTCCCGAGGGTGTACAGCGGCTCCCGCCGGAAGGCGCCCATCGGGTCCTCCAGCAGCGCCCGGATCTCGTCCCGGTGGCGGATACGCCGGAACGCCTCGAAGTCGGGGTGAGCCCGGACCCGATCGGTGAGCCGTCCCCCATCGAACGAGGAGACGCCGAGATCGTGGCCGGGCTCCCGGTACGGCTCCGAGAGGGTCGAGATGACGACGAGAAAGCCGACCATCCCGAGTGGGACGACGGCGTAGACGACCGCGAGTAGCGGGAGGACGGTCTGTGCCCCGAGGAACGACATCATGATCAGGGTGACGACCAGGAACAGCGGGGCGGCGACGAACCCGACGACGAACAGTTCCGAGAGGGTCGCCAGCGTCTCGAGGAACGTCTCCTGTTCGGACATCGCCCGGTCCATGTACTTCTCGGACTCGTCGCGGAGGAACGCCGTGACGTCGCCCCCCGAGTCGAGCACCGAGAGCAGGTCGTCGATGAACTGCTCCATGTTGTCGCTGGGTGTGAGGTTCCGCGTGTTCCGCAGGGCGGCGAACACGTCGTTGCCGAACAGGTCGATGTCCCGGACGACCGTGTCGAACTCGTTTGCCACCTCGCCGTAGGTGTCCTCGGCGTCGGCCATCCGGCGGGCGACCTCGACGAACTCCATGCCGCCGAACGAGAGCGCGTACGCGTAGACGATGGCGTGTGGGAGCATCAGGTCGATGTTGCGTCGCCGGTTGTCGACCAGGTAGCTGGGGTAGTAGTACCGCACCGTCCAGGTCGCGACGACGGCGCCGACGGCGGTCAGTGACGTCGCGACCATGCCCGCGATCGGGACGCGGTTCGCGGAGAGGGCGTCGGCGACGTCCGGCGGTATCCAGGCGGGAGCCGAGAGCGACAGCCCGTCGAAGACGCCGAGCGTCGCGAGCACCCACGTCAGGAGCAACCCGAAGACGAGCCCGAGTAACCCGGCCAGGGCGACGTAGATGACCGTCCGGGTCAGGTAGACGTCGTACGTGGTCCCGAACCGTCCCTGGTTGAGCCTACGCTGGAGGTCGACGTACTCGTCGGAGTGTGATTTGAAGTACGCCCGGACGTAGCCGAACTTCTCGCGGAGCACCTGCTCGCGGGTCCGCGTCGTCTCCCCTCCTGTCGGGAGGTACTGTTCGGACTCGTACGCCGGGACAGGGACCCGTTCCTCCCCGTCGGGGTCCGGACCGCCGAGGCCGCTCCGAGACTCGTTGCTCACCTAATCGACCTCCAGCTTCGAGGGATCGAGCGCGTCCGACCGTATCCGGTCGAGCACGCGTTCCTGGTCGGCCATGAACGTGTGGACGGTCCGCGCGACGTCCTCGTACCAGGTCACGTCGCTGTCGAGGAGGTACTCGAGGACCTCCTTCCGGCGCTCGAACTCGCGGTCGAGCCGCCTGGTGCTCCACCCGCGGTCGTCCGCGATGTCCTCCAGCACCTCCGACTCGAAGGCCTCGTTGTACGAGTCGGTCTTCGGGTCCCAGTCGAACACCTCGTTGACGGAGATGTCGTCGCCCTCCCCCCGCGAGAGCAGTTCGGTGATGTTGTCGTTGCGCCGAACCCGTTCGTCGCCGAGCATCACCTGCCGCTGGATGGAGATGATGTCGAGCTCCTTCAACATCATGGTGGGGACGTTCAGCGGCTCGTTCTCGATGCGGTTGATGACGCCCTTGACGGACTCGGAGTGGAACGTCGTGTAGGCGGCGTGGCCGGTCGCCATCGCCTGGAAGAACGTCAGCGCGACCCGCGACTCGGTCCGTATCTCGCCGACGAGGATGTACTCGGGGCGCTGGCGGAGCGCGGACTGGAGCTGCTGGTACATCGTCACCTCGCCGCGGCCGCCGGCGGTCGTCGACTCCCTGGTGACCGACTGCACCCAGTTCTGGTGGGGCAGGGAGATCTCCCGGGTGTCCTCGATGGAGACGACCTTCGACTTCTCCGGGATGAAAAAGGAGACGGCGTTGAGGCTGGTCGTCTTGCCGGCGCCGGTCCCGCCGGCGAACAGCAGCGAGCGGTTGTTCTCGATGGCGAGCCAGAGGTACGCCATCTGGTCGACCGAGAACGTCCCCCAGTTGATCAGGTCTATCGGCGTGTCCGGCACGGAGGAGAACTGTCGGACGGTGAAGTTCGGCCCCCTGGTGGCGATATCGCCGCCGAAGGTGAGCTGGACCCGAGAGCCGTCGGGGAGCGAGCCGTCGACCAGCGGGTTCGCCACCGACAGGTGCTTGCCCGATCGCTGGGCCATCCGGGTGACGAACGAGGAGAGATCCTGGCTCCCGAACGAGACGTTCGTGTCCAGGTCGCGGTGCTCCTCGTGGTAGACGAACACCGGGACGTCGATCCCGTCACAGGAGATGTCCTCGACCTTTCCGTCGCGCATGATCGGGTCGATCCGCTCGTAGCCGAGGAAGTCCCGCTGGAGGTAGTAGAGGATCTTGTGGACTGACAGTGGCTCGATGGCGGCGGTGTGGGCCGAGACCAGCTCGCCGGCCCGTCGGGTGAACGTCCTGGTCCTGTCCTCGCCGTCCCCGACGTCGTGGTACATCAGGTTGTTCCGGAGGACCTTCGTCAGCTCGTCGAGGACGTACTCCTCGTACTCGTCGAGGACGGGTTCCGAGACCCGGTAGCGTCGGTCGTCGGACGCCTCCTCGTCGAGGACGGAGACGTACGCGAACGGCTCGTTCACCCAGTAGCGATCGACTTCCTCGTGGTCTCCGAGGTACGAGAAGTCGAACAGCCACCGCTCGATCGCCTCGTCGGCCGGGACGCCCGCGAACCCCGCCATCTGCGACTCGGCGAAGCTCCGCCTGGCGTCCGCGAGGACGGTCTGCCGGGCCGGGTGGTCCGCGAGCTCGTCGTCGATCGCCGGCTCGTACAGGTCCGACGCGGACGGCTCCCCCTCCTCTTCCGGGCCGCCGACCACGCCGTCGCTCCCGTTCGAGCGCCGCTCGAACGTCCGCTTGAGTCTCGCGATGACGTCCGCGATCGAATCTGCCACGCCCTCGCGGGACGCTCGCTCCGCGGGGTAATTCAGCGGACCGTCGTCTGGTTCGCTCCCCATTCTCTTCCCGATACGTGGTGTCGAGGCGAACATAAACCCCGACACCCACGCAGTTACTGAACCGTCGGACGACGGGACGACGAGGCGACGAGTCATCCGGTGAGCCGCGCTCAAGAGGTATATCCCGGGCGGGGTAACCGGAGGGCAGATGCCAAGAGGACCAGGGTTCGGTCGTGCTCGACGAGGTGTCTCGGAGGTACTCGGGGCCATCCTCGTCTTCGCAATCCTGATCGCTGCGGTCGGCGTCTTCCAGGTGACGGTCGTCCCGCAGACCAACGAGGAGGTGGAGTTCAAGCACAGCGAACAGGTCCGTGGACAGATGGGAGAGCTTCGCTCGGCGGCGGTGACCGTCGGGACGGACGGGACGAGTCGGAGCGTCTCTGTCAGTACTGGGACGACCTACCAGACGTGGAGTACAGCGGTCAACCCGAGCGATCCGAGCGGCCAGTTGTCGACGAGGACAGTCCCCGACGCGGTCGAACTGGACGGGCTCACCGCCGTCGACGACGAGGCGGCCGACTACTGGGACGGGGACGACGTCGCGTTCGACAGCGGGCACGTGTCCTACCGACCCTCGTACAACTACTACGGGAACGCCCCCGAGACCCGGTACGAGCCGACGGTTCTCTACAGTACGTTCCGGAACGGACAGGTGGTCGAGAGCCAGCAGTCGCTGGTCTCCGGTCGGACCCTGAACCTCGTGTTCGTCGACGGGGAGCTGAGCTCCGGGGGCCGGGACCAGACCGTCGACGTGAACCCGGTGTCGACCGCTACGGGGACCGTCACCCTCGAGACGACCGACGGGGACCCCGCGACGCTCAGAGTCCGGACGGGGATCACCGAGGAGCGGTGGGACGACCTGCTGGCGTCGAACCCCGACGCGTCGCTCGAGGATTACACCGTCAACGCCGACGCGCCCAACGTCGCCGAACTCGAGCTCGCGACGGGTCGATGGCGCCTCCGTGCCAGCCTGGTGAGCCTGAACTCGCCGTCGCTCACGACCTCGCCGGAGTACGTCACCGTGGCGGGGAACACCGACCGGACCGTCAACCCGGGCGAGACGACGGACGTGACCGTCCGCACCCTCGACCGGTACGGGAACCCCGTCGAGGGGGTCACGGTCCACCGTGACTTCGGGCCGGACCGCGAAACCGGCGAGGACGGGACGGTCACCTATGACTACACCCTGGCGGCCTCCGACTCGACCGTCGACCTCGGGATGTGGATCGGCGGTGCGGGTTCGCACGCTGACGCCACGGAGGCCGAGCGTGCCTCGGTGACCGTCTCGACGACGTCACCGAACACCGGGACGCCCGACGCGAGCCTCATCAACCCCGGAAACGGCCTGGTGCTGCAGGGTGCGACCGCGTCCGACAACACGGCCACGCTGGACTTCGAGAACCGGAACACGGGAACGTGGGCGAACGTCTCGGAGATACGGATGAACTACTACCACGCCAGTCCGCCGGGCCAGGGGAACAGTCTCCCCGATCCCCCCGAGGAGTGGAGTTCGAACGTGACGACCGGCCAGTACGAGATCGCTGGCCCGTTCGCGCCGACCGACGGGAGCTTCGACGTCGCCCCGGGCGAGAACGGTGGCCTGGAGATGTCGATACACGGCGGGTCCGACGTCGACGCGGGCGACTTCTTCATCGTCAGTCTGGTGTTCGAGGACGGCTCCTCGCGGGTCTACTTCGTCGCCACGCAGAGCTAGTCGCTCCGGACCGCCCGCTCGTCGACCTCGTCGTCCCCGAGGGTCACTAGATCCGAGAGCACCTCCTCGGTGAGGAGCGTCTCAGCGGGCGGGAACCCCGTTCTATCACCGACGAGGTCGGCGGCGAACGTCCCGGGGTCGGGCGCGTCCACGCCGACGGCGGTCGCCCCGGCGAGGACGGCGAGCTCGATCACGTCCCGCTCGAGCTCGCGGTCGAGCGAGGGGGCGTCGTGCTCGCGCCGGTCCGTCTGGTCGCGACCGAACGACCGGACGACCTCGACGGCCGCCCCCGCGGCTTCGGTCCGGGCGAGCAGGTAGAACCCCCGCGAGACGAGCACGTCCGCGGCGAGTATCTCCATGTCCGCGGCCAGGTCGCCGCCGTCGCCGTCGCTCCAGGGGTCCTCGTGTGCGAGCCGTCGGGTGAGCCTCAGCCCGTCGTAGATGAGCTGGACGCCGACCGCCCGCTCGGTCAGCCCGTCGACCCCGTCGGTATCGACGTCGCCGAACAGGTCCGCGACGACGAGCGTCAGCGCCCCGGGGACGACCGACCCGCTCTCGACGAATCCGGCGATCTCCTCGCGGAGCCCCTCCGGGACGACGTCACGGACCGCATCCTCGGCGGCCCCCCGGACCGTGGCGGCTTCCTCCATCGCACTCTCGTAGGTTCAGGAGGTGGAAAGACCTTTGGAAACCACCCACAGACGCCCGTCGGGGACGCCAGCGCGACGCCGGGTCGCGTCGCCTCGATCACCCGACCGTTTTGATGCCCCCGCCCGACGACCGGTCCATGACCGGCCACACAGCCGAACGGATCACCCTCGCTCGCCTGCCATCGGGCGTGGAGATCTCGACGACCGTCCACAGCTACGGGGACGGCGACGGGCCGACGGTGTACGTCCAGGCCGCTCAGCACGGCCGGGAGGTCAACGGGACGGCGACCCTGCGGCGGCTCCACGAACGCCTCGACCCCGGCGAGGTGCGCGGCCGGATCGTCGCCGTTCCGGTCGCGGACCCCCTCACCTTCGACCGTGTCGCCTACACGACGACCGAGCCACTCGACAGCGTCAACCCGAACATGAACCGCGTCTGGCCGGGCGATCCCTCGGGGACGCTCCACGAGCGGATGGCCGCCCGGCTCTGGTCGCTTGCAGGCGAGGCCGACGCCATCGTCGACCTCCACACCGCCAGCCGCGACTCGCTCACGCACGTCGTCTTCCGCGAGGGCGACGCCGACTCCAGGGAACTCGCCGAGGCGTTCGGCACCGACCTCCTCCTGGCCGAACTCGCCGACGAGGACGCCACCGAGGAGTGGCACGCCCGTGACTTCGGGGGCAAGCTCCGGGTCGCCGCCTCCGAGGCGGGCATCCCGTCGATCACCCCCGAGCTCGCACACAACAAGGAGATCGTCGAGTCGGCGGTCGAGGCGGGCGTCGCGGGACTCACGAACGTTCTCCGGGCGCTCGACGTCCTCCCGGGATCCCCCGAGCATCACGAGTCGCCGCCGCTCTACCGGAACCACCTCGGACGGGTCACCGCCGAGGACTCGGGGCTGTTCCGCGTCGATCCCGACGTCGAGATCGGCCAGACGGTCGAGGCCGGCGAGCACGTCGGCACGCTCTACGACCCGACGAGCTACGAGACGCTCCAGACGGTCGAGACCGATCGCTCCGGCCTGCTCTACAGCGTCACGCGGGAGTCGACGGTGATGGCTGGCGACTCGCTGGTGCAGGTGGCGCTCCCGCTGGAGGCGTGATGGGGTCGGTCGTCGCCGGTAACGGTCCCCGAGCGGCTCTATACGTACCCGCCCGGCCCCGAAGCGCCCATGTGCACTCGCGGAACGACACACGACAAGACATATAGATGCTATCGCCCAACGGGGACCAGATGCCGGGTCCCGTCGAGTGGTCGCTGTCCGTCCACGAGGCCGTCGCCGAGCCCCTGGCGTGGGTCGTCGTCGCTGCGTTCCTCGCAGGCGCGGCCGCCGACCTCCGCTCGCGGTCGCTGGCCCGCCGGGTGACCGTCGGGGCCTGGGCGCTGTTCGCCGTCTTCTGGCTCGTCCAGGCCCCCCACTTCGCCTTCGAGCAGAAGTCCGTCATCGAGGGGGTCGGGAGCGCCGTCGCGGTCCCCGTCTCCGCGTACGTGGGCTATCTGCTCTGGAACGGTCGGGACTCGCTGTTGACCCTCTCGCGGGCCGTCGCCGTGATGGGCGTCGTCTTCATGCCGTTCGAGATGATCGACCCCCTGCGACGGTGGCTCGTCGAGGGCGTCACCCGACAGACGGAGCTCCTGATGCATGCCGTCGGGTCCTCCCCCGAGGTCGTCCCGGGCTCGCGGGTCTGCAGGGAGGGTGCCGTGACGAACGGCCAGTTCGCCTGCGAGGAGACCTACCCGGGCTACCGGAACACGTTCCTCTACCATACCGATGGCCAGCGGATCACGTACACCATCCTCATCGCGTGTACGGGCATCGGGAGCATGGCCATCTTCGCGGGGCTGGTCGCGGCGGTTCGGGCGCCTCTGACCCGGAAAATCCGGGCGCTGGCCGTCTCGCTCCCGGTCATCTACGCGCTCAACCTCGTCCGCAACGTGCTCATCGGCGTCTCGTTCGGCGAGATGCGGATGCAGGTGTTCCCCGAACTCGTGGCGTCGGTGTTCGGCTTCTCGCTGGCACGGGACCCCGCGCTGGTCTCCTACTTCCTCGCCGACCGGGTACTCGCTCAGTCCGCTTCGGTGGTCGCGCTGGTGGCGATCACCTACCTCGTGGTCAGGGAGCTTCCGGAGGTGCTGACGGTCGTCGAGGACCTGCTGTTCGTCGTGACGGGTTCGGAGTACGACCTCCGGTCGGCGCTGTCGGTGAGTCCCGTGCGGGCGGACGGGAAAGGGGAGGGGGAAGGGGTCGAGGCGACCGAGGAGAAGTAGTCGCTACACGTCGGTCGGCAGGAGCGCCGCGGGCGCACCGGCGAGTTCGGCCAGCGCCTCGCTCTCGACGTGGTGTAGATCCCCCGGTATTACGAGCAGGTGGAGCGGCTCGCCGAACTCGCGGTCGGCGAGCGCGGAGAGCCGGTCGGCCGCGACGGTCGGGTCGGGGCTCCCGGCCCGGCAGACCGCGACCCCGAGGCGGTCCTCGGACGCGTCGGCGAGCAGGCCGGCCGCGACGTCGGCGGTCATGAAACGGTCCGCGTCGTGTTCGGTCTTTAT
Organism: Haloarculaceae archaeon; assembly: GCA_036625905.1. Lineage (GTDB taxonomy): Archaea > Halobacteriota > Halobacteria > Halobacteriales > Haloarculaceae > Salinirubellus. The sequence goes on from JAZKST010000005.1 coordinate 101,273, forward strand.
ATCGAGGAAGACGAGGGTGTGCAGCCCGCGCTCCAGGTTGGCGTCGATGGTGTCCGTGACGCTTTCGGGGACCCCCATCGAGCCGTAGGGAAAGGGGAGTGTCGTAGCCTTCCCGAAGCGGTAGTTCTGGAGACCGGTCAGCGAGGCGGACGCCGTGGCCGCCGTCGTCCCGTGGACGACTCGCGTCTCTATGCCGCGCTCGTGTGCACGGAGCCGGAGGTCGACGTGCGTGGTCGAGATCATCGTGTCCCCGGCGGTGCAGAAGACGGCGTCACCCACCTGGGCCGCGCGGAGTATCGGTTCGGGGTCCTCCTCGACGCCCGCACGGTCGCGGACCTCGACGGTGGTGTCGTGGAACGCCTCGAGGTCGTCGAGGGTGGCGCCGCCGAGCCGCGAGGTGTAGAACTCCGCGAAGACGCGGTCCGCTCCGCGGACGGCATCGCGGCCCTCGACGGTCACCGAGCGCTCGTCGTAGAGGCCGAGGCCGACGAAGGTGAGCATGCCGCCCCGTTCCGCCGGGACGGTATAGGGGCTGTCGGTCCCGACCGCCGGTCACCGATCCTCGGACGTCGAGTACCGCCGGGACGACACACGGCCCGCCCACCTCCTCGACCGATAGTGAGGCTTTCGTACCCGGTGGTCCAGGGCGGGCGTATGGACCCACCGGCGGTCGGCGAGACGTTCACGGCCGAACGGACGTTCACGACCGAGGACGTCCGGCGGTTCGCCGACGTGACGAACGACACACAGCCCATCCACACGGAACCCGACGAGGGCGGTCGGCTCGTGGTCCACGGGCTCCTCACCGCGTCGCTGCTGACCGACATCGGCGGCGACCTCGAACTCCTCGCCCGGACGATGGAGTTCGAGTTCCGACGCCCGGTTCGGACCGGCGAGTACATCACCTGTACCTGGACCGTCGCGTCCGTCGAGGAGCGCGAGGACCGGTACGTCCTCGAAAACGACGTCCTCTTCCGGGACGAGGAGGGAGAGACGGTCGCGACCGCGCGGGTGGAAGGCGTCGTCTGGAAAGAGTAAGTATCCCCCAGTCAGCGTGGACGCCGGTGTCGCTCTCCCCCGTTCGGCGTGGAGCGTCAACCTTAGGCCGTCGGGTCGCCCACCTCCGTCGATGAGCGTCCCCTGCGTCTCCGTCCCCCGGGAGGACGGCGAGGCCACCCGACGAACCCTCGCCGACCTCGGGCTGCTGGACGACGCCCACGACATCACCGTCGAGGACGACCGGCTCTACATCCCCGTCTCCGAGCCGACGGCCGTCCCCGGGGAGTACGACGTGGTCACACACGACGCGCCCGAACGGGACCGACAGACCCTCCCCGCCGACGTCCTGGGGTGGGAGCCGACCTACGAGCGGCTGGGCGACATCGTCATCCTGGACGAGGACGACCCCGAGCGGGCACGCGAGGCCGCACGCGCCATCGCGGAGTCGGCCCTCCCCGCGAAGACGGTTCTCAATCGCGCCTCGCCGATCGAGGGCGAACTACGGGTCCGCCGGTGGGACGTGCTGTACGGCGAGGGGACCGAGACGGTCCACCGGGAGTACGGCTGTGCGTTCGCGCTCGACATCGCGGAGGTCTACTTCTCGCCCCGGCTCGCCACCGAACGGCATCGGGTCGTCGAGCGGGTCGAGGCGGATGAGCACTTCTTCGACATGTTCGCTGGCGTCGGCCCGTTCGTGATCCCGGCCGCCAAGCGCGGCGCGGAGTGCGTCGGCGTCGACCTGAACGGGGTCGCCGTCGAGTACCTCCGGGAGAACGCCGAGCGGAACGGCGTCGCCGACCGCGTGACGGCCATCGAGGGGGACGTGAGGGGGGTCGAGGGCTACGACGACTGGGCCGACCGGCTGGTGATGAACCTCCCCCACTCCGCCGACGAGTTCCTCGACACGGCCGTGACGCTGGCCGGCGAGGCGTCTACGCTTCACTACTACGACATCCAGCACGACGACGACCCGTTCGCGCCGGGCGAGCGGGCGATACGCGATGCCGCCGAACCCGAGTACGACGTCGAGATGCTGGAGCGGCGGGAGGTCCGGTCGTACGCCCCTCACGAGCTGAACGTCTGTCTGGACGTCCGGCTCCATCGCACCTGAGTCCGGAATCCTTATACTGCGGACGCGTCCTAACACCGGTAGCGCCGGTGTAGCTCAGCTGGCAGAGCGATTCCTTCGTAAGGAATAGGCCGGGGGTTCAAATCCCTCCACCGGCTCTTTTCCCGAACGTCCGGGCGCGTGGCGCCCTGCGATAGGGTCGAACCGAAGCGGAGCCATGCCGGGCCCGGTTCGCGGCCCGTTCTCCGATCAGGAGAGCCGACAGATCGGTAGTAGCCTTCGGAAGTCGTTCCTCACGGACGGGGGTCATCCCCCGCCCGACGTGTGTGTTCGGTTCCAAACGCTACTACGATCACCGGCCGGGGTCTCCGAGGTGGTCCCCGATCCGGTCTCCTCCGCCCCCAGCATGAACACGTACTCGTCCAGGTCGAGCGCGAACTCGAGATCGGCTCCCGGCGTCGTCCAGGAGAACTCGAACTCGAGGCCGTGTTCGGCACCGCCGTCCCTGACGGTGTGGCACCACCGGTCGCGGGCGTCGTGGACCCGCGCGTGGAAGAAGCTCCGGACGTACCAGCGTGGGGGCGTCTCCCGCCGGCACCAGACGTCGCTCGCGAGGTGTCGGACGGGGCCGACCCGACCCAGCCCGCTCTCCTCGGCGATCTCGCGGTAGACGGCCTCTCGCGGTGTCTCATCGCCCTCGACCGTGCCCTTCGGGACCTGGTATCCCTCGTGTTCGGGCCCCTCGAAGACGAGGAGGTCACCCGACTCGCGGGTGACGTACGCACAGGCCTTCCGGACGTAGGTCCCGTCGCCTGGGCGGGTCACGGGCCGCGCAGCCTCCCCGTGTTCGGGTGTGCGTCCGCGGCGAGGCGGTGAGCGAGGGGGCTGGCACGTCGACGGCGAGCCTGAATATCGACGTGTCGTTCGTCGGTCTGGACGAGAGAGCAGTCCCCGTCGACTCGGATCATGGATGTCGATACGTATCCGACCGCACTCAAAAAGACCCCGTACTAATGGGTTATTACGACAGTAGGTCCTAGAACGTCCACATATCCAGGGGAGCCGCGGACGGATATCGACGTGCGATGGATGCCGGAACGCGGGCAGGGATCGTGCTAGCTATCGCCTATCGCTAATACTCTATAATAAAGATAAATGTTCTAAAGAATATTAACATTATAAATCATAAATAATAAGTGTCGGCTGAGGGTCGGCCCCGGTACGCGACGTGCGGGGGTGACCGGCACGGCGTCCGGCACTCCCCCGGCGCGGGACAGACCGATGACACACGACGATACCGAGGACGCGGTCGCGAGCAGAGTGCGGAACACCGAGTCGATGGTCCGGGAGATCGACAACCCCGCGGGCAGGGAGTTCCGGCGGCTGCTGGACGAGCAGGACTACACGATCGCGCCGGGTATCTACCACGCGCTGGACGCCCGGCTGGCCGAGATGGCCGGCATCGACGCCGCGTACATGTCGGGCTACTCGACGGTGCTCGGTCAGTTCGGGTTCCCCGACCTGGAGCTGGTGACGATGACCGAGATGGTCGAGAACGCAAAGCGGATCGTCGAGGCGACGAACCTCCCCGTGATCGCGGACTGTGACACGGGCTACGGCGGCGTCCACAACGTCCGCCGTGCGGTGCGCGAGTACGAGAAGGCGGGGGTCGCGGCGGTCCACATCGAGGACCAGACCACGCCCGAGCGCGTGGCCACATCGCGGGCAAGCAGGTCGTCCCGCGGGAGCAGGCCCGCTCGCGCATCGAGGCCGCTCTCGACGCCCGCCAATCCGAGGACACCGTCGTCATCTCCCGCATGGCGAGCTCGAAGGGGTTCACGGAGGAGCAGGCCGATCCCATCTCGACGAGCGACGACGACTGATCTGGGTCGTCGTAGCCGGCCGGAGGATTCACCCCCACGAGTCGGGCCCGAGGACCGTCGGATCCCGGCGGACCGGCCCGGGGGGTGACCGCTCCGGGGAGCCCCCGCCACGGACTCCTCCTCGACGACCCTCCCGGCCGCAGGGACCGCCCCGCCTGTTCGGCAGATGAACGAACGGTAGCGTTATACGATTCGCCAGTAAGGGGGTACCGTGGGCACTTCCAGCGCGAACATCCACGTCCTCTACGTGGACGACGACCCGGCGTTAGTCGACCTGGTCGCGGAGTACCTCGAGCGCGAGGCCGACCGGCTGGAAGTCGAGACCGCGACCGAGGTCGACGAGGCGCTGGACCGATTCCACGACCCGGACGACCCCGTGGACTGCATCGTGAGCGACCACGAGATGTCCGGGATGGACGGGCTGGCGTTCCTGCGGGCGGTCCGCGAGACGGACCCGAACCTCCCCTTCCTCATCTACACCGGGCGGGGCAGCGAGGAGGTCGCCCAGGAGGCCATCTCCCAGGGTGTCACCGACTACATGCAGAAGGCCCGCGGGATGGCCCAGTACGCGGTGCTGGCCAACCGCATCGTCCAGGCCGTCGAGAAGTACCGCGCCGAGCGGAACACCCGCCGGCGGCTGCTGGCACTCGAGACGGCGTGGCAGGGCATCTGTATCGTGGACGCGAGCGGCGAGATCGAGTACGCCAACAGCGCGTTCCTCGACCTCTACGGCTACCGCGAGGACCAGCTGCTCGGCGAGCCGTGGATCTCCCTGTTCCCCGAGCCGGAGAAGCCCCGCGTCGAGGGGGAGATCATCGCCTCGCTCGACCAGACCGGCGGCTGGGCCGGCGAGACCGTCGGACTGGCCGCGGACGGCGAGCAGTTCGAGCAGACCGTCTCGATCGCCGAGCTCCCCGACGGCGGGTTCGTCGCGGCCGTCGACCGGCTCGACAGGGAGGCGGTAGACGACTTCTTTCTAGTCGGCGAGCGCGACGGCGACTGAGCGGCCGCGCCGGACGTCGATACGACGAGGACCGGAGTGTTCGACCGGCTACGGCCGACCCACAAGCGTTTACTGCGTCGGCGGTAACGACTCTCCATGGCGGACTGCCCACTCGCGGACGAGTGCCCCAGCTTCACCGAGCGGATCGAGGGGATGGGGTGCGTGCACTACGGCGACCGTGGGGGCGCCGAGTGGTGCCAGCACTACAACCAGCCGATCCGGGACCTCAAGGCCCAGCCGGTCAAGCCGGGCGAGGAGGTCGTCGTCGAGGTGACCGACATCCACGAGAGCGGCGCCGGCGTCGGCCGGACCGAGGACGGGTTCATCATCCTCGTCGACGGCATCCTCCCGGACGCCAGGGCACGGGTCAGGGTCACCCGGGTCCGGTCGAACCACGCGACCGGCGAGGAGGTAGAGCGCCTCCCGCTGGATCCGGACGAGGAGGGGACGGACGCCGACGAGGTGGCCGACGACGGGGCCGAGGCCGACGCTGCGGACGGGGAGGACACCGAGGACGCCGAGGACGCGACGGACGGGAGGACGTCCCGGGACCGGGGCCGCCGCGAGCGGCTGGGCAGCCGTGACAACTTCTGGGGCGGGGACTGAACGGGGTGAGCACGCGGTGAGTGACGACGAGGTGGTGCCCGACGCGGGGGAGATCCTCGCGGAGCTGGGGTTCGACGCCTCGGCGAACGTCCTGACCCGCCGACAGGCGGAGGTGCTGGCCCTGCGCGAGCGCGGCATCGCCCAGGCAGTCATCGCCGAGCGGCTCGGCACCTCGAGGGCGAACGTCTCCTCGGTCGAGTCCAGCGCCCGCGAGAACGTCGCCCGGGCGCGCGAGACGGTGGCGTTCGCCGAGGCGCTCCACGCCCCCGTCAAGGTGCGTCTCGACGCCGGAACGGACCTCTACGACGTCCCGAACACGGTCTATTCCGCCTGTGACGAGGCCGGGGTGAAGGTGAACCACACCGCTCCCGAGCTGATGAAGCTCGTCAGCGACGAGGCCGGCGACGCCGTCCGGGGCCGGGAGGTGAAACGCGACCTCACCGTCGGCGTCACCAGCGACGGGACCATCCGGGTCCGGACCCGCTGATACGGTCGTGCGTACCGATCTCCAGTAGCCTTCGGTAACATCGACGTTTCGAGACCGATGTGACGGAGCTCCGACCAATGAAGCGGTAACTGATTCCGCACGACCGTACGAGTCGCAGTCCGGACGGGCCAGCGGGAACGTGTCCCGCTCGCGCCCCGAGTCCCGGAACGCCTCCCACGCCGCCTCGACGTCGGGGTCGTCGGGCCCGTTCCGGGCCCGTGCCTCGATCCAGGTCCAGGACCCGTCGACGTTCCGCAGCCGGACCTCGTCGCTCACCGGCGCCTCGGGGTGCTCGCTCACCGCCGACGGACGAGCCTGCGCGACGCTTCGGGGGAAACGAACCTACTATGAAGGCACCTGTCGAGGCGACGGGTATGCGCGTCAGTCCGCGGTTCGTCGGTCACCTGGGGGTGGCCGACGTGGCGACGGTCGCGAACGCCGCCCTCGGGTTCGCGGCTGCTGCGGTCGCCACGGTCGACGTGCACCTCGCGGCACGGCTGGTGCTGCTCGCGGCCATCGCCGACGGCGTCGACGGCGTGCTCGCGCGCGCCTACGGTGGTTCCGAGGTCGGTCCGCTCCTCGATTCGCTGGCCGACGTCGCCTCGTTCGGCGTCGCGCCGGCGGTGCTCGTCTTCGTCGTCGCGAGCAGGGAGTGGGGACTCTCGCTCGCCGCACCCGACGCCAGGCTCGTCGCGGCGCTGGCCGTCCCCGCGCTGTTCGTCGCGATGGGCGTCGTCAGGCTCGGGCTCTACACGGTCCACGACAGCGACGACGCGGCCACCGAGGGTGTCCAGACGACGCTCGCCGCGACCGTACTCGCGCTCCTCGTGCTCGCGGGGGTCCCCGACCTTCTCGGGATGCGAACCGCGACGCTCCTGCTCGTCGTGGCCGGCGTCTCCACCTACCTGCTGGTCGCCCCGATCACCTACCCGGACCTGTACACGCGCGAACAGCTGGTGTTCGGGGGGCTCCAGGCGCTCGCCGTCCTCCTCCCGGCCGCCGTCGGCAGGGTGTTCCCCCGGGCGCTTCTCCTGTTCGCGCTCGCGTACCTCCTGCTGGCGCCCCGGTTCTACTGGCGAACGGGCTGAACGCGGACCACGGACCGCAATCCCTTTGTCGCGAACTGCCGACCTCCCGGGCATGAGCAACGGGGACGACGAGGACGAGGAGGCGGCCCCAGCGGATGAAGAGGCGGTCGACGCGAGCGCCGAGGACCTGGCGGAGCGCCTCGACGCCGCCGAGGAGACCGTCGGGGCCGCGGAGACCGAGGCGGACCTCGACGACGTGGAGGCCGACCTCGACGACATCGAGTCGGACCTCGAGGCCGCCGACCTGCCCGAGCCGGACGAGGAAGCCGAGGACGAAGAGGACGTCGAGGATCCCCGTGCCGACCTGGAGGCACGCCTCGGCGAAGTCCGCGACGCGCTCGAGGCGGCCCGCGGTCCGTACGCCGAGGACGTCGTGGCCGAGATCGAGGCTGCACAGGGGACCATCGAAGGGGGCGAGTGGACCGAGACGGGCGAGGGCGAGGTCGCCGAGGCGGTCGAGTCGTTCCTCGATTCGGTCGGCGAACACCTTGACGCCGAGTTCGAGACCGACGGCGAGGACACCGAGTCGCTCGTCGCCGCGCTCGAGGCGGTGGCCGACGCCGTCGACGACGCCGACCTCGACCCCGACGAGGACGCGGAGACCATCGCGGCGCTGCTGGAGGCGACCGACGAACTCTCGGGCGGGCTCGAGGACGCCGAGGAGTGGGATGACCTGACGGTCGTCGAGAAGCTCCGCACACAGGGGTTCTACGACCGGCTCGTACCGGAGAACCGCAAGGACTTCCCGCCCGAACTGGGCGTGGTCCGCATCGCCGAGTCCGAGAACGACCCCGAACGGGTCCTGATGGCGCTGGACTACTTCACGTCGGATTTCATGGAGGAGAACTGCATCGACGCGCTCAAGCGGATGGGGTCGCCGGAGGCCTACGACGCGATGATGGACCGGGCGGAGAAGCGCGACCGCGACGCCATCGAGGTGCTCGGGAAGATCGGCAACGCCGAGGCGCTGGAGACGCTTCACGACTACATCGAGGGGGAGTCGAACCCGCCGCTCCAGAAGACGACGCTCCGGGCCATCGGCGAGATCGGGAGCGAGGACTCGACCCAGCCGCTCGCCGACCGCCTCGTCGCCGAGGACCCCGAGGTACGCTCGGCGGCCGCGACCGCGCTCGGACACATCGGCGACACGCGCGCTGTCGCGCCGCTCGCGGACGTCCTCGCCGACGACGAGGTGGATTCGGTCAGGTCCGCCGCCGCGCGGGCGCTCGTCGCCATCGGCACCGAGCGGGCGCTCGAGGCGGCCGCCGACTACGCCGACGACCGCGCGTACGTCGTCCAGGCCGAGGCCGAACGGGCCCGGGACGCGCTGGGGGAAGAACCGGAACCGGAACCCGAACCTGCGGCCTGAAACGTATCTCTGCTCTCGGCAGCGTTCGGTTGGTACTGTTCCTGATCTGATACTGCCTTCGAGATGTACACAGCTACTCCGACATCACGAACCAAAGAAACGAGATCTCATCCCGTAGCCTTTTGTAGGGGAACGGAACCAGACACCCCGTGCCGTCGCCCCGGACGCTCGCGCTGGTCGCCCTGCTCGTCCTCGGTGCGGTCGCCACGCCGGCGGCCACCGGTACGACACCACGGGCCGAGGACGCTCGGATCGTCGCCGCGTACCCGAACCCCGTGGCCGACGGCGACCGCGGGGAGTTCGTCGTTCTCGACGTGCCCTCTGACACTCACCTTGGCGGCCTCACGCTCGCGGACGGCGAGGACCGCGCACAGCTCCCGGACCGGACGGTCGAGGGCCGCGTCGTTCTGACGACCACGCCGAAACGAGTTCCGAACGGCACGGATGGACGAGTCCTCGCGGTCGAGGGGTTCCCCTCACTCGCGAACGCGGGCGAGACGCTCGTCCTCCGCCGGGGGGACCGGACGGTCGCCACGGTCCGGTACGCCGACGCACCCGAGGGCGAACTCCGGCGGTGGCCGGGCGGCTGGCGACCGCTCGGCACGACCGACTTCCCCGTCCGGCACACGGACGGCGGCCAGGCGACGGCGTTCGTGCTCCCCGACGCACCCGAAATACCCGTAGAAACCCTCGAATCCGCCGACGAGCGGGTGCTCCTCGCGGGGTACACGTTCACCGACGGCCGGGTCCGGCGGGCGCTCGTCACGGCCCAACGACGGGGCGTCGAGGTGCGAGTGCTCGTCGACGACGCGCCGGTCGGCGGGCTCCCGCGGGCGATGGCCCGCGAGCTCGACCGGCTCGCCGACGCGGGCGTCGAGGTCCGGGTCGTCGGTGGCCCGCACGCCCGCTACGACTTCCACCACGCGAAGTACGCCGTGGCCGACGACACCGCACTGGTCATGACGGAGAACTGGAAGCCGGCGGGGACCGGGGGCAACTCCAGCCGCGGCTGGGGCGTCCGTCTGCGCGACGGGGGGACCGTCCGCGCGCTCGCGGCGACGTTCCGCGCGGACTTCGAGGGGCGTGAGGCCCGACGGTGGCCGGCGTTCCGTCGTGGTAGGCACTTCGAGCCGGGCGACCGCTCGAACGCCACCTACCCGACGCGGTTCGACCCCGAGCGTGTCGAGGTCCGGAACACCTCGGTGCTGGTCGCACCGGAGAACGCCGAGGAGGCCGTCGTCGAGCGCCTCGCCGCCGCCGAGGAGTCGATATCGGTCGTGCAGGTGTCGCTGGGCGGGGCGGGCGGGCCGTTCGCGACCGCGCTCCTCCGGGCGGCACGCCGGGGGGTCAGGGTTCGGATCCTCCTCTCGGGGGCGTGGTACGCCCACGAGGAGAACGCCCGGCTCGCCGAGGCGCTGAACGAGCGGGCGAAATCCCGGGATCTCCCGCTGTCGGTACGGCTGGCCGATCCGGACGGGCGGTTCCGGAAGGTCCACGCGAAGGGTGCGATCGTCGACGGGGAGACGGTGCTGGTCGGAAGCCTCAACTGGAACGCACACGCGGCCCGGGAGAACCGCGAGGTCCTGCTCGCGCTCCGTGGACCGGAGGTCGCCGACTACTACGGACGGGTGTTCGAGGCGGACTGGAGTGCCGGGCGGGGTCCGGACCTCCCGGTCGGCCTGCTCGTGGCGGTGGCGTTCGCGGCGCTCGTGGCGGTGGTGGTGGCGCGGCGGGTCCGGTTCGACGAGGACCGAGGCGAGCAGGGGGTGTGGGGGTGGTGAGCGCCCGGTCCCGGGCTATGGACACCGGTCCTTGCAGATCCGCTCGACGATCCGACCCGTGGAGAGGAGTTCGTCCTCGCGTGCCTCGCGACCGGAGGCCCGCCGAACCTCGCAGTCGAGCCCGCGGTCGGCGAGCGCCGCGGCGACCGCCTCCTCCTCGTGGTACTGGTCGTGTCCGAGCAGGATGACGTCGGGGTCGATGCGCTCGATGGGGACGAAGAAGTCATCCAGGTGGCCGAGGTGGGCCTCGTCGACGGGGTCGAGCGCCCCGACCATCTCCAGGCGCTGCTCGTCGGAGAGGATGGGGGGGGCCTTGTGGGTGACGTTCGCCCGCCTGGCGACGATGACGTGGACCTCCTCGCCGTACTCGCGAGCCTCCCGGAGGTAGTGGAGATGACCGGGATGGAGGAGGTCGAAGGTCCCCTGTGCGACGACGCGCGTCGGTCGGTCGGTCATCGGCCTCGCCCTTCCTCCTCTCGGAGTTCGGCATCGATGTCAGCCTGGGTGAAGTCGAAAAAGGAGTCCTCGGGGAGGTCGACGTCGATCACGGGCAGGTCCCGGGGCTCGCCCGTCCGGTCGAACGCCTTCCAGTCGTTCCGGCGGTAGGGGTAGCCGATGATGATGTGGACCGAGCCCTTCCCGAACGTCGCGAGGTCGGCGTCGCTGGGGCGGAGCACCCCGTTCGGGTGGGAGTGGACCGACCCGGCCGAGCGGCGGTCGTTCGGGATCATGCTCGTTTTGACCGTGGCGCTCACCGGGTTCGTCTCCGTCCCGGGGATGACGAGCACGTCGGTGATGACGGTCCCGTCCCGGTCGAGGCCGAGTTTCCGGGCGTCCTCCCCCCGGAGGAGTCCCATGTACTCGTTCGGGTGCGCGTCCTCGGAGGCCTCGAGCGCGAACTCGAGGGCGTCGGCGGCGATACCGAGCACCCCCGACGACCGGAACAGTCGCATGGACGGAACTCCGGGCGGGCGACAACTAAGCGTTCCGATGGCTCCGCTCCGAGAGGGGCCGGTCGGCGTCCCCCGTTGCGGTCTTCCCGCCCCTCGGCGGCCGCTTCGGAGCCGACGCCGCCCGCTCCCGCTGGAATCCGGAGTGACAACGCTTAAAATCGGTCGTCTCCCAGGGTCGTCTAATGTCACCATCTTCGAATTCTGACGCCGGTGGTTCCGGCGACGCGGTCCCCGATCCGGGGGCCACGGTCTACGAACTCGCTCCGGGCTGTACGTCCGAGGACGTCGAGGTCGGGGAGCACTACCGCGCGACGGTGAACGGCGTCGTCGACTACGGCGTCTTCGTCGACCTCTCCCAGGAGGTCTCCGGGCTCGTCCACAGCTCGAACCTCCGGGGCAGTTACGACGTGGGCGACGAGTTCGTCGTCGAACTGCTGGAGGTCCGCGAGAACGGCGACCTGAGCTTCGCCGAGCGGGAGCCCGACGACTACGAGACCGCCCGGATCGAGGGCGGCGACGGTGTCGAGGTCTCCGACATCGGGTCCGCGGTCGGGAGCACCGTCCACCTCGAGGGCGAGGTGGTCCAGATCAAGCAGACCGGCGGGCCGACGCTGTTCTTCGTCCGCGACGGTGCGGGGGTCGTCCCCTGTGCTGCGTTCGAGGAAGCCGGTGTCCGGGCCTACCCGAACGTGGAGCTCGACGACGCCGTGAGAGTGACCGGCGACGTCGAGACCCGCGAGGGCGCGGTACAGGTCGAAGTCGAGAGCCTCGCCCGGCTCCGCGGCGAGGCCGCCGTAGAGGTCCACGAGCGGGTCGAATCGACGCTCGCCGAGCGGGCCGTCCCCCCCGAAGTCGAGCCGCTGGTCGACTGGCCCGCCCTCGAAAAGCTCCGTCCCGGTCTGCGCGACGTCGCCCGGCGGCTGCGCGAGGCCGTCCTCGAATCCCGGCCCATCCGGATGCGCCACCACGCCGACGGCGACGGGATGTGTGCCTCCATCCCGCTCCAGACGGCGCTCGAGAACTTCATCGCCGAGACCCACGAGGACCCCGAGGCCCCGCGGCACATGCTCAGGCGACTCCCCTCGAAGGCCCCCTACTACGAGATGGAGGACGTCACCCGCGACCTCAACTTCGCCCTGGAGGACCGCGAGCGTCACGGCCAGCGGCTCCCGCTCCTGCTGATGCTCGACAACGGGTCGACCGAGGAGGACACGCCCGCGTATCGGGCGCTCGACCAGTACGATATCCCCATCCTCGTCGTCGACCACCACCACCCGGACCCGGAGGCGGTCGCGCCGCTCGTCGAGTCCCACGTCAACCCCTACCTCCACGACGAGGACTACCGCATCACGACGGGGATGATGAGCATCGAACTCGCGCGGCTGATCGACCCCGGGATCACCGACGGCGTCCGTCACATCCCCGCGGTCGCCGGTCTCGCGGACCGCTCGCGCGCGGAGACGATGGAGGAGTTCCTCGCGATGGCCGCCGAGGAGGGCTACGACGAGGACGACCTGCGGGACGTCGGCGAGGCACTGGACTACGCCGCACACTTCCTCCGGTACAGCGACGGCCAGCACTTCATCAACGACGTGCTGAACGTGGACTGTGACGACCCCGATCGGCACCGGGAGCTCGTGTCGTTCCTCTCCTCGCGGGCCGAACGCGACGTCGAACGACAGCTCGGCGACGCGATGGCACACGTCGACCCCCGACGGCTCGAGAACGGCGCCCACCTGTTCACCGTCGACCTCGACGAGCACGCCCACCGCTTTACCTACCCCGCGCCGGGGAAGACCACGGGGAAGCTCCACGACGCGAAGGTCGAGGAGACCGACGGGGACCCCGTCATCACCATCGGCTACGGGCCGGACTTCGCGGTCCTCCGGTCGGACGGGGTGCGCCTGGACATCCCGCAGATGGTCTCCGAACTGACCGAGGAGGTCGAGGGCGGCGGCGTTTCGGGCGGTGGTCACCTCGTCGTCGGCTCGATCAAGTTCGTCGCGGGGATGCGCGAGGAGGTGGTCGACGCGCTCGTCGAGAAGATGGGCGAGGCCGAACTCGACGAGGCGCTCCGGTCGACGCTGGTCCGCGAGGACTGATACGGACTACAACCGTCCGCGTGACCCCGAACCGCTGGAGGGCCAGCAGTTTTAATACCCGTTCATGCCAGGATGGGCGTACGTCTCACGCGTCGGCGTGACGGGGAGATCCGATGGCAACGAACGACGGGGCCGACGAGGACGAACCACCGTCCGGCACCGACCGGACCGGCGGGTTCCTCGACTGGGTGCTCTCCGGGACGCCGTGTGTGGCGTTCGCGGTCGACGAGCGCGGACGCCTGACGTGGTGGAACGACCGTCTGCCGGCAGTGACCGGGCACGACCCGGCGTGTCTCGACGCGCTCCCTGCCGTCGAACTGTTCGCGAGCGACCCCCGGATGCACGGGACCGACTGTGTGGTGTCGTCGGGGGGACGGACCGGGCGAGGCTACCGGTCGCGACGGCCGACGGGCGGGCGGTCCCCCACGATTTCGACGGGACGGCCCGTCCCGGGCCGGAGGGCGGGGGGTACCTCTACGCGGGCCGACCGGTGGGCGAGCGACCGCCGGACGGACGGGACGGCGACGCGGCCGTCGCCGGGGACGAGGGGGTGACGCGTTCGGACGTCGGGGACCAGGCCGGCGGCCCGGCGAGCTACCGGCGTATCGTCGAGACGATCCGGGACGGGGTGTTCACGCTCGACAGGGAGTGGAACCTCGTGGACGTGAATCACCCGCTCGCGTCGATGCTCGGCCGCGACCGGGAGGCGCTCGTCGGCACCCACGCGGCGGAGCTGATCGCGCCCGACGGGAGTCTCGAACGTGCCCGGGAGACGTGGACGGCGATCCAGCGCGGCGAGGCCGAGTCGGGGACGGTGGTGCTCACCATCCGCCGGGCCGACGGCGAGCGGTTCCCGGCGGAGGTCCGCTACGGACGGTTCCCGCTCCCGGGCGGCGGCGTTGGCGCGGTCGGCGTCGTCCGGGACGTGACCGACCGGGAGGAGCGCGAGGCGCTCCTCCGACTCGGACGGGCGGTCGGGTTCGCCATCAACGCCGTCGGGACGCGCCGGCTCGTCCACGCCCACGAGCGGACCGAACTGGAGTTCCGCGTCGGGCCGTCGTCGTCGGTGCTCGCGGCCGTCTCGGCCGCCCTCGACGCGGAGTGTGTCCTCCGCTGGACCACGCCGGCCACCGGCCTCGTCGAGGAACGGGAACGAGGGCGGGGCGGCGAGGGGGGCGCCGCGACCGCCCCGGAGCCCTCCCCCCACGACCTCTGGCTCGGGGTCGACGTCGAGGGGGTCGACGCCGAGGCGGTCCTCGCGGCTGCCGAGGAGGCCGGCGTCGTGGTGGCCCGTGTCGCCGAGGAGACGGAGTCGGGCTGTACGGTCGAGCTCCGCGTCGCCAAGTCCGTTCCGGGGGCCGTCGTCGACGCGGGGGCCCGACCGCGCGAGGTGGTCGCCGAGGCCGGCCGCGCGCGCGTCGTCGCCGAGGCGCCCGCCGACACCGACATCCGATCCGCCGTCGAGGCGTTCACCGACGCGACGGCCGCCGAACTGATCGCCAAGCGGACGTGCGGGAACGGCTCCGAACGGGTGTCGTTGTCGGACTCGCTCACCGAGAAGCAGCGCGAGGCCCTCCGGACCGCCGAGACGATGGGCTACTTCGACTGGCCCCGCGAGCACACCGCAGAGGAGGTGGCCGACGGGCTCGGCGTCGCCTCCGCTACCCTCCACTACCACCTCCGGGCGGCCCAGCGGACGCTCGTCCGGGCAGTCCTCGACGCGTCCGCCGCCGACGAGGAGTCGTAGTCCCGGCCGGGTTGGCCCTTACCCACCACCGTCGGCGGGAGCCGGTGAGCCCGCGATCCGACGTGGATATTCGTGAACGTCCACCGCAGCCGAATGTATCAATCCGATTGATCACCTTATACTCTTTTCGTTACCTTGTTCGGAACCTTTATTGTTCGATATCGAAACGATCCAGGTGTAATGGCACGACGAAGGACCACGCGCGTCCGGTCCGATGGTCGCACCCCGGTCGCCCTCCGACGAGGGGAGACGCGGACGGGGCGTGGCCGTGGGGACGGCGCGTCCCGCGACCGGTGGAGGTGAGTCGAGCGAGGTCCGAGCCACCATCCGCCACGGCCGCCACGTGCGCCCTGGCACCATGACTCTGAGCCTACGCTGGCATACCTGGCATCTACCCGCCCACGACGCTGTGTCCCTCCGGGACGCAGCCGCGTTCGCCGCACCTCTCGTACCGGACGGGGGCAGTGCGGCGGCGACGCCGTTACCGACGCCCGATCCCGCTACTCCCGTCCTCCGAGGACCCGACGAGATGGGTACCGACGCATCGACGAGACGTACCGCCCAAGGCGACGCTATTCTGTCCGGAGTGTGACCACCGCAGTCACGCCGACGGCGACTGGAACCTGGTCCGGACCGCCCGCGCCGTCCACTACGTGTGCCCGGACTGTCGAACCGAGATAACGGTCCGCCCGGCGCCCGTCGGGGCCTCCGGGTCCCGTACCCGGGTGCCCACGCTCTGGGGGGCGTGGGGCGTCGGCCTCCGTGCGTGGGAACGGATCTGGTGCCGGGCGGTGCTCCCGGCCGGGGCGGACGGGTAGAGGGAGGAATAGTGGTAGGGGTGGGGCTGCGACCCCGGTCGCCTCAGATGAACCCACCGTCGGCCAGCCGCGAGACGGCCTCGCGGAGGCGGTCCTCGGCGGCCGCGTAGGAGATGCGGGCGTAGCCAGGCGTCCCGAAGGCGCTCCCCGGAACCGTCGCGACGTGGGCCTCCTCGATGACCGCTTCACACCACGCCTGATCGTCGTCGTCGACCGGGAGCATCATGTAGAACGCGCCGTCCGGTTCGGGGACGTCCAGGCCGTGTTCGGCGAACAGGTCGAGCAACATCCCGCGGCGCTCGGCGAACGCGTCGCGCATCTCGGCGACCGCGTCCCCGGTGTTCTCGAGCGCCTCGACGCCCGCGTGCTGGACGAAGTTCGTCGCGCAGGTGACCGAGTGGGAGTGGAGCTTCCCGGCCTCGCTCACGAGGTCGGCGGGGCCGGCGAAGTAACCGAGCCGCCAGCCGGTCATCGCGTAGGCCTTCGAGAAGCCGTTGAGCGTGACGGTGCGGTCGCCCATCCCGTCGAGCGCGCCCAGCGACGTCGGCTCGACGCCGTAGGCGATCTCCTTGTATATCTCGTCGGAGATGACGAGGACGTCGTGGTCGACGGCGAGGTCGCGGACTCCCTCCAGGGCGGCGTCGGAGTAGACCGCGCCCGTGGGGTTGCTCGGGGAGTTGACCACGAGGAGCTGTGTCTCGTGGCTCACCGCCTCCGCGAGGTCGTCCAGTGCCGGTTCGAGCGCGAAGTCGTGCCGTGCCGTGTCGACGCGCGAGAGCGACCCGCCGGCGAGCTTCGCCATCGCCTCGTAGCTGACCCACGCCGGGTCGAGTAGGACGACTTCGTCGCCAGCGCGGGACGAAGTCCCGCGAGCAGACGGGCTTTGCCCGTCAGCGCCGTCGACGGCGGTCTGGAACACCTCGTAGAGGGCCTGCTTGCCGCCCGGTGTGACGATGACCTCGTCGGTCGTGTGGTCGACGCCGTCGTCGGCGAGCTTCTCGACGATAGCCTCCTTCAGCGCCGGGATACCCGTCGAGGGGGTGTAGCCGGTGTGTCCGGCGTCGATGGCGGCCTTCCCGGCCTCGACGACGTTCCCGGGCGTGGGGAAGTCCGGCTCGCCGACCGAGAGGTCGACCACGTCGACCCCCTCGGCCTCGAGCTCGGAGGCGAGGTTGGAGATGGCGACGGTCGCTGACGGTTCCACGCGGCTCGTGCGGGCTGCGAGTTCCAGGTTCATGGGAGTTCCTCGGCGAGGTCGATAGCGCTCTCGACGGCCTCGGCGCCCTTGTCGGCGCGCTCGTCGGCCTCGGCCGCGCTCTGGCCGGGACCGGTGATGCCGAGCGTCACGGGGGTGTCGCGGTCGAGGGAGACGTCGGCGAGCTTGTGGGCCGCGGCGTGGCCGATGACCTGGTCGTGGTCCGTGTCCCCGGTGACGATGGCCCCGATGACGGCCACGGCCTCGACGTCCTCGCGCCGGGCGAGCCGGTCGGCCGCGAGCGGCGTGTCGTACGACCCCGGGACCTCGACCGTGGCGACGACCTCGGCGCCGCGGGCCGCGGCGGCCTCGCGGGCCGACTCGGCCATCCGCTCCGGGACCGATCGCCCCTTGTCGTACCGGGCGACCACGAGTCCGAGCGCTACCATACGTGCCCGGTCGTGTCAGGTCGGTAAAGAACTGCCGTTTCGAGCGGACGGGTCTGGTTCCGACCCTCTCCCATCCCCGGTTCCCGCGCCCGTCGGCAACCAGAAGGGTTCTAATCCCCGCCGCGCACAGGGACGACAAATGGCCGCCGGACGCGGGGACGACTACCTCGTCTCCATCGACGCCCTCGACCGGGTCCCGGTCCTCGGGGCGTGGGACGATCTCACCCGGGGGGTGGCGCTGACCGTCCTCGCGGGGCTGGCGTTGCGGCTCGTCGTGCTCGGGTCGCGGGTCGCCCACTTCGACGAGGGTCGGGTCGCCTACTTCACCGAGTACTTCGTGCGGACGGGCAACTTCGAGTACCGACCCATCATCCACGGCCCCTTCCTCCAGCACGTCAACTCCGGCGTCTTCGCCGCGCTCGGCCCGACGGACTTCGCCATGCGGCTCGTCGTCGCGCTCGTCGGCGCCGCCCTGCCGCTGACCGCGCTCCTGTTCCGCGACCGGCTCCGCGAGACGGAGGTCCTCGCGCTCGCGTTCTTCCTCGCGCTCAACCCCGTCCTGGTCT
>JAZKST010000006.1:0-117828 GCA_036625905.1 Haloarculaceae archaeon
TATCGGTTTCCTTTCACGGGGTCGGTCGTGGGGCTCCGCCTCGTGTGCCATCTGAGTCCGGCCGACCCGTGGACCTATCGGGAGCCAGAGACGATCGGCGAGGCGTCCTCGGCCGCGGATGCCGTCCCGTCGAGCGAGTAGACGCGCTGTCTGGCGTCGACGAAGGAGATGCGCGACGCGACGATCTCGTGCTCCTCGAGCCGCTTCAGCGCGTGGCGGACCGTCCGCGGCGGCAGCAGCGTCTCGGTCGCGAGTCCGGACTGCGTGAGTTCCCCCTCGTACTCGAGCGTCTTGGCGACGAGCTTCGCGCTCGGCGGGAGGTCTCGCAACGCGTTCCCGGACGGCTCGGACGACGGAGGGGGTTGACCGGTCATCGGTACCGACAGTGGAGCCGCCAGCCCCTTAATCGACCATCGGACGTGCACCGTGCGCGCACAACCAGTCGCTCCCCGGGCGCCGGATCACCCCGTCATACGTGGGTACTCAGGTCGACGCCAGGAGGCTCTCGACGAGTCCGCCGACCACCTCGAACTCGTCGTCGGTCACCTCGTGGCCCCCTCGTACATCCGCTTGGTCACGTCGGTCCCGGGCGAGCGGAACACCGCGGCGCTCTCCCGTACCGGTTCGGCCGGGACCTGCTCGTCGGTGCCGCTACATCCGAGGAAGACGGGCGTTCCGTCGAGGGCGAACACCCCGCCGTAGCGTCGTGGGCGGTGTGTGTCCGGCCTACCCGTCCGACGGTATCAGGGCTCGATCACGAGCTTCCCGAGGAAGCTGTCCTCCATGACGGCCCGCTGTGCTTCGGCGGCCCCCTCCAGGTCGTAGCTCTGTTCGATTTCGACCGAGAGCGCGCCCGCCGACATGAGGTGGGCGGTCCCGTCGAGCAGCACCCGGATGTCAGGCGTATTGAACATAGACATGAACTGGTAGGATACGTCCTTCGAGCGGGCGGCGCCGTCGTTCGTGAAGGCGGGATCGGGACTGTTCTCGCCGATGCCGACGACGCGGGCGCTCTCGTTCGCCACGTCGGCGTCGAACTGCATGTAGTCGTCGAGCCGGTGGTCGAGCACGACGTCGACACCTCCCTCCGAGGCCTCGAGGACGGCGTCCGCGAGGTCCTCGCGCCCGTAGTCGAGCACCGTCTCCGCGCCGAGGTCGTAGAGCGCGTCGTGGTACTCGGGCGCCGCGGTGGTGATGACCCGTGCCTCGACGGCGGCGGCGACCTGGACCGCGGCGTGGCCGACGCCGCCCGAGCCGCCGTGGATCAGGCAGAACTCGGCGGGTTCGAGGTCGGCGTGGTCGATCAGCGCGCGCCAGGAGGTGCCGGCGGCGACGCCCGCGGCACCCGCCTCGACGAGGTCGACGCCGTCCGGGAGCACGACGATACGGTCCTCGGGGACCGTCGCGTACTCGGCGTAGCCGCCCTGGTACGTGCCGTTGCCGATGCCGGTCCCGTAGACGCGGTCGCCGGGCTCGAACCCCTCGACGTACTCCCCGACCTCGCTCACGACGCCTGCCACGTCGACGCCGGGCGTGAACGGGAACCCGTCAACCGCGTACGACCCGTCGCGGAAGTAGGTGTCCACGGGGTTCACCCCTGCCGCCGCGACCTCGACCAGCAGTTCGTGTCCGCCGGGGTCGGGCCGGTCGATCTCGCTCACCTGCAGTACCCTCGGGCCACCGTGCTCCTCGAGTGTGACGGCTCGCATGTCATCTGGGACGATACCGCGCGGGAACATAAGCCTGGGCGTGACCGGAGCGGTTACGCACGACAGTATCAGCACCACACACCGGAAGAGCACGCGACCGTGAGTCACGTAGCTACGACCGACAGTACGAGCGACCGGCACCTGCGGGCACCGTCGACCGGACCGGGATGGCTCTCCGGACGTCCGGCGAGTCGTCCGGGGCGCGTGGACAAGTGACTTGACGACAGGCGTCGACGGGGATGCATGGCAGATACGAGCTTCCGGACCCGGATACCCCACCGGGTGGTCTCGGCGTGGCGTACGCTGAAGTCCGTCTTCGGGCTCGGGAGGGACACGGACACGGCGGTCCACACGACGCTGACCTTCCGGGCGGTCGCCGACGCAGTGGTGCCGAGGACGCTCGAACTCGCCGGCGAGCTGGGTCCCGAACACGTCCCCGGGGGGCCGGACGTCGGCCTCGGTGACTTCCTCGTCGTCTACGTGAACGACCTGTTCCAGTTCGGTCTCCCGGGGCTCGGTGCCCGGGGGAACCTCCCGCTGGCCGGACCGGTCGCGAACGTCCTCGACGCCGCGGCGCTGTCGCTGCTCGAGCGCGACGCGAACGGGGACGAGCCCAGTCGCGAGCACGTGGCCGACCTGCTCGACCCCGCGGACCCGGACCCGACGAGGAGCGCCGACGCCGCCGGGACGTTCGCGGAGCTCTCCGGGGAGGACCGGCTCCGGGCGATCGGCCTCCTCGACGAGTTCGAGGTCGAGATCCGCGCGCTCGATGGCGAGCTGTTCGAGTTCGACGCGGGGCTGGTCGGCCAGCTGGTCGTCGGGTTCACGGAGATGATCTACTACAGCGAGTGGGAGGGCTACGGCGGGTTCACCCGGCCGCCGAGCGACCTGGTCCACTCGAACGACCCCGCGGCGGTCCAGAGCTGGCGCCAGACGGGCTATCCGGGGGTCGCACCCGGCTACGCCGCCCTCCGGGGCTATCTGGGCACCGACGACGGCCCGCTCGGCGACGGCGAGTCCTGGACGACCGTCGACGGGGACGCCGCCTCGCCCGTCCGAGTCACCCGCGACTCGGGGAGCTTTCGCGAGAACGACTACGACACGGGCGACTACGAGGAGCCATACCCGACGGAGGAGCCGTTCCCCGCTGAGGTGGCCTGAGATGGTCGATAGTCGCTACGACGCGGTGGTGGTCGGGGCCGGAGGTGACGGCCCCGTCACGGCCTGGAAGCTCGCCGAGGCGGGGCTGTCGGTGCTGGTCCTGGAGGCGGGGCCGTTCCACGGCAACGAGCAGTGGCCAAAGCCCCACGAGGAACCCGGGGGCGAGGCCTCCTCGAGTGTCGAGGACCTGAGCGGGGAGCTGCTCGACGAGCAGTTCACCACCCGCGAGTTCGAGATGATCAACAGGCTCGTCTTCGGGCCGGCCGACCACGAGCGGGGGTTCTGGTTCCGGAAGTTCCCGGGGGACGGGGCCATCCTCCAGTGTGCCGGCGTCGGCGGTACCACGCTGCACTACACGGGCTGTCACCCCCGGGCGTACCCGGCCTCGATCGACGAGCAGGGCCACTGGCCCATCGACTACGCGGACCTGCTTCCCTACTACCGGGAGATCGAGGAGATGTGCGAGGTGACGCCCGCGCCCGTCACCGCCAAGGAGGAGCTGTTCTTCCGCGGGGCCGCGAACGCCGGCTGGGAGCTCATCGAGGACCTGAACGTCACGGGGGCGGGCTACCGACCCCAGCCCAACGCCATCCGCCAGCCCGACGAGCGGCTCCACGTCGATGCGGGCTACGACGGGGACTTCACCTATCCGGACGTCGACGGGGACACCCTGGCGCTGGGGAACATCGCCGGCAATCCGCATCCCCGGGGGGCGCCGTTCGAGGAGAAGGCAAAGCGAGCGAGCAACGTCAGTTTCGTGCCCGCGGCGATGCGGACGGGTAACGTCACGGTCCGCCCGAACGCGTTCGTCACCGATGTCCTGACCGAGACGCCGCTGGGCGACGAGCCGACCGCCACCGGGATCCGGTTCCGCGACACCTGGTCCGGGAAGGTCGAGCGGGTCGACGCCGAGGTCGTGGTCCTCGCGGCGGGGGCGGTCGAGACGCCGCGGCTCTGGCTCAACGCCGACCTCCCGGACAACGGCTGGGTCGGCAAGGGGATGACCATCCACTTCGGCGACAACGTGATGGGGCTGTTCGACGCCGACGACCTCGAAGGAGCGATCGACAAGCGGACCGTCGACCAGCACGAGGGCCAGGACATCGCGGCCCGGTTCGACTACCCGGGACTGGGGATGCTCCAGACGGTCGGGACGACCCCCGGGATCGGCGCCATCCTCGGGTTCGGCAGCAGCGCCTCCGGGTTCGCCTTCCGGAACGATCCGGACGACGCCCCCTGGGACACGCTGGGTCGGCTCGCCGGCGAGGAACTCAAGCGCACGCTCTCGGGCTACCGCCGGATGCTCCAGATCCTCGTCGTGAGCGACGACCGTCCGCACAGGCGCAACGGCATCTCGGTCGTCGGGGGCGTCGAGGACGAACACGGCCCGATCCCGCTCGTCAACTACGAGCCGAGCGACGGCGACCGGAAGCGCCGCGACCGGCTCGCCGAGATCGCCGCCGAGATACTCCGCGAGGGCGGCGCCTCGCACGTCCACCGCTCGGATTCGCCCCCGACCGCGCTCCACATCCACAGCACGATGGCGATGGGGAAGGTCGTCGACGAGGCCTGCGAGGCCTACGACGTCGACAGACTGTTCGTCGCCGACCACTCCGCCCTCTCCAACGGCGTCGGGGGGGCGAACCCGACGAACACGGGGCAGGCGCTCGCGGCCCGGACGGGCGAGCGGATCGTCGATCGGTACTTCCAGCCGTAGTGGCGCGGCTCGCTCCGTGCGAAGGGGAGCGCTACGGGCGGGCGGAGCGTGCTACGGGACCGTCATCATAGCCGTTGTGGTACGGGCGTCGAACACCATAGAGAGTCGTGCCAGACCCGGTTTACTCCCGTCTTCCGTCGCCGTGAACGAACCATGCTAAGCTGTCACGACCGCCGAACGGTACTGAAGACGACGGCCGGGGCCGACGCCGCGACGACCGGACTCGCGACGTTCGCGAACACGGGATCTCCGGGACTGACGAGATACGGACGGTCGGCGGTGGCCGGCGCCGACTGTGGCGACTCGCGCGCGATCAGGCTACCCGCGCTCGCACGGTTTCCGCTGACGAGACCGCCCTCCGGTCGTAGCTACCGGTTTTCGCCCGACACCGTCTCACCCCCCGCGGCATCCCCGGACGGACGGGCCTTCCGTCCCAGCTCCATCCCGAACCACACCCACAGCGGGTACGCGGCGAAGAGTAACACCGCCAGTACGTCGGCCCCGGCCGTGCGTCTCAGCCGGGTGTTGAGCCCGGAGTTGAGCATCCAGTCCGACCCGCGGGTCCACCGGCGGCCGTCCCACCACGGGAGCACGTCGGCGTAGAGCAGTCCGCTCACCCCGTAGAACAGCCCGAGGAGTGCGATCGCGATGCGACGACGGCGGCTGCCCTCCGGGACGAACCGACCGACGGCCAGTCCGGAACCGAACAGCAGCGGTGGATCGAGCAGGAAACTCATGGTGTCCTCGCTCACCGATGTGCGCGGACCGACATTATAGTAGCGTTTGGACGTCTTTACTCACGGACGGGGGGAACGTCCCCGTCCGGAGTGTGTCATCGGTTCCAAACGCTGCTATAGCCTAGCCCCATCTCCTCCCGTCTGCTCCCGGCTCCCCCTCCCCGGTCGCCTCCGAACGCCACGCGTATCGGGCGTGGCCCGCTCGTACCGGCGGTCGTCGTCCGCATCTGTCGAGTTCGTGGGGATCCAGCCCCGGCGCGCGGACCGGCGGCGCGCCGACGGCGAGGACGACCCCCTCGACGATCTCGGTCTCGCCGGAGCGGCCGAGCTTCAGCGAGAACTCCCCTTCGAGCACGAGGAACAGCTCCTCCTGTTCGGCGTGGGCGTGGTACTCGACCTCCTCGACGTATCGCGGTAGAGCTCGGACATCCGGGCCGCCGTCAGCTCCGATTCGTGAACGACTCCGTAGTCCATGACTCGCGGGAGGACGGGACACGACAAAAGTCCGCAGCGAGCGCCGGGCGACCGTCGGTGCGGACGCTCGGCGCCCCTATCAGCCCGCGTCGAACGTCCGCTTGAACGTGTAGCAGTACCGCTTCATCCCGAGTCGGTCCTCGTAGAAGCGGTGGGCGTCCTCGCGCCAGAGCCCCGATTCGAGGGTGAGGCTCTCGCAGTCCCGTTCGCGTGCCCACTCCTCGAGGAACGCCATCAGCTCGCCCCCGTGTCCCTCCGAACGACGGTCGGGTCGGGTGACGAGGTCGTAGACGAACAGGTGGCGCCCGTTGTAGAAGTTCGTCCGGATGCCCGCACCGGCCACGGCGACGACGTCCTCCCCCTCGTACAGCCCGAACAGCCGGTAGCCCTCCTCGCGCATCTCCCGGAGGTACTCGAGGTACGTCCCCTCTGTCAGGTGGTTCCGGAGTTCCCGGAGCACGGGGAACGCCGCTCGCCAGCCGGCTTCGGTCGTCAGTTCCCTGATGTCGGTCTCGACCATGCCCGGAGCTACCCCTCCGCGCCGTGTCGCTCCTTCTCTTCCTCACGGAGCTCGACCCGACGTATCTTCCCGCTGGAGGTCTTCGGGAGCTCGGAGACGAACTCGATCCGCCGGGGGTACTTGTAGGGTGCCGTCGATTCCTTGGTGAACGACTGTATCTCCGCGACGAGGTCGTCGGTCCCTTCGAACCCCTCGGCGAGGACGACGTACGCCTTGACGACGTTGCCCCGCTCCTCGTGTGGGCTCTCGACGACCGCGGCCTCCGCGACGGCCTCGTGCTCGACCAGCGCGTCCTCGACCTCGAACGGGCCGATGCGGTAGCCCGCGGAGATGATGATGTCGTCGGCCCGCCCCTCGAAGAAGAAGTAGCCCTCCTCGTCGCGGCTGGCGAGGTCGCCCGTCCGGTAGTAGTCGCCCCTGAAGGTCCGCTCGTCGAGGTCCGGCTTCTCGTAGTAGCCGTCGAAGATGCCCGGACAGTCCACCGGGACGGCGATCTCGCCGATCTCACCGGTGTCGACCTCGACCTCCTCCTCGGTGTCGATGATGGTCGTTCCCATCCCGGGCGTGGGCTTGCCCATGCTCCCGGGCTTGACGTCGATGCCGGGGTAGTTCGTCACCAGGGCGACCGTCTCGGTCTGGCCGTAGCCGTCCCGCGGGGTGAGGCCGAACGCCTCCTCGATGGCGGCGATGGGCTCGCGGTTGAGCGGCTCGCCCGCCGAGAGCACCTCCCTCAGTTCGACGTCGTAGCTCCCGAGGTCCTCGACCTGGCTGAACATCCGGTACTGCGTGGGGACCGCACAGAGCCGCGTGACCCCCTCCTCGGCCATGAGTTCGAGGAACGTCTCGGGGTCGAACTCGCCGTCGTAGACGAACTGCGGGGCGCCGGTGGTGATGCCCACACCGACCGGACTCCAGAACCACTTCGCCCACCCGGTCCCCGTCGTGGCCCACATCAGCTCGTCCGAGAAGTCCGTCCCCTCGGTGTACCCCCACCAGTACGGGCCGTTGATCCGCTCGAAACACCGCATCCACCGGTGGCGGTGCATCACCGGCTTGGGCCGGCCGGTCGTCCCGGAGGTGTAGTTGATGGTCATCGGGTCCTCGGCGGCGAGGTCGGGGCCGTCGTGTCCCGCTGGCTGTCCGTCGAGCAGGTCCGCGAACGACTCCCAGCCCTCCGTCTCGCCGTCGAGGACGATCAGCGTCTCCAGTGGCGTCTCATCGACGGCGGGCTCGACCATGTCGGTCAGCGAGTCGTGACAGACCACCGTGGATGCCTCGCAGTCGTTCGCGCGGAACGCGATGTCCTTCGCTCGGAGCATCGACGAGCAGGGCACGACCAGTCCGCCTCGCTTCAGGACGCCCAGCTGGATGGCGAACGCGTCCGGGTGTCGCGGGAACAGGTGCATCACGCGGTCGCCCTTGCCGACGCCGAGGTCGGCCAGCGCGTTCGCGAACCGGTTCGTGTCCGCGCGGATGTCGTCGAACGTCCGCTCCGCGCGGTTGCCCTCGTCGTCGCGGAACGTCAGAGCGACCCGGTCGCCGAACGACTCGGCGTGTGACTCGACGACCGACGGCAGGTCGTAGTCCTCGGGGACGTCCCACTCGAACTCCGCCAGTTCGCGTTCGTAATCGACTGCCATGATGGACGGGTCATTCAGGAGCGACTAATATCCTTGCTCGTCGGGAGACGTGTTCGGGTGGGCGTCGACCGTCAGGAGAGCAAACTATACC
The DNA here is from genome assembly GCA_036625905.1 of Haloarculaceae archaeon. GTDB lineage: Archaea > Halobacteriota > Halobacteria > Halobacteriales > Haloarculaceae > Salinirubellus. Next base: position 8,050 of record JAZKST010000006.1, read on the forward strand.
AGGACCCGCACACTCTATGACAGGTATCAACACCCATGACGAAGACACACGCGGCGGTCCAGACGGCCGACCGGACGATCGAGTTACAGGAGTTCGAGGTACCCGAGTCGGTGGGGGAACGCGAGGCGCTGCTCGCGGTCGAGGCCTCCGGCATGTGCGGGAGCGACTGGGAGCAGTACCAGGGGGAGTTCGCGGAGATGGACCTCGTCGAGTACCCCTGTATCCCGGGCCACGAGCCGATCGGCCGCATCGAGATGATCGGCGACGAGGCCAGCGAGACGTGGGGGGTCTCGGTCGGCGACCGCGTCGCCGTCGAGCCGTTCGCCCCCTGTGGGGTCTGTCCCCGCTGTGTCGAGGGGGAGTACCCGCTCTGTGACAACCGGTTCATGTACGCCTTTACACCGACGACGGTCGGGAGCGGGCTCTGGGGCGGCTACTCGGGGTACATGCATCTACGACCGAACACCGTCGTCCACCGGCTCCCCGAGGACCTCCCGCGGGACGAGGCGGTGCTGTTCAACCCGCTCGGTGCGGGCTTCGAGTGGGCCTATCGCGTCGGGGGAGTCGACCCCGGCGACTCGGTCCTGATCCTGGGCCCGGGCCAGCGCGGGCTCGCGAGCACGGTCGCCTGTGACGTCGTCGGCGCCGAGGAGATCGTCGTCACCGGCCTCGAACGGGACGCGGCGAAGCTCGACCTCGCTCGCGAGTTCGGCGCGACCCACACGGTGAACGTCGAGGCCGAGGACGTCGTCGAGCGAGTCGGGGCGATCACCGACGGTCGAGGGGTCGACGTGGCTATCGACGTCACGCCGATCGCCACCGAGCCAGTGATCGACGCCATCGACGCCGTCCGTCCCGGCGGGACGGTCGTCCTCGCGGGGCTCAAGGGGATGAAGGAGGTCCCCGGGTTCGTCTCGGACCGGCTCGTCCTGGACGACATCGATCTCCGGGGCGTCCTCGGGGTGAAGTCGTGGGCCTACGAGCGGGCCATCGACGTCATCGAATCCGGGGCGTACCCGCTCGACCGGATGCACTCACACACGTTCACCGTCAGCGAGGTCGAGCGTGCGATGCGGATACTCGGCGGTGAGGCCGACGAGGAGGCGACGCACATCACCGTCGTCCCCGAGTGAGCGGGGCGGCTCCGTCGAACGGGGTTGCCGGAGCCTTTCCCGTCTCAGGATACCAGGTCGACCGTGAGCGGGTAGTCGTACACCTCGTTCTCGCTCGCACGGACCGTCGATCCACGTTCGCGGGGGGCACCGGAACAGTGGGGCCGAGGACGCGAACGGGGTTTATCCGGCCTCGTCGCCTCCCGATACCTATGACCGAGGAAGCCATCACCCCCGAGGAACTCCAGCGACGGCTCGACGCCGGCGATCCGGTGACGATACTCGACACGCGCGACCGGGACGAGGTCGAGGCGTGGGCCATCGACGGCCCAGGAGTAGAACGACACCACGTCCCCTACGCGAAGTTCCTCTCCGCGAAGGTCACGGGCGGGGCGGCCGACCTCCTGCCCGACGGCGTCGTCGAACCAGTCGTCGCGGTCTGTCCGCGCGGCGAGGCGAGCGACGAGGTCGCGGAACTCCTCCGCGGCGAGGGCGTCGACGCGGTCAACCTCGCCGGCGGGATGGAGGGGTGGGCACGGGTCTACACCGCCCGCGAACTCCCCGCTGAAGCGACCGACGAGGGCAGGGTCCTCCAGTACCGCCGACCGTCGTCGGGCTGTCTCGCGTACCTGATCGTCTCCGGGGCGTCCGGCAACGAGGGGAAGGAGGCGGCGATCGTCGACCCGCTCCGGGCGTTCGCCGACCACTACGCCGAGGACGCACGCGAGCGAAGCGCGGAACTGGTCTACGCCGTCGACACGCACGTCCACGCCGACCACGTCTCGGGAGTACGCGACGTGGCCGCGGCCACGGGTACGACGCCGGTCATGGCGGCGAAGGCGGTCGAGCGCGGTATCACCTTCGACGTCGAGCCGGTCGCCGACGGCGACCGGCTGGAGGTCGGCGACGCGACGGTCGAGATCCACGAGACACCCGGTCACACGACGGGGATGGTCAGCCTGCGCGTCGGCGACACGCTCCTCACGGGTGACACGCTGTTCGCGCCGGGAGTCCCCCGCCCGGACCTTCAGGAGGGCGACGAAGGGGGACCCGAGTACGCCCGCGAGCTCCACCGGACCCTCACGGAACGCTTCGAGCGGTTCGGGGACGACGTGCTGATCGCGCCGGGACACTTCACGCCCGGACGTCCTCCTGCCGAGGACGGCACCTACACGGCCCGGCTGGGCGAGCTCCGCGAGTCGCTCTCGGTCTTCTCGCTCGACCGCAAGGCGTTCATCGAGCGGGTCCTCGCCGACATGCCACCCCGGCCGGCGAACTTCGAGACCATCATCGAGACGAACCTCGGCCGGGAGACGCTCTCGGACGACGACGCGTTCGAGGCGGAACTCGGGCCGAACAACTGCGCCGCGGCCGCCGATTGAGCCGTGTCCGATGGGTCCAGCCGGCTCGACCCGGACGCCGTACGCGAGCACCTCCTCGGCCACCGTCGCGGGACCGTCGAGGCGACCGTCGAGTGTGCGGGGTGCGTCGCGGCGGCGTGGCCCGGGGCGGAGACGACCGACCGGGAACGGGTGGTCGACCCGCTCCGCGCGGCCCTCTCGGAGGCAGGCCTGCTGGGTGCGTACCCGTCGGTGCTCGTGGAGTGCGTCGCGGCGGCCGGTGGGGAACTCCGTGCCGAGCCGGTCGCCGCACCGCCGTACGTGACCGTTACGAGCGTCGGACCGGTGCTCCGCGCGACGCTCGACGGGGGACGACTCGTCGTCACGCTCGGCGTCTTCGACGTCGAGCGGGAGGCCGGGGACGGGCGGCCTCGCTACGTCCGCGGTGTGGCGACCCCGGAAGCGGCCGTCCGCGTCGAGGTCCGGTGAGCCCCCGTCGAGGGCTCGTAGTGATCGACAGAGCGATCCGTCTCTCTGCGCGGAGACGATACGGAACCCGACGGGATCGGGGTTCGAGAGACACGGCGCATATCTCGCACGTACGCAGTTCGGTTCCCGGGTGGAGGGATCGTTAGATCCCGGAGAGACGTCACCACTGTTCGTGATCCGAACCAGTTCGACACGAAGATCGGCGTTCGAACGTACGAAACGTACTATTCGACGAACACGATAGAGTAGCCCATGCGACGGAGATCAGTCCTCGCCGCCTGGGGGTCGTGTCTCGCAGCGATCGCCGGGTGTGCGGGCGACCGCAACCCGGCCCCCGGATCGTCACCGAGTGATCCCGCCGAACCGACACCGGGTAGCGCCGATCCCCGGGACGCGTTCCGGTCTGCGGTTTATCGGAACGCGGATCGCGTCGAAACGGTGTCGCTGGATGGGACGGACTGGACAGTAGCGTACTCCGCTGAGACGTGCTGTGGCGACCCGTTCGAGGCCCAACAGGCGACCCTGGCTCGAAACTTCTCGTCCGTTCGGCCCGAGAACGTCTCGTTGAACGTGACGACGTTCCACGAGTGCATGAACGTCCACTGGCGGATCCCGGCCGACTCGCACAAAAGCACAGATCCGGGGAGACAGACACCGAAACCTACGTGAGCCGCGTCAGAAACACGACGTCCAGGGAGAGCCAGTGTTGATCGGACCGGAACGTAGCGGCAGGGGACGTCGAACTACGAGCGTGGGGGGAAAACGAAGACGCCGTGTCGCATGGACCCTCCGCATCGGTCGACGCGATCCCGAGCGGGCGAGAAACCGCCATGTCAGAGCGGCCGAAGGCTTCTGCGAATCGATATCAGATCTCGCCGAGCTTGTCCCGGGTGTAGACGTCGACCTCGTGGGCCATCGACGGCGACCGCTCGGCCACGAAGGCGATCGTCTCGGCGACTTCCGCGGGCTCGACCGCCTCTCCGGGTTCGTACCGCTCGGCCATCGTCCGCCCGTCGACATCGAACTCCGTGCGGACGGCCGCCGGGTTCACGACCGTGACACCGACGTCCGCCTCGCCGACCTGCGAGGAGACGGACTTGGCGAACCCACGCATCCACCACTTCGAGGCGGCGTAGACCGGGTCGTACGCGCGTGGCTGCTGACCCGCGTAGCTCGCGACGTAGATCAGGTGCCCCTCGGCCTCCCGGACGTACGGGAGGACCGCCCGGGTGAGGAAGAACGTCCCGCCCTCGTTCACGGCCTTCACCCGGCGGTAGTCCTCGGTCGAGAGGTCGGCGACGTCGTAGTGGCGCTCGCCGACCCCGACACCCGCGTTGTGGATGGCAACGTCTATCCCGCCGAACTGCGCGGCCGTCGCGTCCACGAGGTCCGCCACCGCGTCGTCGGACTACGTCCGACTGCCCGTGGAGCTACGCTCCACGCTGTCCTCGTCGGTCACGTTCCTCGGCATCACCAGGGTCTCGGTACCGTGTGCCGACTCGATCCCCTCCCCCACCTCCTCGAGGAGCTCCTCCCTCCGTGCGGCGAGCGCCACGTTCGCCCCCTCGCGGGCGAGCACGCGAGCCGTCTCCCGGCCGATGCCCGCGCTCGCGCCCGTCACGATCGCCGTCCGTCCCGACAGCGGTCCCTCCGTCATGCCCGAGGGGTCTGCCCCTCGGCGTATTTCCCTTTCCCCCGAACCCCGCGAACCGACACCGGGGCGGAAGTGAATCACAGACGGGTGAGTGTCCGCATCGCGGTCCGAGGCGTGCATTCGGGGCGCGTTCGACCGGAAGCCGGGGAGTCGGCCGGGCGGTGGCGGTCAGCGCCCGCCGACCAGCGTCAGCGTCGGGTAGTCGGCGATCACGCCGTGGACGCCCGCCTCGCGCAGGCGCTTGACGTCGTGCCAGGTCCGTGCGGTCCAGGCGTTCACCTCGCAGCCGACCCCGACCGCCCGCTCGACGAGCCCGGGGTCCTCGAACACGGCTTCGTTCGCCGGGTGGAACGCGGTCGAGCCGTGTTGGCGGGCGACTTCGAACCCCGCATCGACGCTCTCCGGACCGCAGAGCGGCGCGGTCCGGTGGGTCGAGCGGTCGGCCGCCTCGGCGATAGCCGCCTCGCAGAACGAGGAGAGCAGCACCCGGTCGAGCGGGTCGAGGACGTCGAGGACGCGCGCCACGAACGGGCCCCAGCGCTCCCGCTGGGCGTCGAGCGCCGTGCCCCGTAGCTTCTCGCCCGGACGGACGTCGAACGACCCCGGGTTCTTGAGTTCGACGTTCAGACGCACGCCCGTCGGGAGCGCCTCGACCACCGCCGCGAGCGTCGGGACCGTCCACCCGCTGTCGAGGACCTCCGCGCCGGTGACCGTCTCGCGGTCGGTCTCCCAGACGACGCCCGACGCGTCCGTCAGCCCGGGCGAGCCGTCGTCGCGCTCGTCGAGGCGGGCGTCGTGGAACACGGCCGGGGTGCCGTCCGCACAGGGCATCGTGTCCACCTCGACGGTGCGGACCTCTGGGTGGAGGCCGGCGGCGGTGACGGCGGCCGTGGTGTTCTCCGGGAAGACCCCAGCGAACCCCCGATGGGCGATGACGTCGATGGTCACTGCTGGGTCGGTTCAGCGGGCCGCGGGAAAAGCTTGCTAGGACGGGTGCGTTCGTGGGTGTCCGACACGGAGGGCTGTCGTAGGGGTCGGCGACGTGGTGCGCGGGGTCGGGTCGTTCGTCGGGCCTCACAGCCCGTCGACGTCGGCCAGTATCTCCTGGGTGTGGCCCTCCGGTCGACTCCCCGGTACACGAGTTCCACGGTCCCGTCCGGTCCGACGACGTACGTGTTCCGGAAGACGCCGTCGAACGCCTTTCCGAACACCTTCTTCTCGCCGTAGGAGTCGTACTCGCGGCTCGCCGCCTCGTCCTCGTCCGAGAGCAGCGTGATCGGGAGGTCGTGTTTCGTCGTGCTGGTCGGGGAGCGGGTACGAAGGGGCGGGGTCGCCGGTATCGAGAACGGGTCGACGTGATCCCTGCGGCGAGAAACGGTTAGTGGTCGGTGCCGAGTCGGAGGTCTCCGGAGCAGGGGACCGGCAGGGGACCGATTAATGCCGGGGCCCCCCGACCGCTACACCATGCGACTGGAAGACAGGACCGTGTTCGTCACCGGGGCCGGCTCGGGGCTCGGTCGGCAGATCAGCTATCGTGCGGCCGAAGCAGGTGCGACCGTGGTCGTCACCGACGTGGACAGCGAGGGCGGCGAGGAGACGGTCGAACTGGTGTCCGAAACGCCCGGCGACGCCGTGTTCCACGAACTCGACGTCACGGACGGGGCGGCGTTCCACGACCTCGTCGACGCCGTCGCCGAGGAGCACGGGATCGACGGGATCGTCAACAACGCCGGTGTCGCCCACCGCGCGGCCGACACCGAGGACCTCGACGACGACACCCTGGAACGGGTGCTCGACGTGAACGTCCGGGGGGTGTGGAACGGCTGTCACGCCGCGCTCCCGCACCTGAAGGCGGGGGGCTCGGGGAGCATCGTCAACGTGGCGTCGCTCGCGGGGCTCATCGGGATGCCCAAGCAGTCCATCTACTCCCTGACCAAGGGGGCTGTGCTCAACTTCACACGGGCGGTCGCCGCCGAAGCGGGCCGCGAGGGCGTGCGTGCCAACGCGGTCTGTCCGGGGGTCGTCGACACGCCGCTGGCCGAGCAGGCGTTCGACGCCTACGGCGACGACCCCGAAGCGGTGAAAGAACGGATGGCGAGGCAGTATCCGCTGGGTCGGCTCGGGGAGCCGGATGACGTCGCCGGGCCGGCCGTGTTCCTCCTCAGCGACGACGCGTCGTGGATAACGGGCCACGGGCTCGTCATCGACGGCGGGTACTCCATCTCGTAGCGGGACGGTACTCGGTCTCTCGCCCCCCGGTATCGACCGTCCCTACCGGTCCCGCCGGGCGAGCAGGAGCGCCGCGAGGAGGACCCCGGACGCGGCCACCGCCGGCCCGAAACCGGGCAGAGAGACCGACGTCGTCGTGGGAACTGGCGTCGGCGTCGGAGAGACCGTCGTCGTGGGGACGGGCGTGACCGCCGGCGTGGCTGTCTCCTCGCCGGCCGCCACGCCGATCACGGTGACCCCGTCGGCGTCGATACCGTCGGTGCTCGCTCCCACGGTGTGGTTCCCGGCGCTCTCGATGGTGATGCGGGCCTGCCCGCTGCCGTCGGTCCGTGCGACGGCCTCCCCGTCGACGCTCACCGTCGCATCGCCGATGGGTTCCCCGTAGGCGTCTACGACGGTGACGGATGTGGACTCGCCGACGACGATACGCTCGTTGGCCGGCCGGACGACGAGCGCCGGCTCGCGCTGGATGGACAGGTGGATGGTACCGGAGGATTCGCCGACCGAGTACCGGGTCCTGGCCGTCTCGTAACCGTCCTTCGTGGCCCGGACCGTGTGCCTGGTGTTCACCGAGACGGCGAAGACGGCGCCTCCCCCCGTCGTCCGCGCCGTCCCGACGTCGCCGAACTCGACGGAGGCGTCGTTCACCGGCCGTGGCTCCTCGAAGTGATCGTCACGGACCCGGACCTCGACCCGCACGCTACCGGTCCGCATCTCCACCCTGTGCTGGACGCCCTCGGAGCGGACGTCGAACTCCGTCTCGTTCGTGAAGTACGTCGGTTTGCCGATCTCGAGGGTGTACCGTCCCTGTTCGATCGTCCCGGTGGTGAACGCGCCGTTCTCGTTCGTCTGGCCCGAGGTGACCGTCCGTCCGTCCTGTCTCAGTTCGACGGTGGCGCTCTCGACCGGCCCGTTCGGGGAGACCGCACGGACGGTCGCCGACCCCTTCCGGGCCACCTCGACGGTGAGTTCCTGGGTACTGGCGTCCTCGACGGTCACCGGGAAGTTACGGACGAACCGGTCCGAGGATATCGAGAGGGACACGTCGGCCCCCCGAGGGACGTCCACGAACGCCCTGCCGTTGCTGGCCGTCGTCGTCGTCGTCTCGCCGCCGTCCCACGTCGCGGTGATCGTGATGCCACCGATCTGTGCCCCACCCTGCGAGATGACCGAGACGGTCAGCGTCACCTGTTCCTGTGTCGCGGCTGCCCCCGCTGCGGCCCCACCGGCGGGGAGCGCGACCGACACGAGGACCACGACCGACACGAGAGGAACGAGCCCACGTCGCATGCCCGCACAGTCGCCCCGTGCGTATTTAACAGCCCCGGAGAAACGCAGTCGGGGACGGAGTGAAAGGAACGGTACCGCCGGAGTCGGATCGGTCCTGTGATACGGTCGTGCGTACCCGTTTTCAGGGGTCTTCGGCAAGATCGGCGTTTCGAGACCGACGAGACGGGACTCGAACACGTGACGGGAAACGAATGACGCACGACCGTATGACAGGGGCGGTCGTGACCGCTTACCGGTGATCGCCGGTCGTGTTCCGGGCCGGAAACCGACGACCGCTACGATACTCCCGATCCTCCCTACCGGTGCGCGTCGACCGCGTCGGCCGCTTCCCGGAACAGCCCGTCGAGTATCTCCGGCGTCGTGGGGTGATAGGCCCGGTCGGGGACGTCACGGACGTCCATCCCCGTCTCGACGACGACCTGCATCGTCTTGGCCATCACGTCGGCGTGGTAGTGGAGCCCCTGGTAGCCCAGCACCGTTCCGTCGGTGCCCACGACGAGCGACGCCAGCCCCTCCGGATGGGCCTTCGTCTCGAAGACGCCGTCGTCGCTGGCCTGCCGGGTGACGGCCTCGAACTCGATCCCGGCCTCGCGGGCCGAGGCCTCGCTGTGACCCACCCGCGCGTACGGGTAGGTCGCCAGGCCGGAGAAGACGACGTGGTGGTGGACGTTTTCGTACGGTTCGAGCGGGGTCTCCCGGGCGTGCCGGAGGACGTTCTCCGCGGCACGGTGACCCTGCTCCTTGGCGACGTGGAGGACCGGTTCGCGCCCGTTGGCGTCCCCGACGACGAACACGCGGTCGCTCTCGGCGGCCTGCATCGTGTCCTCGACCCACCCCTCGCCGGGAGAGAGCCCCGCACGTTCGAGCCCGAGTCCGTCGAGGCTCGGCCGCCGCCCCGTGAACGTCACGAGTCGCTCGGCCTCGACGGCCAGTTCCTCGGGGACGCCCCCGTCGTCCGGCTCCGACCGTTCGAGGTGGAGCCTGACTCCATCGTCGGTGGCCTCGACGGACCGCTCGTACGTGTGAGTCAGTACCTCGACGTCGAACGCGTCGCGGTAGAGGTCGAGCAGGGCGTCGCCGAACGCGGGGTCGGCCTCGTCCAGCGGACGGGCGTCGTGCTCGACGACAGTGACGTCGGTTCTGCCGGCCTCCGCGAGGTAGGGGACGAGCTCCATCCCGACGTAGCCAAAGCCCATGACGACGACGCTGTCGGGCAGGTCGGTCGCGTCGAGTACGTCGGAGCTCAGCATCGGGTCCACCGTGTCCATCCCCGGGAGGTCGGGGACGCTCGGTACGGAGCCGGTGGCGACTACGACGTAGTCCGGGTCGAACTCGCGGTCGCCGACCCGTACCCGTCCGTCCGCGACGAACTCGGCCCGGGCGTGGAGGAACTCGACGCCCTCGCGCGCTGCCATCTCGTGGACGGCGGCGCGGCGGTGACTCGCGAAGCTCTCGACGTGTTCTTCCTTCGTGGCGACGACCGCCTCGAGGTCGACCTCGGGAGTCCCCCGGATGCGGTGGTCGTGGCGGGCCTGGAACCGGTGGGCCGCCGCCGAGAGCATCTCCTTCGAGGGCATACAGCCGTCGAGGATGCAGAGCCCGCCGCCGGGGTCGCCGTCGTCGACGAGCGTCAGCCGGAGGTCGAACGAGGGGTCGTCGTCCGCGAGACCGAGCAGACGGTCCGCGGCGGCGACTCCGGCGCTACCGTACGCGCCGACGACGAGGACGTGCATGGCAGGGGCGTCGGCGTCGGGCGGTATAGCTCTGTGCCCGACGTGTGCGGTCCGGTTCGGACCGCTACCGCGTCCGGTCGGCGTCGCGGTCGCGCTCGACCCGGTCGGCGACCCGTTCGACCTCCGCGCGGGTGACCGTCGGGACCGACCCCGGAAGGGTACTCGCGAGCGCGCGGGCGGCGATGGCGGTCCGGAGCCCCTCGGTCGGGTCCGTCCCGTCGCGGTGGGCCGCGAGGAACGCGCCGGCGAACGCCGCCTCCCGACCCGTCGTGTCGACGGCGTCGACCGCCGGGTTGGGGTGCTCGTGGACCGTCGCGTCGTGATAGGCGATACAGGTCCGCTCGCGGGTGAGGAGGACGTGGTCGAACCCCCAGTTGGACGCGAGGCCGTGTGCGACCTCTGCGGGCGACCCCGACCGGTCGAGCACGGCCTCGACGTCGGACTCGCGAGCGAGGAAGACGTCGACAGCGGGGAAGAACCCCGTGAGCGTGTCCTGCGCCGCCTCGGGGCTCTTCCAGAGCCACGGGCGGTACTCGAGTGAGAGGGCGGTCGTCGCCCCGGTGTCGTTCGCGGTCTTGAGGAACCGGGCGGTCGCTCCCGCGAGGTCGTTCGAGAGCGCCGGCGTCGCGCCGGTGACGTAGGCCACGTCGGCCTCGCGGACGGGGTCGAGCGGGAGGTCGTCCATCGAGAGCGACGCGGCGGCGGTCCCGGTCCGGTCGTCGACGCGGTCGTCGCCCCGGGGGGCGCCGCCGCGTTCGTGAAACGCGAGCCCCTGTCGCCCCTCGCCCCACGAGACGTCGAGCGCGAGGTCGTAACCGCGGAGATCGCCGGCGACCCGTCGGCCCAGCGGCGAGTCCGGCAGCCGCGAGAGCCAGGTCACCGGCTCGCCCAGCCGCCGGGCGACGACGCCGGCGTTGCTCTCGGGACCGGAGGCCTCCACCTCGAGGCGGTCGGCCCACTCCAGCCGACTCGTTCCCGGCGGCGAGAGCCGGAGGGCGGTCTCACCCAGCGTGACGAGCATACCCGCACGTCGCTGCGGGTGACTTTAGACCTGCGCCCCGTTCGTCTCAGGAGTCGCGCCGCCCGCCGTGGCCCGGGTAGTCCCGCTCGAACCGCGCCTCGAGTTCCGAGCGACCGATCTCGACGAGCACCGGCCGGCCGTGCGGGCAAGCGTACGGGTTCTCGCAGCGATCCAGCGCCGAGAGCAGTTCGACGACCGACCCCTCGGCCATCGACTCGTTGCCCGTGATCGCGGGGTAGCAGGCCATGTCCCCGAGCAGCGCGTCGACGGCCGCCTCGACGGTCCCCTCGGGGTCGCCCTCGACGAAATCCGCGAGCAGGTCCCGGATCAGTTCGGGGGCGTCCGGACCCGCGAGGAGCGCCGGGACGGTCCGGACCCGGATGCGCTCCCCCTCCAGCGACGCGCGGAACCCCAGGCGGGCGAGCGCCTCGCCGTGGCTCTCGAACAGTTCGGCCTCGCGGGGAGTCGCCTCGACGTCGACCGGTTCGACGAGCGTCTGGGTCGTCACGTCCCCGCCGAACTCCTCGCGGAGCCGCTCGTAGTTCACCCGCTCGTCGGCCGCGTGCTGGTCGACCAGCACGACGCCGTCGGGCGTCTCCGCGACGACGTAGGTGTCGTGGACCTGCCCGAGGACGCGCATCGGCGGCAGCCGGTCGAGGTCCACGTCCAGCGCTCCGCCCGCGTCCCCGGGGTCACCGGGATCGGCGAGCGTCGACTGCGCGGGCGACTCGCGGAACCGCCGGTGCGGGTCGCGGTCGGTCGCGTCACTCGTCTCCGTTCGGGACGTGTCGGCCCTCGAACGCCCGTCCGTCGGACCGGCCGTGGGCCCCGCGGTCCGACCGCTCTCGCCCCGCGTTCCGTTCCCCCGGCGCGATGCCGGCGTCGACCGATCCGCGCCGTCCGCCCCCGGCTCCGCGTCGACCGTGTCGTCTCTGTCGGTCTCCCCGCTTCCGTCGGCTCCGTCGCTTCCCTCGACCCGCTCGGGCCGGACCGCCGTCTCGCCTGCCTGCGACCGGCCGCGAGGAGCGGAGGAACGGAGCAGTCCCGCCTCGAGCAACCCCTCGCGGACGGCCACACGGACCTGCTCGCGGACGGCCGCCTCGTCAGCGAACCTGACATCCAGCTTCCGGGGGTGGACGTTCACGTCGACCGTCGACGGGTCGACCTCCAGACGTACCACGGCGAACGGGTAGCGGTCCGATGCGAGCTGTTTCCCGTAGGCCGCGACGACCGCCTCGCGGACCGCCCGGGCGGTGACGTATCGGCCGTTGACGAACGTCGTGAGGTAGTCCCGGGAGGCGCGGTTCGTCTCCGGGTGGCTCACCAGCCCCGAGACGTCGCGGAGCGGACCGGCCTCGCCTGCCGAGACCCCGTCGCTCCCCTCCCTCTCGTCGACCGACGACCCGACGGGGACCATGCTCTGGGCGACCTCGCGACCGTGGACCGACAGCACGGTCCCACGGAGGTCGCCCCGACCCGTCGTCGCGAACGTCTCCCGGCCGTCGTGCTCGAGCGACACCGCAACGGCCGGGTTCGCCAGCGCGTAGCCGGTAACGACCCGGTTGACGTGGTCGAACTCCGTCCCCGGCTGCTTGAGGTACTTCCTGCGGGCGGGAACGTTGTAGAACAGGTCCTCGACCTCCACCACCGTTCCCTCCGGACAGCCGACGCGCTCGACGCCGGTCACCTCGCCGCCCTCGACGCGGAGTTCGGTGCCGGTGGCGGCGCCCCGCTCGCGGGTCCGGACGGTCAGTCGGGAGACGGCGCCGAGGGCGTGGAGCGCCTCCCCGCGGAAGCCGAGCGTGCCGACCCCGCCCTCGATGTCCTCGATGCCGCGGATCTTCGAGGTGGTGTGCTCGCGGACGGCCGCACGCACCCCCTCGCGGGACATCCCGACGCCGTCGTCCCGGACGACGATACCGTCGATCCCCCCGGACTCGACGGCGACGGACACCCGCGAGGCGTCGGCGTCGATGCTGTTCTCGACGAGCTCCTTCACCGCGCTCGCCGGCCGCTCGACCACCTCGCCTGCCGCGATACGGTCGACGGTCTCCGGGTCGAGCTCGCGGATGTCGGGGGCCGAGGACTCCCCGGTCATTCTCGTGGCACCCCGCCTCGAACGGGCCGGCGACCACCAGTGTTCATCGTCCCGGACGACGCGAGGGGGACGTATCAATCCCGCGGGGGGGATCGAGATCCGTGTGGTCGACTCTGAGATCCGGTGCCGGGTAGATTTATACCCGAAGGCCGAACCGGCGACCCGTTTCCGCCCTCCACCTCCTCGTCCGAACGGTCCACGTCCTCGGGATGGTCCCCCTCCTCGACGTGGGGCTCGCCCGAGCTACCGACACCGTGGTCGAAGGACTCGTCGACTGATACGGTCGTGCGTAACGATCTACCGATGAGCGGCAGACGGGATCGGAAATCGCCGGTAGGACGACGATCGCCCGTACGAGGGGGCGGGCCGACCGGTCCGTCTACCCGACGCACCACCGGGCCCGGGCCGCGGTTTCACGACGTGACGACCTGCCCGCCGGGGCTACCCCTCCCGATCGGCGAGCGCCCGCTCGAGCGCGGTCCGGCGCCGCCGGTTCAGCCCGCCGAGGGCCGACGGCGCGACCCACCTGTGGGCCGTGTGTTCCTCGCTGATGCGCACCGCCGGCGTCCGGCCGGAGACCGAACAGCGGTAGTAGACGAAGAACTTCGAGCGTCGCCCCGTCCGGGGTTTCGTGACCGTAAACACCGGTCCCTCGACCGAAACCTTCAGCCCGGTCTCCTCGGACAGTTCGCGGTCGAGCGCCTCGATAGCCCGCTCGCCGCGGTCGACCCGTCCGCCGGGGAACTCCCAGGCGCCGTCGTCGGCGTCCCGGAGCACCAGCACGTTTCCCTCGGCGTCGAAGACGACGGCCTTCTGACTCACGCAGACCGTCATCGTCTCGGACTCCCCGCCCCCCCTCATCTGTTCCCCGGACATGGTCCACCACACCCGTTCGTCCGGGACCGGTATCAATCCGACGGCCGTCACGGCGACTGCGACACCTCCCGAGTGGGGGGAACTCGACGGCCGAGCCGTCCGGAGCGGCGGGGAAGGGACCCTACAGCTCGTCGACGGCGACCGACATCCGGTAGCGGTAGGTTTCGAACCCGACACCCTCGTAGAAGCCGATCGCACGCTCGTTGTCGACGTCGACGTCGAGCACGACCTCCGAACACCCTGCCTCCCGCGCTCGCTCCGCGGCGCGGTCGATCAGTCGTCGGGCGAGGCCCGTGCCACGGTACGGCTCGCCGACGTAGATGTCGCCGACCACCAGTCGGTCGGGGCGGTCGAAGACGGTCGGTGCCTCGTCGACGTCGGTCGTGACGAACCCGACGAGGTCGTCGTCGCTGGTGGCGATATCGAGGTCCCTCCCGGACGTATCCGTCGGACGGTCGACGGCGACCCACGCCCGGTAGCCCGCCGATTCGAGCCGGTCGAGCCGGAACTCGACCTCCTCGGCGACGAGATCGACGTCGGTGGCGAGCGCGTGGCGGTCGACGGCCGCCTCGAGATCGCGGTTGTAGGGGAGCCACAGCTCCTCGACGTAGCGGCGAACGGCGGCCCGGTCCGCGGGGAGCGGGTGGAGCTCCACGGCCGCCCGTCGACGGAGCACCGATTTATACCTGCCGCCGGCGAACTCTGCGAGGAGCACGTTCCCCCGGGCGAGGGGGTAGTATGGTAGCCTCGGGGGTCGCCGTACCGTGGCTTCCAGCGCGTGGTCCCTCGTACTGCCGGACATAAAATATCAGTGGTATTTTTCGACGGGGTGCTGGATAGCGTGCGTGAATGCAGCGGTAGCCCGAGATCCGCTCCAAGTGAGACGGATCGACCAGCAACAGGAACCTCTCATGTTTTTAGTATCGGTTGACACACCTCACAGCTATGCAAGGCTGGAAACGGCGTGCTGTCGGATACTTGGTTTTCGTGGGCGCAGCACTCGTGTTGACGGCGGTGGGATACCAGTGGGGAATGCGAGTGTACGAGGGACGACCCCGGACCTTTCTCGATTCGCTTCAGTTCGCCGTCGAAATGTTCACGACGACCGGATTCGGGGGTGATGCGCCGTGGCAGAGTCCCGAAATGCACGCATTCATCACCGTGACCGACCTGCTCGGAATGGCGGTTCTGGTCGGCGCATTACCGGTGTTCGTGGGTCCTCTCGTGGAAAGCACGTTGTCCCCCGGGGCTCCACGAGAGTTGGAGACTGCCCTCAGCGATCACGTCGTGATCTGTTCGGACACCACGCGGGCAGAGGAACTCATGGAGGAGCTCGATGCCAACGCCGTCCCGTATGTGATCATCGAACCCGATCGGGAGCGGGCGGACGAACTGTACACGGAGGGGGGTCGTGTCATCAGAGCGGACCCTCAATCGACGGACGGACTGACCGCTGCCGGACTGCCGTCCGCCCGAGCCCTGTTCGCAGACATGTCAGATCAAGTCGACGCCAGCATCGTCCTCGCTGCGAAGGAGGTCGCCGAGACGGTGCCCGTCGTGAGTGTCGTCGAAAGCCCGGACATGGAAACGTATCACCGGTTAGCCGGTGCCGACCACGTCCTCTCACCGCGGTCGTTGATCGGTGAGGGTCTCGCAGCAAAGGTAACGACGGCCACACGAACCGAGATCGACGAGGCTGTGACAGTCGGCGAGCAGTTTCGACTCGCGGAGATCTCGATCCAGCACGGCAGCAGTCTCGCAGGCACGACGTTAGCCGACAGCGGCATTCGGGAGCAGTCGGGAGTCAACGTGATCGGGGTGTGGATCCACGGCGAGTTCCATCCTGCACCGTCTCCCGACATACGGCTGGGAGAAGGGAGCGTGCTACTCGTGTCCGGTCGCACTGACCAGTTAGAACGGGTCGCCGAGATGACTCGGTCCTCGATCCGGCAGTTCCAGGCCAGAAAGACGGTAGTCATCGGATACGGGCAGGTCGGCCGGGCTGTCTCCGCCGAACTCGACGACGCGGGAGTCCCCTACACGGTCGTCGATCAGGTAGATCTGGACGGTGTCGATGTGGTCGGGGACGCGACCGATTCGGAGACACTTACCAGAGCCGGTGTCGAGGACGCAGAGACGGTGGTCCTCGCGCTACCCGACGACACGACGACCGAGTTTGCCACGCTCGTCGTTCGCGACCTCGCGCCCGAGGCACAGATCCTCGCCAGGATCGAAAAGAAGGCGAACGTCTCGAAGACGTACCGGGCCGGTGGCGACTACGTTCTATCGCTGGCGACGATTACCGGTCGGATGTCCGCGTCGCGTCTCTTGACGGACCACGATGTACTGTCGATCGAGCAGCAGATCAGGATGACACGTGAACTCGTACCGAGCCTCGCGGGAGAGACGATCGAAGGGGCGAACATCAGAGACAGAACCGGCTGTACAGTGATAGCGATCGTGCGCACGGACGAGGTGATCACCGACGTCGGGCCGGACACGGCGGTCGAATCGGACGATGAACTCGTTATTGTGGGGACAGACGAGGGGATCCGCACCTTCGAACGAGTGTTCGGTAGCGAGTCCGACGCCGAGTGACCTCCTCCTCGCCGTAAACGGCGGGATTCTCTCCTCGATACTGATAGGAACTACGAATAATCCGGCTTTTCATGCTGAACGCCGCCTCTATCTCTCGTACGCCGATCCGATATGTCCGAACTCGTCTATATTAGCACGCACGAGGACGTACGCTGATCCCTGTCGGCGGCTACGGTCGATCAGTTCTCCTCTAGCCGCTCCTGCCACTCCTGGACCTTCGCCATCAGCTCCACCGGCGGCGTCCCGTTCACGTCGGTCCCGCGGAGCCCCTCGATGACGGCCTCGGTCGCCGGATCGACCGTGTCGGGGTCGGTCCCGGTGGCGTCGGGTGGCGAGCCAGGCCCCCCCGGCTCGCCGCCGTCGGCGGTCCTCGCCTCCCGGTACCCCCCGCTCCCGAGGTCGAAGACGACCTGTCGGGTTCCATCCCCATCACCACCCTCTGTCCGCTCGCTTCCCCTGACGTCGATGGCCTCGTCCTCGCGGAGCCGCCGGAGCACGTCGCCGGCGCGCTCGACGACCGGCTCGGGGACCCCGGCGAGGTCCGCGACGTGGACCCCGTAGGAGCGGTCGGCGGGGCCCTCGGCGACCGTCCGGAGGAAGGTCACGTCGCCGTCCCGCTCGTCTGCGGTCATGTGGACGTTGTGGACACCCGGCAGTCTGTCGGCCAGCGCCGTCAGCTCGTGGTAGTGAGTGGCGAACAGCGTCTTCGAGCGGACGGTGTTGACGAGGTACTCCGTCGCCGCCCACGCGATGCTGATGCCGTCGTAGGTCGCGGTCCCTCGTCCCACCTCGTCGAGGACGACCAGCGAGTCCTCGGTGGCGGAGTGGAGGATGTTCGAGAGCTCCTGCATCTCGACCATGAACGTCGAGCGGCCCCCCGCAAGCTCGTCGAGCGCGCCCACGCGGGTGAAGACCCCGTCCACGAGCCCGACCCTGGCGCTCCGGGCCGGGACGAACGAACCGGTCTGTGCCAGCAGGACGACCAGCGCGGCCTGGCGCATGTAGGTGGACTTGCCGCTCATGTTCGGCCCGGTGACGATCAGGAACCGCCGGTCGCGGTCGAGGTGGAGGTCGTTCGGGACGAACTCCTCGGTCTGCTCGACGACGGGGTGCCGGGCCGCCTCGAGGTGGAGCGCGTCCTCGCCCACGAGGTCGGGCCGGACCCAGTCGTTCCGGACGGCGTGGACCGCCATCGACGCCAGCGTGTCCAGTTCCGCCAGCGCGCGACCCACGGACTGGAGCAGGTCCGCCCGGTCGGCGACCCGCTCGCGGAGCTCCTCGAACACGCGGCGCTCGACCTCCGCCCGGCGCTCCTCGAGCCGGAGTATCTCGCGTTCCTTCTCCCGGAGCTCGGCGGTGACGTACCGCTCGCTGTTCTTGAGCGTCTTGATGCCCTCGTACTCCTCGGGCACCCGGTCGGACTCGGATTTGCCGACCTGGATGTAGTAGCCGTCGGTCCTGTTCCGGTCGACGGTGACCCGCGAGAGCTCCGTCCGGCGCTTCTCGCGCCCGGGAAGCGTCTCGACCCACTCGAGGGCGGTCTCGTGCTCGGCGACGAGTTCGTCGAGGTCGTCGTCGAACCCGGGGGTGACGAGACCCTCGCCCGCGGTCCGGGGCTCCTCGGCGAGCGCGTCGTCGAGCGCCGCGTGGAGGTCGGCGGCCGCCTCCCGATCGAGGTCCTCGAGGACGGACTCGACGGGCGTACCGGCCAGTCGCGAGGACGCGACCGTCTCCACGAGGTCGGGGACGAGCCCGAACGTCTCGCGCACGCGGACCAGCGCCTCGGGACCGGCGCTCCCCGACACCGTCCGGGAGGCGAGGCGCTCCAGGTCGTAGGCGTCGGCGAGCAGTTCCCGCAGGCGCTCGCGGGCCATCGCGTCCTCGGCGAGCGCAGCCACCCCCTCCTGTCGCCGTTCGAGGTCGGCCCGGGAGCGCAGCGGCCGCGTCAGCCACTCCTTCAGCAGCCGCCCTCCCGCGGCGGTGATCGTGTGGTCCACCACCGAGAGCAGCGATCGCCCCCCGCCGGTCATCGGCTCGACGAGTTCGAGGTTGCGCTGTGTCGTCGCGTCGAGGGAGACGTGCTCGTCGGGCTCGTAGGCGCGGAGCCTGGTGACGGAGGCGAGTACGCCCACGCCCGTCTCCTCGACGTAGGCGAGCGCGGCGCCCGCGGCCCGGAGGGCCGCTCCCTCTCCGGTGGCCTCGACAGCCGCTCCCCCGACCAGCGAGTCGGCCGCCCCACCGAACTGCTCGCGGAGGGCGTGTCGCGCCCGACCGGGCGCGAACGCCTCGGCGTCGTGGAGGGTGAACGTCGCGTCCGAGCGCTCCCGGATCGCGCTCAGAAAGGCGTCGTCGTTCCGCAGGTCCGGTCCCGGAAGGACCTCGGTCGGGTCGAACCGGTAGAGCTCCGTCCGCGCCCGCGTCCGGGCGTCCGCCCCCGAGAGCGTCGTCACGTGGAACCGCCCGGTCGTGACGTCGAGGAAGGCGAGACCCACGCTGTCGCCGTCGGCCCCCGCTCCCCCCTCCAGTACCGCCGCCGCGAGATAGCGGGCGTCCTCGGCGGAGGGGTCGACGAGCGTCCCGGGTGTGACGACCCGCGAGACGCGGCGTTCGTGGCCACCCTCGACCTCGTGCTGGTCGGCGACGGCGACCCGGTAGCCGCGCTCGACCAGCGCCTTCAGGTACGGCTGGAGGTCGTCGACCGGCACCCCGGCCATGTCGTAGGACTCTCCGCCCGAGGACCGCTGTGAGACCTTCAGGTCGAGCTCCTCGCCGACCGTCCGGGCGTCGTCGCCGAAGAACTCGTAGAAGTCGCCCATCTGCATCGCCAGCAGGTCCGCCTCGGTCCCCTCCTGGAGCGAGAGGTACTCCCCGACGATACCCGAAGCCATGGACGGTGCTCGCCCTGCCGGGGATAAAACGGTGTGGTTCGCGTGGCGACGGTGCAAGAACAGGAGCGACCGACAGTGTATTTTGCCCCCTCTGCGAGCCCCTGGGCATGCTCGGGACCGCGCTCCTCGTCGGCGGTGCGTTCGGCGTGCGCCACGCCTTCGAGGCGGACCACGTCGCGGCCGTCGCGACACTCGTCGAGGAGGAGGACCGACCGGCATCGACTGGCGCCGCGTGGGGGCTCGGCCACTCGCTCCCCGTACTCGCGCTCGGCGCGCTCTCCCTCGCGCTCGACCTCCGGGTTCCCTCCACCGTCGCGACCGGCTTCGAGGCGGTCGTCGCGGTCGTCCTCGTCGCGCTGGGCCTCCGTGCGGTCGCCGGTCGCGAGTCGCTCGGCCTGTCGCTCCTGCGGCACATCCACGGGACCGACGCGGAGGACGACCACGAACACCGACACGCGGACGGACACGACCACGTCCACGAGGACGGCCACCTGCACCTCACCGTCGCCGGGCGGGAGGTCGGCCTCACCCACTCGCACGCGAACGAGGAGTCGTTCGCCGTCGGGGTCGTCCACGGGCTCGCGGGGAGCGGCGGGGTGGTAGTCGCGCTCGCCGCGGCTGCGCCGACCGCCGCGGACGGCGCTGGCTTCCTGCTCGGGTTCGCGGCCGCGACCGTCGCCGCGATGGGCCTCGCCGCGTGGGGCTGGGGCCGGGCGGTCGGCCGCGCCGACACCCTCCGTGTGGTCGCCGGCCTCGCCAGCGTCGCCGTCGGCCTGCTCCTGTTCGCGGAGGTCGTCGGGGTCGGGGTGGCGCTCTGATCGGAACGCGTGCGTCGGCCAGCGTGTCGGGCCGGTCGAGACGGTAGCAACGGTTACCCGGTAGAACGTTCTACGACGGGCGCTCGCGCCTCTCGGCCGGAACTCCAGGGGTTCTACTCGAACGCCGCGGAGTTGTCCTGCGGGTCGTACCCGAGGACCTCCCTCGCTCGCTCGATGGAGTAGTACTTCCGGTCGTTGTCGGAGATGCCGTAGAGGATCTCGAACTCGTAGTCGGCCTCGAGCGCACACTGGTGGAGGTGGGCACAGTCGCGGTGCGAGAGCCACATCGCCTGGCCACGCTCGTAGTCCCGCGGAGGGTGGTTCTTCGTCAGGTTGCCGATGCGGAGACAGCATGCCTTGGTGCCGTGCTCGTCGTGGTAGTACCTGCAGAGGAGTTCGCCGGTGGCCTTCGAAACACCATAAAAATTGCCCGGCCGGGGGAGTTCGGTGCCGTCGAGGCGGAACTCGTCGCCCTCGCGGTAGATGTCCGGCCGGCGGTCGGTCTCGTAGTGCCGGACGGCGTGGTTCGAGGAGGCGAAGACGAACCGTCCAACGCCTTCCTCGACGACGGCGTCGAGCAGCACCTTCGTCCCGTGGATGTTGTTCTGGAGGACGGAGTTCCACGGGGCCTCGGGACGGGGATCACCCGCCAGGTGGATGACGGCCCGGCATCCCCCGCAGGCCTCACGCATGAGATCCGCGTCCCCGAGGTCCCCGACGAGGTAGGGATGGTCCGGCTCTTCGGCGGGCGGGTTGTGATAGAGCAGACGCCAGTCGTACGCGTCGGTGAGCCCGTCGAGGATGGCCCCGCCGACGCGGCCGCCCGCGCCCGTCAACAGCACGGTGTCGTCCATGTCGCTCGTGGGTGGGGGAACGCGGGAGCCCGGTAAGAAACGTCCGGTTCGGGCGGGGAGGATCCGGGCCGCGTTCCCCACGTCAGGGGCCCCTCCCGGCGGACTCCACGGCCGGGGTCGGGGTCAGGCGCCCGTGCTCGTCGCGTTGTAGACCACCGTCACCTGCGCGGAGACGGTCACCTTGCCGCTCTCGAAGGAGGTGGGAGCGCCGCCACCGGCACCGCCGTCGCCGGCCCTCGCGAAGGTGACGTCCTCCCGCCTGTCCGGCCGGACCGAGACGTCACCCGTCCCCACGGTCCGCACGCCTGCCAGTTCGAGGCCGGTCCCGTTCGCCGCCACGGCGGCCTTGCCGCGCGCGTTCGTCACGGCCCTGGCCAGCGCCCGTTCGCGGAGCTCTCGCCGGGTCTCCGGGGTGATAGTGAACCGGACCTCGTCGACGCGGTCGGCGCCGTTCTCGACGGCCGTCACGACGACCTCGCCGGCGCGGTCGGTGTCGTTCAGGGTCACGACGAACGCGTGTCGGCCCTCGAACTCCGGCTCCGACGGTCGGTCCTCGTGTCGGAAGTTCGGGCCGATGTCGTACCGTGCCGAGGTGATCTGCTCCGCGTCGAGTCCCGTCTCCTCGAGCGCCGTCCGCATACGGGAGGCGTTCTCAGCCAGCCGCTGGCGGACGGTCTCGACGGAGTCCGCGCGGGCCGTCACGGCCACGTGCACGACTGCCCGGTCCGGATCGGTCTCCACCTGACCGCTCGCGCCGACCGCGACGGTCCGCCCACCCCCCTCACCGTCGGAGGGCTGGACGGCACCCTGCGCGTCGTTCGCGGTCGGGTTCGAGGTGCCGAACAGCGCGCTACAGCCCGCGGTCGCGGCCAGCAGCGCCACCGCGATCACCACGAGAGTGTGTCGTATGTTCCGCATGTCCGGGACGTCCGCCCCCGGGGACAAACCACCCACGGAGAGTCAAGCGGGCGTTTGATCCACGCCCGCGTGAACCGGGACCGTACTGTATCCGGCTATCGTCTCAGTCGATCCGCGCGAACGCGAGCTGGCCGGAGACGTTCTCGATGTAGATGTCGACGACGTCGCCCTCGCTCGCGCCGGGGACGAAGATGGTGTACTTCCCGCGCTCGGCGACGCCGTCCCCCTTCCGGCCCGTCCCGGTGATCTCGACGGTGTAGGTCTCGCCCTTGCGGACCGCGTCCTGTGTCTGTCTGGTCGAACTCGTCCGCTTGGCGACCGGTCGGAACGCCCCGCAGGCGTCACACCGGAGCATCGGCGTCCGGTTCTCCCGGACCAGACGGGTGTCAGGCAGGCCACACTCCGAGCAGAGCACGTACTCCTCGAGGTAGTCCTGGAGGACCGCGTCGAAGTCCGACCCCGAGAACCGGCCGTTGTAGCGGCCGACGCCCTCCTCTAACTTGCCGGCGGTGCCGAGCGCCCGCTGGACGAACGAGTGGACGTGGTCGGTCTCGCGGGAGAGGGTATCGGCGATGCTGTCGAGGTTGGTGAGCCGGGTGAACGCGCCGTCGGGCTGTGCCGCGGCGTCGGGTACCGTGAGTCGGTCCCTGTCGGTGGAGCGCTCCGGGAGCTCGTCCATGGCCCGGCCGAGGCTCGCTTCGTAGTCCATAGCGGACGGACGCGTCCGACGACTAAAGGGGTATCGTGAGTATCGCTGCCACTACCCGATGAACCTCGTCCGGCGAAATCGACAGGTTGTGGTCGAGCGGGCGTCGTGGAACGCCTCCGAGCGCTTCATACGGACGGTCGTAACGATGTACCGGCGATCGCTGACCCGGTGCGGGCGATCGCCGGTAGCGGACTACAACCGTCCGTATCAGTCGTTGATCTCGTAGCCGAGACGAGCGGGGACCATCGTCAGCGTCCGGACGATGGCCGCCAGCGCGACGAAGATACCCACGAGGATGTGGGCGATGCCGCCGAGCTTCAGCCACAGCAGCAGGCTCGGGAACTTGTGGATCGTCGCGAGGTCGCCGTTCAGCGCCGCCATCCCCGCCCGGTCGGCGCCACCGCCCGCGATGCTGTGGCCCGTGTACTGGGCGAAGAAGGAATCGATCAGCGGGTGGAACTGGGTGAACTCCAAGAACAGCGCCGCGCCGACGAGCAGGTAGCCGACGGCGGCGAACACCGCCCCGACCATCAGCATCCGCTTGATCGTACTCATGCCACTCAGGATGTCCTCCGGGGTCATCTCGGGCAACTCCGCCTGGGTCGTGCTTTCGGTCGCCATTACGTACTCCCGTTGATCGGGTTACTACTTGTAACTCGGTAGGAAATGCACACCGTCCGCACCGCCGGGAAAGTCGGTGACACGGGTGACGGATCGCGGCGAGTCGGTGACGCGACCGACGTCCCACCGCGACGCGTCATCGTTTAGCTCCGGGGGCTCGAGGAGCCGGCATGGACGACACCGGTCGCGAACCGAGCGACGCCGAGGTCGCCTGCTTCGAGGCGGGCGTGAAGTTCGGCACCGTCTACCACCAGTTCGCGGGGACGCCCCTCTCGCCCGACAGCGCGGACTCGCTCGCCCGGGCGATGGAGGAGGCGATCGAGAACCAGCCCCACTGCGAGTCGGTCACCGTCGAGCCGCGGTACGACGAGATCGAACGGGCCGTCGGGGAGAGCTCTGCGAGCTACGTCGAGTGGACCGGCCGGTTCGCCGACGTCCGGATGACGGTCCGCTACGAGGGCGTGACCGTCCGGACGCGCATGGAGATGACGGACGGCTACCCCCTGATGGCTGTCACCGGCGTGGAGGAGTACACCGTCGGAGGGAACGACCGATAGCTGTCAGTAGGGATTTATTACCGTTCCCGGTGAGGGGCCCGTATGGCCCTCCACGCAGTCGACGACCTCGGGGACGCGTTCGCGGCGACGCGGGCGTTCCTCCTCCCGTTCGAGGCCGGTCGGTGGCTCAGACTCGCGGTCGTCGCGCTCTTCGTCGGCGGTGTCGGTGGCAACGTCCCCTCCTCGGGGCTCCAGTTCGGCGGCGAGACGGTCGAGCCCGGCGGCCTCGAACCCACGCTGCCCGACGTCACCGGGCAGGTCCTCGGGCTCGTCCTCCTCGTCGTCGCGGTGCTGCTGGCCCTCGGCCTCCTGTTCGGCTTCGTCGGTTCGGTGATGGAGTTCGTCCTCGTGGCCTCCCTCCGCGAGGAGGAGGTCCACGTGAGGCGGTACTTCCGCGAGCACTGGCGGGCCGGGGCGCGGCTGTTCGGGTTCCGGATCGCCCTCGCGCTGCTCGGCGTGGCGCTCGTCGGGCTCCCCGTCCTGGCGCTCGTGTTCGGCACCGGCGGCCCCGCGGCCGTCGACGGTCCCGGCCGGGTGTTCGGCCTGCTCCTCCTCCTGATCCCGCTGGTGTTCCTCGTCGCCCTCGTCTTCTCGCTGGTCGACGGGTTCACGACGTTCTTCGTCGTGCCCGTGATGCTGCTCGAGGGCAGGGGTGTGCTGGCCTCGTGGCGGCGGTTCTACGCGACCCTCCGCGCGGAGTGGAGGGAGTACCTCGTCTTCGTGGTGCTGACGTTCGTCCTGACGCTGGTCGCGGGGACAGCGGTCGGGATCGTCGTCGGCCTCGTCGCGCTCGTGACCCTGGGGCCGCTCGTCCTGTTCGGCCTCGCCGGGGTCGTGACGGCCGGCGTGTTCGGCCCCGGGGGCATCGGTGCGGCCTCGCTCCCGGCACTCCTCGCCGTCGGCGTACTCGGGCTGCTGGCGTTCCTCCTCGTGCTGGTCGTCGCCGCGGTCGTCCAGGTCCCCGTCGTGACATACTTCCGATACTACGCGCTGTTACTGCTCGGTGACACCGACACCGACCTCGACCTCGTCCCCGAGCGGCGCCGGGCCGTCCGTGGCGGGGACGGCCCCGGAAACGGGGATTCCGGCGTCGAGCCGGCCCAATAGGGGTCATCGTCGGTATTCGTCCGTGCTCTCCCGGGACCAATGCGACCCGAGCACCGTGCCGGCTCGAATCCACCGACCCGAGACGATAATCCCCACGAGAGCCCCCGAACCGCGGGGTTTTCACTTCCGGCTCCGGGCTCGCTTTTATACTGCGTCCGGGACAACTCCCCGACATGAGCCAGTCGACCCTGGACGACGACGAGCTGTTCGGCGAGGCCGCCAGCGAGATGCGCGAGGACGTCGAGTCCTCGCTCGCCGAGGCCCGCGCGGCGCTCCCCGACGCCGACGACGTCTGGGAGGTGGAGGCCGACAACACGCTCGGCGTACTCAACTCGCTCCGTTCGGCGCTCGACGTCGGCGACGCGGAGGACCACCTCCGGGACGCCAAGAAGTGGTACGCGGTGGGCAAGCGCGCCGACGCCTTCGAGGACAGCGAGGACCTCGAGGCGTCCATCGAGGAGGTCGAGGAACTGATCGCGACCGTTACGGAGGCCCACGGGAAGGTCTCGGACCTCGCGGCGACCGTCCCGGAGCTCCGCGGGGCACTGGAGGAGGCCGCAGAGGACACCGCCGACGAGGACGACGAGGACGACGAGGAGTAGTCCCGTCCGTCGGAGTCCCCGGTAGGGGCCGCGCACCGCACCCCGGAACGGTCGCTTATCGTATCGCGTCGAGCACCGCGCACACCCCCTCCGCGGCCCCCTCGAGCAGTCGCTCGCCCTCCTCGGCGGTCGCCGGTGTCGGATCGCCGACGTTACCGATCTCGCTGAACTCGTCGAAGTCGTAGACGACGTTCGTGCCGGCGACGTACCGCCCGAACGAGTCGGCTCCGCCCTCTGCGGCCTCGGGGTAGCGCTCCTCGCGCACGAGCTCCGGACGCAACGCGAGCATCGCGCTCGTCTCGACTGGACCGCCGTGTCCCAGCGGGAGTTCGGTATCGAGGTCATCGAACCAGGTGTAGGTCACCGCCCGGCAGTCCCCATCACGAGTGACTCTGGCACACACCTCCCGGAGGGCGTCGGCGTTACCGCCGTGGCCGTTGACCACTACCGTGCGGTCGAACCCGTGGCTCGCGAGCGACTGCAGGACATCGCCTACGTACGCTCGAAGGGTGTCCTCCGTGACCCAGAGCGTCCCGTCGAACGCGCGGTGCTCCTCGGCGACGCCGACCGGGACCGTCGGCGCGACGACCACCTGCTCCCCGTGGTGCTCGGCAGCGCCTTCGGCCATCGCCTCCGCGGTCATGTAGTCGGTCCCCAGCGGGGCGTGCGGTCCGTGCTGCTCGGTGCTGCCGACGGGGAGCAGCGCCAGGCACGTGTCGGCGTCCCGCGCGTCCGTCCACGAGCGCTCGTCGAGTCGCATACGTGGGGGTGCGTGCCCGCCGGCTTGAATGGTGTCACCGCCGCGATCGCTCGCGCCACTCGCGCTGCTGTTCGCGCTCGGTGACGTGGCCGACGCCCTCGGCGATCCGGTCGCGGACGCGTCGCTCGAAGCCAGTCGTCGACTGGAGGAACCCCGTCTCGAACCCCTCGACGAGCTCGTAGGACCACCGGTCGCCGACCACTCCTGCAGGGAGGTGTCGGTCGCGTATCTCGTCGGCGAGCGCGTCGTGGCCCGCCTCGCGGAGGTGGGGTTCGGCCGCAGCGTACCGGTCCATCGCCCGACCCACCTGGTGGTGAAAGGCGAGCAGGTGGCCGTAGGCCCGCTGGACGTGCTCGCCCCCGAGCTGGAGCTCGTGCAGGGCCGCCCGCTCCGCAGCCGTCGTCTCCGGCGGTTCAATTCGTGACATGTGTTGACGTACGGCTTTCTCCGGTAAATATCATTTCGTCGGGGCGGGTCGGGGCCGACGGGTCCGATTCGCCGCCGTGGGTCGGGCAGCGTGGTCCGGCGGACGCCGGAAGCGACGAGCACCCGGTGGGTCAAAGGGTCCTTTGAACCTACGAAAGGGTGTCGTGTCCCCGGGCCGCGGGTACGAGTATGTCATCGGAGACCCGGACCCGGTCGGACGGCGACGGGGCTCGACATCGAGCGGTGGGCGTACACGAACGCGGCGACGTGGCGGGTCACCCGGACCGGCGGCGACTGATACGGACGGTCGTCGTCTGTTACCGGTGACCGCCGACCCCGCCCGGGCAGTCACCGGTACAACGTTACAACCGTCCGTATGATAGGGGTTGTCGTATCCAGCCGGAACTTCGGTGACCCACGACCGGCCGAGAGAGCGACCCCGACGAACGCCGACGAGGACCGGTATCAGAGCCGTTCCGTCGTCACGTCCGCCGACCGGCAGGGTCGTCGTGCGAACGAGGAGCGCAGCAGCGCGAGCCGCAGTTCGAGCAGATCCGGCAGCCCCGTCACCGAGAGGGACGGACGGCGGACGCCGTCGGTCGCGGTTCGCCGGTCGAGCCGGTCGAGCCGGTCGAGCCGGCGGTGCTCGTAGCGCTCGAGCGCCGCGGCCGGACGGTCGCGGGTCGCCAGCTCCTCGGCGAGCACGTACGCGTCCTCGATGGCCAGCGAGGGGCCGAGCGAGCAGGGCGGCAGCGTACGGGCCGCGTCCCCGAGCAGCGCGAGCCGGTCGGTGACCCACGGGTCGGCACGGAGCACGCGGTCGGGGGCGCCGACGAGCGCGTCGGGCCCGGGGAGGCGGAGTCCGTCGGTGACCGGGTGTCCGGCGTGGTCGAACCCGTCGGCGAGCGCGTCCGCGGCGGCGACGGCGTCGTCGGTCGTGGTCACGAGCCGTCCACAGACCCCCGACACCGTGGGCACGACCGCGACCACCGCGTCGCCCCCCCACGCCTCCCCGACGGTTCGGGCGGTCCGGACGCCGTCGGCCCGGAACGCCCAGGTCGTCGTCCCCCAGGGGGCGGGTTCGGGGGCGTCGAACCCGGCGGTTCTGACCCACGAGTCGGTCCCGTCGGCGCCGACCACGAGGTCGAACCGCTCGCGGACGCCGTCCTCGAACTCCACCTGTGGGGGTCCGTCGTCGGTCCGGAGGGTGCGTGGGGTCTTCGTCACCCGGACGCTGTTCTGCGGGAGGCGGTCTCGGAGCGCCCGCCCGAGCCGGCGTCGGTCGACCGCGAGGAACGGGTGCCCCTCGCCGTGGTGAGCCGTCTCCAGCCTGTCGAGCACCGTCCCCTCCCCGGTCGAGAGGAGCCACGTCTCGACCTCCGTCGCCGAGTGTGTCAGCGCCTCGGTCGCCCCGAGTTCGGCCAGCAGGGCGACCGCGGTGTGCCAGCAGAGGACACAGCCGTCGACCGCCTCGGGGCCCACCGGGCGGTCGGCCGAGCGGTCCGGCGGGGCGACGACGACCGTCGGGTCGAGCCCGCGCTGGGCGAGGAACGCGGCGGCGCTCAGGCCGCCGACCCCGTCGCCGACGACGAGCACCTGTCGGCCGTCGTTCGCGCCCGCAGTGCTGTCGGACATCGGACTCGACCCCGCTACCGGGCAGCGACCGGCACTTCGTTCTCCTCGGGTTCCGGGTCCGTTCCCGACCCCGACGGGGCGATCACCAGCCGCTCGTTGACCGGCGCGTACACCTTCATCTCCGAGCCGCGAGAGGAGTACCAGGTGTCGACGACCCGGAGGAGGTCGGCCTCGCACAGCCGGCCGAGGTGGTGGTGGGCGTTCTGCAGCGACGTCCCCACCCGGTCGGCGACGTCGGAGGCGACCGTCGGCTCGTCGCTCAGCGCCGCGAGGATCTCCGTCGCGGTCTCGGAGGCGAGGACGCCACAGAGCTCGGCCGCCTCGGTCGTGTCGAGTTCGACGAGTCGCGTCTCCCGGTCCGGCTCGTCGACGGGCGGCCGGTGGGGGAGGAGTCCGGTTTCCGTTGCCATCACGTCCGTCGAGTAACGCCCCTGGCCCACGGGCTGTTCGTATACACACGTCGTGCGGCGGCCGATCGGGGGCTATACATGTTTAGACCCCCCGCGATCCCCCCGCGAGAGCGTCCGTACCGGCAACGGTGGCTACGTCGCACAGGAACTACGATCGACAGTGTATTACTCGGGGTACTCCCGGTTGAGCAGCATCGAGAACGCCTTGCGCTCGGCCGACCGGAGGTGCTTGTTAAACGTGGGCTGGGTGACCCCGAGCAGGTCGGCGATATCCTCGCCGCTGGACTCGCGGGGCCAGTCGAAGTAGCCCGCCGAGTAGGCTGTCTCCAGCGCCTCCAGCTGCCGGGGGGTGAGCTGCTCAGCGAGGAGGTCCTGGAGCTCGAGCAGCGTCTGGACGGCCCGCTCGCGGGTCCGCTGGGCGACCAGCTCCGTCTCCGGGTAGCGTTCGCGGAACGACTCGACGAGCGTGCGGACGTCGGCGGCCTGGGGCGCCTCGACCACGAGTCGGCCGCCCCCGTCCCCGTTCCCGTCCCGGTACTCGGCCCTCGCGGTCCGGACCACCGCGCCGTACTCGGTGAACGTCGTCCCGAACCAGCTCGACGTCCGTACCTCGACCAGACAGGCCTCTTCGTCCTCGCTGACGACGTGGGCCGTCTCGGCCTCGGGCGCAGCGTCGGCTCGCTCGACGACCCGCTCCGGATCGGCGCCCTCGACCGTGTAGAACGCCCCGAACTCCCCGCCCGGTCGCCGGACGGTACGTTCGAGTGTGACCTCGGCACCAGTCTCCGTCGCCAGCCACACGACAGAGAGCGCCTCGTCCGCGACCTCGAACTCGAGTTCGGTCGTCGTGTCGGATTCGAGGGCCGCTCGCCGCTCCAGCACCGAGACCGCGTGGCCGACCGACCGACCCAGCTCCGCCAGTATCTCCTCGGTGTCCTCGTCGAAGGCGGCCGGGTCGTCCGCGGCGATGCTCAGCACGCCGTGGACGGTCTCCCTCCCCGCGAGCGGGACGGCGATCATCGACTGGTAGCCGGCCCGAAGGGCGGGCTTGCGCCAGTCCCCGTGTGCGGTGCTGGTCGCGAGGCTCCGGACGATCCGGACCTCGCCGGTCTCGTAGGACGTCGCCGAGGGATGGTCGCTCACCCCGTCACCCCCGAAGTCGACCGCGAGCGTCTCGGCGTAGCCGCCCCCGCCGTCGCTGTGGCTCGCCCGCGTCACCAGGGTGTCCCCGGCGAGCTCCGGCTCGGCGATCCACGCCTCCCGGTAGGGTTCGACCGTAGTGAGGTGCTCACAGACCGCCCGTTCGATCCCCTCCCGGGAGGACTCCTCGACGGTCGCCTGCTCGATCTCCCGGATGACGGTGTTGAGCCGCTCGAGCCGGTCGGCCCGCTCGCGGTGGGCCTCGAGCTCGGACTCGCGGGCCTCGAGCTCGCGCTGGCCCTGGACGTGCCCGAGCGCGGCCTGGAGGGTCGCGGCCAGTATCTGCGCGAGCTCGATGGTCTCCGCGTCGAACTCCCGGTCGGGGGCCCCGACCAGCATGACCCCGTGGGAGCCGAGCGAGAGGACGACGTCCGGGTCCGAGACCGCCCGGCCGTAGACACCCGGCGACCGCTCGACCTCCGAGGTCCGGACGGTCTCGCCGTCGACGAACACCTGCCACGGAAGGCTCTCTCCGGGGTCGTACGACGGGAGGACGTCGAGCACCGACTCCAGGGTCCCCGTCGCCGCGACGGGCTCCAGGGTGCCCGCCTCCTCGTCGTAGAGGTGGACGCTCACGAGCGGGAACCCGAGGACCCGCTCGGCGGCCGTGACGGCCAGGTCGCTGGCCTCGCGGCGGGACCCGGCCGAGACCAGCTCCCGGGTCGTGTCGTGGAACGTCTCCAGGGTCTCCTCGCGCTCGCGCTGTTCGGTGACGTCCCGACCGATGCCGACGACCTGTGTCACGTCCCCGCCGATGACGACCGGAGAGAGCTTCGTCTGCCAGACCTTCGACCCGGTCGGGAGCTCGAGCTCCTCCTCGTAGGTTATCGTCTCTCGGCCCTCGACACAGCGCCGGTAGTTCGCCTCGATCCTCGTACCGCCCTCCTCGCCGATCAGCTCCCTGGGGTTCTTGCCCACGACCGTCTCCGATGGGACCCCCGTCTGTTCCTCGTAGGCCCGGTTCGTCCGGCGGTAGACGAACTCCATCCCCTCGTCGGTCCGCTCGACGTCGACCAGGAACAGGGCGTCCTGTGCGTTCCCGAAGATGGTCTCGTACTCCTCGGTCAGCTGGCGCAGCTCGCGCTTGCGGCGCTTTCGCTCGGTGACGTCCCGGACGCTGGCGAGCACGCACTCCTCGCCCCGTATCTCGACGGTGCTGAGGTGGACCTCCCCGACGAACCGCTCGCCGTCCTTGCACTCGCCCTCGAACTCGAACAGCTGTGGCCCCGCCTCGCGGGCCTCTTCGATGCGGGCCTGCGCGTCCTCGTAGGTGTCCGTCGGGTCCTCGGGGACGATGAGCCGGACGTTCCCCCCGACCAGTTCGTCCTCCGAGTAGCCGGTCAGCTCGCAGTACCGCTCGTTGACGTCGAGTATCTCGCCCGTCTCGGGCTCGTGGACGACGAGCCCGTCCGAGACGTTCTCGAACACCGCCCGGTACGTGCGTTCGAGCTCCCGGCGCTCGGTGACGTCCTCGACGATGCCCACGAACCGGGTCTCGGTATCGCCGTCACCTCCCCCGCTCTCGCCGCCGTCGAGCTCGACGGGGTAGCCGGTCGCACGGACCCAGCGGACCGTCCCGTCCCCCCGGCGGACCCGGAACTCGAAGGTGTAGCTGTCGTCGGGCTCCCCGCTGTCGATGTCCGCGAGCATCCCCTCGAAGTCGGCCTCGAACGCCTCGCGGTCCCGGGGGTCGATCCGGTCCACGAACCCGCGCGGGTCGTCGAACAGCGCCTCGACGGGCTGGCCCCAGAGCTCCTCGTAGGCCTCGTTCACGTAGAACAGCTCCGAGAAATCCGGCTCGGCGAGGAAGATCACCTCGTCGATCCGCTCGGCGATGAGTCGGAAGCGTCGTTCGCTCTCGCGGAGCTCCCGCCCCCGTTCCACCCGGTCGAGCGCCGTCGTCGTGTGACGGGCGAGGATGCGGGCCGCGTCGAGGACGACGTCGTCGAACTCCTCGACGCCCGGTTCGGCGGCGCCGATCACCCCGTGTTCCCCGATAGGGACCATGAGTGCGTGGGTCAGGGACGTCCGGTCCCAGCGCTCGCTGGGGTCGTAGACGGCCGTCTCGCCCCGCTCGTACAGCCCGTACTCGAAGGTTCCCGATTCGAGCGGGCCGGGACCACCGGCGAACTCCCGGGCGGCGCCGCTCGCGGCGACCGGTTCGAGCCTGGCGGGGTCGTCCCGCTGCAGCCAGCAGACCGGGAGCGAGAGGTCGAGCACCTCCTCCATCGCCGTCACGGTCGCCTCGCAGACCGCCTCGGTCGTCCCCGCCTCCTGGATGCGCTCGGTCGACGCGTGGAGCGACTCGGTGATCCGCTCGCGGCGCTTGCGTGCGGTGACGTCCCGCGATATGCCGAGCACCCGGAGCTCGCCGCCGATCCGCGCCCGCGTCGTGTCGACCTCGTACCAGCGTCGCTCGCCGTCGGCGGTCTCGACCAGCCATTCGACGGTCACGGACTCGCCCGTCCCGGCCACCTCCCGGATTATCTCCCGGGAGCGCTCGCCGGTGTAGCCCGCCTCCGTCACGCTCAGCCCCTCGACGCCCAGTTCGAGGATCGTCGACTCGTCGTAGCCGAACTCCTCGACGTAGGTGTCGTTCACCTCCAGTATCTCTCCCGTCTCGGGGTCGTGGACACTGATGGCGTCGTTGACCTCGTTGAATATCTGCTCGTACTCCTGCTCGCGGCGCTTGCGCTCGGTGATGTCACTGACGCTTCCGAGCACCCGCTCCTCGCCCATTATCTCGACGGCGGCGAGGTGGACCTCCACGGGGAACGTCGAGCCGTCCTTCCGCTCGTTGCGCCACTCGAACAGCTGTGGCCCCTCCTCTCTCGCGCGCCGGACGTGGCGGTTCGCCTCCTCGTAGGAGTGGCCCGTCTCGTCCGCAGTAACGAGACCGACGGTCTCGCCGACGAGTTCGTCGCGTTCGTAGCCGTTCATCCCGCAGAACCGCTCGTTGACGTCGAGTATCTCGCCCGTCTCCGGGTCGTGGACCACGAGGCCGTCGCTGACGCCCTCGAACACCTCCCGGTAGGCCCGCTCGTACTCCCGACGCTCGGTGATCTCCTCGACCACGACGACGAACCGCTCGACGGTGCTGCCCTCTCCGTCCCCGCTCTCCGCTCCCGTGCCGTCCTCCCCATCGTCTTCCAGGACCGGGTACCGCGAGACGTGGATCCAGCGCGGCCACTCGCTCGCCTCGCCCTGCAGCCGGTACTCCCCCTCGTAGACCGACTCCGGATCGTCGCGCTCGAAGTCCGCGAGCATCGCCTCCACGTCCGCCTCGTAGGCATCGCGGTCCTCGGGGTGGACCGACTCGAGGAACGACCGCGGCCGCTCGTACAGCCGTTCGACCGGCTGTCCGTACAGCTCCTCGTAGGCGGGGGTGACGTACTGGATCTCCGAGAGGTCGGCGGCGGCGATGAGGACGACCTCGTCGACGTTCTCGGCGACCAGGCGGAGGCGCTCCTCGGCCTCTCTGAGTTCCCCGAGGCGGTCCCCCGTGACGTCGGGCATGGGACCGATTATTCGTTCAGGGCTCTAATATTGTGGGTACGATGACTCCCGCTCCGGGACACGTCCGGTGTCTACACCGGTCCCGGGAGTGGTCCGGCATCGCGTCTGGACGTCAGCGAGGCCGGCCGATCGGACGGGGGGCGTCGGGCCCGTCCGCGGGGCGTCGTCTAGCTGTATAGCCGGGGGGACCCCGGGGTCGCTACACACGTATCCGGACCGTTTGGGGGGCTGGGGGAGAGACGGTGAGGTATGCAACGAGCCCGGGATCGCTCGGCCGGCCCGGCTGGTCGACTCGACGACGTGTCGCTCTCCCGCCGGTCGTCGCTGTCGCTCCCGACGACACAGTACCGCTCCCCCGACACGGGCGAGACACGATCGACAGCTACCAACGCCGTGTACGCTCCACCGTCGGACCCCCGAGACCCGAACGTATCGACCTCGATGGACCTCCGCCGTCTGGTCGCCGCCTTCCTGCTCGTGGCGGTCGTCCCGGCGGCGCTGTTCGTCGCGACCCGACCGGCGGTCGGCGCCGTCGGCCTCGCGGTCCTGCTCGTGCTGTTCACCGGTTCGAGA
This sequence comes from Haloarculaceae archaeon, assembly GCA_036625905.1. Taxonomy (GTDB): domain Archaea; phylum Halobacteriota; class Halobacteria; order Halobacteriales; family Haloarculaceae; genus Salinirubellus. The sequence goes on from JAZKST010000006.1 coordinate 42,084, forward strand.
CGCGTCACGACGGCGCTCCGCCGATTCGAAGACCATCCACTGCAGGTCGACCTGCCGGGCGGCGTCCGCCTTCGCGTGGTCCGCCACCCGGCGGAGCTCCCCACCGAAGACCCCCCGTCCGAGGCGTAACGCCCGACGGCCGACCGACCGAACCGACCGAAGCCTCCGTCCGCGGTGTCGAACCGACGGAGGGAAACGCGTCGGCGCGCTACGCTCGCCCCATGAAGCTCCGGTTCCTGGGTGGTGCGGGCGAGGTCGGCCGGAGCGCCGTCCTCGTGAACGACTCCCTCCTGCTGGACTACGGGATGCTGACCGGGAACCCCCCCTCGTTCCCGGTCGGCGGCCACCGCGGCATCGACCCCGAGGCCGTGGTCGTCTCGCACGGACACCTCGATCACGCCGGGACCGTTCCCGCGCTGCTCTCCGGGGACAACCGTCCCCCCGTGCACTGGACGCCGCCCACGTACGAACTCGCCCTCACCCTCGCCCGCGACACGCTGAAACTCCACGGTGGTTCGTACAACTGTCCGTTCACAGAGAACGACATCAAACGGGTCACCGAGGTCTCGAAGACACACGAATATCGAGAGACGTTCGAGGCGGCGGGCCACGAGGTGACGTTCTACAACGCTGGCCACATCCCCGGAAGCGCTCACGTCCTCGTGGACGACAGCGGGGTGCAAAGCACTCCGGGCAATCGGACGCAGTCCGATGCCGGCGACACGCGACTGCTCTACACGGGTGATTTCTACACCGACGACCGGCGAGACGACGGAGTCACCCCGGGCCGCGCGAACGGGCGCGAAGCGTCCGTGGGCGGACAGCGCCTCGTCGCGGGAACGACCGCACGGCCGGACGCGGACGTCGTCGTCTGCGAGAGCACCTACTCCGACGTCGAACACGAGGACCGGGCCGGGGTCGAGGAACGGTTCGCCGAGAGCGTGCGGACGACCCTCTGGGAGGGCGGCAGCGTGGTCGTCCCCGCGTTCGCCATCGGGCGGACCCAGGAGATGCTGCTGGTCTGTGAGGCCTACGACATCCCCTGCTACGTCGACGGGATGGGAACGGAGGTGACGCGGATGCTCCGCCAGTACCCCGGGTTCGTCCGCGACGCCGACGCGCTCCGGCGGGCGACCTCGCACGCCCGGTTCGTCGACGGCCGGGACGGCCAAAGGCGGCGCATCGTCGATTCGGGGACGGTCGTCGTCACGACCAGCGGGATGCTCTCGGGCGGTCCCGCGATGACCTACATCCCCGAGATCAGGGCGAACCCGACGAACAAGATCACGCTGACGGGCTACCAGGTCGAGGGGACGCCCGGACGGGAGCTCCTCGACACCGGGAGCGCCGAGATCGACGGCCGGGTGATGCCCGTGGCCGCGCGGGTCGAGTCCTACGACTTCTCCGCGCACGCCGACCGCGAGGGGCTCCTGGACTTCCTCGACGCCTACCGGGACGCGGCGGTCCTCGTCAACCACGGCGACCGGTGTGTGGCGTTCGCCGAGGAACTCGGCGCCGACGGGTTCGACGCGAGCGCGCCCGAACTGGGCGAGACCGTCCTCGTCTGAGACGGACGGCCGTCGTCCGGATGCGGTCGGGCTCTACGGTTCGAGGACGACCCGGAACCGCGCCTCGTTGGTCCGGATCCGTTCGTAGGCCTCACCGGCCGCCCCCAGCGGATAGCTCTCGACCTCCGGGGTCCCCCCCCGGAGCGCGCTGAACTCCAGGGTGTCCTCCCAGTCCTTCGCGTGGCCCGAGGCCCACCCGAGTCCGCCCGCATCGTCTCGGGTATCGACATGGCCACGGGTTCGGGCGACACTCGCCTGAGCGTTGTGTCGCCGCCACGGGACCGGACGGCGCGCGAAATCACGGGAACCGATATCAACCCCGAACGCCTACCGGGGGGCGTGCCGACCGTCTACTACGTCACGGTGAACGGGGACCGTGTCGCGGGCCCCTACGACACCCGGAAGGAGGCCAAGCGCGAGGCGGACAGCCGTTCGACGAACGAGGTGAACCTCACGTACGGGGTCGAATCCGTCCGGCAGTAGTCCGACCGCTCTGCGTCACCGACACCGGCAGGAACGGACGCCGTGGGCAGCACTATACCCCCGTCGGCCGTCGCCCCGGCATGACCCTCGAAGGCGAGCGAGCACCCGACTTCACGCTCCCGAACACCGCCGGCAGCGAGACGACCCTCTCGGAGACGCTCGGCTCCGGTCCGACGGTCGTCCTGGTCAACCGCGGCTCCTGGTGTAGCTTCTGTGCCGAGCAGCTGTCGACGTTCGACCGCGTCGCCGAGGACCTCAGATTCAACGAGGGGGTCGACGTCCTCCCCCTGGTGACGAGCCCGCTCGATCGGTGTACCGAGATGCGCGACCGGTTCGGTCTCTCCTACCAGCTGCTGGCCGACCCCGATGGCGAGGTGGCCGAGCAGTACTCCGGCACCGAGCAGACCCGCCACGGGCTGACCGGGATCGCCGGCACGTACGTGATCGACGAGGACGGCGTCGTCCGGTACGAGCAGGTCGCCGACCACCCGGCCGACCGCACCCACGGTAACCGGGTCCGCTACTTCCTCCGCAACGGGTTCGAGGACCGGTTCGCCTGAGCGGGACCCGCCAGGCCATCCCCCCCGCACCGACGAGCTCCCCGCCAGCGAGGACGAACGCCCGGCCGCCGGCCGCGGCGGCGACCGCGCCCTCGCGCCAGCGCCACCGGACGGCCTCCTCCGAGAGGGCCTCGACCCCCGATGTCGCGACGCCGGTCGTCGCCGTCCACCGTGGACCTCGGGGTACGCCTCGGCGTCGACCCGGCGCGCCCCGACCGCCCGCAGCGCCGACCGCTCCCCGAAGCGGTACTGCACGGGGAAGCCGACGGCGACGGCGCCGACGACCAGCCACGGCTCGACGTAGAACCGACCCCGCCACGGCCGCTCGGTGGCGAAGGTGAGCAGTGCGACGCCGACGGTGTTCATCAGGAAGACGAACGCGACCGAGAGGACGACGACCAGGACGAGCGCGAGCGCCATCCGTAGCTGGAGGCCGCGGTCGGTCTCCCACTGGAGGGCCATCGACAGACGGTGACTCGTCGCGGCTCAAAACGCTTGTGCTCGGGACGGCCCGTCCCCCGGCGAAGGCACCGATCGTCGGGCCGGGCGGTGCTCGGACTCGGTCGTATTACCGCCGCTCCTCGAACTCCCTGGCCCGGTCGGTGACGTCGGCGATCTCGCGGTCGAGCTCGTCGTTGCCCCCGTGTGCGTACCGCACCGAGCGGTCGAGGGGCGACGGGACGAAGCGGGAGTCGCGCTCGCCCGACTCGGTGTCCGGCTCGTCGTCCCCGGAGCATCCCCGGAGCCACGCCAGGATCCGCCGGAACATATCGCTCGCTACGTCCGCGTCCCGCATAAACGTTCGACCGTTCCGTTCGGCCGGCCGGCGGGGCCGGCCGTACCGACGGCACGGCGTCGGATGCCATCGAGGAGCGTCCCAGGTGCCCGTGTTCGGCGGCCGGTCGGCGTCGCAGGTCCCCACCGATAGAGGGCCCCCGCCGTCCTCACCCGTCCGGCCGGTACCCCCGCACCCCGAACTCGGCGTAGTCGCCGTAGGCGAACTCGAGCGAGCCGACCCACCAGTTCCACCGCTCGGCGAGCCCCTCCTCGGGGGCGTCGGAGAGCCCCTCGACCACGATGTCGGCGGTGAGCGACCGGCCGACGTCGGACTCGTACCGGCCGGCGTCGGCGAGGTCGGTCGCCTGTCGGACGACGACCCGGAGTTCGCCCGGCGCGGGGTCGAACGCCTCCCGGAGCGTCGCCTCGAGGCGGGCGCGGTTCATGCCCGGCGTTGGTGCCGCCGGGGTTTCGGCGTTACGGCTCCGCGGGCCCGGTCCCGACGTCGGAACCGGGCGTTCGACGGTCGAGCGGCCCGAACCCGCCGACGGACCGTTTCAACACGCTTTTGCTCCGGCGCCCGCTCCTCCCGGTATGGCTGACTTCCAGGTCTCCGTCGCGGATCCCGACGACGGGACCACCTACCAGTTCGAGGTGGACGGACAGGACGCGAACCGGTTCATCGGCCGATCGATCGGCGAGACGGTCGACGGCGGCGCCGTCGGCCTCTCGGGCTACGAACTCGAGATCACCGGCGGGTCGGACACGGCCGGCCGACCGATGCGCGGGGACGTCAGGGGCCCCGACCTCAAGGCCGTCCTGCTCACCGGCGGGACGGGGTTCAACCCCACCCGCGACGGCGAGCGAAAGCGGGTGACCGTCCGTGGCCGCGAGGTGAGCGACGACACCCGGCAGATCAACGCGAAGGTCGCCGCCCGTGGCGACCGGTCCGTCGAGGAACTGCTCGACGGCGGGGACGCCGAGGACGACGGGGACGAGTAACCCCGATGCCGGACCGGGTCGCGGCCGACAACTCCTCGGTCGAGACGGTCCGCGCGACGCTGGCCGCCGCCGGCGCGACGGGTCGACCCCGGATCGCCGTCCCCGACGACGCGAACGAGGCGTTCCCGACCGATGACGTGGTCCGGCTCGTCCTGGGTGGCCGGACCCGGTTCGCGCGGGTCGACCGCGCGCTCGACGGCGGCATTGAGATACGCGGCGCCTACGACAACCGGCGGCTGGCCGGCGAGGCCGACGGCGAGAACCGCCTGGTCGAGTGGGCCGAGCGCGAGGGCGTCGACGTCGGCCGGTCCGTGCTCGTCGACGTCGTCGAGGCCGGCGAGCTCTACGGCGTCCGCCGGCCGGGGACCGACGCCGTCTACGAGCTCCCGGAGACGACCCGGGACGACTCGCTTGCGGCCATCGCGGAGCGGGCCCACGAGGAACACGAGGACGGCACCGATGAGTGAGGACGGCCCGACCGACGCCGAGGCGCGCTACGCGGCGTTCCGCCGCGGCGAGCGGACCGACGACGTCTGTATCTACCTCCACGAGGAGGGGGTCGGGAACGTCGAGGCGCTCTCGGAGCTCGGCATCAGGACCGACGAGGGGGTGCTCCTCGTCGTGGCCGGCGAGGAGGGGCGGGCGGCGTTCCAGCGTGCCACCTCGCTCGATCCGATGGACTTCGCCGGGACCGCGATGGACACCGAAGGGGAGATCGACGAGGACCTCACGTCGGGCGCGTGTCCCGAGGCCGGCGACGGCGCGGAGCACTACGTCAAGTTCGTCTTCGCCTTCGCCGAGGCGCACCACCCCGAGATGGAGGGGCTCTACGCGGAGGGAGATGTGATCCACGCCTACGCCGCGTGTGCCTGCGGGACGACCTACTCGGACAAGTGGGTCGCCGGCGAGCGCTGACCCGTCCGTCGATACCGATCCGTCCCCGAGGACGAGGACAGCGGTTCGGCACCCCGTGAGGGTTTTAGGCCCGGTGGCCGACATCCGGGTATGGACCTCGACCTCGACGGGAACGTGGCTCTGGTCACCGGGAGCGCGACCGGACTGGGCCACGCCTGTGCGGAGGCGTTCTCGAGACAGGGGGCGCACGTCGCGCTCGCGAGCCCGAACCTCGGCGACCTCGCGTACGCCAGCGATCGGCTCCACGCCATCGGCGAGGGCGATATCTTCGGGCTCGAGGCCGATATCAGGGACCGCAGCCAGGTCGAGGCGTTCGTCGCCGAGACCGTCGAGCAGTACGGCGGCATCGACCACCTCGTCACCGGCCCTCGTCCCCTGGAGTCAGAGCGGTTCCTCGAGGTCGACGACGAGGACTGGTTCCGGGGGTTCGACCGGCTGTTCATGAGCGTCGTCTGGACGGTCCGCGAGAGCTACCCGTGGCTCGAGGACTCCGCCCACGGGACGATCGTCAACGTGACGAACCCGGTCGTCCGGGCCCTCGGCGGGGAGTTCTCGGTGACCAGCGCGTTCGGCCGGGCGGTCCAGGGCGTGACCGAGACGGGGGCCAGGTCGTTCGCACCGGACGTCCGCGTGAACTCGGTCCTCCCCGGCCCACACGACACCGAGGACCTCGAACTGTTCCTCACGGAACTCGTCGACGGCGGCGTCTTCGCCGACCTCGGTACGGCGTGGTCGTCGCTGCTCCGTGACTCGCCGTTCGAGGCGCCGGGCGACCCGCTCGACCTGGGGAAACTCGTCGCGTTCCTCTCCAGCGAGCACGCGAGCTTTATAAATGGCGCGGCGATCCCGGTCGACGGCGGCGCTCGGGTGTAAGCTGCCCGCGCCTTCAGGCCTGTCTCTTACCCACAGATCGAACCGTCGGAACGGGATACACTGTCGGCGACTGAGAGCGAAAGTAGCGGTATGTGGCGGTGTACTTCGGGAAAAGGAGCGATCACGGATGTCCGAGAAGCTCCCGTTCGACCACCCCCTACCCAGTAGCTGCGATGGAATCGCATCTCGACCCGGTCTCTTCGATCCCAGATCACCGTCGAGAGCGTCCGAAACGCAACTCTGGAGTCCCGCGAACGTATGGGCAAAAGACAGGGGTTCAGTCGTGGGCGTCCGCCTCGTATGTCATCTGAGATGGACGATCGGGACACCGCTCACGACCGCACGGCTGGGTTCTCGACTATCCCTTCTTGAACCCGAGCAGGAACCCGCCTGTGAATCCCGCCGAGATGGAGAGCGTCGAGAGGATCGTCATCACCCAGTTCGGAGGTGTCTGTGCGGTCGCGGCCTCGCCGGCACCGACCAGGCCGGCCGAGAGTCGCTCCCAGTCGACGGTGAGGATCCGCTGGGACTCCAGGAACTTGAACAGCGCCAGCTCCAGCCCGATGATGACGGCGATCACCTTGGCGAGCTTCTTCGCGGCGAAGCCGATGATACCCCCGATCACCGCCCCGCCCCCCACGTCGAGGCCGAGCTGTGCGAAATCGATCTCCGGTGCCATACCGGTGATAGGTACATCCCGGACTAAGTCTCTTGTGCCGCTTTTACACGTGTGGTCGGCCGAGGCGCCCTTCCCGGGGACGGAACTTAAGTACGGGAGTCCCCTATATTCTGGCGAGTGACCGGTACACACGAGGAGACGGCGGTAGTCGTCAAGCGTGTCGACTCCGGGGACGCCGACACCGGGGAGATCCACGAACTGGCGCGTGCGGCAGGCTACGAGGTCGCCGCGGAGGTGACACAGACCCGCAAGGAGGACCCCGCGACCTGTATCGGGGAGGGGAAGGCCGAGGAGCTCGCCAGGGTCGTCGAGGCCACCGAGGCGGGGACCGTCCTCTTCGACAACCGTCTCGGACCCTACCAGACGTTCAACCTCGGGAACCTCTTGCCCGAGGGGGTCGAGCTGATGGACCGCTTCCGGCTCATCCTGGAGATATTCGGTCAGCGTGCCAACACCAAGAAGGCACAGCTCCAGGTCGAACTCGCCGAGCTCAGGTACGAACTCCCACGGACCGAGGCGAAGGTCTCGCTCGCCAGGCGCGACGAGCGCCCGGGGTTCATGGGGCTCGGCGAGTACGACGAGTCCCGCGAGGAGGACATCAAGAAGCAGATCTCCAGTATCCGGGCCGAGCTCGACCGGATCGAGGAGACCGACCAGCACCGGCGCGAACAGCGCCGCGAGTCCGGGTTCGACCTCGTCGCGCTGGCGGGATACACGAACGCCGGGAAGTCGACGCTCCTCCGCCGGCTCGCGACGGACCTCGACGTCGACGAGAACGAGGGCCTCCACCCGGACCTCGACCGGACCGCCGAGTCCGAGGACCGCCTGTTCACCACCCTGGGAACCACCACCCGCCGGATGGAGACCGACCGCCGGGACGTCCTCCTCACGGATACCGTCGGGTTCATCTCCGACCTCCCGCACTGGCTCGTCGAGTCGTTCAAGTCCACGCTCTCGGAGGTCTACCGCGCCGACCTCGTCCTCCTCGTCGTGGACGTCTCGGACCCGATCGAGGAGATCCGCGAACGGCTCGTCACCAGCCACGACACGCTCTACGAGCGCAACGAGGCCCCCATCGTCACGGTGCTGAACAAGGTCGACCGCGTCGCCGAGGCCGAACTCGAGCACAAGCGCGAGGCGCTCTCCTCGCTCGCGCCGAACCCCATCGCGGTGAGCGCGACCGAGTCCACCGGCATCGAGGAGCTGAAGGCCCGGATCGATCGCGAGCTCCCGCCGTTCGAACCCGAGCGGCTCGTCCTTCCCATGTGCGACGACGCCATGAGCCTCGTCTCCTGGATCCACGACAACGCCCACGTCGAGGACGTCGACTACGGCGAGCAGGTGACCATCTCCTTCCAGGCCCGCCCCTCGGTCGTCGAGCGGGCGCGGGCGAAGGCCAGCGACGTCGCCGCGCCCGTCGACGCTTGAGCCGAGCGGTTCGTCGGTCGCACCTCTAGAGCGACCGGCGGCGGGCGGTCACCGCCCCCCGTCCACGGCCCGCGGGAGTTCCACGACGAACGCCGAGCCGCGGGGTTCGTTCCCCTCAACCCACACGTCGCCGCCGTAGGCCTCGACCAGCCGCCGTACCAGCGCGAGCCCACTGCCCCCCGTGTCGTCCCCCCGGGTCTCGAACAGGGTCGCCCGACGCTTTTCGGGGATGCCCGGCCCGTTGTCCCGGACGGTCAGCCGAGCCGTCTCGGCACCGGTCCGTACGGAGACGGCCACCGTCGGCTCGTCGGCGTCGTTGTGTTCGACGGCGTTCTCGAGCAGGTTGTCCACGACCGACCGCAGCCCGGCGTTCGCGGTGACGCGGGCCTCCTCGGGGAGGTCGGTCCGCACCTGAACGCCGAACGCGTCGTCGATCCGGGTGGCCATCTCTTCGACGAGGCCGACGAGGTCGACCGCCTCGAGATTCGGCTCGCCGGTCAGCGTCTCCGCGATTGCGCGCGAGGTCTCGATGCGAGCGAGTGCCTCCTCGGCCTTGTCGCCGATGACGGCGGGGTCGCCCGGGGTCGTGTCGAGGTCGGCGTCGCCGGACGGGCGGTCGGCGACAAGGAGGTCGGCCTGTCCCTCGATCACGGCCAGGTCGTTCCGCAGGTCGTGACGGACGAGTTCGTTGACGAACGCCAGCGCGTCGTTCGCCGTCCGCACCCGGCGAGCGTCCCTCCGTGCCCGGGCGGCGTAGTAGCCCGCGACGAGCCCCGCTATCGCGCCCGCCTCGGCCGCGACCAGCAGCGCGAACACGGGTTCGCTGACGACGCGACCCTCGACGGCGCGCACGATGAGCGTCGCGCCGATCACGGTCAGGAACAGGAGGGCGCCGGCGAGACACCAGACGAGGACCGTCGACAGCCCCCGGAGACCGAGGTCGGTCCCGGAGAGCCGGTAGCCGCCGTAGACGAGCCCCAGGGCCGGAACCCCATCTAGGAGCACCGCGACGAGGGGGCCGACCGGACTGTCGAGGACCAGGAGTTCGCGCGCGTGCCAGCCCACGGCGACGAGAAGGAGCACCGCTCCGAGAGCCGCGACGAGCAGCGGCGACCGCTCTCCGAGTTCGCCGTGACGCACGATGCCGACTACCCCCACTCGCCGTTTAGACGTTCCGAACGACTCCGAACCCGATAACCCGAGCATGACCAGTAAGGTCCGCTCCGGGCCGTTCAGGTCCGATCCGGTCCGGCGCGGTCCGGCTCTCGTCCCCGATACCGCGCGTCTCGCTCGATACGCTCCGTACCGATACGCCATCCCGTCCGAACCCGGGTGTTCCGACCGCGGCCGTTCCCCGTAGGCGTACTGGCCCCGTTCGTGGGTCGGTCCGACCATCGGTCCTGGGGCCGTCCCGAGTGGGTCGTACTCCAGCAGATACCGACGACGGGCCCTATCCGTCCGGCCGCCGCTTCGCCTTTGAAACCACTCGGACGTCCGAGATACGTGTCTCGGGGTACTGTCCCGCCTCGTCCTTCTCGACGGCCTTGACCATGTCCCAGACGACGTTCAGGCCCGTCGTCACCCCTTCGAGGGCCTCCATCTCGCAGCCCGTCTTGCCCATCGTCTCGACGGCGACGGCGAGCGTGATCCGGTCGTCGCCGACGTCGAACTCGGTGTCGACGTTCGTGATGGGTATCTGATGACACATCGGGATGGTCTCCCAGGTGTGCTTGACCGCCTGGACCGCGCCGACGCGGGCGGTGGCGAGCACGTCGCCCTTCGCCACGTCGTTCGCCCGGACTGCCTCGACGGTCGACTCGCGGAGGTGGATCTCCCCGCGGGCGACCGCCCGACGCGCGGTGTCGGGTTTGTCCCCGACGTCGACCATCTGGACGTCACCGGCCTCGTCGACGTGCGTGAGCTCCCGATCGGGACCATCGGGGTCCGCACTGCCCTCCTCACTCATCGTTCGCCCTCCGGAGCGCGGCCGGCAGTGCGTCGATCAGGTCCGTGGCGAGCAGGCCGAACCCGCGCTCCCCGGCGACGATGTCGCCCGCACGACCGTTGGCGTAGGCGGCGACAGCCGCGGCGTGTTCCGGCGGGAGCACGCACGCGAGCGCACCGGTCACCCCCGCGAGCACGTCGCCGGTCCCGCCGACGGTCATCCCGGGGTTCCCGGTTCTACCCACTCGCGTCCGCTCGCCGTCGGATATCACGTCGTAGGCGCCCTTGACGAGGAGGACGTGGCCGAGGTCGGCCGCGAACCGCTCGACGAGGTCCGCCCGCCTGCGCCAGTCGTCGCTCGTCTCCCCGCCCATCCTCTCCAGCTCGCCCTGGTGTGGCGTACAGACCAGCGTCGCTTCCGTCTCGACGTCGGGGACCACCTGGAGGGCGTCCGCGTCGACGACCGCCGTCCCCTCGTAGACCCCGAGGAACGACCGGACCGCCTCCAGGGTCTCATCGTGGTCGCCGAGTCCCGGTCCGAAGACGACCGTGTCGTGCTCGGTCGCCATCGCGGCGAGCCGCTGGACGTGGCCGGGACGGAGGTGGTCGCCGGCGAACGACCGCACGATGAGGTCCTCGCTGAACCCCTGGACCTCCCGGGCGATGCCCTCAGGACAGGCGACCCGGACGAGGTCCGCGCCGGCGCGGAGCGCCGCCCGGGCGGACAACGTGGGCGCGCCCGTGTACGGTCCGCCGCCGACCACGAGCACCTCGCCGTGGTCGCCCTTGTGGCTCCCGGGGTCCCGGTCCAGCCGCAGGAGGTCCCCCGGTCCGACGAACGTCTCGGCGGCCTCGGGGATGCCGATGGGCTCGATCCGGACCTCGGCGTCCACCGCCTCCAGTCCGGGCTTCGTGTCGTGGAACGTGACGACGTGGTCGGCCTCGACCGCCCCCGCGTACGATTCGCCCGTGTCCGCCTCCACCCCGGAGGGGACGTCCACGGAGAGCACGGTCGCGCCCGACTCGTTCGTCAGTCGGGCGGCGCTACGCTCCGGCTCGCGCAGGTCCCCCGCGATTCCGGTCCCGAGCATCGCGTCGACCACGAGGTCCGGGTCGCCCAGGTCGAGGGCCGTCGAGTCGGTCACCTCCCGGGCGTCCATCTCGGCCTCGACCAGCGCCGCCCAGTTCTCCGCGGCGATGCGGGTCGAGATCGTCTCCGCGCGTCCGAGCAGGTGGACCGTCACGTCGTAGCCGGCGAGGAAGCGGGCGGCCACCAGGCCGTCGCCGCCGTTGTTGCCCCGGCCGCAGACGACGGCCACGCTCGATCCCGGTTCTACGAGCTCACGGACCGCCCGGGCGACGGCGTTGCCCGCCGACTCCATCAGCTTCTTTCGGGGGACGCCGAGGGCCTCGGCGTTCGCGTCGAGGACCGCGACTTCCCGTGCCGGTATCATGGCCAGTCGTTCGGTGGGGGTTCGGTTAACGATGCGGGGAACCGCCCCGGAGATGTGGCTCTCCCACTCGCCGATGGACCTACCGCCAACTTCGGCCCGAGAGAACAGACTCCTCTCGGCCCTGAGAGTCGACTCACCGCCGTATCTCGAACCCCTTCAGCCCCTCCGGCTCCCCGTACTCGACGGAGACGTCCCGCACGTCCGCCCGAGGCGACCCCTCGTGACACCACTCGACCATCGACTCGACGGCCTCTCGGGGTCCCTCGAACACCGCCTCGACGCGGCCATCGTCGAGGTTCCGCACCCGGCCGTCGACACCCCGTTCGCGGGCGGTTTCGCGTGTGTTCGCCCGGTAGTAGACGCCTTGGACGCGCCCGGAGACGAACACGTGCGCGCGAGTTCGGTCGTCGTCGGACATGTGCTCCGGTAGGCGCCCGTGGCCGAAAAGTCGGTCGCCGAGCGTTTATGCCCGCGCGGGCGGAACCGGGGGGCGTGAAGCCGTACCCGTCGGTCCCGGACCTCGAGTCGCCTCCCGCGGAACAGTTCGAGGGGAGCGTCTGGATACGCGAACTCGCCGCCGGGGAGGCGCTCCGGTTCGGGGTCACGGAGGGAGGATACCTCCGGTTCGCGGCGGGCGAGCGGACGTTCGAGGAAAGCCCGCCGCTCCGGCTCCGGCGGTCGGTCGGGCACGTCCGGCGGTCGTTCGACGTCGACGCGCTCCTGCGGGAGGCGAGCAGTGCCACCGGACTCGTCTTCTACGGGGTCGCCACCGTCCGGGACGGCGTCGAGTACGACTGGGGGCGGCTCCCGCCGTTCCTGGGGTTCGACGCCTGGGACGGGACTCGCGAGCGGTGGCTCCCGAACGACGCCGTCGAGCGGGCGTTCGAGGGACTCGGCCTCGCCGCGGTGAACGCGTTCGAGAAGGAACTACCCGTGAGACACTTCTACCCGGGGCGGTACGAGATACCCGACTCCGCGTGGTACGACGGTCCCGCGGCGGGGATCGTCGTCCGGGACAGCCACGGGAACCGCGCGGCCCGCCGGAACCCCGACGCGAGGACGTCCGGGGACGCCGGCCCGGACCTACCGACCGACCCCGAGACGCTCGCGGCGGTCGTCGTCACCGAGGACCTCGTCGAGCGGCTCGCGGCCGACCTCGACGAGACAGCGACGTTCGACGCGCTGTTCGAGGCGACCCTCGAGGAGTCGTTCCGGCTCGGGCACGCCGTCGCGGAGGGGTGGGACGAGTCCGAGATGCGAGCGTTCCGGGGAGCGGTCGCCGAGCGCGTCCGGGCGTTCGAGTCCGGGTGAGTATCGAGGGTCCCCCCCGTCGCGGTCCTACTCGCCGCCGGTACGGAGGTAAAAGAAGACGTACGTCTGTGCGTAGCCGGCGTACTCGCCGCCGAACCGCTCGCGGATCGCCCGCGAGGTCTCCTTGTAGCTCCCGCGGTCGCAGTCGGGGTAGTACTCCGCGATGGCCGTCCGGATCCAGGTGTCGAGCGGGACGGCCTCGAGGAACCCGAGCGAGAACAGCAGCACGCAGTCGGCGACCTTCTCCCCGACGCCGACGAACCGCGTGAGGTGCTCCCGGGCGTCCTCGTAGGCCATCCCCGCCGCGTTTTCGGGGTCGGCCTCGCCGGAGGCGACCATCTCCGCCGTCCGCTTTACGTACGGCGCGCGGTAGCCCAGCGAGAGGTCACGGAGTTCGGCCTCGGTCGCCTCCGTCAGCTGTGCGGGCGTCGGGAACGCGTGGAGGGTCTCGCCGTCGAACTCGACGGCCTCGCCGTACGCGCGGGCGAGCCGCTGGACCATCCCGTGGATGCGCTCGACCCGCATCTGTGCCGAGCAGATGAACGAGACGAGCGAGCCGAAGTGCGGATCCCGAACCAGGCGCATCCCGCGGTAGCGGTCGTAGGCCCGCCGGAGCAGCCGCAGGTCGGGTGAGGCACGGACGATTGCGTCGAGGTCGTCCTCGAGCCGGAGGAGGTGGGTGAGGTGCTCGGGCGCGTCGGGGGTGGAGGCCCGCCATTCCAGGTCGCTGCCGGTCCACCGCGCGCAGAACACCTCCGGCTCGCCCGTCGCAGTGTGGGTCGTCGGGAGCACCGTCCGGTACCAGGCGTCGCCGCCGTGGGGGACGTCGTCCTCGAACATGCCGTCGTCGCCCCGCGACCAGAGGTAGGTCTGCCCGCTCTCGACGGTCGCCTGCATGTCGAACCCTCCGGCGAGCCGCTCGCCCGGAACGACGCCCTCGTGCATGTCCCGGAGGGCGGGGGCCCGACGCTTCCCGCTTTCGACTCCATCCCACCGACCGGGTGTGTGGCGTGTTCCCGACGGGCGAAGTTTCATGTCGCTTGAACGAGAATCGTGGACCACCATGGACTGTCGAGTCGTCGTGGAGGCCGCCGTTCCGGTGTACGACGTGGCGACCGCCGACGAGGCGGTCCGCATCGCCATCTCCAAGACGGGCGAGATGCTCAACCCCGACCTCAACTACGTCGAGATCGACATGGGCGAGCGGTCCTGTCCCCACTGTGCCGAGGCGCTCGAACCGGCGTTCATCGCGGCCGACGAGGGACTCGTGGCGCTCGAACTCGAGATGACGGTGTTCAACGTCGAGCGCGAGGAGCACGCCTCCCGCATCGCCCGGAAGGAGATCGGCCAGCGGCTCGAGAACATCCCGCTCGAGGTGCTCGTCAGCGAGGTCATCGACGAGGACGATGGAGGCTCCGGGAGTGACGACGAGGGCGACGACGAATCGGTCGCGAGCGACGACGAATCGGTCGAGGCCGCCGATCCGGACGAGGAGTCCGACACGGACGACGTCCTCCCCGAATTCGAGGACCTCATCGACGAGAACTGACCCGCTCCGGGAGACGTCGTCCGGAGCGGGGGCTGGTCGGTGGCCCTCGGTACGTCCCGCTTTTGGGACAGAACTCAGTCGGCGGTCGGGGAGACCGGCTGCTCGGTCTCCGCTTTCATCTCCGCGGTGATCCCGTCCGCGAGTGCGAAGACGGCTGCTTTGTGGTCGGTCTTCGACTTGTGGATCGATGTCGGACGCACGCCGAGTTCCCGGTAGCTCTCGTCGTCGACGTCGGTTCCGATGGACTGCTCGTAGTGGCTGCGTACCTCCGCAAGCAGGCCGTGGAGATGAATGAGCTCCTGCTTCTTCATGGTCGCTCTTGCGTAACCACCGCACGTTTATAGTATTATCCTGAGTCTCGTTAACACGCACCCCGCTCAGAACGTCTCAGGCGCCCGTGTGTGACCGTTTCGCCCGGTGGAACGTTCGTGAAGGATGACCGACCGTCGGCTCCGCAAGGGTTTTTGACTCGAGGCGTCGGACCGTCCCGTATGGACTACGAGGACCGACTCGACCGAGCACTCGCGGAGACGCCCGACATCGAGGGGGAGGCAGAGCGGTTCCAGTTGCCCGACCCGGAGGTCCGCCAGGAGGGCAACGTCACGGTCTTCGAGAACTTCCAGGACGTGGTCGACCGGCTCGACCGCGAGCCCGACCACGTCATGCGCCACCTCCAGAACGAGGTCGGGACCAGCGCGACCATCGACGAGCGGGGTCGGCTGCGGCTGACCGGGGATTTCGGCACCGGGCGGATCCGGGACGCCATCGAGTCCTACGCGGAGGCGTACGTCGTCTGTCCGGAGTGCGGACTACCCGATACCCGCCTGGAGCGCGAACGGGGAGCGTACGTCAGACAGTGCACCGCGTGTGGTGCCCGGTCGGCGACCGGGGGGTAGCCCCGCGAGACGGCTACAGCTCCCGCATCGTCCGGAGGTCGTGTTCCGTCCGGGCGAACTCCGAGAGCCGCCGGCTGGCGTGACACCCGGGGCAGTGGAACGTCCGCGACGGCTCCGGGAGGTCGCTCGGCGACTGCTCCCAGTGTTTCCCACATTCGGGACACAGTAGTCTGACGTACGTCTCCTCCATGACGTCCGGGGAGGGCGGACAGCGTGAAAAAGGTTAGCAAACGCCTCGGTCGCGCCCGAGCACGGGTCGACGCACCACGTTGCAGGGCGCCGATCCAGGTCACCACGAACGGGGAGGAGCTCGTACGGACGGCCGTCGTCGTCCGATCGGGCTCGTCCGTATCAGGCCGCGACGGTCTCGCCGGCCTCGAGCAGCTCCTTGTACCGGTTTCGGATGGTCACCTCCGAGATGTTGGCCACGTCGCTGACCTGGCTCTGGGTGACCTTCTCGTTGGTGAGCAGCGCGGCGGCGTAGACGGCCGCGGCCGCGAGCCCGACCGGGGACTTCCCGGAGTGGATGCCCGCCTCCTTGGCCGACGTGAGCAGCTCCCGGGCGCGTCGTTCGGCCTCGTCGGAGAGGCCGAGGTCGCTGGCGAACCGGGGGACGTAGCTCTCGGGGTCGGCCGGCTGGATCTCCAGGCCGAGTTCGCGGATCACGTACCGGTACGTGCGGGTGAGCTCCATCTTGTCGACCCGCGAGACCATCTCGACCTCGTCGAGGCTCCGTGGGACGCCGGCCTGTCTGGCGGCGGCGTAGACGGCCGCCGTGGCCACGCCCTCGATGGAGCGCCCGGGCAGCAGGTCGTCGGCCAGCGCACGCCGGTAGATGACGCTCGCGGTCTCCCGGACGTTCTCGGGGAGGCCGAGCGCGCTGGCCATGCGGTCGATCTCGCCGAGGGCCTGCTTGAGGTTGCGCTCTTTCGAATCGCGGGTGCGGAACCGCTCGTTCCAGGTGCGGAGCCGCTGCATCTTCTGGCGCTGGCGGGTCGAGAGCTGTCGGCCGTAGGCGTCCTTGTCCTGCCAGCCGATGTTCGTCGAGAGCCCCTTGTCGTGCATCATGTTCGTCGTCGGGGCGCCGACCCGGGACTTCTGGTCGCGCTCGCCGGCGTCGAACGCGCGCCACTCGGGGCCGCGGTCGATCTCGTCCTCCTCGACGACCAGCCCACAGTCTCCACAGACGACCTCGCCGTGCTCGGTGTCGCTCTCGAGCCGGCCGCCACACTCCGGACAGACGAGTTCGTCCTCGGGCGCTACGTCCTCGTCCTCCTGTTTCTCTCGCTCGTAGGTTCTGATGGTGGTTTCGCTCATGGTGGGTGCGAGAAGCGCCCCTCGGGGGGGACCGGGCGCCGAAGAATCCCGTGGGCAGCTCCTTACCCTCAGTAAGGGCGAAAAGTATTTAACCTTTTCGTGACACCGCGTACCGAGATTCGTTCGATCACGGCCGTCTAACGGCTATATCTGCCGGAAACGCGCTTCGAACCTCTGTCGACCGTTTCACACCTGAAGGGGGTGGCTGATGTGAGGAAGTGTTATATACGTGTCGGTGGGGCGACCGACGCCGTCCGGGTCGTCGTAATCGAGGTCGGGTGGCGGATGACGGGTCGTGTGGGCTAAATCCGGCGGAGTGCTCCTCGCGGTCCTCGTGGCCGTTCAGGGTCGGCCCCGACCTCCTCCCCGGCCTCCGCCGACGATGCGGATCTCGTCGGCGCCGTCGAACAGACGTCGTCCGTCGGATCCGGGGGTGGTTTCGGGCCACTCGATCACGCCGATCAGTGCCGCGTCGAACCGATCGTTCATCGAGACGTCCGGCACCACGTCGAAGAACACCTCCTTGTCGAAGTGCATGATCAGGTCGTCGTCGCCGTCGCCGTCGACGTCCTCGACCGAGGCCCGGAGCGGCGGGATCCCGAGTCCGTTCGTCAGAGCGCGCTCCGCCTCGTTGGTCGTGATGTCCCCGTCACCGTTCCGGTCGAACACGTCGAGCGGTGCGAACCTGGGAATGGCCACCGTCACTGTCCGCTCGTTGTGTTCCCCCTCGTCGAGGAGCACATCGATCCCATCACCGGTGATGGCGGCGTCCCCCTGGACGGTGATCCTGCTGTTGAAGACCTCCAGTAGCGCGACCGGGATGACGCCGTTCGCGTTCGGATTGATCGAGTTCGGCCACGACCCGGGTTTGATGTCGATCCTCGCGTCCTCGGAGGAGGCCGCAACCGTGCCCGCTCCGGACGCCAGCGTGATCCCGGCGGCGAATCCGGCGGTGGCCTTGATGGCGTCGCGTCGTGTGATGAGAGACATTACAAACGTCGATACGTTACTCATATATATAAACTATATTAGACCTATGATAGCACGGCATGTCATCTACTGCTGCCACTTCCGTCGGATACGTCGATCACATTCACGGAAACAAACTATTATATCCATCTTATATAATTTGCTTCCATCCGTTTTCTACATGCACCGATCGCGGGGTGGGCGGGTGCGTGATTCGTGACGGGCCCGCACGCTCCCCCCGGTCCGCCCCGGTCCCGGGACTCCTGAACCGTTAAGTCCCGCCCGGAAGAACGACCGGCCGTCATGGAACTGACCTGGCACGGCCACTCGACCTGGCGCGTCGTCGTCGGCGACACCCACCTCCTCGTCGACCCGTTCTTCGACAACCCGAAGACGGACCTCGGTCCCGAGGACGTCGAGTCGCCGGACTACGTCCTCCTCACGCACGGACACGCCGACCACATCGCCCACGCGCCGGCGTTCCCGGACGCCACGCTCGTCTCGACCCCCGAAATAACGGCCTATATGGCCGACGAACACGGCCTCGAGGACGCCATCGGTATGAACATCGGTGGCACCGTCGGGTGTGGCGACGCGTTCGTGACGATGCACCGGGCGGACCACACCTCCGGGCTGAACACCTCCTACGAGTACGACACGGGGATGCCGACCGGCTACGTGATCTCGGACTCGAAGCCGACCCAGGAGTCCGACCCCGAGGCGACGACGTTCTACCACGCGGGTGACACCGGCCTGATGACCGAGATGCGTGACGTCATCGCCCCGTTCCTCGAACCCGACGCCGCGGCGGTACCCGCGGGCGACCACTACACCATGGGTCCGGCCCAGGCCGCCATCGCCGTCGACTGGCTGAACGTGGACTACGCGTTCCCGATGCACTACGACAGCTTCCCGGCCATCGAGATCGACACCGACGAGTTCGTCCGGGAGGTCAGGGCCACGGGCAACGACGCCGAGGTGGTCGTCCTCGACGGCGACGAGTCGTTCACCCTGGAGTAGCCCGTGGGGGCCTAGGGGCGGCGCTTCCCGCCCCGAGAGTCCCCCCGCACGACTCGGGCACCTTTTTGTTCCAGGCGCCAGAACCACACACTGCTATGGCAGATATCGAATCCCACACCGTCAACGAGGAGGCGTTCTTCGCGTCCAGCCGCGTCGGCGACTTCGAGCTGAGCATCGACGCCACCGGGAGCGACGGGCCGACGCCCAACGAGGTGCTCGTCGCGGACTACGCCTCCTGCTACACGTTCGCGTTCCGCGCGGGCGCCCAGCGGGAACACGACCTCTCGCTCGGGAAGATCGAGACGGAGGCAGCGGCCGAACTGGACGAGGACGACGACCTCGCCTCGATCAGCTTTACCATCCACGTCGAGGACGACCTCGACGACGAGCAGGTCGAGTCGTTGATCGGGCTCGGCGAGGAGATCTGTCACGTCCACGCGGCCGTTCGCGAGGGGCTCCACGCCGACATCGACGTCGTCCCGGGCGCGTTCTGAGCGCCGCCGGACGAGCTACCGTCCGATCCCGACTTCTTTCGACCGCCGCACCGACAGCCCCGGGTCCCACTCCCGCCGACGTCACCCGACGTCGAGTATCTCCCGTGCCTCGTCGGGCGTCGCCGGTTCGCGCCCGACGTCCCGGGCGAGTCCGGCCGCTTTCGAGACGAGCTCGGCGTTCGTCGCCGTCTCCCCGTCCGGGAGGTAGAAGTTGTCCTCCAGCCCGACCCGGACGTTCCCACCCATCGCGAGCGCGGCGGCGACGAGCTGCCACTGGTCACGGGAGATGCCGATGACCTGCCAGGTGGCGTCCTCGGGAAGTCCCCGGACCTGGTGGGCGAGGTTCTCCACGCTCGCCGGGATGCCCCCGAGGACACCCATGATCAGCGAGAAGTGAACGGGATGTTCGAGTTCGTCCGACTGGAGGAACGGCCGGATGTTCCCGACGTGGCCCGTGTCGAAGCACTCCAGTTCGGGTTTTATACCGTGCTCGTTCATCGCCCCGAGGAACTGCCGGATCTCCGAGAACGGGTTCTGGAACACCATGTCGAAGACGAAGTCGTCCCGGGACTCGCTGTACTTCGCGTAGTTCATCGAGCCCATGTTGAGCGCCGCCACCTCCGGCTCGGCCGCCCGGAGGTACTCCAGCCGCGACTCGACCGGCTCGCCCACGGCGCCGGTCGAGAAGTTGACCACGATGTCGGTCCGTTCGCGCACGGCCTCGTGGATGCGCTCGTACGCCTCGGTCTCGAACGTCGGCGCGCCGTCCTCGGTCCGCGCGTGGATGTGCGCGACCGACGCGCCAGCCTCGCGGGCCGCAGCCGCATCCTCGGCGATCTCCTCGGGCGTGTAGGGGATGTGCTCGCACTGGTCGCGGGTGGTGAGCGCTCCCGTGAGCGCCGCGCTGATGACCACCCGCTCGGGATCGTTCCCCTTCGTGGAGTCCTGGTCCATCACGGCTATCGCCCCTTCCACTCGGGCTCCTCGCCGGTCAGGAACGCCTCGATACCGGCCTCGGTCTCCCCGCTCATCGCGACCAGCGCGATCACCTCCCGCATGTAGGACAGCGCCTCGGAGAACCCCATCTCGCGCTGGTTGTAGAAGGCGTCCTTGCCCATCTCGATCATCACCGGCGAGGAGGCCGCGAGGTCGTCGACCAGCCCGTCGAGTTCGGCGTCGAAGGAGTCCGCCGGGACGACCTCCGAGGTGAACCCGATCTCGTCGGCGCGCGCGGCGTCGATGCGTTCGCCGGTGAACAGGGGTTTCAGGCCCTGCTTCTCGTTGACTGTCCGCATGATAGGGACCATCGCCTGCGCGGGGAGCAGGCCGACGTCGACCTCCGGGGTGCCGAAGGTGGCGTCCGCGCTCGCGAGGACGACGTCACACGACGCGGCGAGGCCCATCCCGCCGGCGAGGCAGTAGCCCTCCACGGCGGCGACGACGAGCGCACCCGTCTCGACCATCCGCTCCATCAGGCCCGCGAGCGTGCCGAACCCCTCGCGGAACGCCTGTGCGCCCTGTCCGAAGCTTCCGGCCATCGACTCGAGGTCACCTCCGGCACAGAAGTTCCCCCCGGCTCCACGGAGGACGACGACCCGCGCGGACGACTCGTCGGCGTAGTCGAGGACGTCCGCGAGACCGTCGAGGACGGCGTCGTTCAGAGCGTTGCGCTTCTCCGCGCGGTCGATGGTCGCGCGGACGACGAGCCCGTCGTCGGCCACCGTCACGGTGAGGTCGTCGTTCCCGAGGTCGGCGTCGGCTGGCATCGTCCCACTCTCTATGGATCGGCGTAACAAGGTTGTGGGGGTCGGGAACTGTCCCTCCCCTGGGATACGACGACGGGACGGCTGTCGGAGCTACGGGGCGTCACCGAAGAACGACGCGATCGCCTCGTTCGACAGGTCCGGACGCTCGTAGTGGACGAAGTGCCCGGCGTCGGGAACGGTGTCCAGTCGGTAGTCGGTGAAGTACTCGTCCAGCCGGTCCGCCCACTCGGACCGGAGGATGGGATCCGCTTCGCCCCACAGGACCCGCGTCGGGACCTCGATGGGGTCCATCTCGGGCGCCCCCTCGCCCATCAGCCGTTTCCGGTCCGCCTCGGCGGCCAGGTACCAGTCGAACCCGCCCTGGAGGTTGCCGGGTTGCGAGAAGGTGTCGACCCAGGCTTCGCGGTCGGCCTCGTCGAACGCCTCGGGGTCCCCCGCCCAGTGGGTGAGGAAGTGCTCGATGTACGTCCGACAGGTCTCGCGAGTCGCACCGACCAGGTCCGCCGCCCAGGGCTGCTGGTTGAACGACTGGTACCAGATCTCGCCGACGTGGTCGGGGTCCCGCCACCGCTTCCCGATCCCCGGATACGGACAGTCGAAGAAGAACAGTCCGCGGACGAGCTCCGGCCGTTCGCGTGCGATCCGCTGTCCGACGTAGGCCCCGAGGTCGTGGCTGACGAACCCGAACTCCTCGACGTCGAGTGCTTCGGCGAGCGCCGTCAGATCGGCGACGTGCCCCTCGACACCGTACCCCTCGGTGGCCGGAGCGTCCGGGTTCTCGGAGTCCCCGAACCCCGCCAGGTCCGGCACGATCACGTCGAAGGACTCGGCGAGTACGGGGACGTTCTTGTGCCACGTCCGCCAGTACTCCGGCCAGCCGTGGACCAGGAACAGCGGGAACCCCGATCCCTCCCGAACGTAGTGGAATTCGATCCCGTTCGCCCGCTCGTAGCCGTGGTTCCAGGACATCGTCCGGTCCTCTCCCGAGTATCCACTTGTAGTTTCGGTGGGTGCGGCGGTCCCCGACCGTCGCCGCGACGGTCGACGACGTCACACCGGGACGCACGAGCGACGGGACACGCTACGCCTCGTCGACCTCGCCCGCCAGCGACAGCATCGCGCCCACGTCGGCGTAGTTCCGGAGGAGGTCGCCCATCCGCTCGACGGTCTCGCGGTTCCGCACCCGGCCCGAGCGGATGACCGACTCGATGCGATCGATGGCGGTGGCGGTGTCCGACTGGACCAGCAGGACGGGCTTTCCGGCCTCCTCGGCGCGGCCGAGGACGGTCCCCGGCGGGCGGAACCCGCCGGTCAGGACGAGCGCCCGCACCCCGGGAGCCTCCAGTGCGGCGGTCTGTATCTCGGCCCGGTCCCCGCCGGTGACCATGACGGCGTCGCGGGTCCGCCGGAACTGGGTGAGCGCCTCGTTCGCCCCCATCGCGCCGACGACGAACCGCTCGACGAACTCCTCGCTCCCCGTCGAGGCGAGCAGCTCCGCGCCGATCTCCTCGGCGAGCTCCTCGACGGTGACGCCCGCGAGCTCCCGGACCCGCGGGAGCGCGCCGAAAACTCGGATCCCACGCCCCTCGAGGAACGGGGTCACGTCGGTCGTCAGGTCGTCGTAGGCGGCGTCGCCGACGGCGTTGAACAGCACGCCGCCGAGCCGCTCGCCCAGTCGGTCGGCCGCGTCGACGACCGTGTCGACGTCGCCCGGCTCCCCGTAGGGGGCGACGAGCAGGACCGAGGCGTCGAGCAGGTCGGCCACGTCCGCGTCGGTCAGGTCGACGATACCACCGATGGCGAGCCCGCCCCCCTCGATCACCATCAGGTCGTGGTGGGCGGCCAGGCTCTCGTAGGCCTCCCGGACCGTATCCCGGAGGCTCGCCGCGTCCTCGCGGCCGCGGACGACCTCCTGGACGAACGTCGGCGAGTAGACGACGGGCTCCATCTCGTGTATCGCCGCGTCGAGGCCGAGTAGCTCCCGAGCGAGCATCGGGTCCTCGTCGAGGGTCTTGCCGACCGAGGACTGCAGTCGGGTGCCCTTCGGCTTCATGAAGCCGACGTCGCGGCCGTCCTCGCGGGCGGCGAGTGCGAGCGCCAGCGCGACGGCGGTCTTGCCTGTGCTCTCTCCGGTCGATGTGACGAGGATCGGGTTCATTGCTGTATCTCCGTGGTGTCGGTGGCATCCGGGTCGGGTTCGGGCAGCGCCTCGGGATCGACGGTCAGCCGGACGTCGACGGCGGTCGCGCCGTCGGGCGTCGCGACGAGCGGGTTCACGTCGAGTTCGAGGATCGCCGGGAAGTCGGTGACCAGCTGGGAGAGGCGCTGGATCGTCTCGACGACGGCGGACTCGTCGACCGGCTCGCGGCCGCGAGCGCCCCGCAGCAGCGGCGTCGCGCGGATGTCCCCGACCATCTCGCGGGCCTCCGGCTCGGCGACCGGCGCGACCCGAACGGCGGTGTCCTCCAGGACTTCGACGAAGATCCCGCCGAGGCCGAACAGCACGAGCGGACCGAACTGCGGGTCCCGGTTCGTCCCGACGATGGTCTCGACACCCTCCGAGGTGTCCAGTAGTTCCTGGACCTGCACGCCGAGCAGTTCGGCGTCGGGCTGGTAGCGCCGCGCCCGCGTCGTCAGGTCCTCGAAGGCGTCCCGGACCTCCTCCCTGGGGACCCCGATCTTCACCCCGCCGATGTCGGACTTGTGGAGGATGTCCGGCGAGACGACCTTCATCACCACCTCTCCGCCGATCCGGTCCGCGACCCGTTCGGCCTCGCCGGGCGAGGTCACCACCTCCCCCTCCGGGATGGGGATGCCGTAGGCCTCGAGCATCCCCATCGCCTCGACGCCGAGTCGGGAGGTGCCCCGGCGCCCGGCGTCGGCCAGCACCGCCCGGGCGCGATCGCGGTCGACGTCGAACGCCCTCGGCTCCTCGTACTCCGTCCCGCGGACCTCGCGGTACGCCCGGAGGGCGTCGAGCGACCGGACCGCCCGCGCGGGGTCGAAGTACGTCGGCACGCCCGCCCGGCTGAGTGTCCGGCTCGCCTCGCGGGTGGAACTCCCGCCCATCAGGCTCACCGTCAGGGGCTTGCCGTGCTCCTCGCCGAGCGCCGTGACCGCCTCCGCGAGGTCCTCGAAGGAGAGCGTCGCGGTCGGGCACGCGATGACGACCGCCGAGCCGACGTTCGGATCCGCCAGCGCGAGGTCCAGCGCCTCGACGAACCGCTCGACGGGCGCGTCACCGATGACGTCGATGGGGTTGTAGACGTTCGCGTTCGCGGGGAGCGCCGTCGAGAGCGCGTCGACGGTCCCGTCGGCGAACCCGGCCAGCGAGAGGTCGGCGTCCCCCACCGCGTCGGTCGCCATCACGCCCGGACCGCCGGCGTTCGTCACGATGGCGACGCTATCGGACTCGGGAACCGGCTGGCCGGACAGTATCGCCGCGTAGTCGAACAGTTCCTGGACTCCCTCGACCCGGAGGACACCCGCCTGGTCGAGGCCGGCCTCGTAGGCCGCCTCGCTCCCCGCGATGGCGCCCGTATGAGAGGCCGCCGCGTGGGCACCCGCCTCCGTCCGCCCGGATTTCACCACCACGACCGGCGTCCCGTCCGTCACCTCGCGGGCGGTGTCGATGAACGCCCGGCCGTCCTCGATACCCTCGAGGTAGCCCAGCACGACGTCCGTCTCGGGGTCCGCGCCCCAGTGTTCGACGAAGTCCGACTCGTCGAGCACCGCCTCGTTGCCCAGCGAGACGATCCCCCGGAACCCGATGTCGCGGTCGGCCGCCCAGTCGAGGACGGCGGTGACGAACGCCCCCGACTGGGACATGAAGGAGACGTTCCCGGGTTCGGCGCCGAGGGGCGCGAACGTGGCGTTCATCCCGACGGGCGTCGAGATCACGCCGACGGAGTTCGGCCCGACGACGTTCATCTCGTACTCGGCGGCGACCTCGGCGAGTTCCCGCTCCCGAGTGGCGCCCTCGCCGCCGGCCTCGCCGAACCCCGCCGTGATGACGACCGCGTCGCGGACGCCCGCCTCGCCCGCCTCGCGGAGCACGTCCGCGACGGCCTCGGGGGGGACGGCGACGACGACGAGATCCACCCCCTCGACGTCCCCGACCCCGTCGTAACACTGGCGATCGAACAGCTCCTCGCGGGAGGGGTTGACCGGTATCACCTCTCCCTCGAACGCCTCGAGCATGTTCCGCATCAGCGCGCGGCCGACGGACCCCTCGCGGTCCGTCGCGCCGACGACGGCGACGCGCTCCGGTCCGAACAGCGTCGTCAGGTCGACCATCCGTCTCGTCGGGGGTTCCACGGCCCGGGGTAAAGCACCGTCGCCTTGCGGGGCCGGTTCATTCCGCGACGTCGGCCGGCGTCGCGTCCGCGAGCTCGCGTATCCGGCCGGGTGCGACGGGGAAGACGGCCTCCGGCGTCCCGGCGGCCGCCCACACCTCGCCGTACTCCAGGAGCGTCTCGTCGAGGTAGACGGGGACGGCCGACGCGTGGCAGATCGGCGGGACGCCGCCGATACTCCACCCGAGTTCGGACTTCACGCGGTCGGCGTCGGCCATCCCGACCGTGCCCTCGGGAACGCCGAGGGCGTCCGCGAGCTTCGACTCGCTCACCCGGTTGGCCCCGGAGGTCACCACCACGACGAGTTCCCCGTCGGCCTCGAACGCGAGGCTGCTGGCTATCTGTGCGACGTCGCAACCGACGGCCCCTGCGGCCGCTTCGGCGGTCCTGGTGCCCGCCCCGAACTGGTGGACGTCCGGGTCGAACCCGTAGCGTTCGCGGGCGGCCTCGGCGAACTCCCCGGCGCGTGGGTGCATGCCCGGTCGGTCGGGGCACCCCATCAAAGAACCGTCGACAGGGCCACAAGCTACGTGCCCCTCGAGCCCCTGGTCGGGACCGTGAAGCGCCGAACCGTCATCCGGCTCGCTGCTGCGAGCCTCGCCGGCCTGGCCGGCTGTGTCTCCGCCGGGGACGGGTCGGCTCCCGGAAGCACGGAGACGCCCGTACCGGCGGAGTCCTCCACCCCTCCCTCCACGGAGCCCCCGACGTCCAGCCCGACGCCGACCCCCGACCCACCCCGAATCGTCGACCGATCGTTCGAGGTGATCGGACGGGAGTGTGGCACCGGCGAGGGGGGCGCACACACGACCCTCGACGCCTCCTGGGTGGTGATCGAGGCGACGGCCGTCGGGTCGAACGGCTGTGCGACCGCCCGGCTCGGGGAGGCGAGCTACGACCCCGAGGCGGACACCCTGTCCGCCGTCGTCGAGGTGTACCAGCCGGACGACGCGACCGCCTGCACGCAGTGTCTCACCGACATCGACTACCGGGCCAGCGTCGGGTTCGAGGGCGGCACCCCGGGGAGCGTCCGGGTGGTCCACGACTCGGAGGTCGTGACCGAGACCGAGGTCGGGTAGGCGGACGACCGGTACCGAGACCCGCGGGGACACCCGGAACCGGAACAAAATTTTTCGGATCGACAAAACTCATTTCGTAGTTGCCAAGGTTTAAGGGTCACGCGCGCGTAGCACAGGACGAGATGAGCAAGCAAGAGACCGTCCGCCAGCAGTCCGGCACCGTCGAGGAGAACGCCCTCCGCATGGACACGGAGAAGGCCGAGCAGGTCATCGACGCGCTGAACACCGACCTCGCGGATACGTACGTCGCCTACCACCAGATCAAGAAGCACCACTGGAACGTCGAGGGCGCGGAGTTCCGCGATCTCCACGTGTACCTCGGCGAGGTCGCGGCCGACCTCGAGGAGGGCGCCGACGAGATCGCCGAGCGGGCCCAGGCCCTCGGCGGCGTCCCGCTCTCCGGCGGGGCCACCTACGAGGAGCACGCGACCGTCGAGCCCGAGGGCGACGACGTCTACGACGTCCGGACGTCCATCCGGAACGACATGGAGATGTTCGGCGACATCATCGAGTCGCTCCGCGAGCACATCGCAATGGTCGAGGACATGGGCGACTACACCACCGGCGAGGTCCTCCGGGGCAACGTCGAGGTCGTCGAGGAGCACGCCCACCACTTCCAGCACTACCTCGAGGACGACACGCTGGTCCTCGAGTCGGCGACGCAGTAGGGCCAGTAGGCACACCAGGGGCTCGAGCGATCCACTCGCCGAGAACCACACCGTTCTTTCGGGATCGGTCGACGAGCGACAGCGCTACCGCTCGGCCTCGTCGGTGGGAACGGGGGGCGTCCTACCGCTCGAGTTCGACGGTCAGGTCGGTCGCGATCCACCCGTCCGGGTTGGCCCGCTCGGTGAAGACCGTCTTCTCGGGACAGGAGGAGTAGGCGGAGATCAGAGCCCCCTCCGCGTCGTCCTCCTCGCTCTCGCCGCGGGCCGGTGCCGTCGTGCTCATCGAGACGGATTAGGCGACCCTAAAGACAAAAGGGTTTTGGTACGCCTAAAGGCTCGGCTCAGCCGAGCGGGAGCCAGTCGGTGCTCCCGCGGCCGTCGGTGAGCGTCCACCGCTGCTGGGGGCCGTCCGTGCCGACCCGGAGTTCGATGACCGCGTCGAAGAGCGGCTCGATGAACGCCACCACCTCGTCGTCCGCCGGCACCGGGAGGTGGTAGTGACCCATCCCGTTGACCCGATCGACGTCACTGGTCATCGCGTGGAGGAACGTGACGATCCGCTGGCGGTCGTGTTCCTCGACGAGCGGGGCGAGCGAGTCGACACAGACGCGGAGCTGGCCGGGTGCGAGCCCGTCGACCCGCTCGTCGGCCGCCGCGATCTCGTCGGCCACCTCGTTGCCCAGCGCGACGAGCGGGTCGTGCGGTTCGCCGTCCGGGCCGGATATCGAGAGCGGGGCGGGCGAGGGGGCGGGTCGGGCGGCGGCGCTCCGGGTGAGCGTTCGGTGTTCGACGGTCCGGACGGGCTCGGCCCCGTCCGGGAGGCGCGCTTCGCGGGCAGCGTCGCGGTCCGTCAGCACCAGCAGTCGCTCGCGGGGGGAGTCGCCGTCCCCCATGAGACGGCGGGAGGCGGGCAGGTGGGCCGACTCGTAGGCCGGCCCGACGAGGAGGAGGTTGCTCCCCCGGCGTTTCAGCGAGGCGAGGGCCTTCGCGAAGGAGGCCGCCCCACCGACATTCGGCTCCGAGGCCATGATGTTACATGATTCGTCGTTCAGATAATAAGTATTTGGGCCACGGGCGAGCGTTCCGGACGAACGCGTCGACGCTGACGTGACACCCGTGGTGGTCCGGTGAACAGTTACGACCGACGTTATCAGACGTCCGACGTCGACGTGAGTGCGAAGTCGGCCCCGGAACTGTCGAACCGTCCGAGCGAGAACGGACGGAGGGGGAACCCCGCGTGACCGCCGCCGAGCAGCTCCCTGACGGCGGGCCCGACGATCGGCGAGAGCATCACGCCGAGGCCGTTGAACCCCGGAGCGACGATGAGTCCCTCCGGACCCTCGCGGGGCGCGTCGACGACGGGTCTCGCGTCCGGGGTCGCCGCGTCCGGGGTCGCCGCGTCCACGCCGGCCCAGTCGGTGACGATCCCGGCGCGCTCGAAGCCGTGGAACAGCTCCGGGACCACCGCCGCACAGCGGTTCCTGAACGGTTCGTCCGCGGTCGTGCTCGCTCCCTCGGGATCGTCGGTGGGTTCTGCCATCCCGCCGACGAGCAGGTCCCCGTCGTGCTCCGGACGCACGTAGAGGTGCTCGCTCGCGACGCGAACGAGCGGGAACGACCGGTCGAGGGGTTTCCCGGGGTCGAGGACGACACACTGGGTCCGGTAGGGCCGGACCGGGAGGTCGAGGCGATCGAGGAGTAGCCGGCGGGTGCGCCACCCGGCGGCGGCGACGACCTCGTCGGCGCGGTAGGTCCCGGTCGAGGTCGCCACGCCGACGACCGCGCCGACGAACCCGTCCATCGTGAGGGCGGGGTAGCGCCCGCGGACGACGCCGGCATCGAGATAGGAGACGGGAAAGCCCTCGGCGGCCCGCCGTTCGGCCGTCTCCTCGGCTTCGGGGCGTCCGTCGGCGGTCACGAGGTCGACCCGGTTTCGAGGGGTGAACTCGAACGCCCCCGTGCCGTCGAACTCGCGGACGAAATGGTTCGCGTGGCGGGCCACCTGGGGGAGGTCGCCGAAGAACAGCGTCGGGGCGACGAGCCCGGCCGACCGGCCGGTGGCTGCCCCGGCGATACCGTCGCGGTCGAGCACGAGCAGCCGGCGGTCGGAAGCGAGTTCGCGGGCCGCCATACAGCCGGCGATGCCCGCACCCACGACGACGGTGTCGAACGGTCGGGCCATACCGCATCCCCCGCGAACCGACCGGGTAAAACCGCCGTTCGGGTGGGGACGAATCGGCGGATCTCCCCCGACGACGAAACCCCACCGACGTCACGGCGACCCAGGTATATTTATTGGAGGTCGGGTCCAGTGTGACCGTATGGCAGAGCGACAGCTCGCGACGAGACAGGAGTCGGCGACGATCCCCCACTGGTACTCCCCGGACAGCGACCTCCCGGTCATCACTCGCGGCGACGGGGCGTGGGTGTACGACGACGAGGGCGAGGAGTACCTCGACTTCGTCTCCCAGCTCTACTGTGTGAACGCCGGCCACGGGAACGCGGCCGTCGTCGAGCGGATGAAGGCCCAGCTCGACCGCGTCCAGTACGTCTCCCCCTCGAAGCACAACGACACCCGCTCGGAGCTGGCGGGTCGCATCGCCGACGTCGCCCCGGAGAACCTCACGGACGTCTTCTTCTCGGTGAGCGGCAGCGAGGCCAACGAGTCGGCCATCCAGCTCGCCCGCTCGTACCAGGACGCCCCGAAGGTGCTCACCCGGTGGCAGTCCTACCACGGCTCGACCTACGGCGCGGGCGCGCTCACCGGCGACCCGTCGACCCGCTCTACGATCGAGGCGCACGCGGCGACGACGGGCTACGCGAAGTTCCTCCCCCCGCTCACGGCGAACGACGCGTTCGAGGCGGACTCGGAGGCGGAACTCGCCCGCAAGGCCGCCGACCACCTCGAGTTCGTCATCCGGAACGAGGGTCCCGATTCGGTCGCTGCGGTGCTGATGGAGCCGGTCGGTGGCACCTCCGGGGCCTACACTGCCCCCGAGGGGTACTTCCCCCGCGTCCGGGAGATCTGTGACGAGCACGACGTGCTGCTCGTCACGGACGAGGTCATCGCCGGCTTCGGCCGGTGTGGCGACTGGTTCGGCATCCAGACCGAGGACGTCCAGCCGGACATGATCACGTTCGCCAAGGGCGTCACGAGCGCGTACGCGCCGCTCGCCGGCGTCCTCACCACCTCGGAGATGGCCGACCACTTCCGCGAGGAGGGTATCGAGACCGGTCAGACGTTCGGCGGCCACCCCGTCGCCTGTGCGGCCGGGCTCGGCGCGATGGACGCCTACGAGGACGGTCTGCTGGACAACGTCCGGGCGCTGGCGCCCTATCTCGAGTCGAGACTCGAGACGCTCGTCGAGAAGCACGACGTCGTACGGGAAGCCCGGGGTCGTGGCTTCCTCTGGGCGCTCACGTTCGCCGACCCCGAGACGGACGAGCCGTTCTTCGACCCGTGGACCGACGACGAGGACGAGGTCGACAACCCCATCGCGGAGGTCCGCGAGGTCGCGATGGACCACGGCGTGATGCTCGGAGGCGGCCGGCCGGACGTCCAGGTCGTCCTCTCGCCGACGTTCGACGTCGGCGAGTCGGAGATCGACATCGCCGTCGACGCCCTCGACGACGCGATCGAGGCCGTCTTCGGCTGAGCGTGCCCGTCGAGGTCCTCTACGACGAGGTCTTCCTGGAGCACGAACAGCCCGACGGGGCGTACGACCTGCCGCTACGCGAGACCGAGGTGGCCGAGCCACACCCCGATCGGCCGGAGCGGCTCGTCAACGCCGAGCGGATGCTGCGAGACCACCTCGGCGAACACACGGCGTGGCCGGCCGTCGAGCCGGCGACGCGCGAACGGCTCGAACGGGTCCACGACCAGGACTACCTCGACGAGATCGAGGAGCTCGCGGCCTCGGGCGGGGGCCGCATCGAGGCGACGACGGGCGTCTCCGAGGCCACCCCCGGGGCGATCCGGTACGCCGCCGGTGCAGCCATCGGTGCCGCCGAGCGCACCCTCGAGAGCGACGCCGACACGGTGCCGTACGCACTGGTCAGGCCGAGCGGCCACCACGCTCAGCCGGCGCAGGCGGACGGCTACTGCCTCGTGAACAACGTCGCCGTCGCCGCCGAACACGTCCTCGAGACGGACGCCGTGGGGCGGGTGGCCGTCGTCGACTGGGACGTCCACCCCGGCAACGGCACCCAGGAGTGCTTCTACGACCGCGAGGACGTGCTGGTCGTCAGCCTCCACAACGATTTCGGCTCGTGGGGGCCGGCCCACCCACAGACCTCGCGGCTCGACGAGCGCGGCGAAGGCGAGGGGGAGGGGTACACGGTGAACGTCCCGCTCCCGCCCGGGACCGGGAACGAGGGGTACGTGCGGTCGTTCGACCGCGTGGTCGAGCCCGCCGTCGAGGCGTTCGATCCGGACCTCCTGCTCGTCAGCGCCGGCCAGGACGGGAGCCAGATGGACCCGAACGGCTCGAACGTCCTGACGATGGACGGGTTCCGCGAGATGGGCCGCCGGGTCCGCAGGCTGGCCGACGGGAACCTCGCGCTCGTCCAGGAGGGTGGGTACAACGTCAGCCACCTCGCGTACTGCACCCTCGGGGCGGTCGAGGGCGCCATCGGCGTCGAGTCGGGCGTCGAGGACCGCTACGACCTGCTCGAGGAGTGCAACCCCGCCGCCGAGGAGTGGCTCGACGACGCCGTCGCCGCATACGAGGCGTTCTGGCCGGTGCAGTAGGGCGGGAAGTACCACGGACGGGGGCTCGTCGGTCGATTCGAGGGACAGGCTATCCGCCAGTCTCCGAACGGCCGTAGGTTCAACTACCCGAACGGGACCACCGACCCCGTGGTCTGAGCCCGACCCGGGCCGGTCCGCGGGAGTGCGACGACGCCGTCCCGGGAGCCGCCGAGTCGTCGCCTGCTCGAGAACCCGACCGTCAGGAACTGATCGACACGAACTCGAACTCCCGCGAGCGCGACTCGAATCGGTCGAGTGCGAACGTCGAGAGCGGGACCCCGACTTTCTCGCCGGTGAGGAGCGACCGGACGGCCCGCGCAGCGACGGGCGCGGTCATCACGCCACGGCCGTGGAACCCCGTGGCGATCACCAGGCCGTCGGGAGCGTCAGCGGGCGCGTCGACGATGGGGCGGGTGTCGGGTGTCGCCCCGTCGATGCCCGCCCACCCGTCCACGAACACCGCGTCGTCCATCCCGGAGAAGATCTCGGGGAGGAGGTCGGCGACGTGCTGGCGGAACGCCTCGTCCGCGTCCCCACTCGCACCCCCGGGGTCGTCCTCGACGAACGACCAGCCACCGAGGAGCACGCCGCCGTCGCGTTCCGGTCGCCAGTAGACGTGGTCGTCCGGGAGCCACCCGATCGGGAGGTCCGAAGCGTCCTCGCCGGGATCGACGACGATACACTGGGTCCGGTACGGTCTGACCGGGAGCTCGACGACCCCGGAGAGGAGGTCGGCGGTACGCCATCCCGCCGCGGCGACGACCGTGTCGGCCTCGACTTTCCCCGCGTCGGTGTCGATGCCCGTCACCATCCCGTTCTCGGTTCGGACCGATCCGACGGCCGTCCCCGTCCGGAACTCCGCGCCGCGATCGACCGCGTCGGCCTTGAGCGTCGTCGCGAACGTGTACGGGTCGACCCATCCGGTCCCCTCGAACACGACCGCGCCGACGAACCCCGAGGTGTCGAGACGCGGGTGTCGTTCGGCGACCGTTTCGGACTCGACGAACGAGACCGCGACGCCGTCACCAGCGAGTCGCTCCGCGCGG
Organism: Haloarculaceae archaeon; assembly: GCA_036625905.1. GTDB lineage: Archaea > Halobacteriota > Halobacteria > Halobacteriales > Haloarculaceae > Salinirubellus. Next base: position 74,984 of record JAZKST010000006.1, read on the forward strand.
CGCCGGGCCTCCCCCTCCCGGCCGGGGGGGATCGGTTCGACGCTCTCCCGCTCGGTGTAGCGGAAGTCGCGCGTGCCGTCGTACGTCCTGAAGATGCCGTTAGCGAGGTCCGAAACCTCCGGGATATCCGAGTAAGAGGGCGTCATCGTGACCAGCCCGGCAGCGAGTGCGGTGGCCCCGCCGGCGACCTCTCCCGTCTCGAGGACCACCACGTCGTGGTCGGTCGCCAGCGTCCGCGCGACCGCACAGCCGACGACACCGGCACCGACGACGGCGACCCGGTCGCTCATCGCTCGTTCGCGCTGGTGCCGCTCCGGAGCGTCCCGATCCGGCTCGGCCGGTTCTCGACGGTTCGCGCGACCGGACACGTCGCCACGGGCGGGGGTCGGACCGCCGGGACGCCGACCGGGCTCGATCGGAGCCCGGGAGCGCCGGACCGACGGGCAGTGACGTGGAACACGGCGGGAGACATCCCGTTCGAACCCGTGTCGTCGGACGTGGAAAGGGTTGGCATCGAGACCGGTACACCCCGGTCGGCGGGTGCGGCGGCGGGAGCGAACTCGTCCGGAACCATCGTGCCCGGGACCACAAGACAGATACCGCGACGGACGGTGTCCCTCGTCGTGCAACCCCTCCGCGCGACCCGGGAACCCGAGTCGACGGGTCCCGAGCGAGGGCCGACCCTCCGGGGACGGGCCTGTGTTCTGGTCTACACCGCGGCGTTCGTCGCGGTGACGCTCGTCGGATTCGCACCCCTGTCCTGCCGCGTCGAGCGGCCCCTCCAGCGCGCGCTACTCCGGCCGGCCGCGTGGGCCGGCGACCGCGTCGACTGGGCGGCCCACGGCTGGGTCGACCGGTTCCGGCGGCGGTTCGGCTCGGACCCGCGGTTCCGGTCGTTCACGCGGGCGGTGCTCGACGACGCGATCTCGCCGGCCGACGAGGCGGCAGGCTACGTCGGGACCGTCACGCCTCCGGCCGTGAGCGACCCGTGTGCGTGGACGGAGCGACGGCTCGTCGAGGCGGGGTTCCATCGGAACCCGACGGCCTACCTCGAGTACCGGGAGCGCGGTGAGCGGCAGTTCGAGTACTCCTCGTGGGCGCTCCGGTCGTCGGTCGACGCCGACCGACAGCTCCACGTCCGGCTGTTCGACGCCGGGGACCGCGTCGACGTCTACGGCCACTGGGAGCCCTCCGTGACGGCCGGCGGCGACCACTACGGCCGCCCGGACTACCGGACGGGGGTCGCCATGGCGCTGTCGGTCCTCGACCGGTCGGGTGTCCCTTACGAACGGTCGGACGACGTGGGTGGGGTCGCTCCCGTGCCGGTCGACCCGTGGACCGGGCGGGCGACCCCACTAGGTGCCCCCGCGGCCGACGACTGATACGGACTGTTGTAGTGCGTATGAGACGGACGGGCGGCCGACCCTCGTTCAGTCCGACCGCACGGCGCCGTCCCCGTCCCGGTCCGAGCTCGCATCCGGACCGAAACCGTACCGGGCGAGTGCGAACGCGTACAGGAGGCCCTTGCCGGCGCCGAAGGCGGCGACGACGAGGCCGACCCGGCCGGCGGTGCGGGCCTCCCGGAGCGGTCCGAGCCAGGGGCGGCCGAGGGTGAGCGCGCCCAGCGCCCCCGGACGGGCGTACACCAGCAGTCCGGCGAGGACGGTCGCGACGGCGTCGACGGCCAGGACGGCCCGCAGGCGGCGGGAATCGAGCACGTCGGCCGTTCCTCCCCGGGACGACATAGACCTGGCGGCCCGTGGACGGGGGTGGACGGCGGGGAGACGGACGGTGTCGAGCCGTCAGGGGTACCCCACGGGGTTTTTTCGTCTCGGAGCGTATCACATCCCGATGTCGCGGCCCGAGTTCGGCGACGACGAACGCCGGCTGCGCCCCCGGGAAGAGGGGCGTCGGCGAGACCCCGTCGCGTGGCTCGTCGCTGTCTTCTACTACGGACTCGGGCAGGTGCTGTTCCTCGGGCTGCCGGCGCTGTAGCTCGCGTTCCTCGCGCCGGTCCGCCGGCTCGAGATCGTCGACGCGACGGTCGTGGGGATGATCTGTGTTCCGCTAGTCGTCGCGGCCGGCTGGGGCTCCTCGGAATCGGTCTCGACCGGTTCGGACTGGGGTGTCCGAGCCTCGGCGGCACCACGCTCGGCGTCGTCGGCAGTTTCTGGACCTACCTGACCCGGACGACACTCCTGAACGCGACGTTCATGTGGGTGGCCTACGGGACGGTGTGGCTGTCGCTGTGGGTGGAGCCGCTCCAGTGGGTCGAGGCCGCGGCGACCATCCCGCGGCGACCATCGCCGTCGCGAGCACCGGGGCCTACCCGTGGCTCCCGGGGTCGTCGTCGCGGGCCCGCCTCACCCGGGCGGGCTTCAAGGGCGGCGGCCTCGCCGTCCTGCTCGCCGTCGTCACCCTCCCGACGGTCGTCGAGAGCGGCTTCTACCGCTATCCGGTGGTGCTCGGGCTCGCCGCGCTGCTCGTGGTACTCGACGGGCTGCCGCTCGTCTCCGAGCTCGGAATGGGGTAGCGTTCCCGACCCTCGCTCGCGCTCGCGACCGTCTCGACGACGAACCGACCGTCCTCCCGTTCGAGAAAGGTCGCGATCGTTTCGGCGAAGTCGACCTCGTCGTCGACGTGGAGGACGTGGATCGGGCGTGTCATGCTCGGGACCACGATTGTCCACTAATCTTCCGTACCGGATATATTAGCCGTTGGGTCTGCCACCACGTTCGAGGGCCGCACACGGTGTCTTCGCTCGGACGACTCGGACGACGAGCCCGACGGATGCCGGAGCCGAGCGGCGAGGGTGCGTCGGCCGGGCGGGAGACTCAAACCCGGGTTTGATACATCCGAAGATCCATATTCGACGGGTCGCTACCGATCGCCGATGAGCCTGCTGCCCCGGCGCGTCGAGTCCGACCGGCGGCCGGAGGACGCCCGCGTGCTCGACATCGAGGGGGAGGCCGCCGACCGTGCCTTCGAGGTGCTCTCCTCCGGGACGGCCCGCCGCATCCTCACCGCCATCTACGAGCAGCCCCGCACCCCACCCGAGGTCCGCGACGAGGTCGGGACCTCCCTCCAGAACGTCCACTACCACCTCGACCGACTCGAGGAGGCGGACCTCATCGAGCCCGCGGGCGTGGGCTACTCCGAGAAGGGCAGCGAGATGACGATCTACGCCCCGCTGAGCGAGGCGGTCGTCCTGTTCGCCGGCCGGGAGTCCGACCGCTCGCGACTCGGTCGGCTGCTGGGCCGGGTGCTCGGCCTCTACGTCCTGCTCGCGGTCGTCGTCGCCCTCGTCGGGTCGGTCCGCGAACTGCTCTTCGGGGGCCGCTCGGCCGACGGCGACGTGGCGGTCTCGCTCACCGCCGAGACCGCCGAACCCGCACGGGTCGCCGGTGACGCCGCCGCGTCGGGCGGCGGTGCGGGTGGGGTCGCGACCCTCCTCGCGGACCCGCTGTTCGTGTTCTTCCTCGGCGGCCTCCTCACTATCGTCGGCCTCGCGGCCTACTGGTGGTTCGTGGGGGACTGATACGGTCGTGCGTGCCTATTTGTAGCGGTCTTCGGAACGATCGGCGTGTCGAGACCGGTACGACGGACTCGGATCCGCGAGGCGGAACCGGCAGCCCGACCGCTACCGACCGCCTACTGGAAGGTCCGCGAGACCTGCGCGTCGTCGACCTCGTCCTCGTGCTGCTCGAACCGCTGTTCGATCTCCTCGTATCGCTGGCGGGTCTCCTCGGTGACCGAGGGGTTCACTTCGTCCAGCGCGGCCTCGAAGTGGTCCATGCTCACGCGGACGTTCCCGACGCTGGTGCCGATCTCCTCGCGGGAGACGGAGTTGATGAGCTCCCTCGAGGCGGCCATCGAGGCCTCGCGGCAGACCGCCTCGATGTCCGCGCCGACGTAGCCCTCCGTCCGGTGGGCCAGCGCGTCGAGGTCGACGTCGTCGGCCAGGGGCTTGTGCTCGGTGTGGACCTCGAAGATCTTCCGCCGGGCCTCCTCGTCCGGGACGGGGACGTGGACGTGGCGGTCGAGCCGACCCGGGCGAAGGAGCGCCGAGTCGATGAGGTCGGGCCGGTTCGTCGTCGCGACGACGACGACGTCCTCCAGTTCCTCGAGGCCGTCGAGTTCGGTCAGGAGCTGGGAGACGACGCGCTCGCCGACGCCGGAGTCGCCCATCCGCTGGCCTCGTTCGCCGGCGATGGAGTCGATCTCGTCGAAGAACACCACGGTAGGTGCGTTCGAGCGGGCCTTCTCGAACACCTCGCGGACGCCCTTCTCGGACTCCCCGACGTACTTGTTCAGCAGTTCGGGGCCCTTGATCGAGATGAAGTTCGACTGGGCCTCGTTGGCGACGGCCTTCGCGAGCAGCGTCTTGCCCGTTCCGGGCGGTCCGTACAGCAGGACGCCCTTGGCCGCGGCCATGTCGAGCTGCTCGAACACGCCCGGGTAGTCGAGCGGCCACTGGATGGTCTCGCGGAGCCGCTCCTTGGTGTCCTCGAGGCCGCCGACGTCCGTCCAGGTGACGTCGGGCACCTCGACGAACACCTCGCGGAGCGCCGAGGGCTCGATCCCCTTCAGTGCCTCCTTCATGTCGCCCTCGGTGACCCGCATCGACTCGAGCACGTCGGCGTCGATCTGGTCGGCCTCGAGGTCGAGCTCCGGGCGCAGGCGCCGGAGCGCGTTCATCGCGCTCTCCTTGGCCAGCGACTCGAGGTCCGCGCCGACGAACCCGTGGGTGGACTCGGCGTACTGGTCGAGGTCGACGCCCTCGGCGAGGGGCATCCCCCGGGTGTGGACCTGGAGGATCTCGAGGCGGCCGTCCTTGTCCGGGACGCCGATCTCGATCTCCCGGTCGAACCGGCCGCCGCGACGGAGCGCCGGATCCAGCGCGTCTAACCGATTCGTGGCGCCGATGACGACGACGTCCTGGCGCTCGTCCATGCCGTCCATCAGCGACAGCAGTTGGGCGACCACGCGCCGTTCGACGTCGCCGCTGGTCTCTCCGCGCTTGGGCGCGATGGAGTCGATCTCGTCGATGAAGACGATGGCCGGAGCGTTCTCCTCGGCCTCCTCGAACACCTCCCGGAGCTGCTCCTCGCTCTCGCCGTAGTACTTGGACATGATCTCCGGCCCGGAGATGTCCGTGAAGTAGGCGTCTATCTCGTTTGCGACGGCCTTCGCCATCAGCGTCTTGCCCGTCCCGGGCGGGCCGTGGAGGAGCACGCCCTTCGGCGGCTCGATGCCGAGCTGCTGGAACAGCTCGGGGTGGCGCATCGGTAGCTCGATCATCTCCCGGACCTTGTCGAGCTCGTCGTCGAGCCCGCCGATGTCCTCGTAGGTGACCGAGGGGCCGGCGGTGCGGCCCTCCCGGCCTTCGGAGATCTGTTCGGCGGGCTTCTCGCTCACCTCGACCTCCGTCGAGTCCGTGACCACGACGGTCCCGCCGGGGGCGGTGTCGGCGATCTTCAGGGGGATCTGCTGGCCGCTCATCGAGGAGAGCGGTCCGAGCCCGAGCGAGAACGGCACCCGCTGGCCCTTCGTGACGGCCTGGCCGCTGAGCTTGTCGCGGATGTGCGGGCCGATGTTCCCCCGGATGCGGAGGTTCTGGGGGAGCGCGACCGTGATGGAGGTGGCTGGCTTGACGTCCGCGGCGGACACCTCGACCTTGTCGTCGATGCCGACGTTCGCCTCGCTCCGGAGCCGACCGTCGATGCGGATGACGCCGCCCGCCTCGTCCTCGGGGTAGCCGGGCCAGACGCGCGCGACCGCGCGGCCGCCCGACCCACCCTCGATGAGGATGTAGTCGCCGTTCTCCAGCTCCATCTCGCGCATCGCCGCGCGGTCGATGGCCGCCAGGCCGCGTCCGGCGTCCTTCTGCTTCAGGGGTTTGACGGTGAGTTTCATCTCAGTCATCCGCCTCGGTGTCGCTCTCGGTTCCGTCCCCGGTCTCGCTCTCGGCGCCCGGCTGCTCCACCTCGACGGTGAGGACGCCGTTGTTCATGGAGGCACGGGTCGTCACGCCCGCGGGGACCTCGAACTCGTACTGGTCGTCGCCGACGACGACGATCGCGGTGTCGCCGACGAGATCGACGGACCCCTCGGCACTCGGACCCAAGTCCGCGACGAGCCCCGACCGACCGTCGTACTCGTACCGACGCCCGGTGAGATTCCCGTCGACGAACCGCTGTTTCTCGGTCATGCTAACCTACAGTTAGTCCCACAGATATATAACTCTTTCAGACGGTAACCACGAGAAGGCGACGGGATGGTGTGAACAGCGGTGTGATTGTGGTTCACCACCCAGGGCGGCCCCGGGAGTTCTATCCGACGGGGACCGGTAGTCGGGGCCATGGACACGGAGACGGTGACACACGACGGCCGAACGACCGCCTACCGACACCCCGGCGACGACGAGGCGACCGTGCTGTACGTCCACGGGTCGGGCGGGACCCACCGGGTCTGGGCCGCACAGTACGGCCGCCGGGACGGATCCCGCGTCGCGCCCGACCTCAGCGGCCACGGCGAGAGCGACGACGTCGACACCGACCCGGGCGCGGCCACCCTCGACGCCTACGCGGACGACGTCGTCGCCGTCGCCCGCGAGACGGGTGCGTCGGTCTCGGTCGGCAACTCGCTCGGCGGTGCGGTCGTCCAGCACGTCGCCCTCGAACGGGACCTCCCGCTCTCGGGACTCGTCCTCGCGGGTACGGGCGCGAAGCTCGGGGTGGCCGAGCAGCTGAAGGAGTGGCTCGCCGGGGACTGGGACCGCGCGGTCGAGTTCGTCCACGGCGAGGACATGCTGTTCCACGACCCCGACCCTCGCGACGTCGAACGGTCGAAGGCGATGATGCGCGAGACCGGTCGGGCGGTGACCGAGCGGGACTTCCTCACCTGCGACCGGTTCGACGTCCGGGACCGCCTGGGGGAGATCGCGGTCCCGACGCTCGTCGTCTACGGCGAGTACGACCGGCTCACCCCGCCACGGTTCCACGAGTACCTCGCCGAGCATCTCCCGGACGCCGACCTGGTCGAGATCGCCGACGCGGCCCACCTCCCGTTCGTCGAGCGCCCGGCGGCGTTCGACGCGGCCGTGAGCGAGTTCGTCGACGGGCTCTGATACGGTCGGTCATACCTACGTGGATGCCGGTTGCATGCCCGTCCGGTATGCGGTGCCGAGACGGTGTGTGACCGGGGTGACGACGAGGAACGCTTATCGGCTGCGGTCCCGATCTCCCCGCTGTGCCGACGCGAGTCGAGACCACCGACCCGGAGGGCGTCGACTACGGGTGGGTCATGCAGACGACGTTCGTCCTCACCATCGTCCTGGGTGCGCCGATCGTCACCGTGCTCTCGGCAGGGACGGTGCTTCCGACCTGGTCCGCGCGAGCGACGTTCGCGCTCAGAGTGGGAGCCGTCGTCTGGATGCTGACCGCCGTCGGCGTCTTCCTCTACGCCCGGCGGCACGCCGAAGACGGGGATGAGAACGGGGAGGGGAGGGGGGATGGGGACGGGGACAGGGACGCTCAGTCCCAGTCCGAGACGTAACGGAACGGCATCCCCGCACGCTCGGCGGCCACCGCGTCGCGCTCGGAGTCCCCGACGAAGACGGCCCGCTCCGGCTCGACGCCGAGCGGTTCGACCGTCGCCAGCAGCGGTTCGGGGTCCGGTTTCTCGGTGGGGACGCTCCCTCGACCGATCACGACGTCGACCTCGCCCGTCAGGCCGTGGGTCTCGAGGGCGACGTGCGCCGCCGACTCGGCGTTCAGCGAGCAGACCCCGACCGGCAGGTCCGCCGGGATGGATCGCGCCGCAGAGAGGAGGGTCGAGTCCCGCGCGCCCGCCTCCTCGTGGTCGGCCATCGCCCGGTGGACCGCCGTCTCGTGGGGCGTTCCCTTCGAGCCGTGCCACATCTCCCAGAGGTCGGTCGCCCCGGGGCGCGCGCCGCGCGATTCGAGCAGCGCCGTCACGTCGCGGGCGACGGCTCCCCAGTCGACCGCGAGGTCGACTAGCGTCCCGTCTAAGTCGTAGACGACCGCGTCGTAGTTCACGGTCGGCGTAGGGCGGGCAGGGGTGAAACCGTTGTGGCTACCGGTTGTCGCCGAGGATACCCCGCGCGATAATCTTCTTCTGGATCTCGGTGGTTCCCTCGTAGATCTGGGTGATCTTCGCGTCGCGGTACATCCGTTCGACCGGGAAGTCCGTGGTGTAGCCGTAGCCGCCGTGGATCTGTATCGCCTCGTTGGTCACGTCCATCGCCGCCTCGCTGGCGAACAGTTTCGCCATGCTCGCGGCCTGGGTCGGCGGTCGACCCTCGTCCAGCCCCCGTGCGGCGTCGTAGGTGAGCAGGCGGCCGGCCTGGGTCCTCGTCCCCATGTCGGCAAGCTTGTGCCGGATGGTCTGGAACTCGGAGATGGGCCGGTCGAACTGCTCGCGGTCCTCCGCGTACGAGACGGCCTCGTCGAGCGCGGACTGGGCGACGCCGACCGCCTGGGCCGCGATGGCGACACGACCCCCGGTGAGCACCTCGAGCGCCGCCGAGAGCCCGCGGCCGACCTCGGTGAGGCGGTTCGCCTCGGGGATCCGGACGTCGTCGAACGTCAGCGTCGTCGTGTCGGAGGCCCGCAGGCCGAGCTTCCGCTCCTTCTTGCCCACCTCGACCCCGGGGAGGTCCTTCGGGACGAGGAACTGGGTGATGGTATTCGGATCCCCGGGGTCGGTCTTCGCGAAGACGATGCAGACGTCCGCCCGCTCGCCGTTGGTGATCCACTGCTTGGTCCCGTTCAGGACGTACTCGTCGCCGTCGGGCCGGGCCGCCGTGCTCATCCCCGCTGGGTTCGACCCCGCCTCGGGCTCCGAGAGGCAGAACGCCCCCACGGGACGGCCGGTCGCCATCGCCGGGAGCCACTCCTCGCGCTGTGCCTCGCTCCCGAACTCGGCGATGCAGGAGGTGACCAGCGACTGGACCGACGCCGCGGTCGCGACCGCAAGCGTCCCGTAGGCCAGTTCCTCGTTGACGATGGCGTAGGTGAGCCCGTCGGCGTCGTAGCCGCCGTACTCCTCGGGCACGGTGAGGCTCAGCAGGTCCATCCTCCCGAGGTCGTCCCAGACGTCCTCCGGGAACGACTCCTCCCGGTCGGCCTCGCGTGCGACCGGCCGTATCTCCTCTACGGCGAACGACCGGACCGTCTCCCGGACGGCCTCCTGTTCCGGCGTGAGGTCCATGCCCCGTCCTCGGCCCGCGGTCGCAAAAAGGGTCCGGGGGCCGCGACGGGAGTCGAGATCGGAGCGGGGTTCCGGTTCGGGGTCGAGGCCGAGGTCGGGTGCCGCCCGGGTCGCGAGCCCGTGCCTACCCCTCGGCGACGATCTCCGCCCAGCCCTCCTCGTAGTCGGCGAAGTAGTTGAAGTCGGCGACGACCGACGAGAACAGCCACTCCCCGTCCTCGCGGACGTACTCGTCATCGTAGGTCCCCTGTATCCACCCGGCCGAGCCGTCCTCGAAGGTGCAGGGCACCTCGAAGTACCACTGCCCCGTGGCGGTCCCGGATTCGATGTCCACGTCGAGGATCGGGTTGTGTATCATGTGCGAGAGGAACGGGTGGTTCGCGCCGACGATGTGCTGGGCGAACTCCCGGATCTCCACGCGACCGTCGAACTCCCCGACCGGTCCGAAGTCGATGTGGGCGTCCTCGGCGAACAGGGCGGCGTAACCGTCCCAGTCCCGGCTGTCGGTCCGGTAGCAGTACTCCGCGCGGAGCTCCTTGATCGCCTCCCGGTACTCCAACCGGGTGAGCCGCTCTTCCAGCGCCATGGTCACAGTCTCGGGAGGTCCCTGATGGTCGCTTCGATGTCGTCCGGACCGGGGACGACGGCGTCGGCCAGTGGCGGGGAGAACGGGACCGGTGTATCGTCCACGCCGACGACGGAGACCGGCGCCTCGAGGTGGTAGAACGCCGCCTCCTCGATGCGGTGTGCGAGGTACGACCCCGGCCCGCCCTGCATCACCGATTCGTCGGCGACGACGGCTCGGCCCGTCCGCTTTGCGCTCGCCGCGAGCGTCTCCACGTCGAGGGGCTTCATCGTCCGCGGACTCACCACCTCGACGCTTATCTCGCCGTCGAGCGATGCCGCGACGTCCAGCGCGTGGTGGAGCATCAGCTGGTTGGCGACCACGGTGACGTCGTCACCCGCTCGCTCGACAGTCGCCTCCCCCAGCGGCAGGGTGTACGACTCCTCCGGGACCTCGGCCGTCCGGTTGTAGAGCTCCATGTGCTCGAAGAAGAGAACGGGGTCCTCCGACCGGATGGCGCTCTTGAGCAGCCCCTTCGTGTCGTACACCGTGCTCCCGAGCACGACGCGGACGCCCGGCATCCCGACGAACAGCCCGTGGAGGCTCTTGGAGTGCTGTGCGGCGGCGTTGAACCCCGCGCCGCCGTTCACCGTCCGCACGGTCATCGGGACGGTGGCGTCCCCGCCGAACATGTACCTGAACAGTCCGGCCTGGTTCATGACCTGCTCTGCGGCCAGGGCCATGAAGTCCGCGTACATAATCTCGGCGACGGGCCGGCTCCCGGTGAGCGCCGCCCCGGCGGAGGAGCCGACGATGGCCTGCTCGCTGATCGGGGTGTCGAACACCCGCTCCTCGCCGAACTCCTCGTGGAGCCCGCGGGTGATCCCGAAGCTCCCCCCGGCCTCCGCGACGTCCTCGCCGACGACGTACACCGACTCGTCGCGGTCGAGCTCCTCGCGGAGCGCGTCGTTGATGGCGTCCCGCATCGAGGTCTCCTGCTCGTCCCCGCTCATGCTACAGCTCCTCCGCGTAGACGCCCTCGAACGCCGTCTCGGAGTCGGGCATGCCGCTCTCGCGGGCGAACGCGACCGCCTCGTCGACGCGGTCTCCGGCCACCTCGCGCATCGACTCGACCTCGCTCTCGGCGAGGTCACCGGCCTCGACGAGGTCGGCGGCGAGGGTGTCGATGGGGTCCCGCTCCTGCCACCGCTCTACCTCCTCGTCGGTGCGGTAGGTGGTCGGGTCGCCCTCGTAGTGCCCCCGGTAGCGGTACGTCTCGCAGATCAGTAGCGACGGGCCCTCGCCGTCCCGCGCCCGCTCGACGGCATCGATCGTCGCGTCGTACACCTCGCGGACGTCCATCCCGTCGACCTCCTCCCCCGGCATCCCGTAGACGTCGCCCCGGGCGACGAACCCCTCGGTGTGGTGCTGTTCCTCGGCGGGCGTCATCTCGCCGTAGCCGTTGTGTTCGCAGACGAACACCACGGGGAGGTCCCGCACCGCGGCGAGGTTCATCGCCTCGTGGACCTGCCCCTCGGCCATCGCCCCCTCGCCGAAGAAGGAGAGGCAGACCCGGTCCTCGCCGCGGCGTCGGATGGTCTGGCCAGCCCCCGCGGCGAGGGGCGGCCCCGCCCCGACGATGCCGTTCGCCCCGAGCATCCCCCGGTCGACGTCGGCGATGTGCATACTGCCGCTCTTCCCGCCGCAGTAGCCCGTCTCCTTGCCGAACAGCTCGGCCATCATCCGGTCGGGGTCGAGCCCCTTCGCGATGGCGTGGCCGTGTCCCCGGTGGGTGCTCGTGATGTAGTCGTCCTCGCGGATGGCCGAGCACGCGCCGACGGCGACCGCCTCCTGGCCGATGTAGAGGTGGACGAACCCCGGGAGCTCGTTGTTCTCGAAGAGCTCGCTCACCCGCGTCTCGAACTCGCGGACGAGGATCATCTCGCGCAACTGCTCGACTACCCGATCGCCGTCCTGCTCGTCCAGTGGCCCGTCCGGCATGGTGTACCTCGCCGGGGTGACGGACTAAAAGCTATGCTTCGGTGGCGGGGTTCGGCCGGAACCCGAGACGTTCGAGACAGCCGTAGTCTGGTGCCCGGATGCCGGTCTGTGCCCGGTCGGCCCGCTACTCCCCACCGAACTCCGGCTCGCGCTTCTCGACGAACGCGGCCATCCCCTCGTCCTTGTCCTCGGTCTCGAACGCGAGCGCGGCGTACGCCGCCTCCAGTTCGAGGCCCGTCTTCAGCCCCGCCCGTGCCTCGTTGATGCTCCGCTTTGCGAACCACTGGGCGCGGGGTGCCCCGGCGGCGAGCTCCTCGGCGAGTTCGTACACCCGGTCGTAGAACGCCTCGTCGGCGATCACTTCGTTGGCGAGGCCGATCTCCGCGGCCTCGCTCGCGGGGACGTGTCGACCCGTGAGGACGAGCTCCTTGGCCTTCAGGTAGCCGACGAGGTGGGTGAGCCGCTGGGTCCCCCCGGCGCCGGGGATGATGCCGAGGCCGATCTCCGGCTGGCCGAACCGGGCGCTCTCGGCCGCGAGGATCAGGTCACACATCATCGCCACCTCGGTGCCGCCGCCGAGCGCGACGCCGTTGACCGCCGCGATGACCGGCACGCGGGCCCCCTCGATGGCGTCCTCGACGTCGGCCATCACTTCCCGGAAGTCCCCGAGCCAGTCGGTGCCCGACTGCTCGCGGAACGCCTTGATGTCACCACCGCCGACGAACGCCCGGTCGCCCTCGCCGGTCAGGACGACACATCGGGTCCCCGCGGCGAGGTCGGAGACGGCCTCTGCCAGCTCCTGGAGCACCTGGGGGTTCACCGCGTTCATCGCCTCCGGACGGGCGACCGTGACCGTCCCGACATCGCCGTCGCGTTCGACCGTGATCGTCTCGTACTCGTCGCTCATCGCCCCGGCGTTCGCCGCGTCGCTGCATAACCGTTCCCCGCGGGCCGGCGGATTCGACCGTTCGACGTGGGTCGCGGGGCACGGTTCTCGGCTGGAGATCTACGAACGACGACGGTGATCAATATCAGCCCTCGAGTACGGTGTCGACGTCGGCCAGCGAGTCGATGACGTGGTCCGGTTCGACCTCGCTCGCGGCGAGGCGGCGCTCGTCGGTGACGCCCGTCCTGGCGAGCACGGTGGTCATCCCCGCGCGTTCGCCGAACGCGAGGTCGGTGTTCAGGCGGTCGCCGACGACGAGACAGTCCTCGAGAGGAACGCCGATGGCCTCGCGGGCCATCTCGACCGTCTCCGGGGACGGCTTGCCGAGGACGTGGTCCGGCTCGCGCTCCAGGACGCCCGCACAGGCGTTCACGATGGCCCCCGACCCGGGGACCATCCGTCCGTTCCCCGCGGGGATGACGACGTCCGGGTCCGAGCCGACGAACGCGCCACCCTCCCCGACCGCGCGGTAGGCGTCGGTCATGTCGTCGTAGCCGAACCCGTGGTCGTAGGACGCGACCAGCGCGTCGGCCGCCTCTGGGTCCCCGGTTACGCCGAGGCCGGCCTCTTCGAACTGGTCGAGGAGGCCCGGCGACCCGACGACGAACAGCGCGTCGTCGGCGTGGTGCTCGGCGAGGTAGCGCGTGGTGACCGTCCCGGCCGAGAGCACCTCGTCCGCCTCGACCTCGATGCCCATCCGGTCGAGCCGCTCGACGTACGCCTCGCGGGACTTCGTGGGGTTGTTCGAGAGGAAGAGAAGTGCCAGTCCGCGCTCGCGGAGGCGTTCGATGGCCTCGGGCGCACCCGGGATGGGATCGCGCCCGCGGTAGACGGTCCCGTCGAGGTCCAGCACCGCGCCACGGTACATGGGTGTCGAGAGGGGCGGCGGTGCGTTGAAACGCTCGGTTCCGGTAGATTCGGTACCCGGACCCCGGTCGGTCGGGGGCGGACGGCAGACGGGGAGGGGGCCGTCGGGTCCGGTCCATCAGTCGAACGCCTCCGCGGGCCGCTGGTTCGCGGCCGTCCAGGCGGGGTAGACGCCGGCCACCAGCGCCGTCAGGACCCCGAACACCAGCCCGAGCGCGACGTAGCGCAGCCCGGCCGGGGTGAACGCCAGCGGGTCGCCGACCCGGGCGACGTTGATACCCGTGCCGATGGCGAGCGCGAGCGGGGCGCCGATGGCTCCGCCGACGATGCCGAGGACGGTCGCCTCGGCCACGAGCAGCCGGACCACGGCCCACCGCCCGTAGCCGACCGCGCGCATCACGCCGATCTCGCCCTCGCGCTCGATGGCCGACATCAACAGCGTGTTGGCGATGGTGACCGCCGCGACGAGCAGCGAGATGGCACCCACGCGGATGAGGAACCGGTTGATGGTCTCCAAGGACTGCTCGAACCTCTCGCGCTGCTCCTGCACCTGGCTGACGACGACGGTCGGTCTGCGGGCGTTGAACTCCGACCGTATCGCCCGGCTCGCCTCGTCTATCGAACCCGTCGTCGGAGAACCCCTGTGGCTCGAGGACGGCCGCGACCCGGCGGCGGCGTAGAACGTCCCGGGTTCGGCGAGCGTCGACTTGCCGCTCCCCGACGGGCCGACGATGGCGACCGAGTCCGCGGGGTCGATGTGGAAGTCGATCCCCTCGAGCGCACGGATGGTCCGACCGCCGGTCTCGTACTCCTTGACGACGTTCTCGCCGCGGACGACCGCGGTTCCCGGTGGGCTCGCCGTTCGGTCGGGATCGGGGTCGCCCCGATCGCAGGGACGAGCGGGAGTCCGCCGCCACCGCCGCGGTCCGGCCGCTCGACGGCCCGCCGTTCGACGGGGACCTCGGTGGCGTAGCTCCGCTCGACGCCGTCGACGACGTACCGGATCTCGAGCGGGACCGACGAGACGTTGCCGGAGGCGCTGGTCTGCAGCGTGAACGAGGCGAAGTCGCTCGCTTCGACGCGCCCGACGAAGTAGTCCGCGGGGGCGACGTTCGGCGCGTCGCCGACCGAGACCACGACCGCCTCGGCGTCGGTCGAACCGACGTTCCCAGCGGTCACCGATATCTCGATGCTTCCGCCGGACGCCACCGCTTCGGTTCCCGTCAGGGCGACCTCGGCGGGGTTCTCCGGCCCGCCGAACGGGGCACGGAACGTCCGGGTGATCCGGCTACGGACCTCCTCGTCGGTGTAGACGAGGGTGACGTTCACCGGGTAGGTGCCCGTCTCGTCGACTGTCGCCGGAAAGCGCAGCGTGGCGTCCTCGCCCGCTGCCAGCGTGGCTCGCACCCGTTCGGAGACCTCGAACGACGCCGTCGGCGACGTGGCGACGACCCGCAGCTGCCGGACCTCGCGGTCGAGACCGTTGGCGACGGTGACGTTCACCGGGCGGGTCGCGCCCGGGACCGCGTCGCGCACGGAGAGTTCGACCTGCGGACGCACCCCGGAGTCCGACAGCCGTTCGGCGTCCGCCCGACGACGTGTACGCGCAGATCCTTCACGCCGGGGTCGTCGAAGGTGAGCGTCAGCGGGACCGTCAGGCTCTGTCCGCCCGCGACCGTCCCGATGTCCTCCGCGCGGGCCCTGTCGCCGGAGCCACCCTTCGGACGGACGTACACGTCGGTTATCTCGACGACGCCCGAGCGGTTCCCGGCGTTACGGACGGTCGTCCGGACCTCCGTCAACTGACCGGGGGCCGGCTGCTCGGTCGAGACGGTGACGTTCGTGACGGTGAGAGCTGGGTCGGCCGACGCGACGCCCGCCGTCGCCGGGAGGACCGTGGCGAGGAGGAGGGCGACCAGCGACCCTGCGTGACCGACGGACTTACTGAACGTTCGATCATGGTCGATACGCGCTTTGGGATACTCGTTCGGGGACCACTGTCGCGTCATCCGTCCGGTGAGAGTGAGTGAAACCCCCCGATCGGTACGACCCGCGTTTGACCGAACCTCGCTCGGGCCGTGACCGGTGGGCGGGTCACCCAGAGTCGCTCGACCCGACATCGCCGTCGACGACGAGGTTCCCGAGGAGGCGGTCGGCGAACGCGAGCGCCAGGAGCGCGCCGAGGAGGTCGAACACGAGGTCGAGGACGGTGTCCCGGCGGCCGTAGGAGACGAGCAGCGGTTCGAGACCGACGCGCCGGGAGACGGCGTGGACGACGTACTCGGCGAACTCCCAGAGGAGCCCCAGGCCGAGCACGCCGGCGAGGACGCGCGGCCGAGGGTCCCGCTCGTTCCGGCGGGCCAGCGCGTGAATCAGCCCGCCGAGGACCGTCGAGGAGTGGGTGTGTGTGACGTGATCCCACCACCAGACGTCGTCGTACGGACCGAGCATCCCATAGGCGTGCGCGAGCATCCCGAGGTTCAGGTAGAGGCGCTGCCACGGGCGGAACTCGACATCGTAGCGCCACTCCACGACGCCGGGGAGGTAGGTCGCCACGAACGAGATGAGGGCGTTCACGACGGCACCGGGGTCCCGCCGGCGGAGCCCCGCGACGAGCACACCGAGGACGGTGTACCTGGTCGCACGGACGGCCTCCCGTATCCCCGCCGTCTCCCCCGTCACGATCTATCGCCCGGGCGTAGCGAGGGGCGACGAAAAACCGTTCCCATTCCCCCGCCCGCCGGGAGCGGAGGAATCGGTCCGGAGGGTCCCCAGCTGGCTCGTCGGGCCACACAGTCGGTACGAAACCCCCTTCCGCACGGCTGTCGACGGGTGGGTATGGACGTGGTCGTGAACGCGGCGGCGAGCGCCGACGGGAAGCTCTCGACCCGCGAGCGACGACAGGTCCGCATCAGCGGTGAGGCCGACTTCGCCCGTGTCGACCGGCTGCGGGCCGCCTCGGATGCGATACTCGTCGGCGTCGGGACCGTTCTGGCCGACGACCCCTCGCTGGTGCGTCACGACCGGGAGCACCGACGGACCCTCCGCGAGCGGGGCGCGGTTCGCGACGGCCCGCCGGTTCGGGTAGTCGCGGACTCGCGGGGCCGTACGCCCGCCGAGGCCGAGATACTCGACGGTCCGCCCCCGACGCACGTGTTCGTGAGCGAAGCGGCGACGGCCGAGCGACAGGAGACGCTCGCCGACGTCGGCGCGACGGTCGACGTCGCCGGCGAGGAGCGGGTCGACCTCGCATCGATGTGCGAGACGCTGGCCAGCAGGGGCGCGGACCGGATGCTGGTCGAGGGGGGTGGCGAACTGATCTTCTCGCTGTTCGAGGCCGGACTGGTCGACCGCCTCTCGGTCTTCGTCGGACCGGTCGTCGTCGGCGGCCGGGACGCGCCGACGCTCGCCGACGGCCGGGGGTTCCTCGAGCACGAGGGGTTCCCGGAGCTACGACTCGACGGCGTCGAGCGGCTGGACGGCGGCGTGCTGCTCGAGTGGGACGTGCTCGAGTGAGAACGCGAGGCCGACCGGCTCGTACGGATGATCGTACCGATGTACCGACGATCACCCGGCCGGGGATGGCGATCGCGGGTAGAGGACGACGACCGTCCGTATCAGTGGGAGTGACCCGTCATCTCGCCGTACGAGGCCCCGAACCGCGCCTCGAACAGCTCCATCGTGAGGTCCTCGAGCTGCTGGATGGTCGGGTCGACCTCGCCCTCGCTGTGGTGGACCGTCGCGTGGATGCGCTGGGCACAGCCCATCATCGCGAGGTCGCCGACCACCTCCGCGGGCGTCTCCTCGCCTTCCTTCAGCAGGTCGATCAGGTGGGCCGGGAGCGTCAGTTCGTCGCTACTTTCCTCGGACTCGACGGTCAGGGTCACCGTGTCGGACGGGTCTGCCATGTGCCGACGTCTCGCCCCATAGACATGGGTCTGTGGGTCCCGACCGGAGAACGCCCGAGTATTGACGGGAACCCGGATCAGTCGTCGTCGGCCGCGGTGGTACCGGCCTCGAACTCGGACTCGACCGCCGCCCGTTCGCGGTCGAGGTCGTCGAGGTAGTCGTCGGCGTCGAGGGCCGCTTTCACCCCCATACCGCCCGCAGTGGCGGCCTGCTGGTAGTGGAAGTCGACGACGTCGCCCGCACCGAAGATCCCCTCGACGGCCGTCGCGGTCTGTCCGCCGCCGCGACCGCCCGCCGTCAGGAGGTAGCCCTCGTCGTCCATCTCGACGCCCGTGTCCTCGAGGTAGTCGGTGTTGGGCGTGTGGCCGATGGCGAGGAACACCGCGCCCACGTCGAAGTCGTAGGTCTCGGTCTCCAGGTCGTCGAGCTTCTCCTTGGGGTGGCCCGCCTCGTTGGTGGCGAGCGTGACGTGCGAGACGCCGTCCTCGGCCGATCCGTGGATCTCGAGCAGTTCGGTGTTCCGCAGGATCTCGATCTCGCCGGCCTCGACCTTCTCCATCGCCCGGTCGATCCAGTAGTCCTCGGCGCGGAACTCCTCGCGGCGGTGGGCGATGTAGACGGTGTCGGCGAACTTCGTGAGGAAGTTGGCCTCCTCCATCGCCGCGTCCCCGCCGCCGACCACGAGCATGTCCTCCCCGCGGAAGAACGCGCCGTCGCAGGTCGCACACGTCGAGACCCCGTAGCCCATCAGTTCGTCCTCGCCCGGCACCCCGAGGGTGCGGGCGGACGCCCCGGAGGCCGCGACGAACGCGTCCGTCGTGTAGACGGTGCCGTCGCGGAGTTCGACGCGGAACTGCCGGTCGGGACCCTCCCCTTCGGCGGTCACGTCGACGACGACGCCGTGGTCGATTTCGGCACCGAACTGCTCGGCCTGCTCCTTCATGTCGTTGATGAGCTCCGGCCCGGAGATGCCCTCGGGGAACCCGGGGTAGTTGGCGACGTCCGTCGTCAGTGTGAGCTGGCCGCCCGGCTCGACCCCCTCCAGCACCAGCGGCTCGTTGTTCGAGCGGCCGGCGTAGATGGCCGCGCTCAGACCGGCGATACCGCTTCCCGCGATCATCATGCGGCGGTGTTCGACGTCCTCGTCCATACATCGAGTAGTCCGGGACCGGACATTATGCTTGTGCTGTCTGCGCGAACGACTGCACGACCGGCTCGGTAGCACGGGGCATGACCCGCGTTCCGCTCGCCCGAGGCGGTACGCTGATGCCGGGCGACTCCGACGGACCGGACATGGACGCACACGTCTCCCGCTCTACAGTCGGCGGCCGGGCCGGGGCCCCGCCCTCGAAGAGCTACACCCACCGGGCGATACTCGCCGCCGGGTACGCCGACGGCGCCGTCGTCCGCGACCCGCTCGACAGCGCCGACACCCGGGCGACGATGTGTGCGGTGGAACTGTACGGCGGCGAAGTGTCGGAACGCGACGGCGACCTCGAAATCACCGGGTTCGACGGCCGGCCCGAGGTACCCGAGGACGTCCTCGACTGTGCGAACAGCGGGACGACGATGCGGCTCACGACGGCGACGGGGGCGCTTGCCGACGGCCTGACGGTCCTCACGGGCGATGCGTCGCTCCGGTCGCGGCCCCAGGGGCCGCTCCTCGACGCCATTACCCAGCTCGGCGGCCGTGCGGAGTCCACCCGCGAGAACGGCCAGGCGCCGCTGGTCGTCGGCGGACCGATCGAGGGGGGGCGGGCATCGATACCGGGGGACGTCTCCTCGCAGTTCGTCACGGCGCTGCTGATGGCCGGTGCGGTCACCGACGAGGGGATCACGGTAGAGCTGGAGACCGAGCTCAAATCCGCGCCGTACGTCGATGTCACCGTCGAACTCCTGGAGGCGTTCGGCGTCGAGGCCCGCGAGACCGAGGGGGGCTACCGCGTCGGCGGTGGCCAATCCTACGAACCGATGGACGACGAGTACCGCGTGCCGGGGGACTTCTCCTCGATGTCGTACCTGCTCGCGGCGGGCGCGCTCGCGGCCGAGGACGAACTCGTCGTCGAGGGGGCGCTCCCGAGTGCCCAGGGTGACAGCGCCGTCGTCGACGTCGTCGAGCGGATGGGCGCCCCAGTCGACTGGGACCGAGACGGTGGCACCATCACCGTCCGGCGCGGGGACCTCTCCGGTGTCGAGGTAGGGGTAGCGGACACGCCGGACCTCCTCCCGACCATCGCGGCGCTCGGCGCAGCCGCCGACGGGACGACCCGCATCACGGACTGCGAGCACGTCCGGTACAAGGAGACCGACCGCGTGAGCGCGATGGCCGACGAACTCGGGAAGATGGGCGCGGTCGTCGAGGAATCCCGCGACGAACTCGTAGTCCACGGTGGGAAGACCGACCTGGTCGGGGCCGAGGTCGACGGCCGGGGCGACCACCGTATCGTGATGGCGCTCGCCGTCGCCGGCCTCGTGGCGGAGGGGACGACGACCGTCGCGGGTGCCGAACACGTCGACGTCTCGTTCCCCGGGTTCTTCGATCTGCTCTCGGAACTCGGGGCGGACGTCTCGACTTCGGCGTAGGGCCGCGAGACCGTACGGTTAACACACGGGCGGACGCACGACCGACGATGCTCCGCGAGTCGCTCGCCGACGACCTGCGGGAGGACGAGATGCTGGTCCCGTTCGCGGCGGTGACGGTTTCGGACCTGCAGGGCTGACACGGCGGCACCGATCCGGGCAATACGCGAGGGGAGGTGCCACGCTCGGGACCGGGTCCGTCGGTCCCGTCCGGACGTTCTCGCCCGCGGATCCCCCCACGGTGGCGCTCAGGTCACGCGACGGGGTGGTCCCGGCATCGTAGTTGAACCTCGGGGAACGCAGTCGCTCGCGGGGACGGGAGTCGGTTCGCGGCCCCGACCTGCAACGCCTAAATGCCCGCCTCCCTCACGAAGGGATAATGAACGGGAACGAGTTCGGCCGGCTCTTCCGGGTGACGACCTACGGTGAGAGTCACGGGCCGGCGATGGGCTGTACGGTCTCGGGGGTTCCGGCCGGTGTCGAACTGGACGAGGACGACGTGCAGGTCGAACTCGACCGACGGAAACCCGGCCAGTCGATGATAACCACCTCGCGCGGGGAGCCCGACGAGGTCGTGATAAACTCTGGCGTCCAGGACGGCTACACCACGGGGACGCCGGTCGGGATGGTCATCCAGAACAAGGACGCCCGCTCGGGCAAGTACGAGCCGTTCGTCACCGCCCCCCGGCCCTCGCACGGCGACTACACCTACTCGGCGAAGTTCGGGACGCGCAACTGGGGCGGCGGCGGGCGTTCCTCGGCCCGCGAGACGGTCAACTGGGTCGCCGCGGGCGCCATCGCCAAGCAGGTGCTCGCCCAGTCTGATTACGACGTACGGGTGAAGGCCCACGTCAACCAGATCGGCGACATCCGGGCTCCGGACGTGAGCTTCGAACAGATGCTCGAACACACCGAGGAGAACGAGGTGCGGTGTGCCCACCCCGAGACCGCCGAGCGGATGCGCGAGGCCATCGACGAGTACCAGAAGGCCGGCGACTCCATCGGCGGTTCGATCTACTTCGAGGCTCGCGGGATCCCCCGTGGGCTCGGGGCGCCGCGGTTCGACTCGTTCCCTTCCCGACTGGGCGCGGCGATGATGGCCGTCCCCGCGACGACGGCGTTCGAGTTCGGCCTCGGGCGCGAGGCCCGATCGGTCGCCGGTATCGACCGCAACGAGGCCTGGACGTTCGACGAGGACGACCGACCCGAGGTCGTCAGCGAGGAAGGCGACCCCGTGCCGGTCGGGAACGATCACGGCGGCTTGCAGGGCGGCATCACGACCGGCGAGCCGGTCTACGGCGAGGTGACCTGGCACGCGCCCACCTCCATCCCGAAAGAGCAGGAGACCGTCGACTGGGAGACGGGCGAGCGCAAGCGCATCCAGGTGGTCGGCCGGCACGACCCGTCGCTGCCACCGCGTGCGGTCCCGGTCGTCGAGGCGATGCTCGACCTCACGATACTGGACTTCATGCTCCTCGGCGGTCGTATCAACCCCGACCGCCTCGACGACCGCCCCGGCGAGTACGGCACGGAGTACCACCCGAGTTCGCCGCAGAACGATCCCGACGGCGCCGCAACCCGGGCAGAGCCGGCGGAACCGACAGAGCCGACCGAGGACTGATACGAAACCCGTTACGGGAGTCCGTATCAGTCGTCCTGTCGGATCAGCTCGTAGGTGGTCCCGCGCAACGCGACCCGGAGCGTCTCCCCCGGCCGGAGCAGTCGGTCGGCGACGGGGTCCCGGGTGTGCAGTTCGACGGTCTCGACCTCCGCATCGAACAGCGGGATCGTGTTCCGGAGCACCGGCTCGTGCATGACCTGCTCGGCGACGACGGTTCTGTCGGCGGGCTCGTCCGTCCGGGTCGCCGTGACGATGGCGTCGAACAGCCCGCCGTCGGGATCGAGCCACCCGATTGGCCGGGCCGAATCGGGCCTCTCGACCCTGAGCTCTGGGGCGGGCGAGAGTTCCACCCTCGGCGCATCCAGGACCAGCAGTGCGGCGTACTGTCGAGGACGCCTCGGCCGGTGCATCCCGAACCGGACGGCGTAGCGACCGCCGCCGAGGTGACCCACCGGAACGGCGTCCTCCCGTCCTACCCGGTCTCCGTGCCGTAGCTCGAATACCTTCTCGATGATCGCTCCGGGAGGCAGGTTCCCGGCGGGACTCGGGAGCTGATCCGGGACGACGTGGTACCACGACCCCTCGTGGAGCTTCAGGAGCCCGTAGGCGAGCGGGTTGCCGACCAGCGTGGTCGAGGAGTGGTTGAACATGGCGACGCGCAGTGTCTTCGCTCCGTCGGCGAGCGGGATCCGCTCCGCCGACGGACGGAGGTAGACCGCCGTCGTCCGGTCGGCGTGGTGGAACCAGGCGGTCGGTCCGTCGTCCGGTAATCCCGGGACGTCGGTTCCGGCGAACCGGGATGGCGTCGTCGGTCCTGGTTCGTCGGTCCGCCAGACGCCCAGCGTGAACGTCCAGCCGAACCCGGTCTCGAACGCGTACGTCCCGACGGGCAGACACGGTCCCTCGGGGTCGGCGACGAGGTCGTAGACGAGCGATCCCCACTCGCCCGGACGGACGTCGACGTGCCCGGCTCCGGTCCCGGTCGGGCGGCCGCGCCAGCAGTCGTCGACCAACTCGCGACCTCGCTCCGCCCCGCCACCCGGACCGCCCCGGCCAGCGTCGTCGGGTCCGACCGCGGGGAGGAGGAACGTGCGGGCGTCGTTCCTCGGCGTGACGAGCCGTCCGGTGACGGGGTCGTGGGCGACGGACATCGTCTTCTCAGCGGTGTTTACGAGCGTGAGGGCGAGCCGAGCGGGCCCTTCGGTCGTCCCCGGTCTGCGGAACTGTCCTCCCCCGACGAGCCCTGAAACGGCCGTGGGACGGGGGTGGAACGCGACCGACCGGCCCGCCGGCGAGAGCGTCGTCGTCGCCGTCCGTTCGTACCACGGGGTCTCCAGCGCGCGCTCGGCGGCCCGGGACCCCACCTGTCGGTCGCGGGGCGTGGCCGTCGACTCCGGGAGCGGCGCGGGGGTGAGCGTCATATCGCGTCCCTCGTCGGCTCCCCTCGATCCCGAGCAGCCAGCCAGCGATGCCGCTCCGATGAGGGCGAGGAGTCCACGCCTGGTCGTCCGGCGCCTCGGCCGCCCGTTCATCGGTTCCACGGAGGGGCCGCGACCACTAATCCGTGAGGGATATGCTACCAGTAGCCGGCGTTCGAGAGCCACTCCCGCGAGCGGGCGCCCCGTAGCGCCGCAACGACGACGGCAGCGAC
The DNA here is from genome assembly GCA_036625905.1 of Haloarculaceae archaeon. Lineage (GTDB taxonomy): Archaea > Halobacteriota > Halobacteria > Halobacteriales > Haloarculaceae > Salinirubellus. The sequence goes on from JAZKST010000006.1 coordinate 98,358, forward strand.
GACCAGTACCGTCACGAGGACCGTCGCGAGGCCGAACTCGCCGAGGAGCGGTCCGGTGACGAGCGTTACCACCGCGCCGAGCGCCGCGAGCACGACCAGCAGCGTCGCGAGCCAGCCCGCGACCGTGGAGACGACCATACCCGCCCCTGCCGCCGAGGGATTATAAAGCTCAAGGCGGTGGCGGCCGGAGCGTCCACATGACCACAGTCGCCGTCCTGGCCGACCCGCCCCGTCCCGGTCTCGTCCACGAACGCCTCGTCGAGGCGACACCGCTCACCGCCGCGGAGGCGGCGGACCTGTACGCCGCCGGGTTCCGCGACGTCTGCCGCGCGGCGGCGACCAGCGGCGGCGACCTGCTGGTGAACTACCGGGCGGACGAGGACCTCCCCGACGGGACCGGAGGCAGGGAGGATGGAGCGAACGCGGGAGACAGCGACAGCGAGGCCGAACTGCGCGCGGCGCTCGAGCCGGTCCGGGAACTCGACGCGGGGGACGTGCGGTTCGAGGTGCAGGTCGGCGGGACGTTCGCCGGGCGTGCCGGCAACACCGCGACCCACCTCCTGAAGAACGAGGGTGTCACGAGCGTCGCGATAGCGACCCCGTCGGCGGTGCTGCTCACCAGACAGCGTATCGACGAAGCGGCGATGAAGCTCCGGCGACGGGAGGTCGTCCTCGGCCCCGCACCGGGTGGACGGGTCTACTACGCCGGGCTCCGTGAAACCGTGGACTTCGAGGACGCCTACGCGCCGCCGGCGCTGGAGACGCTGACCGGGCGGGCCGTCGACGCCGGCCTCGACGTCGACTACGTCGCGACCGCGCCGGTCCTGGAGACCGCCGCCGACCTCGCGGAGCTGGTGACGCTCGTCCGGGCCCGGCGGGCGGCCGGGCGGAACCTCCCGGCCCACACCGCCGAGGTGCTCGCGTCGCTCGATCTACGGGTACGGGCCGACGGCGACGGGCTCCGGGTCGAACGGGACCGCTGATACGGACGGTCGTCCGTGCTACCCGGAGCGTCCGTCCTCCGGGAGGAGGCGTGCCCCCTCGTTCGAGACCGTGGTCCGGTCGGCGAGCACGCCGTCGACGGCGACGGCGAACACCGTCTCGCCGAACAGGGCCATCCCCGCGGCGCCGCCCGCGGCTTCGACGCGCTCGATCTCGCGCTCGACGAACGGCGTCGCGAGGTCCGTCTCCCGGAGGAACGCCCGCGAGCGCTCGGCGAGCGACCGGAGGGTCGGATTCTCGTCGAAGCGTTCCAGCTCCCTGAAACCGGTCCGGCTGGCGACCTCCATGAACGTCTCGTCCGCCAGCATCTCGCTCGTGGCGATGCCGCCAGCGGTGGCGTACTCGACGTGGTCGTCGAGTTCCCGCCGATGGACTCCATCGCCGGTGTTCCACAGGAGTCCCCCCCGGTCCTGGATGATCACGTCGCTCTCGCCGGTTCCGGCGGCGACCTCGGCATCGTAGGCCATGTCGAGGAGCGCCCCGCGGTCGTGGCCGAGGCCGAACTCGGCGTCCGCGGCGAGTGCGGCGGCCAGCGTGGCGGCGCCGCTCGCGCCGAAGCCGTGGCCGAGCGGGAGTTCCGGACGGACGTCGGCCGCCGCGGTCACGTCGAGCGCTGCGAGCACCCGCTCGACCGGCTCGAACGGGGCCGGTTCCCCGTCGACCGTGACCGCCGTCTCGGAGGCGGGCGTGACCTCGACGGTGACGCCGTCCTCGGTAGCGAAGCTCGCCCCGCCGGCGGTGCCGCCCTCCTCGGCCGCCGGTGCGAACAATCCGGTGACGCTCCCGGGTGCGTGAGCCCTCATCGGTGATCCCTGGGCGTGGGGGGTCCTAAGTCCGACGGACGGGCCCCGCGAGCACAACCGCTTTGGGCCGGCCTGCGGTAGACCAATCTGGCAGGAAGGAAAGTAGAGGTTCGTGATGTACAGATGGTAGTCGTCGGCGTCCTCGTCGCGGACGCCGACGACACGGAACCGCTTGGTGTCCCGCGTCCGCGTGTCGTTGTACTCGCGACGCTTGAACTCGACCTCAACCTCGACATCGATGTGCTCTCGCTGGAGATCGTCGACGATGTCGAATACCTTCTTCCCTTCAAGCGGAATGGCGCGGCTTCGGCGTGGTCGTCAAGCGCTTCGGAGGAAAGGAGGTTAGTCAGTCGACGCTCAACGTCGGATGAGGAGGCTTTGGTGTGCACAGCCGTCGCCTCCTCATCCCTCTCGAATAGTATCGCCGATACGCGACTGCTGTCAGGTGGTTCTTCCCTTAGCTAAAGACGGATGAGTGATCCACCATCCCAAACGCGACGGTTCAGTCCAAGCGAGCCAGCAATTGAGTGACGTAGGGGTTGTTGTCCCAGCTCCGATGTGGGCTGATCGTCTGGATGAGTCTCCGAGCCGCCTCGGTCGTCACGTGGCTATTGCGAGCGTAATCACAGATGAGCCGGGGAGTGGGGACGATTCGTGGGCCACGAAGGGCTGCGTGGACGAGTGCGAAATTCGCGCCGCCGAACTCGTCAGTGAGGAACCCGTCGACGTCCAGGGTATTTGCGAGGACGATCCCGTCGGTCTCGCCATCGTCGAGCCCGAACGTGGGCCGTGAGCCGGGCGTCCCCTCTCGCTCATACGGGTTCTCGACCGTGTAGTAGTCCCGAGCGGCGAGGACGTTCGTCGCGGCGGCACCGTGAATATCGTTGTACTGTGCGATGTCCCGAAGCTCTTCGATAACCGCGGGTGGAAGAAAGACGTCGCACGAGGTGAGGTGGTACTGGAGCGGATCCGGGGCACTGTTGGTGTCATACTCGGGGTCGGCACGGGGGACAGCGAGGCTGACGAGCGCACTCGTGTCGGTGACGACCGTCCGCAAGCGCGGTCCGCTCATCACTCCTCAGTGTCGTCAGTGCTGACTGTCGTCGCGTCCCCACCGTAGATCTCGACGTGTTCGGGCGCGGCAAGGTCCAGCGGTTCCCCCTCGAGATCCGCTTTGAGGAGACGCAGTCGCTGGGCAGTTTCGGCGCCGACCAGCTGCTTGACCGTCTCGAACTCGAGCTGGCCGTCGTAGTACTTCGCTGCGACCAGTTCCTGGAAGGTGTCGCTGTTCGCGGTCTCCTCGATATACTCACGGATCGCCTCGACGAGGAGATCCGTCCGATCCTTGTCGAAGAGGTCGGCGATCGCATCGAGCCGCTCGACGAGATAGTCCGGCGACTGGAAGTGGACTCGTCTGGGCTCGTCACTCGCGCTCATTGCATGTGCAAGTTTTGCACATAGACTGATAACCGTTTCGTCGTGTTGCACGCTGTTTGCCATCGGTGGTGGCTTGACGTGGACACGAGCGTGTCGGCGTCTATCGGGATGGGCTCTCACAGAATTGGAACTCTCCTGACCGTGGTTGCAACCGGACCCGGCTGGTACGAGATCTCGAGGCCAATACGTCCGAGCACGATGTAACACAGTCCGAAATCGGTTTATGATGAGTTTCGAGTAGTGTTACAAGCTTATCCACGGTCGGAAGGGGCGAGGTGCGAGTCGATCACATATGGAATCGCTCGAATCGTACGACAGCTGAACCGATCCAGAACGTGTATTGGCCCGTCTGTCCAAGACAGTCTCAATATAGCCGGCAGAGAAGATTCGGGATCGGTCGTCGATGAGCTGCTGGCGGTCGCTCGACTCCTGCGTGAGCCCAGCCTTGCGCGGTTGTACATGTTCGTCCTCCGCGCTGGTGAGGTCACGACCGACGACATCGTCGACGCGCTGAATCTGCCCCGGGCAAGGGCCATCTCCGAGACGGAAACGGCCGTCGAGCTTGGCGTGCTCACCCGAACTGACGACCAGGCGGATCACCGCTTCACTGCCTCTCCGATCATCGACGCGTCGAATACTCATCAAGAGTACCTCGAAACCGCGGGAGAACTCCTTCGAACACCGGCGAGGATGATCCAGCTCGCGATCCAGGAGCACGACCGACGCGTTGACGAACCGACCGGACGGGTGCTGGACGAGGAGCAACAGACGTTGAGCGACGCCCTCGAGGACATCATCGACATCCCGGGGATCGACGTCGACATCGAAGCCGCGCTTTCAGACAGAGCGGCCCAGCGACTTCACGACCAGGTCCAGCGCGAGCTCGGCGAGTCCCGATAGACTCTACAACCAGTCACTGACGTACGCGACGAGATTCGAGAGATCTGGAACCGTGCGTTCGATCCGCCGGACGGCACGTCGGACCTGGCCACCCGTGCGAGTCACGTCTGCGATAATAATGATGCCTGGATGTTCATCGGCCGGTGGATTGCTGAAGTCGGACTGATCGGCCGTGAGGAGCACCCGGTCCTCCCGAGTCGCAACCGCCAGCACATCTGGGTCCGTCGCACTTACTCCGAGGGCGTCGATATCGACGACTCGAACGATGTCGTGGCCATCGTCGCGAAGCGCTTGTATCCACTCCGTTTCGACGTTTTCGTCGGCGAGCACCTCCATCGGCGTCCTCAGGCCCGGTCGTCGGGGACCACACGATTCGCGGTAGCTTCTTCGTACAGTGACTGATTTCGTCCCTCGATTTCGCGCATCTCCTCGGGGTTACTGAAGGCGTACGCGAGCGCGGCGTGGACCTCAGCGACCGAGATGTCATAGCTCGTCGCGATTTCTTCGGGCGTGTCGTCTCCCTCCACGTACCGCTGATAGACGTGATGCACGCCGATACGGTGTCCTTCGATCCGGGGATCACCACCGAGTACGTCCGGTGTTTTCACGACCTGGGGTACCGTCCCATCGGCGTCTGATGTGGATCCCGTTTCAACCATGCGATGCGCTCACTCTGGATCGGTGTAGTGCGCCGTGAGTAATAACGGTCCGGTTGACCCGGTCGTCGAGACGCTGTGTATCCCCTCTACCCCTCTGATGTATCAAAACCAATAGAACGAGAACGACTGCAGAGCGGACAGCCACCCATACTGTAGTTGTTTAAAACACATTATGTCCTCGAAAGAGACAAACACCGGCTCGATCGAGCGTCCGACCAACCAGCAGGTCCTGAGTCATCTCGTCCAGCGACTGCTTCAGCGCGAGGGTGGCCGAATCCCCCTCGAACGAGTGACCCTTCGGGTGAGTAATTTCGCCGACCTCGGAGAGCATGACGTGGCCGACCTCATCGACGAGGGGGCCGAGTCCGGCATCTACATGCTGGATCGAGGCCCCGGCGGGAGCACGACGATCACCGGGGTCAGCCCGCAGGGCTCGGAACCCGAGGTCCTCGTCGAGGCCTTCGGGCGTGCTCGGGCCGACGACACTGCCGCCGACTTCCGCGTTGTGAGCGTGGTTACCGACAGCAGCAACGAGGCACTCCGTGAGGCGGGCTACAGCACGTTCGGCGAGTTCGCCGCGGCCAGCGTCGGCGATCTAACCGGCCTGACCGGCCCGCTCACCGAGAGTCGAGCGGCGGCGATCATTCAGGAGGCGCCCCAGCACGTCCCCGTCGGGACTCGGCTTGCTACCGCGGCGGCGCACCGCTACGCCCGACGGCTCCGAGTCCGGGTTCGTTGCCCCGGTCGAAAGATGAGACTCGAGACACCGAACAGGCCCAGCTCATCGAGGGGCCCGTCGAGAGCCCGGCGTCCAACGCGAGCCCCTATGCTGACCCTGCCGATGGGCTCGCGGTGGCAGCGCCGTTCCGACGAGACAGCTTCCGCCAGCTAGATGATGCGATTTCGATCGACATCGAGGGCAAGCGCTTCACGGCGACCGGGCGCGGGCACATTGAGTGGGAGTATGACGGCGTCCGGTTCAAGACGGTGGTCGTCGACGGCCGTGACGCCCGGGTCTACCTCGAGACGACAGAAATCGATTCGTGCCGGACGCCCGAGAACAAGGCCGGACGTGGCCCCTGGAGCGTCTCGTTCACCGTCACGGGGGAGTTCGCCGGTGGTCGTCCCGACTTGTTGCAGCTGAGTATTCAGGGTCCATTCATCGAGAATTCCGGCGTGTTCGTTACTAAGGAGTTCTGATTCGACGTGGATCGATCATATGTGCAGTATCGGTGGGACGATGGCATCCGAGGTTGCGTGTGATGAGTAGACCCATAGTTTCTGACCACTGAGTTGCATCCCACAACGGAGGACAATCCCATGGTAGCGCAGCCTCCCAGTAGCGACGACCGTGACTTCGTGACGATCTTCAAGACCGGTTCGGTCGACCGAGATGACTGTCCAGACCTCGCCGAGCACCTGTTCGAAGGGCGAACGCAGCTCGCCTCGGAGACGGGTTACTTGATGAAATTCGGTGACGTCTCACACCGTGGCCTGACCCCGTTCGATGTGGGATGTCCGTGTTGCACGTCTGAGAGGCAGGGACGGTCGTCGTCAACAAGCGGAGCCCGAGTCCCGGCTATGCCGGGATTCCGAACCCGCTGTTCGCGAACGACAACACGTATATGACCTTCGGCGACGCGAGGGAGTCGATGCAGGCACTGGTGAGTGAGTACAAGCGGAACCACTGACCCGTGTCGGAGAGCCGACAACGGGCCCCCTGACCGTGTTCGACGCGCGTGCTCTCCGAGACACGGAGCCTCGATGTTTAGCCGCACGCCGGAACCAGCTACACCAGCAGCTGGATGTCCGCGTCGGCCATCTCCTGAAAGGCGCTGGCCGCGCCGACGCCGGTCTCGACCTCGTCGAAGAAGTCCTCCTCGTCGTGGCCCATCAGATCGATCGTCATCTGGCAGGCCTGGAAGTTCACGCCCTGCTCGATGGACGTCTCGATGAGCTCGCCGACCGTGGCGACCCCGTTGTCAGCGATCTGCTTTTCCATCATACGCGTCGTGACCCGGTCCATTCCGGGCAGCGCGCCGATCACGTTAGGGACGGGCATGCTGGGGTTTCCGATGGAACTGAGCTTGAGGTCCTCGGCCTTCTCCTCGTGAAGGATCTCCAGACCCCAGAACGTGTGGAACACCGTCACGTCGTAGCCGAACGCGGCGGCCGTGCTCGCGAGGATGAGCGGGGGGTACGCCATGTCCAGCGTCCCCTTCGTCGCGATGATGACCATCTTCCGAGGGCCGTCCTCTACATCGCTTCGGACGCTCGCCAGTTCTGCTTCCAGCTCGTCGATACGGGACCGGAGCGCTTCGAACTCCTCCCCCGAAGGGCTCCCGTCCGGCGTCGGCTGTGTATCCGTGCTCATCGTCACTCCGCCTTGCGGATGTAGTGCCTGTAGACCGTCTCGCCGTCCTCGGTCGCCTCCTCCTGGTCGACGAGTTCGGCGCCGTCGGTGGAGTCGGCCCAGCCTTTAATGTCGCTCATGCTCCCGGCGTCGGTCGCGACCACCTCCAGCGTGGTGCCGGGGGCGACGCCGTCGAAGGCTCCCTTTGTCTTGACGACCGGCATCGGGCAGTTCTGTCCCTTCACGTCGAGCGTCTCGGTGGATGTATCCGTACTCATATGTTTTAATGTCCTCTATTGGGACTATCACACAGTATTGGGTTCGCCCTGATAACCGTGTTGATTATTGCTCGATAACTGCACTACCAGACCGCTAGTCTCTTGCCCGCACTACTGGTGAGTTTTCTCCGAATTCCGGCATCCTTGCGACCAGTCCGTCGATTACTCGTCGTAGTAGCTCCATTCGTTGAGGTGATCCTCCGGCTCGGCAGCCTCATTAGTATTGTGGATAATAGGAACTACTATGCAAAGTCTTAAGTCGATCTCCCCAGTACAGGAGGATGTACACATGAACCCGGACGAGTTGGGCGTCGAGATGCCCGACGTGGCCGTCGAATCGACCAGTCCCGAAGCGCTCAAGGCTCGCATCGACGACGGCGAGAAGGTCACCCTCCTGGACACCCGGATGTCGAGCGAGTTCGAGGAGTGGGCCATCAAGGGTGAGAACGTCGAGGCGATCAACGTCCCGTACTTCCAGTTCCTCGACGACGAGATCGACGAGGCGGTCCTAGACCAGCTGCCCGAGGGCGAACACATGACCGTTCTCTGCGCGAAGGGTGGCGCGAGCGAGTACGTCGCCGCCGAGCTGTCGGTCCGAGGTTACGACGTCGACCACCTCGAGGACGGCATGGAGGGCTGGGCCTCCATCTACGAGGCCGTGGAGGTCTCCGACTACGACGGAAACGGGACGCTCCTCCAGTACCAGCGTCCGTCCAGCGGCTGCCTGGGGTACATGGTCTACGATGGCGGCGAGGCGGCCGTCATCGACCCGCTCCGGGCGTTCACGGACCGCTACCTCGAGGACGCTGCGGGACTCGGCGTCGAACTGACGTACGCCATCGACACCCATATCCACGCCGATCACATCTCCGGCGTGCGCGCTCTGGTGGACGAGGGCGTCGAGGGCGTCATCCCCGAGGCTGCAGCCGACCGCGGCGTGACCTACACGGACCGAGTGACGCTCGCGAGCGATGGGGACGAGTTCGAGGTCGGCGACGCCACTATCGAGACCGTCTTCACGCCCGGCCACACGACCGGGATGACGAGCTATCTCGTCGACGACAGCTTCCTCGCGACGGGCGACGGGCTCTTCACCGAGAGCGTCGCCCGCCCCGACCTGGAGGAGGGCGACGAGGGAGCGCCCGACGCGGCGCGCATGCTCTACGAGAGCCTGCAGGAACGCGTCCTCGGCCTGCAGGAACGCGTCCTCGCGCTGGACGACGACGTCCTGGTCGGCGGCGCCCACTTCAGCGACGCCGCCGAGCCCGCCGATGACGGCACCTACACGGCCCCGATCGGGCAGCTCGTCGAGGACATGGACGCGCTGACCATGGACGAGGACGACTTCGTCGATCTCATCCTCTCGGACATGCCTCCCCGCCCGGCCAACTACGAGGACATCATCGCGACGAACCTCGGCCAGCAGCAGGTCGACGACGATAAGGCCTTTACGCTGGAGCTCGGCCCGAACAACTGCGCAGCCAGCCAGGATGCGCTCACCGGCGACTGAGAACGGGGCGAGATAGATGATCAGTGGACTACTCGGGCTGGAGACGCTGTTCCCGAACGGCGTCACACACTACGCTATCGGCGGCGTACTCGTCGGACTCGGGACGGTCGTCATCTACTACGGGACGGGGATCCCGGCCGGCGCGAGTACGTTCCTGGAGTCGACCCTTTCGTACGTCACCGACCGGTCCCGGTTCCAGCAGTTCCGCGGCTCGGGGTGGGAAACTGGCCCATCCTCTACGCACTGGCCGGGATGTTCCTGGGCGCTTACGCCCAGGGCGTCTGGCCCAGCCACCGCGCCGAGCGGGCGAGCCCCGTGCCGAGCGACGACTGAGCGGATCATCGAGATCACCATCCCACCCGCATCGACCGAGAACCACTCCACGACGGCATCTTCCTGATTCGAACTGCCGATCGTGAGACCTGCTCCGCACACCGAGTACCTGTCCGCCGAGCGCGTCTTCGACATCGCGAGCGACCTGCTCGCCATCGACACACAGAACCCGTCCGGCGAGACCCGCCCGCTCGACGACGGGGCGGAGACGTTCCTCACCGCCCTCGGCCTCGCCGCCGAGTGCGTCGTGGTGGATCCGGCGAAGCCGAACGTGCTCGCCACCGTCCCCGGTGAGAGGGACCGGACGCTGCTGTCCAACGGCCACCTCGACACGGTCCCGTTCGAGGTTGGAGAGTGGACGTACGACCCGCTCGGCGAGCGCGACGACGACCGGCTCTACGGCCGCGGCGCGACCGACGTGAAGGGACCGCTCGCGGCCATGCTGTACGTCGCCGAGGCGTTAAGCGAGACCGAGACGACGACCCCAGTGGACCTCGCGTTCGCGTTCGTGAGCGACGAGGAGACCGGCGGGTACGCCGCGGTCTACGCCCGGATTCCGGCGGCCTACGACGAGGCGGTCGGCTGAATGGGGGTCCTGCTCCTCTTCGCGGTCGCGGCGATAGCGAGCGCGTTCATGGCGTGGGCCATCGGCGCCGGGTCGAGCGGCGCCACCCCCTTCGCACCCGCTGTCGGCGCCAATGCCATCTCCGTGATGCGGGCCGCCCTCGTGGTCGGCCTGCTCGGGTTCGCCGGGGCCGCGCTCCAGGGAGCTAGCGTCTCCGAGGCAGTCGGCAGCGAACTCGTCGTGGGACCGCCGCTGCCGGCGTCCGCCGTCATCACGGCGCTGCTCATCGCCGCCGGCCTGATGGCCGTCGGCATCGTGACCGGCTACCCCATCGCCACCGCGTTCACCGTCACGGGTGCCATCGTCGGCGCCGGCCTCGCGCTCGGCGGCGCCCCTGCCTGGGAGAAGTACACCGAAATCGCCGCGATGTGGCTATCGACCCCGTTCGTCGGCGGTGGACTCGCCTACGGGATCGCCCGCGTGCTCCCCCGGCCGAGCGTCCCGGAATCAGCCAGCATCCCCGTACTCGGAACCGTGGTCGGCACCATCGTAGTGAACGTACGATTCGCCCTGCTCGCACCCGGCGGCGAGATGGCGTCGCTCGCGGTCGTCGCGGCCCGCGAACTCCCGCTGTCACCCCTCGCGGGCCGAGTCGCCGTCACGCTCGCGGGCGCGCTGCTGGTCGGTGGCGTCGTCCGTCTCGACCTCTCGCGTGACGTGGACGACGGCCTCCGACACTTCCTGCTCGCGCTCGGGGGGCTCGTGGCGTTCTCGGCGGGGGCGAGTCAGGTCGGCCTCGCCGTCGGCCCGCTGGTGCCGCTGACCGTCGGGACGGCCATCCCGGTGTCGGCGCTGGCCGCGGGCGGCGGTGTCGGCCTGCTCCTGGGCTCGTGGACCGGCGCACCACGGATGATCAAGGCCGTCGCGCAGGACTACTCCTCGCTCGGTCCGCGGCGTTCCATCTCCGCACTGCTACCCTCGTTCGCCATCGCACAGGTCGCGGTCCTGTTCGGCATCCCCGTCTCGTTCAATCAGATCGTGCTCAGCGGCATCGTCGGCGCGGGTGTGGCTGTCGGGGGTGGCGACGTGGTGAGCCGGCGGAAGATCGCGGTGACGGTCGGCGCCTGGGTCGGGTCGCTGCTGCTCGCGTTCGTGGCCGGGTACGGGATCTCGATGCTGTTCGTCGCGTAGTCATCGACCCGGCTCGAGGCCGGGGTAGTGGCTGTCCCCGTCCTCCCGGAATCGCCATGCGATATTATCAGCCCGGGGGTCCGAAACGCGACCAGAGCCATGAGCGAGACCCAGGTGGAGAAGACGGTCGATTCGCGCGGGGCGGCCTGCCCCGGGCCCCTGATGGACCTGATCGGGGCCATCCGCGAGGTGGAACCGGGCACCGTCATCGCGCTCCTGAGCGACAACGACCAGTCGCTGGTCGACGTCCCCGAACGGGCCGAGGAGTCCGGCAACGAGGTCATCGCGACGGAAGAGGAGGACGGGTATTACCGGATCCTGGTGCGAAAGACATGACCGATGACGTCGTCATCGTCGGTGGCGGGACGGGCGGTAGCGTCCTCGCCAACGCCCTGGCCGAGCGGCTCGCCTCGGAGATCGACGCGGGCGACGTGCGCGTCACGATGGTCAACGACAGCGATGACCACGTCTACAAGCCGGTCTGGCTGTACGTCCCGTTCGACAAACGGGAGCCGTCGGATGGTCGACGGCCCATCCGTGAACTCGTCGACGACCGGGTCCAGGTCGTCGTGGACCGCGTCACGGACGTCGACACCGACGCCCAGCGCCTGACCTATCGGGACGGTGGCGGGCCGCGACGCTACGACAAGCTCGTCCTCGCGACCGGGTCGACGCTGGCTCCGGCCGAGATTCCCGGGCTCGCCGAGGGTGGTCACGACTACTACTCCGAGGAGGGCGCACTGGCGCTACGAGACGAGTTGCTCGCGTTCGCCGAGGGCCACCTCGTGCTGAGCGTCATCGGGTCGCCGCACATGTGCCCGGCCGCCCCACTGGAGTTCGTCTTCATGGCCGATGACTGGTTCCGCAAGCGCGGGCTCCGCGAGGACATCGACATCACGTACACCTACCCCATCCAGCGGGTTCACGGCAATCCCCACATCGCGGAATGGGCACAGCCGATGATGGAGGACCGCGACATCGCCATCGAGACGTTCTTCAACGCCGAGGAGGTCGACGCCGAGAACGGCGTCGTGACCTCGATGGAGGGGACCGAACTCGACTACGACCTGCTGGTGAGCATCCCGCCCCACCGTGGCGTCGACCTCGTAGAGGAGGCCGGGCTGGGCGAACGGGGTTGGGTCGCGGTCGACAAGGAGACGCTGGAGGCAGAACACGCCGAGAACGTCTACGCGCTCGGTGACACCGCCGACGCTGGCGTGCCGAAGGCCGGCAGTGTCGCCCATTACGAGGCCGGCGTGGTGGCCCAGCGCATCGCCAGCGAGCTGCGGGGTCGGCCGGCGACGGAGACCTACGGCGGGAAGACGCTCTGCTTCGTCGAGACCGGGATGGACGAGGCCTCGTACGTCGAATTCGATTACGAGAACCCGCCCTCGCCGGGTACGCCGTCCCGGAAGCTCCACTGGGCGAAGCTCGCGTACAACGAGTCCTACTGGCTCACCGCACGGGGACTGCTCTGACCATGGCAGACGACGAGAACACCCGGACCGAGGCGGGCGACTCCGGAGAGACGATCGGGGCCGCCGAGACGGCCGAAGCGGATACCGAGGAGGCTACCGCTGTCACGGACGAGCTGTCGGGCCGCGAGCAGCTCGAGGCCGCCATCGAGGAGAACCCCGAGGCCGTCGCCGCGTTCGTCCAGCGGCTGGACGCTGTCAACGAGTTGCTGGACGTGCTGGCACTCGGCGAGGAGGCGATGACCGACGAGATGGTGGTCTCGCTAGCCGGTACCGGGTCCAGCCTCGGTGAGTTGGCAGATACGGCGGCGGAGCCCGACACCCGCGACGGACTCGTCCGGATGCTGTCGGCAGTCGGGACTGCGGAACGGACCGAGCCGGCGGCTACCAGCACCCTCGCGCTCCTGAAGTCGCTCCGCGACGACGAGGTCAAGCAGGGGCTGGCCTACGTGATCGCACTCGCGCGAGCCATCGGGGCGAGTACTTCCGACGCATCGGAGACGGACTGATACCCGACGACGACCCAATCGCCGGTTGAATTGCATGTATTGGGAAATACCAACAATACTATGCCCACACACCGCCACGTTACACGTATGCGCGCAGTGTACGCCACGGACCTGTCCGACGCCATCGAGACCGCCATGAGCTCCCGCATCTGCCTGGAGTGTCTGGAGCGTTACGGCATCACGGAGATCCATCTGGTCCACGTCACCAGCCCGAACGTGACGACCGGGATGCCGGGTAGCGACTTCGGGAAACGGGCCCGGAAGGGGCTCGAGCGACAGCGTGAACTACTGGAGGCCGAGGGATTCGACGTGGAGACCCACATCATGCGCGGGACGCCCCACCGCCGTATCAACGGACTGGCCGAGCAGGTCAACGCCGACCTCATGATCGTCGGCTCGCGCGGCAAGAGCCCGCTCCGCGAGCGGTTCATCGGCGGCACCGCCCGGAACGTGGCCCGCACCGCCGTCCGCCCGCTGCTGGTTCAGCGTATCGTCGAGGACGAGGACGGCCACGAGGTCGCCAACGAGCACCTGTTCCAGCGGGTGCTGTACGCGACGGACTTCTCCGAGAACGCCGAGCTGGCGTTCGACCAGTTCCGCAACCTCAAGCGGGCGACCCAGGAAGCGACACTGGTCCACGTGGCCCCGCCGGAACGCCGCTCGGACCCGGAGCTCGTAGAGGACGCCGAGGGGCGTCTCGCGGAGCTCGCCGACCGGCTGCATGGGATGGGTATCGAGACGCGGACGATGGTCCGCGAGGGCGAAGCGGTCGGGGAGATCCTGGCCGCCGAGGCCGAGGTCGATCCGACGACCATCCTCATGGGAGCCCGTGGGCAGAGCCGCCTCCGGCGGCTCCTGCTGGGCAGCACGTCCGAGGACGTGACCGGCCGCGCGAACTCCAACGTCCTGCTGGTCCCGCCGACGGGCCTGCGCTGAGCGGGCCGTCCGCAGTTCCCCCCGCCCGGGCGCACAAACACTCTCTTCTCGCGTGCCGCGTCGACAAACGATATCGAGCCGGTCGCCGGCTGTCGCTTCCGGGCATTACGTCTACCGCGCTCTCTTGCCGTGTGGCGTGCCACACTCGGGTGGCTCAGGTACTCAAGAAACCTCGGTATCTCGGGCTCCGCTGCCGCCTTTATCTCCCCGCGCCTGCTGACGCTACTGTCCGTCTATCTGATGATCGCCGTGCCGATGCCGGACGGCAGCTATAGTGGCGTTTGGAAGTGTCCTTATACTGTCGGACATAACTACCTGAACATCATCGCCGCTACGGTGTGGCGATCTCGTTCATGGGCTTATGTCCGGCAGTATTACTCATGGGCGGGACGGGTCCGCCCGGAGTGTGTCATCGGTTCCAAGCGCTACTGTAGGTGGTCGGACGCTGGGGCGCTCGGTTACCGCCCGCTTCGACGACGGGACCGGCCCGCACCATCCAGTCGCGCCGGCCGCTCAGTGGTACGCCTTCTCGCCGGCCTCGATGGGGACGTCGAGCCAGTTCTCGCCCGGTGGCAGCGGGCACTCGTACCGGTCGGAGTAGGCACACGTCGGATTGTAGGCCTGGTTGAAGTCCAGCAGCCACGTCCCGTCGTCGAAGCGGTCTTCATCGGGCTCGAGGTCGATGTAGCGACCCGCGCCGTAGGTCTCGTCGCCGCTCGTCGCGTCCCGGAACGGGACCCAGAGGCGGTCCTCGTCGGGGTCGCTCTTGTAGGCCTGGATGACGACCTCCTCACCGTCGACCTCGACGCGGAACTCCCCCCAGCGGAGGTACTCCTGCTCGCCCTCCGTGCTGGTGGCGACCGTCACCCGCTCCTTCTCGTCGTGCCCGTGGAGCGGGACCCGGAACCGATACGCCTCGTCAGGCGGGTAGTGCGACAGCCCCTCGGACTCCGCCCGATCGTGAGACGAGAGCGGCGAGTGCTCGCTCTCCCCGAAATACTCCTCCTTCCGTCGTCGCTGGGCCTCCAGCTGTTGTTTCCAGTCGGCACTCATGTGCGAGGGGAGGGGCTCCATGGACTCAAGTATTTGGGTATTGCACAATATAGGAATAACCATCCTCGGAATGGAGGAGCCGGGAGCGGCAGTGGAGACGCGCCGCCGGGAGGTGAAAAGAGTGAGGGAGGGCGTGTACGTGTCGGCTCCCGGAGGGAGCGACTACCCTCAGTCCGCAGTCTGTGCAGTCGGTGGGGCCTCCCCGGTTCGCATCTCGCGGATGGAGGTGACGACCACTGCGCCGCTGACGAGCAACGCCGCGCCGAGGATAATGACCAGGGCCACGGTGTCAAGGACGGGCATCTCGATGACGCCGCCGACCTTCCGAACAGCGACCGCGATGGCGCCGAGCAGCAGCATGACACCGAAGTACACCTTGATGTCGTCCTCGTCGACGATGCTCGTGGCCGCGGCGCCGAGCCGGGCTCCGAGCGCACTCCCCGCCAGCAGCGGGACGACGGTGGCCAGGTCGACCGCGCCGTCCATGGCGTACAGGAAACTCCCGATCCCGCCCGAGAAGACGATCTCGAACAGGTCCGTCCCGACCGCGACCGGGACCGGAACGCCGAGGCTCGGGGATGAGAACGATACCTTCAACTTTCTCAGGTTCGTTCGTGTGTACACCTCTGTAACCCGATCACAACGATCGGGTCCAGCACAGTTCAATGTAGGTGGGATGGAATGATGGTCCATGTCGCGTGTTGGCCTAATCTACTGATATCGGGGATTTCAGAGGCTGATACAGGTACTCCCTTGGTGGGATGGCAGAGCGGCCCATTGCGCCGGTCTTGAAAACCGGTAGCCGAGAGGCTTCCTGGGTTCGAATCCCAGTCCCACCGTTCTGCGAGGAGCGGACGCGACGAGCGAACGGGAGACGCTGGCGATTCGAATCCTACGAGACGCAGCCCGCGCAGGGCGAAGCCCGAGCAGGAACGTCTCGGTCCGGTTCGAATCCCAGTCCCACCGTGTTCCTCGCGAACTGCGCGGCCAGCGTCGGCTGGCCGCCTCACGTGAACGAGTCGTACTGGGAACGGCTGGGATTCGCAATCCTGTCAGTCGCAGCCCGCACGGCGAAGCGAGGCCGACGACTGGGAGCGTCGGCGGGGAACGGTATCCCGACCGCGACCTGACGGAGGGAAAACCGCGGAACGACCCGTCGGCTGCCTACCGCTGGAGATCTCTCGGACGGCACCGTCACGCCTCGGCTAGCGCGATTCGTCCCCGACTCGCTTCGCGAGGGGCGTCTCGAGGAACGTCACCAGGGCGTAGAGGTCCCGCCAGTTGTTCTCCCCCGCCAGGTGTGCCCGGTAGCATCGGTCGATCTCGTCGCCGTCGAGGAACGGGAGCGATCCGATCAGGTCCCGGTTCCGCTCGATCGCCTCCCCGATGAAGTCGTGGTGACGGATCAGTTCGTCCTCGAGCATCCACGGCCCGTTGTCGAGGTAGGGTGCCGGCGGTCGGTCGCGTTTCGACCACTGCCGTAGCTTTCCCTTCGCTCTGGCCAGGAGATGCCTCGGTCCGAATCGAGTGGATTCGTCGAGGGGGACGTTCGTTGTCGCATGGGGGATCCTCGCCAGCGACGGACAGAGTTCGCTCGCGGCGTGGTTGATCGGGTCCGTGCGTATCCGGTCGCGGACGGGTATCGTCAGGTGGAGGTCGATGAGCCGGTCGTCGAAGAACGGTGACCAGTGGCCCGTGATCTGCCGGACGCTGTCGGTGTTCGTCCAGGCGAACTGGTTCGTGAGCGGATAGTACTCGCACAGCTGGAGTTCGCGCAGTGACGGGTAGACCACGCCATGATGCACGACGTGTCCGTCTTCGGAGACGACGTGCCGTCCCATGACCTCGGACACGTCGGGGGCGTCGAGGAACGCCGGAACGGCACCCGGCGGCGAGTACCGGTTCAGGTACCCGTCGACGTACTCCGCGGTCGACCCGATCCGTCGTTCGAACTGGAGCGGAAGCGGGGAGAGCGGTCGCCACAGGTACAACGGATACCGCCCGAACATCGTATCCCCGAGATACCCCGACAGGAGGACGTCGACCGAGCCGAGTTCGTCGGCGAACCCGGAGGCGATCGCCTCATCGAAGACCCCGACGTAGTTCGAGAACCGTGGGACCGACTCGAGGAGTCGCTCGTGGTAGTCCGCGTCGCGCTCCAGCAACTCGAAGTCGACGCCCGCGGTCGCGGCCGTTCGCTCTGCGGTCCGTGCCTCCTCGCTCCGCCAGTTGCTCATGTGGAACGCCGTCGGGGACCGCCCGCGGTCGGTCATCGAGCCGAGTATCAGCCGAGAGTCGCTCCCGCCGCTCAACAGCACGCCGTACTCCAGGTCGTCTCGGACCCGCTCGGCGAACACCTCACGGAACGTCTCGACCACCGTCTCCGCGAGTTCCTCCGGTGATCGCTCGACTGGGCGGTACTCCGGTCGCCAGTAGACCCGTCGGTCGTTCACGGATCCATCGAGTCCGACGGACAGGACCCCGGCCGGGGGCACCTTCCGAACGCCGGCCAAGGGCGTGGCCGTCCCGAAGGCTTTCTGTACACCGAAGAACTCGGCGAGGTACTCCCGGTCGAACGCGGGGGAGAACGCCGGATGTAATCCGACCGACTGGATCCGCGAGGAGAACAGGAGTGGGCCGTTCCCGTCCGTCCGCCCGTAGAAGAGCGGGTACGATCCGATCCGGTCGGTGAAGAAACGGACCTCGTCGTGGTCCCGGTCGAGGACGAGGCCGGAGAACTCGCCGTTGAGCCGCTCGAGGAAGCCCATCCCGTACTCGTCGTACAGCTCGGCGCAGTACGCAGCGTCCGGTGTCGAGAAGTCGGTCCGTGGTTCGTACCCCTCGTCCGTCTCGACGCCGTACGGGTCACCGTGTATCCAGAGGAGGGATCCGCACTCGGTAGTCGCCGGCTGGTCCTCGTGGAACCGGGGATGTGAAGTTACCCGGACCGAAACCCCGTCGGCCCGGTAGTCCACCCGTCGCTCGCCGGGCGGCGCGGCGAGTTCGTTCGGCAGGGGCTCGGTACTCGAGTCCGTGCCGACGATACCGCAGATTTCCGGCATGGACCAACCGACACAGGCAACATGAAAACGGTTCCGGTGGTTACTATTCACGTTCGGTACGCTCCCCGTGACCCGGGCTCACCGCGTCGAATCGGTTCGGGGGCTACCGGTTCCCAGCCCGACCGAGATCAACGCTTATCACCGGTGGCCGAGTGCGTCGGGTCGCCACGAATGCCCTCCGAGAGCCCCCGGGAACGGACCGTCCTCCTCGCCATCGCGGCCGTAGCCCTTCTCACCCTGGTCTACAGCGTCCTCGTCGCCCAGCAGATACTCGCCTGGTTCGCCATCGCCATCCCGCTCGTGTTGCTGTACCTGTTCTGGCGGTTCGTCCGGGCGCACGAGCGGATCGCCGCTGCCCTGGAGGAGTGACCGGGAGTCGGGCTCGGCCGCGGAGACCGGTCGAGCGGTCGCTCCCAGGTGTACGATACTAAATCGGCGGTCACAGGGCCGACCGCCCCACCTCGGCCTCGTCGCGCACGTCCCGGTAGAGGTCGCTGAGGACGTGGACGTAGAGGACGACCGCCGAGAGGACGGCGACGTACGGCAGGACGGGGTAGAGGCCGGCGACGAGCAGGCCGCCGAGGACGGCGTGACTGAGCAGCCGCTGGAGCTTCGTCACGTCCTCGCCCTCCTCGAATATGTCGCCCTGGTCGAAGAGGATCCGCCGGGGGTTACGGACCGCGCCGACCAGTGCGTCCCAGTTCCCGGTGTTGAATCGGGCCACGAGGAAGTGGTCGAAGTCGATGCCGACGCCGAGGACGGCCGCGTAGGCGACGGTCGCCACCGCGGGGACCGGCAGCTGGCCGGTGGCGACGGCCACGATCGCTCCGACGGCGAGGGAGATGAGGAGGTGGGCCTTCGAGTACATCCGGTCGTCGCTCCGGGTTCACGACGGGAAGTGTTGTGCCTTCCGCCCGACTCGTCGCCCGTGCCGAGAGCGGAACGCCTTTGCTCGGGGGCTCCGACCCCCGGATATGAGCGACTGGCCGCACGACCCCGACGGCGAAGAGGGCAGCGAGGGGATGCGCAAGTACGGGCAGGCCGTCCTGGCGAAGAAGCTCGACGACGAGGCGGACTTCCCGCTCTCGAGGGCGGACTTCCTCGAGGCGCACGCCGACGAACCGGTCCGTCTGGACCACGAGACGGTCGTCAGCGTCGGCGAGATATTCGAGCACGTCCCCGAGGACGAGTTCGAGGACATCCAAGAGTTCCACCGCGCGGTCGGTCGGGGGATGCGCCGCGGCGACATGTGGTTCGTCGAGCCCGAGCCGTTCACAGAGTAGCCGACAGACCCTTGCTCCGTCGGCGCTCCGGGAATGGTATGGCCGGTCCGACGAACGAGGCGGATCTCGACTGGCAGGCGTACGACGAGGGCGACGCACGGTTCAGGCGCAAGCGGCTCGCG
>JAZKST010000026.1:0-46654 GCA_036625905.1 Haloarculaceae archaeon
TCCTTGGTCATTGTGCGGGGGTAGAACGGGCGGGGGGAAACCCTGTCGGTTGCCGGCGAAAGCGAAGGGAAAGAAGCTGTCGACGACCGGCAGTGACGGGAGCCACCGAACCGGCCTGTGCGCCCCGGTGTGGCGGGAACGCGGTCCGGAATCGCGTCGGCTACCGCCGCCGCCCGAGCAGCACCCCGACGAGCGCGAGCGCGACCGCGGCCACCCCGAGCCCGGCCAGCGGCAGGCCGCCCTGCCCGCTGGTAGTGGTGTTCGTCGGGGTGGCGGTCGCGACGTCCGCGTCTGACGACGATGCGGAGCCGTCGGTCGCCCCCGACTCGCCGGTGGACGTCGCCGTCGGCTCCGGTTCGCCGACGACTACCGACCCGCTCGCGACGCTGACGTTCATGACGGCGCCGCCGTCGGCGTCGAACTGGACGGGCCGGACCTCGAGCCCGGCCCTGCCGGCCGATTCCCCGCGGAGCTCGACGGTCGCCAGCGTGACGTCCGTCGCGCCCGCCTCGACGTTCCCCCCGACGTCGGCCGCTTCGAGCCGGAGCGTCCGGCCGTCGTCGCTCACCACGGGCTCGGTCGTCAGTCCGAAGGCGTCGGTGTAGTTCGCGCCGGTGATCGCCGCCACGTCGCCGTCCGAGACCGAGAGGACGAGTTCGTAGCCGGCCAGTCCGTCGGGCGCCGAGGTGAGAACGATCCGCATCGTCGTGGTCCCGCCGGGGTCGAGGCTCGCGTCGGTGACGCGCACGGTAGGACCGTCCTGTGCGGCGACGGCACCTGTCCCCACGACCGTCCCGGCGAGAACGACGGCGGCGAGGAGGGCGGTGACGCAGAACGCGGTGGCGACGCGCACGCGCTCGGGGCGTTCGTATCCATCACGGGTCGGGCGGGGTGTCGGGGTGTCGGGGGTCATGTGTTCGAAGAAGTGGTGTTTGCGAGACGGTCCCGGGACGGGGTCGACTCAGATCTCCTCGTAGAGGCTGACGACGTCGTCGAAGTCCAGCTCGCCGTTCTCGTTGAAGTCGTAGGCTGCCTCGTTCATCTTCACTGCGTCGCTCTCCATGTTCTCGAACAGCAGCACCACGTCGTCGTAGTCCATCCGGCCGTTGCCGTTGACGTCCTCGTAGCGGCCGTCGCCGTCGGGGTCGGTCGGTGCCTTGCCGCCTGGACCGCTGTCGGGACCGGTGCCGATCGGCCCCGGCCCGGTGACGAGCAGGCCCGTGCGCGCCTCGACGTCGATGCTATCCCCGTCCTCGTCGTCCATCTCGCGGACGTCGACGACCAGGTCGGTGGTCCCGGTGCCCGTTCCCTCGAGTTCGAGCGTCGCCAGGGTGACGTCCATCCCGCCCTGGACCGCGCGCTCCGTGTCGGCGACTTTCAGCTGGACGGTCGAGCCGTCGCCGCTGATCGCGGGCGAGGCGGTGAGCCCGAACGCGTCGTTGTAGCTCGCGCCGGTTATCTCGGCGACCTCGGGGTTCGAGACCGACACGTCGAGCCGCGCGCCGGAGAAGCCGGCCGGCAGCGACGAGGCGGTCACCGCGAGTTCGACCGTCTCCCCGTAGGAGACGGCCGCCGACTCCACGTCGACCGACACCGGCGGCTGGTAGACGAACATCGCGTCGTTCGGGTACGAACGGTTGGCGCCCCGCCAGCCGTCCTCACAGCAGAGCACGCGGCCGTCCCGCATCACGTAGACGTTGTCGACGTTACGGACGGCGTTGTCGGCGTCCATCACGGCCTCCTCCTCGGTGAAGTCGGGACCGACGATGACCGGTTCGAGCCGGGAGACGTTGTAGTCCCGCTCGAGTTCGGCGCGATAGATGACCCCACCGTCGACGCGGTCGAGGGCGATGTCGCCCCCGTCGTTGGTCGGCCCGGCCAGGTCGTCGTTGAACTCCGAAATACCGAAGTAGATGAAGTCGCCGGGCTCGGCGCCGTCGATGCTGTCGACGCCCTCGGCCTTGTTGAACTCGATGGTGGCGCCGATCTCCTTGGCCGCGTCGCGGGTCTCGAGGAACGGCACGCGCCGGAGCTCCTCGTCGACGCCATCGGCACCGTTCGCCTCGTACTGCTCGGCCCACTCGAGGATGTCCTCGTCGCTGATGTAGTCGCGGTTGCCGTTCTCGATGACCTCGAGGTCGGCCTGCTTGAGGACCTCCTCGGTGACCTCGTCGCCCTCGCTCCAGTCCGCGTGGCTCTCGAGGTAGTCGACCTGGGTGGTGCCGTCGTACTCGGCGATCCAGGACTCGATCTCCCCGTTCGAGGCGTGGCCCATCGGGATCCACTCGACCTCGAGGGGGACCTGCGCCGGGGACGCCCCGGAGGCGGCCGCGTCGTTGGTGATCTTCGGGGCGTACAGCGTCCCCGCGACGTCCATCGGGTCGTCGTAGCTCGGGATCGGCTCGTCGGCGACGAACTTGTAGATGCCCTTGCTGTCGCCGTCCGAACAGCCGTAGACGGTCCGCTCGTCGGGGAGGACGTCCGGGGCCTCCCAGGCGGTCCGGCCCATCACGTAGTACTTGATGGGTTCGATATCCCCGGGGGCAGCCGTCGGGTTCCGGATGTCGACGTGGTAGCCGTAGCGGTAGGGGTTCGGATAGACGTCACCGATGGGCTCGATGGGGTTCCCGTCGCCGGCCTCGACCGGCTCGGCCCCGAGGTGGTAGGCGAGGTGTTCGACGCCACTCATGTTCCAGTAGCCCTGGACGTACCACCCCTCGACCTCGTCGTACTCGCCGACGGCGCTCTGGATGGCGCTGGGGTTCGGGCGATTCCAGAAGTACGCCGCCGCTCGAAGCCCCTCGCCGGAGCCGGCCTCCGCGATGTCGCTGATCGTCCCGGTGAGGTTCGCACGCGGGTGTGCGTAGTTCTCCTCGGAGGAGAGCGGGGTGTTCCAGGGGGCGAGGTCGCCGTAGCAGTTGATCCGCGTCCCGCCGATCGCCCGGAACTGTGGCAGGTTGGGGAGGTTGATGGTGTCCTCGGGGTCGGCCTCCCACTCGCCAGCCTCGTTCTGGGTGATCCGGGTCCGGACGATGTTGCCGGGGCTGTTCTCGTCGTTCGTGAAGACGTAGCCGTCGGTCCCCTCGTCGTTCGTGGCGACGAAGTGATTGGCGTCCGGGTTCGAGCCGGAGCGCCCGTAGGTCGTCCCGGCGAAGTTCTCCGTCGTCACGTCGGCCCCGTCGGGAGTCTGGGTGATGCCCCAGCGTTCGGTCCCGCCGTTGATCGCGTCGCCCTCCTGGATCAACACCTCGAAGTCGAGGTTCGCGGCGCGGACGACGTCCTGTTCTTCCCCTTCGGGCGGCGACGGCTCGACGAAGTCGTCGTTGTCGCCGTCGAACTCGAAGGTGAAGTCCCTGTAGTAGCCGATCCCCCCCTTGTCGAACGGTGCGGGGTTGCTGGTGTCCGGGTGCTGGACGCTGTGCAGCATCGAGCCGTCCTCGAAGACGAACGGCCCGGTCATCTCACAACCGAACGCCGTCGTCGAGAACCGCTTGAGTTCCCCGACGACGCTCGGTGCCCCTTCTGTCTGTGTGTCGTCGTTATCGGTCTCGCGACCCTCCCTGTCCTTCTCGGCGCTGGCGACGCCCGCGACGCCTGCGCCCACTGCCGCTGCCACTGACGTCCGCATCAGGTTCCGCCTCGATAAGTCCATGACGCATTTACGACACCGATTCTTCCGATAAAAGTCGTTTATAATGTATGTATTGTGGGCTCTGAGTAGTATGCGCGGTATATACGCCTACGGACGGATACGTCCACGACCGGGCCGCCCTCGCCCGGTTCCGTCGTACTCGATTTTTTAGGCTAGCCTAAGACGTTCGGGCGGACAACCCCTCGCTCTCCAGCGACCGGACCGGGGGCTCGACGGGCGGCCACGGGTAGCGAGGAGGGCGGTCGCGGGATCCGTACTGTCGGACGGAGGCTACGCCTCCTCCACCAATCCCTGCTCGACGACCCGGTTCCGGATGTTCTCGGCGCGTTTTTGCACCCGGGAGGCGTACCGCTCTACCTTCCCGGGTTGGACGCCGAAGAACGAGCCCACCCACTGCTCGTCGACGTGGGGCTGGGTGAGGAAGTACGCGGCGAGCGTGTCCCGTCCGGCCTGGATGACGACTGGTGGGACGCCCCGCTCGCCGGTGCCCGCCTCCTCGAACCCGTTGACGTCGAAGTAGACGTCCGCGTACAGCTCCGCGGTGTCGGGATTCTCGAACGTCCGGCCCTCGTGGTGTGGCGCCTCGAACCGGTATCGCGGCGACGAATCCGGGCGGCGACACTCCACGATGCGGACGTCCAGGGGGTACTCACGGTGTATCGACTCCTCCGTCCCGGTCTTCGGATCGCCGGGGTCGGCGGTCGATCCCTCGGTTTCGGCGGTCGGCTCCTCGGGCGCGGGTTCCGGATCGGGCTCGGATCTGGACATGTGGGAGTCGGTGCGTGAATGCCGGTCACGGACGCTTAAGCTATCGTAATTGGGGTACGTACCGCTGGGGAGTGCTGGGGAGCCCTCTGGACGGTCGGGAGGCCGACACTCACTCCGCCGCCGAGTCGTCGCCGGTCGCGGGTTCCCGCCGCGCGACCAGCCCCAGTCCCTCCCAGGAGATGACGGGCTCGCCGTCCTGATTCAGACCGGTGAGCTTCGAACGGACTCGCCCCCGGGCGGGGTCGTTCGGGTCGGGTTCCTTCTCGAGCACCTCGACGCGGACGGAGATGGTGTCGCCGGGGTAGACCGGCCGCTTCCACCGGAGTTCGTCGACGCCGGCTGCGCCCATGCTGGCCTGGTCCCGGAGGACGCCGTCGACGAGCAGCCGCATGCAGACCGCGGCCGTGTGCCACCCCGAGGCGGCCAACCCCCCGAACATCGTCTCCTCGGCTGCCTCCTCGTCGAGGTGGAACGGCTGGGGGTCGTACTTCGTGGCGAACTCGATGATCTCCGCCTTCGTCATCGTCTTCGACCCGTGCTCGATCACGTCGCCGACCGCCATGTCCTCGTAGTACTGCATCGACCACCGGTGGGTCCCCACGGGGCAAGTAGGCTACGACGCCGCCGGGTCGGGGACGCGGCGTGCGAGCGGGGCCGCGCGACGGACCCGCCGATCCCGGTATTTTCACGGGGCTCGACAGCGCACACGACCACAACCAATAGGTACACCGGACCCGCACGGTCTGTAATGCGACGCCGTGCCCTCCTCCGCCTCGCCGGTCTCGGAGCGGGACTGGGGAGCGCGTCCGCCCTCGCGTCGGGCGGCCCGGGCCGCGCCGGCGCACAGGAAGGGGGCGGAGAGTTCGCCCCCCTGGGATCGCTCGCCGTCCCCGGGACCAAAGAGGGCGTCGTCGGACCCGAAGGGCGCTACGCGTTCCTCGCGGTCACCGACGGGTTCGCCGTCGTCGACCTCGCCGACCCGGCGAGCCCGGAGCTCGTCTTCGAGAACCGGTCGCCGCTCTCCGGGCGCGAGAACGGTCCCCTCCGGATGGTCTACGACGTGAAACACGACCCGGGGAGCGACCTGCTGGCGGTCGTCGGCCCGGCCAACCCGGTCGGCGGCGACGCGTTCAACGGCCTCGTCACGTACGACGTGAGCGACCCGACTGCCCCCTCCCGGGTGGCCGTCCACGAGACCCCCTTCTTCAACCACAACTGCGACGTCGAGGCGGGGGTCGTCTACCTCTGTGGGAACGACGGCCAGCGCAACGCGCTCGTCGCCGTCGACGGGGAGACGGGCGAGCGGCTCGGCTCCTGGTCGGTCGTCTCCGTCGACGAGCGGTGGAGCCGGGTCCGGTTCGGCAACTGGGTGCTCCACGACCTCTCTGTCTCGGACGGGATCGCCTACCTCGCCCACTGGGACGCCGGGACCTGGATGGTCGACGTCTCCGACCCGACGGACCCCTCGCTCCTCGGTAGGGTCCGCGGGCGCGGCCCGGAGGTCTTCCTCGACATGGCCGACGACGTGGCCCGACGGGAGAACCTCGAGCCGCCGGGCAACGACCACTTCGCCGCCCGCGGTCCGGGCGACGTCCTGGGCATCAGCGTCGAATCCTGGGCATCCGAGGGCTCCGACAGCGAGTCCCGGGGAGGGGCGGGGAGCGTCCACCTCTACGACGTCTCTGATCCGACCGGGACGTCGCAGCTGGCCGAACTGGAACCGCCACCGACCGAGGACGCGACATACGGCGGGACGTGGACCACCTCGCACAACTTCGAGTTCGACGGCGACCTCCTGTTCACCTCCTGGTACGGCGGCGGGGTGAAGGTACACGACGTCTCGGACCCGGAAGCCCCGGTCGAGCTCGCCCACTGGCGGGACGAGTCCCGGGCGTGGTTCTGGACCGCCCAGGCTGCGACCCCCGAGTTCTTCGTCGCGACGAGCCTCGGGAGCGGCGTCTCGGACACCCAGGGCCGGAGCGAGGACGCCGGCGTCTACACCTTCCCCGTCGTCGAGTCGGCGGGGACGCCGAGCCCGACGCCGACCTCCGCCCCGAGCCCGACGCCGGAGGGGAGCGGATCGCCGCCCTCGACGACCACCCCGGTCGCGACGCCCGATCCGACGCCGACGGCGACGCCCGAGCCGACCGACACCCGAACCCCGTCGCCGACCGCGACGGGGACCGAGACCCCGACGGCGACGGACACCGAGACCGCGAGCGACCCGGGAACGACGACCGGTGAGGCCCCCGGGTTCGGCGCCGGCGTCGGAGCCCTCGGGCTGGGGCTCGGCCTGCGGCGCTACCTGCAGGACCCGGGGGAGGACGAGGACTGATACGGACGGTCGTACCGATGTAACGGCGATCGCCGACCCCGTCCGGGCGATCACCGGTCAAAGACGACAGCCGTCCGTATGACGGGGGTCCCCGTCGACGTGCACGTCGTGGCGGCGCTCGCGGGCCGCGTCGCGGCGTACATCGACGGCCGACACACGGGGTTCACCCCCGGCGACGGCCCCACCGCGGCTGGCCGGTAGGCCCCCGCCACGGGCCGGGAACCGCAACCCGTTACTCCCCCCCGTCCGAGGCAGGGGTATGCAACTGGGACTCGTCGGACTCGGGCGGATGGGTCGCATCGTCGCCGACAGGTGCCTCGCGGCGGGACACGACGTCGTCGCGTTCGACATCGACGGAGCCGCGGTAGCCGACGCCGCCGAGGCGGGTGCCGAGCCAGCGGCCTCCATCCCGGAGCTGGCCGAGGCGCTCGGCGAGCGGAAGCGTATCTGGTTGATGGTGCCGGCGGGCGACCCCGTCGACGCCGCACTCTCCGAGATCGAACCGCACCTCGGGGGCGACGACATCGTCGTCGACGGGGGGAACTCCCACTTCGAGGATTCGGTGCGACGGGCCGAGTCCTGCCCGGCGTCGTACCTCGACTGTGGCACCTCGGGCGGACCCGCGGGCGCCGAACTCGGCTTCTCGCTGATGGTCGGCGGGCCCGAGCCCGCCTACCGGGAGCTCGAGCCCGTCTTCGATGCCGTCGCCACCGGCCCCGCGGGCCACGACCGGATGGGGCCCTCCGGGTCGGGCCACTACGTGAAGATGGTCCACAACGGCGTGGAGTACGCGCTGATGCAGGCCTACGGCGAGGGGTTCGAACTGCTCCACGAGGGGCGGTACGACCTCGACCTGGAGGCCGTCGCTCGCACGTGGAACAACGGTGCCGTCATCCGGTCGTGGCTGCTCGAACTCTGCGAGGAGGCGTTCCGCGAGGAGGGCAACGCGCTGGGAGACGTCGCGGACCACGTCGCCGGCGGCTCCACGGGAACGTGGACCGTGCAGGAGGCCCTGGAGCAGGAGGTCCCACTCCCGCTCGTCTACACGGCGCTCGCGGAACGGTTCGGATCCCGTGTGGGCGACCGCGGACGGTTCTCCCGACGGCTGGCCAACCGGCTGCGGTACGGGTTCGGCCGGCACGAGGTAGCACGGACGGACTGACGTCCGTCGAGCTGGCGACCTATCCAGAGGACCGGAGCGACCACCCGACGACACGAACGGTTATCTGGTCACACTCGTCACTGCCGGGTTGGACGGGATACCACGACAACTGTCAGTGAACTACGGGTGATGTACGAGGAGATGGTACTGGCGCGCCGCTACGAGGAGCACTCACAGGAGGCGCACCTGGAGGGGAAACAGCCGGCGTTCGACATCTCGGCCGGGCCGGTCCCGGGTGAGCTCCACCTCGTGGACCCACACTCCCGGTCCATCCGCCCGCCCTCGGGCGAACGTCGCCGCCCGGCAATCACAACGCTATTGAAGGCGGTAACCGAACGCGCACGCATGGTCGACCTGCTCGCAGTGAGTATCGGCGCGATACTCACGCTCTCGGTCGTCGTCCTGCACTTCTCGCGGGGGACCGAGCGCCCGATACCGGAGGACATCTCACAGGAGGTCATCGAGCGGCGCGCGGCGTCGGTCCCGGAGACGGACTTCCCGGAGCCGATGAACCGCTCCATCGGCGGCGGTGGCGTCGCGGCCGGCGCCATCGCCGGCGAGGCCGGCTCCGAGGGCGAACTCGAGGAGAGCGCCGAGGAGGCCGTCGACGACGACCCCTCGGCCATCCCCGACGAGGAGGCCGAAGCGTTCGAGGTGGAGTACGTCAAGGAGGGGACGACCGTCGAGGTCAAGGAGAACGAGACGCTGCTCGAGGCCGGCGAGGACGAGGGCTGGGACATGCCCTACGCCTGCCGGGAGGGCCAGTGCATCTCCTGTTCCGGGCGCATCACGAACGGCGGTAACTCCGAGCAGTACGTCGAGCACCACGACAACCAGATGCTCGGCGATCCCGAGCTCGACGAGGGGTACACGCTCACCTGCGTCGCCTACCCCACGTCGGACCTCAGCCTGGAGACCCGCGAGAGCCCCTGAGCGGTCCGGACCGTTCCGACACCCCCCGTTCGGTCGACCCGCGCCCCTTCTTCGTCGTCGTCCGTCGCTCCTGCCCCGTTCCCGGTACGTCCGCCCCGTCGGAACCGTCTCCGAGCGTCCGTTCTCGACCTCTGGCGTGCTCGATACTGTCGGACACGCGTTCGAAAGGAAAGAGTAGTGCCACACGTTTCCCTCCGGTAGACGAGTGACCGACTCCGAACCGACGAGCAGCATCACGCAGGGGAGCCTCGCGCGTCCGCTGTTCGCGCTGGCGTGGCCGATCGTCGTCACGCAGCTGCTGCAGGTGGCGTACAACCTGGCCGACACGCTCTGGCTGGGGCGCTACTCGGCGGCGGCCGTGGGCGCGCTGAGCCTCGCCTTCCCGATCATCTTCCTGCTGCTGTCGGTCGGTGGTGGGTTCACCGTCGCCGGGAGCACGCTCGTGGCCCAGTACACCGGCGCGGGCGGCGAGCGGAGCGCCGGGAAGGCCGCCGGGCAGACCCTCTCTTTCGTCACCGTGCTCGCGGTCGTGCTCGGGGCGCTCGGGTTCGTCGTGACGGGACCGCTGCTGTCGCTGCTCCCCGCCGACCCCGACACGGCGAGGGAGGTCGTCCCGCTGGCGGCGGACTACATGCGGGTGTTCTTCCTCGGGACGCCGTTCCTGTTCGGCTTCTTCGTCTTCTCTGCGCTGATGCGGGGCTACGGCAACACCCGGACGCCGATGCGGGTGATGGCCGTCTCCGTGGCGCTGAACGTCCTGCTGGACCCGGTGCTCATCTTCGGGCTCCCGGCGCTCGGGATCCCCAGACTCGGCGTCGAGGGAGCCGCGCTCGCGACGCTGATCGCCCGCGCCGTGGCGGCCGTCATCGGGCTGTACGTACTGTTCGGCCTCGGTATCGGGCCGCAGGTCCGGCCCTCCCACCTCCGACCCGACGTCCCGACGATCCGGAAGATCGTCGACATCGGGGCGCCGTCGGCGCTGGAGCAGTCGACCTCCGCGCTGGCGATGCTCACCCTCACCGCGATGGTCGTCACGTTCCCCCCGCCGGTCGTCGCGGCGTTCGGGCTCGGCAATCGGCTCATCTCGCTCGTGTTCCTCCCCGCGATGGGGCTCGGCCGGGCGACGAACACGATGGTCGGGCAGAACCTCGGCGCCGGCAACGACGACCGCGCCCAGCGGGCCGTCCACCTCGCGGCCGGCGTCGGCGCGGGCGTGATGCTGCTCGTCGCCGTCGTCGCCGTGACCTTCGCCGAACCGGTCGTGAGCGTCTTCATAACCACCGGCACCGAGGCGGCGGCCGAGACCATCCGCCACGGCATCGACTACCTCCGTATCCGGTCGGTGGAGTTCGCCTTCATCGGGGTCCTCCAGGTCGTCCTCGGCGCCTATCGTGGTGCGGGCAACACCCGGACCGCGCTCGGGTTCTCGCTGCTGGCGCTCTGGATCGGCCGCGTGGCGACCGTCTACGTCCTCACGTTCGTCCTCGGCTGGGGCGTTTTCGGCCTCTGGGTCGGGATGGCCACCGGGAACGTCGTCGGAGCGCTCGCGGCCGGCGCGTGGTTCACCCGCGGGACCTGGAAGCGGACCGTCGTCGACCGGGAAGCGACGGACGAAGGGGAGCGAGAGGCCGCCGGCGAGGAGGACGAGCCGGAGGAGGACCGCCCCGCGCCGACCGGCGGGGACTGACCGGAGCCGGAAGAAAACCGTTATGCCGCCCGACGGGATAGACGGGGTCGAGGGCCCGTAGCTCAGTGGATAGAGTGCCAGGTTCCGGACCTGGTTGTCGGGGGTTCAAATCCCTCCGGGCTCGTATCTGCGTGTCGCGAACGGACGTGAGCGGCCGCCGTAGAACCGCGGTGGGATTTGAATCAGAGAGGGCGCGCGCAGCGGAGCGAGCACGTCCGACCGTGGTTCAAATCCCATCGGGCTCGTCGCTTCGCTCCTCGCCCGATGTAGCTCGCGAAGCCGTCGGCTTCGCTCACTCCGATGGGGAACACCGATTGTGGGAGAGACGGATCCCGCTCTGCTGGTATCGTCGATCGTCTGAGGAGTCTCGGTCAGTGGGATCAGAACCCCTCTCGGGGTGATCACCCTGTCCACGCCGTCCTCTTACGGTCGAGCGAAACCATGCCCGTCTTCCGGGGCGAAGAGCCAGTATTTTCGGTGAATTCCGGACGATCGGCGCTTCGAGACCGACCGGACGGCACTCGGATCCGCGAGGCGGTACCGAATTACGCACACCCGTATCAGCGATCCGGGTCCGATCCCGGGGTCGAACCCGCCTCGCCGGCATGGCGGAGCTTCCGGAGCGTCTCGTGGGTACCGACGACCATCGTCGGGACGAGGAACATAAAGATATGCTCCTCGATCGGGACCCCGAGTAGCTCCACTCCGGTCCGGAGGGGAATCTCGAACACGCCGACCTCCAGGGTGTACCAGTCCCAGGCGAGCGCGAACGGGTAGAGCACGAGCGCGGTACGGAGGGCCGCCCGCCACGCCCCCGAGTAGTGGAGGAGGCCCGCGGCGACGACCCCCCACATCAGCTCCGTCGCCAGGTACGTGTAGGGCCCGAGGACGCCGATGTCGGGGAGCACGGGTGGCGGTAGGTCCGGGAGGGATTAAACGCTCCCGGAGAGCGCCGTCACGCGTCGGAACGGATACCGACATTTCATAACTTCGGGCGGCCAACGGCCGGCAGGATCGAACATGGACATCGCAGATATCGCGACCCGCGAGCAGGTCGAGGTCGAATCCGACGAGCGGCTCGGGAAGGTCCGGTCGCTGTTCGAGCGGGAGAACCCGAAGGGTATCATCGTCCTCGAGGACGGCGAGTACGCCGGCGTCATCACCGAACGACAGCTCCTGTCCTCGCACGTCGAGGACGACACGAAGGCGGGTGCGATGATGAAGCCCGCCCCACGGGTGAACCGGACCGCCGACGTCCGCGAGGTCGCGCGTATCCTCGTCGAGGGCGGGGTGAAGGTCGCGCCCGTCTTCGAGGCGGGCGGCCTCTGGGGCATCGTCACCGAGGACGCCATCCTCGAGGCGGTGGTCGAGAACCTGGAGGTGCTGACCGTCGAGCAGATCTACAGCGAGGAGGTCGTCACCATCCCCGAGTCCGACAGCGTCGGCCGCGCGATCAACCTCCTCCGGGAGAACGGTATCTCCCGGCTCCCCGTCGTCGACGACGACGGGCTCCTCTCGGGGATGCTCACCACCCACGACATCGTCGACTTCGTCGTCCGCGAGGAGGGCCGGACCACCCGGGGCGACCGGGCGGGCGACTCCGACCGGATGCTCGACATCCCCGTCTACGACATCATGACCAGCCCGGTGGAGACCACCGAACGCGAGGCGACGGTCAGGGAGGCCGTCGGGCGGATGCTCGAACTCGACTTCGGCGGCCTGGTCGTCACCCCCGAGGACGACGACCGGCTCGTCGCCGGCGTGCTCACGAAGACGGACGTGCTCCGCGCGCTCACCTTCACCGAGGAGGAGCACATGGACGTCCAGATAACGAACATCGCCCTGCTCGACACCATCACGCGAGAGGAGCTCACCCGGAGCATCGAACAGGTGGCCGACAAGTACGGGGAGATGCAGGTCCACCACGCCCACGTCCGGTTCAACGAGCACAAGGAGAAGCTCCGCGGGACGCCGCTCATCTACGCACAGATACGCCTGCGGACCAACGTCGGGCAGGTCGCCGGCACCGGCGAGGGCTACGGTGCCGAGTCGGCGTTCCGCGTCGCGCTCGACAAGCTAGAGCGGAACGTCATCGAGACCAAGGGGATGCAGTCCGACGAGGAGTACCAGGGACAGCTCCTGCGAAAGCTCGGCGAGCTGTAGCCGTACCCTCCGCGTCAGGCCGGTTCGTCGACGGCTTCCAGCCCTCGTCCGGTGATGCGGAACCGTGCGGTGTCACCGACGGCCTTCGAGCGGTGTTTCTCCAGCGTCGCCCGGCGGTTCCCGCCGCGGAACCGCTCGATGCGGAGGACCACTCCCGACCAGTGGGTGAGCGTGTGTCCCCCGAGCGGCCGGGTCCGCTCGGAGTCGCTCTCCGGGTCCGAGAACACCTGGTTCGTGATCACTACCGCGAGGTCGTGCCTGCGGGCCAGCGACAGCAGGTGGGTCACCTGTCTGGTGACTGCCCGGAGCGTCGCGCCCTCGTCGTCGTCGTCGCGCTCGAGCCGGTAGAACCCCGTTGCCGAGTCCAGCACGATCAGATCGACCCCGTCGGCGAACTCCGCGGCGTCGCGGACCGCCTCCTCCTGCTCGCCGAAGTCGAGCGCGTCGGTGATGATGATGCGCGAGGCGATCCCCTCGACGGTCGGTCCGTCCGGACCGTCCGGGTCGGCACGGGCGCTCGCCAGCTGCTCCAGCCGGTCGACGGACAGCCCCTCCGTGTCGACGTAGAGGGCGGTCCCGCCCCCGGCGGCCACCTCGACGGCCGCCGCGAGCGCGAGGTTCGTCTTCCCCGACGCTGGCGGGCCGTACAGCTGCGTGACGGCGCCCCGCTCGAACCCCCCGCCGAGCAGTTCGTCGACGGGCGCACACCCCGTCGGTATCCGGTCGCTCACTGTGGGCGGGTTGGGCCCGTTCGGGTATAAACCTCCGCGGTTCCCGCCCGTCGCGAACCGGGTCGACGCCGGCCGCAACACCCCGCTCCAGTAGCTTTTTCGCCGCCCGACACGTTCCACGGTACCGATGGCCGAACCCGCCGACGGGGACGGGAGCGAGGGTGCCGGGGAGAGCATCGGGAGCGAGCCCCTCGTCTCGTGTACGCTCCAGGGCGGGACGCTCTCGGTGTACGCGGATCGCGTCTCGATCGAGCGGTCCTCGGCCTCGATGTTCGAGGACAAGCGGATCGGAATGGACGAGATACGGGGCGTAGAGCTCACGCGAGGTATCCTGACGGGCCACATCCAGATCGTCCAGGCCGGGGTGGAGCCCGACGAGGCCGGCTTCCTCTCGCACCCCGTCGACGAGAACACCCTCTACTTCCCACGGATGCGACGAGACTGTGCCGAACGGGCACGCGACGCCATCCTCGAACGGGCAGCGCTCGGGTGGCCGGACGACGGGTAGCCACGCCGGGGGACGCGATGTCCTGCCGTCCGTGTCCGGCATCCCTCGGAGCGGCCGGCCGGAAAGCGCTTTACTCGGCCTCCACCAACGGACGGCCGTGATCGTCGTCGCCACCGCTGACTTCGAGGTGTACCACGACGTCGTGGGCGAACTCCGCGACCGCGGGGTGACGTTCACCACCGTCGAGCCCGGCGACGACCTGTCCGAGCGGACTCGTGTGGTCGTCACCGGGCCGGACGACGAGGTCGACCCCGGTGAGGCGACGCTGGTTCGGGTCTCGCCGGACGAGCCCCGCCGGGCCGTCGAGGAGGCGCTGGCGACGCTCCGCGGCGGTGGCGGCCGAACGGTGATCGGCGTCGATCCCGGCGAGCGTCCCGGTATCGCGGTCCTCTCGGGTGAGACGGTCGTCGCCGCGTTCGCCGTCCCGCTGGCCGACGCGGTCGAGACCGTCGAGCGCGAACTCGAAGGGGCGGTCGAACCCGTGGTCCGGGTCGGCGACGGCGCGCGACTGCAGGGCGCCCGCATCGTCGACGCGCTAGAGGACGTCCGGGTCGAACTGGTCGACGAGACGGGGACCACTCCCTACCTCGGCCAGGGGACCCGGGGGACCGGCGTGGGTGACGTCCTCGCGGCCGTGAACATCGCCCGGCTGGAGGGCGAGCCCATCGCCTCCCGCGACGTGGAGCCGACGCCGGGCGAGATACAGGTCGTCAAGAACCGCTCCCGGGAGCGGTCACCCGAGAACCGCGAACTCACCGACCGGCTCGCCCGCCGGGTGGCCCTCGGCGAACTCTCGCTGGAGGAGGCTATGACCGAGCACCGGGGGGAGTAGGGTGGTCCGAGCGGATCGAGGGCCACCTGTACACGAGCGGGGAGCGAGAGCGAGCCCTCGAACCGAACGGTCCGAGAGGCCTTCGCGGGGCTCGCGGCCCATCCCTCAACGTAACGCCTCGGGGAGGACGTATCGGCCGTCCTCCCGCGGGAAGTCGAGTACGTCGACGACCGCGTCCCGCTCGATGGGTCCGTAGACGTGCGGGAAGGCCCCGGAGGGCGTCTCCTCGTACCGCACCTCGGCGTCGAGCTCGGCGGTGTCGACGGCTAGCAGTACGGGTTCGTCGGCGTCGGAGTGGTCGTACTGTGCGACGGCGAGTACCGAGCCGGTCGTCGCGAAGTGGATGAACCCCTCCGAGTCGAGCGACGCCGGGCGATAGGCGTCCCCGACCGTCTCCCACCGGTCCCGTTCGAGGACGTGCAGCAGGCGGTCGTCGGTCGCCCCGCCCTCGCGGGCGGCCCGCTCGGCGCGGCGGACCACCTCCCGGACCGCAAGCCCCGTCTCGCGGGCGACAGCCAGGGCGTCGTCGTACTCGGCGCTCACGTCGTAGGTCGCCCCCTCGGCATCGCTCGCCACCTTCACCGCCACCTCGTGTCGTTCGCCGTCCTCGAGGAGCGTCGTGGCGACGAACCGCCGGTCCGCGATCCAGCGGTGGCTCGCCCCCGCGTCGCGGACGCCCAGGGTCCCCGTCTCCTCGGCCAGCCGGCGGGCGACCCGCTCGCCGTCCTCGGGTTTGACGACCACCTTCACGAGGTGGCCCGGACGGGACTTCTTCATCGTCGTCGGGACGACCGTCACGTCCCGGGCACCGGCGTCGGTGAGCGTCTCCTGGAGGCTTCCCAGCATCTCGGGCGTCGCGTCGTCGAGGTTCGTCTCCAGGACCCGCACCTCCTCGCGGACGAGCGACCCCGAAGCCTCGCCGACGGTCGCCCTGAGCACGTTCGGGTGCTCGCCGAGGTCGTAGCCGCCGGCGCCGTAGCCGACCCGCTCGATCCGGAGCGGGGGGAGCGCGTCGACCCCATCCGCGAAGTGCGCGAGGAGGGCCGCGCCCGTCGGCGTGAGAAGCTCCGTCTCGACCGGGCCGCCCGTCAGCTCCCAGGACGCCTCCGCGGCGAGGTTCATCACCGCCGGTGCGGGTACCGGGTAGATCCCGTGGCTCATCGAGGTCTCGCCGCCACCCGCGGCGACGGGCGTGGTCACCACGCGCTCGACACCGAGGTCGTCGAAGAGGAGACAGACCCCGACGACGTCCGCGATGGCGTCGTCGGCTCCGACCTCGTGGAAGTGCGTCGATTCGAGATCCGTCCCGTGGACCGCCGCCTCGGCCTCGCCGAGCAGTTCGAAGACGGCACGCGCCTCGGCCTCGACCTCGGCACCGAGGCCCATCGATGACACCACCTCGAGCACCTCGGCGTAGGTCCGGTTCGGCCCCGCACCTTCGGCGTGGTCGTAGCCGTGATCGTGCGGGTGGTCGTGTGAGTGGTCGTGATCCGTAGCG
The DNA here is from genome assembly GCA_036625905.1 of Haloarculaceae archaeon. GTDB lineage: Archaea > Halobacteriota > Halobacteria > Halobacteriales > Haloarculaceae > Salinirubellus. The sequence goes on from JAZKST010000026.1 coordinate 16,270, forward strand.
TGGTCCTGGTCCCCGTGGTCGCCGGCGGGTCCGTCGTCGCTTCCCTCCAGCCGGACGGTCACGGTCGTCGCGCGGATGCCGTTCTTCGTCGCCTCGCCGACGTCGTAGCGGACGTCGAGGTGGTCGGCTGACTCGACGGGCGCGAGGGCCTCGCGGGCGGCACCGGCCGCGAGCAGCGCCGCGAGCAGCATGTCGCCCGACGCACCCGTGCGGCCGTCGAACGCGAGCGTTCGCATACCGGACGACCGCGACCGGACGGCAAAAGCCGTTCGGGCGACGCCGCGCCGAGTCCGACGGGCGTCCGACCGAGGCCGTGTGAACGGAAGACATATGGACGCCGCGACCCCCTTCCTACACACTACAGCCTATCATGAACGAGGTTCAACTGGAGGTGGCGAAGGCGTACCCGAACGACTCGGGCCGCGGTATCGCCCGCCTCGACCCGGACACGCTGTTGCACCTGAAGCTCAGTCCGGGCGACATCATCGAGATCGAGGGGGCGGACACGACCGCCGCGAAGGTGTGGCGCGCGGACCGGCAGGACTGGAACACGGACACGGTCCGCATCGACGGGTTCACCCGGCAGAACGCGGACGTGGGCATCGGCGAGCGGGTGACCATCCGGAAGGCCGAGGCGACGAAGGCCGACCGTCTGGTGCTCGCGCCGCCCGAGGAGGCCAGCGTCCAGTTCGGCTCGGACGCCGCCGGGATGGTCAAGCGGCAGATACTCAAGCGGCCGGTGGTCGGGCGCGACATCGTCCCCGTGATGTCGAGCACGAACCACCCGTTCATGCGCTCGCCCGGACAGGCCATCCCGCTCATCGCCGTCGAGACCGAGCCCGAGGGCGTCGTCCTCGTCACCGAGGACACGGAGGTGGAACTGCGCGAGGAACCGATCTCGGGGTTCGAGAAGACCGGCGGCGGCATCACCTACGAGGACATCGGCGGCCTGGAGAGCGAGATCCAGCGGGTCCGGGAGATGGTCGAACTCCCGATGAAGCACCCGCAGATCTTCAAGAAGCTCGGCATCGAGCCGCCACAGGGCGTGCTGCTGCACGGCCCGCCCGGCACGGGCAAGACCCTGCTGGCGAAGGCGGTCGCCAACGAGACGTCGGCGAGCTTCTTCTCCATCGCCGGCCCCGAGATCATCTCGAAGTACTACGGCGAGTCCGAACAGCAGCTCCGGGAGATATTCGAGGACGCGAGCGAGGAGTCCCCCTCGATCATCTTCATCGACGAACTGGACTCCATCGCGCCAAAGCGCGAGGACGTCACCGGCGAGGTCGAGCGCCGCGTCGTCGCCCAGCTGCTGACGATGATGGACGGGCTCGAATCGCGGGGCCAGGTCATCGTCATCGCGGCGACCAACCGCGTCGATTCGGTCGATCCCGCCCTCCGCCGGCCCGGGCGGTTCGACCGCGAGATCGAGATCGGCGTCCCCGACGAGAAAGGGAGGAAGGAGATCCTCCAGATCCACACCCGGGGGATGCCCCTCTCGGACGACGTGAACCTCGACCACCTCGCCGACGAGACCCACGGCTTCGTCGGCGCGGACATCGAGAGCCTCACCAAGGAGGCCGCGATGAAGGCGCTCCGGCGGTATCTCCCCGAGATCGACCTCGACGAGGAGGACATCCCGCCGAGCCTCATCGACCGGATGATCATCAAGCGCGAGGACTTCCGCGGCGCGCTCGCCGAGGTCGACCCGAGCGCGATGCGGGAGGTGCTCGTCGAGCTCCCGAAGATCACCTGGGACGACGTCGGCGGGCTGGCGGACGCCAAGGAGCAGGTCCAGGAGTCCGTCGAGTGGCCGATGAACTCCCCGGAGAAGTTCGAGCGGATGGGCGTCAACCCGCCCTCGGGGGTGCTGCTGTACGGCCCGCCCGGCACCGGCAAGACCCTGATGGCCAAGGCCGTCGCCAACGAGACGAACGCGAACTTCATCTCCGTGCGCGGCCCGCAGCTGCTCTCGAAGTGGGTCGGCGAGTCCGAGAAGGCCATCCGGCAGACGTTCCGGAAGGCTCGGCAGGTCGCCCCGACGGTCATCTTCTTCGACGAGCTCGACTCGCTCGCGCCCGGCCGGGGCGGCGACGTCGGCTCGAACGTCTCCGAGCGCGTCGTCAACCAGCTCCTGACCGAACTGGACGGGCTCGAGGACATGGGGAACGTGATGGTCATCGGCGCGACCAACCGCCCGGACATGATCGACCCCGCGCTCATTCGGAGCGGGCGGTTCGACCGCCTCGTCTACATCGGCGAGCCAGAACTCGAGGGCCGGGAGCAGATCCTCAAGATCCACACGGGGGACTCCCCGCTCGCACCCGACGTGAGCCTGCGCGAACTCGCCGAGATAACCGATGGCTACGTCGGGAGCGACCTCGAGTCCATCGCCCGCGAGGCCGCGATCATGGCCCTCCGCGAGGACGACGACGCCGAGGAGGTCGAGATGCGCCACTTCCGGAAGGCGCTCGAGTCCGTGCGGCCGACGATCAGCGAGGACATCCGGGACTACTACGAGCGCGTCGAGGAGGACTTCCGCGGCGGCCAGCCCGAACCACGGAGCGCCGGCGGCGGCCGCATCGGGTTCCAGTAGCTCTTTTTTACCGCTCGGGTTTCCTCGATCACTTCGTTCGCTGCGGGAACCGCTCGCGGTAAAAAACGCGCAGAAAAACGGCGCTCCGCGCGGCCCTGCGGGCCTCGCTCCGCGGGTGAGTATGCTGACGTACCGCACAGCGACCGCCACAGAACAACCGGTAGATACCCGGGACCGTCCACATGTGATCCGGGAGGGCACAGTCTACCGCCGAGCGACCGGCGGGGAACACACGAACGCTGATACTCCCTCGCGAGCGTCGATACGTATGACCGAGAGAGACGGAGCGCTGCTCCCCGCGCTGGCCGCGCTGCTGGCCGCCGCCGTCGGCCTCGTCCTGTTCAACACGCTCCGGGTCGCCCGGCTCCACGAACGCCTCGCGTCGGACCTGGTCGCCGGGGCGGCGGCCGACGCCGGACGGCGCTTCGAGGTCGCTGACCTGGGGGGGCTCCCGGACCCCGTACGGCGCTACTTCGAAGCCGTCCTGGAGGAGGGCCAGCCGTACGTCCGGTCCGTTCGACTGGAACAGGCGGGCGAGTTCCGGCTGGGTGACTCCAGGCGAACGTGGCGCCCGATGGAGGCGACGGGGCACTACACGGTCGACCCACCGGGGTTCGTCTGGAGCGGGACCGTCGATGCGCTCCCGCTCGTCCCCGTGCGGGTCCTCGACGCGTACGACCACGGGTCGGGCGTCCTGCGGGCGCGGCTGCTCTCGACGGTCACGGTAGCCGACGCCGCCCCCGGCCCGGAGATGAACGAGGGCGAGCTCGTGCGCTACCTGGCCGAGGCGGCCTGGTACCCGACCGCGCTACTCCCGACCGAGGGCGTCGAGTGGGAGGCCGTTGACGACTGCTCGGCCCGGGCCACGCTCGAGGACGACGGGAACGTCGCCTCGGTCCTGTTCCACTTCGACGAGCGCGACCGGATAGAACGGGTGACCGCCGAGCGGTACCGTCAGGAGACGGACGACCACGCGCCGTGGACGGGCCACTTCCGCGCGTACGAGGCGCGGAACGGGATGGTCGTCCCGACGGAGGCCGAGGTCGAGTGGACCCTCCCCGGCGGGGACCGCCCGTACTGGCGGGCGAGGATCGAGTGGATCGAACACCGGCCGGCGTAGGGCGGCCGGTTCGATCGTTCGGATATCCCGACGGACGGGGCGCGATCGACCCGAAATCGGGGTTAAAACTCCCCCAGACGCGACTGGCCGCTCCCACCCCCGTTCCGGTCGTCGATGAGCGAGATGGCCTCGTCGAGCGCCGCCCCGAACGTCGCCTTCTGGCTCGGGTCGTACAGCGTCGCGGCCGGGTGCACACAGACGAGCAGCCGTCGCGGCTCGTCGGCGATCCGGACGTCGTGGACCGTCCCCGCTGCCTCCGTCACCGCGACGGAACGGCCGAGCAGGTGCTCGCTGGGGACCTTCCCGAGGGTCACGATCAGGTCGGGGTCGACGCGGTCGATCTCGGCCTCGAGGTAGGGTCGACAGTTCTCGAGCTCCGCCGTCCGGGGGTCGCGGTTCTTCGGCGGCCGACAGCGCACGCAGTTGGTGATGCGGACGTCCTCTCTCGCGAGCCCGCGGTCCCGCAGGGCGTCGGTGAGCACGTCGCCCGAGCGGCCGACGAACGGCTCGCCCTCGCGGTCCTCCTGGGCACCGGGCCCTTCGCCGACGAACAGCAGCGCGCCGTCCGGGTCGCCGGTGCCGTTGACGATACGCGAGCGGGACTCACAGAGGTCGGCACACCGCTCGCAGGCGGTCACGTCCAGGCCGTCCATCGCGTCGGGAGGGGTCATGGACGGAGTTCGACGCCCCCCGACTAAACCGGTTCGTCCTCCCCGCGGGTGTCGTGTTCGCCCTCGCGGAGCGCCCGGCCGGCCCGGGCGGCCAGCCGGGCCACACGGAGCGGTTCGGGCCGGCCGCCCTCGGGCGTGAACGCGCGGACGACGTCGCGGGCCTCGCTCGGCTCGCAGCCGACCGCCCGGACGAACACCGTCTCGTCGTTGACCCGCAGGCGCGACCGGGGCGGGAGACGCTCGAACGTCTCGAGACGGATGTCGAGCGCCTCGTCGGAGAAAGCCCGGGCGAGCGCGTCGCTCAGTGGCTCGTCGCTCGGCTCGAACGTCACGGCGAGCACGGGCCGGTCGGTCCGTTGGTAGAGGGACGCGAGGTCGAGGAGATTGTACCAGGCGGGGGCGACGCCGGCGAGGAGGAGGTAGCGGACGTCCGGGCGGTCCAGATCGGCCCAGAGCCGGGCGACGGCGTCGGTCGCGTCGGTGCCCCCGACGGTGCACGTCCCGAAGGCCAGCCCGTCGAGAACCCGGTCGGCGCGGAGCACGGCGCCGGCGAGCGTGCTTCGGATGCCCTCGTCGGCGCCCGCGGACCCCGGATAGGACTCGGCGACTCCGAGCACGCGGACGCCCGACTTCACGGACGGAGCCCCCCGGTCAGTCCGATGCCTCCCCGCCCTTGATCTCCTCGAGCTTGTCGAGCAGGTCGTCGCTGTCCGTGTCGCCGAACTCGTACTCCACGGAGCCCTCGTGGTCGTGCTCCGAGGTGTTCACCGCCTCGTCGTCCTCGAGGTCGGTGTCTACGGCCTGGTTCTCCTGTTCGGATTCGTCGTAGCTCCCGAAGCCCATGTCCACCCGAACCTAACGGGTTATCGAAGATAAAACCGACGCCGGTCGGCGGGGCGAGCCGGCCGCTCCCCCGAATTTTTACTCGTTTTCGAGCAAATCGATGCTGTCGTCGCCCAGGGGGACGGCACAGATAAACGCTCCCTGGTCGGGGCCGTCGTTGCGGTACCAGTGGACGGCCCCCGCGGGGATGAACAGCGAGTCGCCGGCCGAGACCTCGTACTCCTCGTCGTCGATGCCGACCGTGTAGCGCCCCTCGAGGACGTACTGCTCGTGTTCGATCTCGTTGGTGTGCTTCGGGGCGCTCCCGCCGGGTGCGAGCGTGAACCGCCGGATGGCGAGGTTCCGCGCGCCCTCGGCCTCGCCAACGAGGACGCCCTTCCGGAGCCCGTCGGCGGCGTCGACCGGGTCGTAGCCCACCTCCTCGCCCCGGCGGACCACGGGGTCGAGCCCGCGAGTGTCCACGGCCTCGGCGACGGACCGGTCGGTCCCCCCGTCTGTCGCCCTGACCGCGCTCCCGTTCGCCGAGGAGTGGTCGGCGCGGGCGTTCTCGGTGCGGCCGGCGTCGCCTCCTTCCGGCCCGATGTCACCGGGCGAGCGGTACCGCGCGAGGCCGTACATCGCGACGGCGAACAGGCTCGTCGCGAGCGCACCCGGTGCCAGCTGTACCAGGGAGACTTCGCCGGTCGCCGTCGCGGCGGCACCGGCGGCGAACAGGATGGCAGCCGGGACTGCGAGCAGTATTTCGTCGTCCATACCCGCGATAGGACCCCCCGGGTCAAACCCCCTTCGCCGTCGGAGCGGACGGGTCGAGCGACCCCTCGCCGCCGGAGCGTTCCGGGCGAGTGAAGTACCGCGGCCGCCTACCCGTACTCGTGTCACAGCAGGTCGCGGAGGTGGAGACGCTCTTCCTCCACGAGCGCGACGGCAAGTACCTCGTCGCGGTCGAACGGGACGGCGAGCGGGTGCTCCGCGGCGTTCTCGAGGTGAAGCAGGTCGACGCCGGCCCCCGGCCCGCCCGTCTCCGGGTCGAGCGCGGCAGCGACGAGGACCTCCGGGCGCCCGAGCAGTTCGTCGAACTCGCCCGGCGCGCTCGACGGATACGCATCTCCGAACAGACATCGCCGGAGGGCCGGCGCGAGCTCCGCGAACTGCTCGGCGGCTACCAGCTCGATGCGAAGGTCACCCGTACCTGCCGGCTGTGTGCGAACGCCGGGCGCTACTCGCCGCTCACCGAGGGGACGGCCATCGTCGACGACGGCGAGCACGTCTGTCCGGACTGTGCGATGCGGGAACTCGAACGCGAGGCCGAGTTCCGGGGCCTCCGCTCTGGCGCCCGGGACCGCCTCGAGGAGCTCCTGCTGGAGGTCGGGGACCTCGAACGCATCCGGAACCTGCTCTCGGGGGATCTCGACCCCGACCTCACACGGTTCGACACCATCTCCGCGACCACTGACGAGGTCGACCCCGTCCGGGTGGACTCGCTCGATATACACCCGAACCTCGCCTCGAAGGTCGAGGGACGGTTCGAGACGCTCCTGCCGGTCCAGAGCCTCGCGGTCGAGCACGGCGCCCTGGAGGGGCGCGACCAGCTCGTCGTCAGCGCGACGGCGACCGGGAAGACCCTGATCGGCGAGCTCGCCGGCCTCGACCGCGTTCTGCGTGGCGAGGGGAAGATGCTGTTTCTGGTGCCGCTGGTCGCGCTCGCCAACCAGAAGTACGAGTCGTTCCAGGACCGCTACGGCGACGTCGCCAACGTCTCCATCCGGGTGGGAGCCTCGCGCATCAACGACGACGGCAACCGGTTCGACCCGGACGCCGACGTCATCGTCGGCACCTACGAGGGGATCGACCATGCGCTCCGCACCGGCCGCGACCTCGGGGAGATCGGCACCGTGGTCATCGACGAGGTGCACACGCTCGGCGAGGACGAGCGCGGCCACCGGCTCGACGGGCTGATCTCGCGGCTGAAGCACTACACCGAGCGCGGGACGACGGTTTCGTCCCGGAACGGGCGAGCGGGCGGCGCCCGCGAGCGCCGGAACCAGTCGGCCCAGTGGATCTACCTCTCGGCGACGGTCGGCAACCCCGAGGAGCTCGCGGGCAAGCTCCGGGCACACCTCATCGAGTTCGAGGAGCGACCGGTCCCTATCGAGCGCCACGTCACGTTCACGAGCGACGGCCGCGAGAAGGTCGAGGTGGAGAACAAGCTCGTCCGGCGGGCGTTCGACACGAAGTCGAGCAAGGGCTACCGCGGACAGACGATCGTCTTCACCAACTCCCGACGGCGGTGTCACGAGGTCTCCCGACGGCTCGAGTACGAGTCGGCGCCGTACCACGCCGGGCTGGACTACGGGCGCCGGAAGACGGTCGAGCGGATGTTCGGCGACCAGGAACTGGCCGCGGTGGTGACGACTGCGGCGCTGGCCGCGGGCGTGGACTTCCCCGCCTCGCAGGTGATCTTCGACTCGCTGGCGATGGGTATCGAGTGGCTCACCGTCCAGGAGTTCGAGCAGATGCTCGGGCGTGCGGGCCGGCCGGACTACCACGACGAGGGGACGGTCTACCTGCTCGTCGAACCCGACTGTACCTACCACGGCTCCCAGGATATGACCGAGGACGAGGTGGCGTTCAAGCTCCTGAAGGGGGAGATGGAGTCCGTCGACACCCGCTACGACGAGGGGGCGGCCGTCGAGGAGACCCTCGCGAACCTCGTCGTCGCCGGGACGGGCGCAAAGCGGCTCAACGACCGGATGGTCGGGGAGGTGCCCACCCGGCACGCCCTCGCCAAACTCATCGAGTACGAGTTCATCGACGGCCTGGAGCCGACGTCGCTCGGCCGGGCGGTCTGCCGGCACTTCCTCTCCCCCGACCAGGCGTTCGTCATGCTCGACGCCGTCCGGAAGGGGTATCACCCGTACGAGGTGGTGGCTGACGTGGAGCTGATGGACGAGCGGGGATAGAGCAGACATATCTTGAAGTCGACGGCAGTTGAGCCTCCACGAAAGATGTCATCTGCTTCCCCCTCTACTCCCGAAAGCCTCTCCGAGTTCCCGGATTACGCCCGGCGAGTCATCGACACGAATCCGCAAATGAACGAGTCGAACACGAAACACAAGCTCGTGGACCCGCTACTGCGACTTCTCGGGTGGGACACGGTTTTCGATATCGAACTGGAGTATTCCGTTCAGATGGGTAGCACGACGAAGCACGTCGACTATGCGCTTCAGCTCGACGAAACGCCTGAAGTCTTCGCGGAGATAAAAGGGTGTGACACCAGTATTTCGGAGGGGCATCGCAGTCAGTTGGCGTCGTATCTCAAGCAGCAGAACGTGAACTGGGGGCTCTTGACGAACGGCGAGGAATTCGAAATCATCACTCGAGATCTCCGGGATGGTGATGTCGCCATCGAATCTCCCGCCCGATTCCCCCTCTCTGAGTTCGCAAATCGCGAGCAGGTCATATTTGCACTTTCGAAAGAGGCTGTCCGCAGTGGAGAGTCAACAAGAATCATCGACACTATGCGCGAGAGGCGACGGGCTGGACGCGCCCTTCAGAATAGTAAGGAGAAGCTCGCAGAAGAAATCACTCGAATAGTATCTGAAGTTGCAGGAGACTCCGTCTCTCAGAGAGCTGAAAATCACGCGAAAGCGTTCGTCGATTCTCTTGCCGCAGACCTTGAGGAAAACGACGCTGAGTTCAAAACGGAACCCACGACTGCGAACAGGACTCCCGATCCAGTATCTTGGGAGTCCATAGAAAGGGCCACTGGAGTACGCAGGGAAGGAGGCGAAGTCGTGCTACCAGAAGGCGTCTCTGCGAGTGAGGCATACGTATCCTTCGTAGAGTATTTGTTCGACATAGGGATTCTGATGGCTTCGGATCTACCGCTCAAGCTCTCGGGTCACAAGCGCTATCTACTCGATACGGAACCTCAGCATCCCGAAGGAGAATCGATGTTTAACGAAAAGAGCATCAGAGACGGCGTATTTCTCGAGACACACGCCAGTGTATCTCAGATTCGCAGGAATCTCAAGAAGCTATCACAACGGTGTGGAATCTGGAAGGAGTAGTTCTCCTCCGCCGGAATCGAGCATTTATGCCGGGAGCTTTTTACCCGTCGCAGGATTCCCTCCGCCGTGGCACTTCCGCCAGTGACGCCCGGGATGACCGCGGTGTTCGCCATCATCCTCGTCGCGCTGGTGCTGTTCGCGACCGAACCCGTCCCGATCGACATCACGGCCATCGGCATCATGGTGTCGCTGATGGTGCTCGGCTCGGAGGGGCCGGTGAACCTCACCGGCATCTCCGCGGCCGAGGGGACCTCCGGGTTCGCCTCCTCGGCGACGCTCACGGTACTGGCGATGTTCATCCTCTCGGCGGGCGTCCAGCGGACCGGCATCGTCCAGATCCTCGGCCGGCGCGTCGCCCGCATCACCCGCGACTCGCTCTCCCGACAGCTCGGCGTGACGATGAGCCTCGTCGGGCCCATCTCCGGCTTCATAAACAACACCGCGGCGGTCGCCATCCTCCTGCCGATGGTCACCGACCTCGCCCACGAGGGGGGGACCTCCCCCTCCAAGCTTCTCATCCCGCTGTCCTACGCCTCGATGTTCGGCGGGATGCTCACGCTCATCGGCACGTCGACGAACATCCTCGCGAGCGACATCGTCGCCCGGCCGGAGTATCTCGGCCGGCCGTTCTCGATGTTCGAGTTCACCGCGCTCGGTGCTCTCGTCAGTGTCGTGGGGTTCGTCTACCTGCTTACGGTCGGCCGGTGGCTCCTCCCCGCGCGCATCAGGGCAGAGGACGACCTCACCCAGGAGTTCGGGATGGCGGACTACCTGACGGAGGTCGTCGTCCGGGAGGACTCACCGCTGGTGGGTGAGACGGTCCAGAGCGGCCTGGAACAGACCGACTTCGACGTGGACCTGGTCCAGCTCGTCCGCGGCGACCGGGTGTTCCTCGAACCGCTCGCGCCGAAGGTGATCCAGGCGGGCGACGTCTTCGCCCTCCGGACCGACCGGGACACCCTGGTCGAACTGCTCGACGTCGAGGGGCTCGACCTGGTGCCGGACGTCACCGTCGACGAGGAGGAACTGGAGCGGGCCGAGGAGGAGGAGAACCTCGTCGAGATCGTTATCGCGCCCGGGGCGTTCCTCGCCGGGGAGACGCTGGCGTCGACGCACTTCCGCCAGCGCTACGACGCGACCGTGCTGGCGTTGCGCCGCGGCGGGGAGGTCATCCGTCAGCGGATGGACCACCTCCGACTGCGCGTCGGGGACACCCTGCTGGTGCAGGCGACCGGCGACAGCGTCGACCGGCTGAACACGAACCGGAACTTCATCGTCGCACAGGAGGTGAAACGCCCGGACTACCGCCGGTCGAAGATCCCCGTCGCCATCGGCATCGTCGCGGGCGTCGTCGGCGTGGCCGCGCTTAACGTCCTCCCGATCGTCGTCTCGGCGCTCGCCGGCGCCGTCGTGATGGTCGTCACCGGCTGTCTCAAACCGGCCGAGGTGTACGAGGCCGTCCAGTGGGACATCGTCTTCCTCCTGGCGGGGGTCATCCCACTGGGCATCGCGCTCGAGCGGACCGGCGGCGCGGACCTCGTCGCCGACCTGATCGTCGGGGGGTCGGGATCGCTGCCCCTGCTCGGCGTCCTCGGGCTGATGTACCTCGTGACCGCCCTGCTGACGAACGTCATCTCGAACAACGCCAGCGTCGTCCTGATGATCCCGGTCGCGTTCGAGACGGCGCTACAGGTCGGCGGCGACCCGTTCGCGTTCGTCCTCGCGGTGACGTTCGCCGCGAGCACGGCGTTCATGACCCCCGTGGGCTACCAGACGAACCTGTTCGTCTACGGCCCAGGGGGCTACCGGTTCACCGACTACCTGAAAGTGGGGACGCCCCTGCAGCTCCTGTTCGCCGTCGCGACGACGCTCGGCATCGCGTTCATCTACGGCGTCTGATCGGGAGTGTCGCCGTCCTTCGTCGTTTCTCCGTCCGGACCCGCGCGACCAGCCCGCGGTGGCGGATCCGATCCGCCGACCCGCGGACGCCGCTACGAGCGCGGCGTCCAAGCGAAACCCTTTGGTTCGGGCTCGCCGTTGGGCCGGGTACGGGACCGTGGGTTAGCCTGGTATACTTGCGGCCTTGGGTGCCGTTGACCCCGGTTCGAATCCGGGCGGTCCCACTGTTTTGCGACGAGCGGACGCGAGGAGCAAACAGTCTCCCGTCCGGATTTGAGCCCGACGAGGCGACCGGGTGGGGGGCGAAGTGGCTCCGGGCGCGAGTCGTATCCTATTTAATCATACCTGGCGCATCTCGTGATATGCCCAAGATAAGCGTCGAGATACCGGGAGAGCTCCTCGAGGACCTCGACGAGCACGTCGGCGACGACGGCAAGTTCGTGAACCGGAGCGACGCCGTCCGGGCGTCGATACGGAAGACGCTCGACCTGCTGGACGAGATCGACGCGCGCCACGGCCGGCTCCACGAGGACGAGGAATGAACCGGCGGGAGGTCCCCCCGGTTGGGGCGACGGTGCTCGCCGCGCTGTTCGTGACCGCGCTCGTGACCGCGCAGGTGACCGCCGCGAAGGTGCTCCAGTTCCCCTCGCCGATCCCGCTCCCGTTCACGGGCGATCAACTGCTGCTGCCGGGGGCGGCGCTGGCCTACGCGCTCACGTTCTTCGCTTCCGACTGCTACGCCGAACTCTACGGCAAGCGCGCCGCGCAGGTGGTCGTCAACGTCGCCTTCTTCATGAACTTCGTCCTGCTGGCGCTGGTCGCCTCGACCATCGCCGCGCCCGCGGCCCCGAACAGCGTTCCGCCCGACCAGTTCGCGACCGTCCTCGGCGCCTCCGGGAACATCGTCGCCGGGTCGCTCGTCGCCTATCTCGTCAGCCAGAACTGGGACGTCATCGTCTTCCACCGGCTCAAGGAGGCGTTCGACGGGGAGTACCTCTGGCTGCGGAACGTCGGCTCCACCGCGACCAGCCAGGCCATCGACACGGTCCTCTTCGTCGGCATCGCGTTCTACCTCCTCCCCCGGTTCCTCGGCGTCGGCCCGCGGCTACCGATCGAGGCCGTGCTCGGGCTGATGGTCGGCCAGTACGCCCTCAAACTGCTGATCGCCGTGGTCGACACGCCGTTCGTCTACCTCGTCGTCGGCGCCGTTCGGCGGCGCGAACCCGACCGCGAGAGCCCGATCATCAGCTGACCCTCCGCTCGGCACGCGTTCGGCCCCCGCTCGGCACGCGCTACTCGGTACCGACCCTCACGAAGGCTTTCCCCTCGCTCTCGACACACCACCGACATGGCCGAGGAGTCCGACCCGGGGCGCGACGGGACTGCCGACCCGGAACCCCACTCGCTCCCCGACCCGTTCGGCCGGGGGATACGGGATGTCCACCGCGACGAGCAGGAGGAACCGCTCTACCAGTGGGGGGACGGGTACGGCCGCGAGCACCCGATCGAGCGGTTCTACTTCTCGGGGTTCGACCCCGAGGGGTCGGCGAGGGACGCGTGGCTCCTCGAGGGCCTCGACCTCGACGGTCCCGTCCTCGACATGGGCGCGGGCGCGGGCCGGCACACGCGCTACCTCCAGGAACGGACCGAAACCGTTGCCATCGAACCGAGCGAGCACCTCGTGTGGACGATGCGCGAGCGCGGGGTCGCGGACCCCAGACCGGGTGACATGTTCGAGCTCCCCCGGCAGTTCGACCGCGACCGCTTCCGGTCGGCGTTCGCCGTCGGCACCCAGGCAGGGATCGCGGGCTCGATGGACGGGTTGCGGGCCTTCCTCGCGGATTTCGCGCACGTCACCGACCCGGACGGGCGGGCGGTGCTGGACTGCTACGGCCCTGGCGGCGAGGGTGCGAGCGACATGTTCGGGTTCCGCGCCGACCCGACGCCGGGGCTGGCCCACCGGGTGATGCACTTCGAATACGAGGGCGACGTAGGCCCGGCGCTACAGTTCCGGCTGTTCGCCCCTGACCGGCTCCGCGAGGCGTGTATCGGCACCCGCTGGACGGTCGCGGACGTCCGCTACGACGAGGGAGGCGTCCACTACCGGGCGGCGCTGGCGAAGCGACGACAGTTCTGGCGGGGCAGTCGCTGACGGCCGCTTCGAACGGACGTTCGCGCCTGCTGGCTACCCCACGAGGGCGGCGACCGTCCCCGAGATGTCGAACGCGTGTTCGCCGAGCGATAGCGCGGTCGCGATGGAGGCTCCCGAGAGCCACATCCCCACGTCCCGTGCGGTCAGTTGCACCGTAGTTCCGATCCCCATACACCATCCCCACACCCCTGGGTATAAAAGGCATCAGCGGTGTCGAGGAGCGTGGCAGGGTTCGCGGACACGGCTGGCGATCACCGGTACATCGTCACAACAATCCGTATCAGTCCACCCGCTCGGCGAACCCGAACCGCGGCTTCACGTCCGTCACCGTCACGCGCACCTCCTCGCCCGGTTTCGCGCCGGGAACGAACAGCGTGAATCCCTCGACCTTCGCGATGCCGTCGCCCTCGCGCCCGGTGTCCTCGATCTCCACCTCGAGTTCGTCGCCGGCTCGAACGGGGGCGGTGAGCCGGCCCTTCGCTACGAGGTACAGCTCCGAGGAGGAGTCACGGGAGGCCTCGGGATGGACCGCCCGGACGTACTCGAACTCCCTTTCTATCTCCTCGCGTAGGTCCGCGACGTCCGGCCCCTCGAACACCTTCACTGCGAGGTCACCCCCCGGCCCGAGGAGGTCGAGGGCGGTCTCGAACGCCTGCCGTGCGAGGTGGACCGAACGGGCGTGGTCCAGCGTGTACTCGCCGGTCATGTTCGGTGCCATGTCAGAGAGGACGACGTCCGCGCCGCCCTCACCGACGATCCCGCGCAGTTCGGCCTTCGTGTCCGTCCCGGTCACGTCCCCGCGGACCGTCTCGACGCCATCGAGGTCGTCGATGCGCTGGAGATCCACGCCGACGACGGTGCCGGCGTCGCGGGTGAGTTCCAGCGCGACCTGGAGCCACCCGCCGGGTGCCGCGCCGAGGTCGACGACCGTGTCGCCACGGGAGATCAGGCCGGCCGTCTCGTCCAGTTGCTCGAGCTTGTACGCCGACCGGGAGCGGTAGCCCTCCTGTTTCGCCCGGTTGTAGTACTCATCCCGACCGGTCATGCGTACGCCACCACACTCGGTGATACGTTCCGCGTGGGAACGGCCGCGAACGCCACGTGCTCGCTCGGTGCCGACGAATCTGCATTCATACGGGAAGGGACGCCGTCGATGCGGAAAGGGACATCGGATAGCGTCGGCGACGCCCGCCCTTCCAGTCGGGTAAACGCGTCCGCCAGCGTGTCGGGGATTATCTGGAACGCCGAGCACGAGCAGAAGAGTTCACGATCGGCTTTCCGCCCATTCGAGAAGGAGTTCGAGGCGCTCGCGCACCTCGTAACCGTCCTCGGTGAGTGCGTACTCCACACGCGGCGGAATCTCGTTGTACTGTGTGCGCGAGATCAGTCCCGCCTCCTCGAACTCGTCCAGCCGCTTCGAGATCGTCGAGGTGCTGGCACTCGTGAGGTGGTCCTCGATCTCAGCGAATCGCAGCGAGTCGTGAGCCCCGATGATGCTCACCAACTGCATCGCGTACTTCCGGCCGAGCGTGTCGATCACGCCCGTCAGCGGGCAGTAACACGTCCCGTCGACGTCGCACGTCGGCTCCGGTGAGGAAGTGGTGTCTGCCATTACTTCGAGGCCTCCAACCTACTCCATAGCTTTGGACTCCACAGTATAACAACTTCGCGTTGTAAACTATGGACTAGGATGAAGGCTTCTCGCTCGTATAACCTCGTAATTCTCGGCAGTGGCGCGGCAGCCTTCGCAGCTATCACGGAGGCCGATCGACGTGGTCTCTCGACCGCGATGGTGAACGGCGGGCTCCCGTTGGGCGGAACGTGCGTGAACGTCGGCTGTGTCCCGAGCAAGCACCTCCTCGAAGTGGGGAAGGCGGCCCACGAACCGCCGCACAACCCCTTCGACGCGGTCGAATACGACGACGACCAGCCTGCCACGGACTGGGCGACGGCCATCGACCGGAAGGACGGGATCATCGCCTCGCTCCGCGAGCAGAACTACGTGGACGTAGCGGAACACTTCGGCACGGACGTCTACGAGGGATACGGCCGCTTCGTCGATGATGCGACCATCGAGGTCGTCGACGGCGCCGATGCAGGCACGACGATTGCCGGAGAGAAGGCGCTCGTCGCGACCGGTAGTTCCCCGGACATCGCGCCCATCGACGGCATCGACACGGTGGACTACGAGACGAGCGAGAGCATCCTCGAACGCCGCGACCTTCCCGAGAGCATCGTGATGATCGGCGGCGGGTACGTCGCGGTGGAGTGGGGTCAGATCCTCCACCACATGGGGACGGACGTGACGATCCTCCAGCGATCGAGACGCGTCCTGTCCGAGATGGAGGGCCAGCTCGGGCGCGAACTCCAGCGGTGCTTCGAGGCGGAGGGAATCGCCGTCGAGACGGACGTGGACATCCGGTGCGCC
The DNA here is from genome assembly GCA_036625905.1 of Haloarculaceae archaeon. Classification (GTDB taxonomy): domain Archaea; phylum Halobacteriota; class Halobacteria; order Halobacteriales; family Haloarculaceae; genus Salinirubellus. Next base: position 32,046 of record JAZKST010000026.1, read on the forward strand.
TCCAGAGGCGGCGAGCCCGGCGACGGCGTAACCGTCGAGACCACCGTCGCGGGCGACGCTCAGACGTTCACAGCTAGCGACCTCTTCGTCGCCACCGGCGTCAGTCCGAACACCGACGACATCGGGCTGGATGGGGTCGGCGTCGAGACCGACGGGTCAGGAGCCGTCGTCGTGGACGAGGAATTCCAGACGACGAACCCGGGCGTGTACGCGGCGGGCGACTGCATCGGCGAGCCGATGCTGGAGACCGTCGCCGCCAAGGAGGGCAACCACGCCGTCAAGAACGCGTTCGGCAGCACGGAGCAACGCTCAGCGAGCCGTTCGAGCGGGCAGACCCCGCGAGAGGGCGACAGAGGTGCGACCATCGACTACCACGCCGTCCCGAAGGTGGTGTTCACGAGCCCGGAGGTCGCCGCGGTCGGAACGACGGAACTCGAGTACATGGACGAACACGGCACCTGCACGTGCCGGACGGTGGAGATGGAGGACGTCCCGAAAGCGAAGGCCGTCGAGGACACGCGTGGGTTGGTACAGGTCGTCAAGCACCACGAGACCGACGAGATCGTCGGCGTCCACATGGCCGGGCCGCGGGCCGCGGACATGATTCCCGAGGCGACGCTGGCCGTGAAGTTCGGCCTCACCGTCGACGACATCATCGACACCGTCCACCCGTTCCCGACGTTCTCCGAGGCGTTCAAGCACGCCTGTCAGGCGTTCCGCCGGGACACCTCGAAGATGAGCTGCTGTGTCGAGTAATGCTCGTACGGTCGTACGTAACTATTTTCGGTGACTTCAGGAAGATTGGCGTTTCGAGACCGACGAGACGGCACTCGGATCCGAGAGGTGGTAACGAATTACGCACGACCGTATCAGTCGCTCCCCGCGAACACGTCGTCGAGGACGCCCGTCTCGCTCAGGTCGATGAGAGCACGATTCAATAACTCGCGAAGGACGAACTCCTCGTAGTGCTGGGTTTCGCAGTACTCGCAGGGCTTCATATCGCGTGCCACCGCCTCGATCTGGTCGCCGTGTTTCGCGTACAGCGTCTCGACCAGCGACTCCAGTTCGTCGGTCGCCGTTTCCTGCGCCCCGGCGAGCGTCCCGTCGGCTCCCTCCGGGAGATCGTAGGAGAACACCCGGGTGTTCGACGTGTAGTACTTCCGCGTCCCGCCGCCGGCCTCCTCGAGCCGGGAGATCTCGACCATTCCGGCGTCCTTCAGGACGTTGACGTGATGCCGCACCGTCGTCTCGGCCTTCTCCTCGCCGCGCCGCCGTAGCTCTTCGTGAATCGCCTCGATCGTCATCTTCTCCTCGGCGAGCATATCGAGGATCTTCGCCCGCACGTCGCTCTCCAGCGCCTTCGCCTTCTCGGGGTCGGTGGTGACGACCTCGCGGATCGGCACGTCGGATTCGAGCAGTACCATTTCCTTGCCTCCCTGCTACGGGCACGACAACAGTAAGAGTAACGCCACACAACTAACTTCGATACGAATTCTGATGTACCACTATAGTTATCGTCGTAACGGATATGGGGCTCGCGAGTCAGGAACGAACCGAGATGGGGACGACGCAGAAGCAGTTCGACGTCGGCGGGATGTCCTGCTCGTTCTGCGCCGAGAGCATCGAGAAGGCTTACTCACGCACCGAGGGCGTCGCGGACGTGGACGTGAGCCTCGCCCACGAGGAGGTACTCGTCCGATACGACGACGAGCAGGTGAGCGAGGTCGAGGTGAAGGACACGCTCCGCGACCTCGGCTACACCATCCGCGACCCGGACAAGGCAAAGCGGTACGAGGAGCAGCAGTTGGAACTCGCGGAGGGCAAGCGACGCCTGCTGCTCGCCGGGGGCGCGTCCATCGTGGTCGCCGCGCTGATGAGCTGGATGATCGTCGTGATGGGACGCTTCGAATCCGAATCGCTGGCGATGGATCTCGTGACGCTCGCGCTGGCCCTCGTGACGATGTTCGGCCCCGGGCGGTACATCAAGGAGAAGGCGTATCAGAGCCTTCGACGCGGCATCCTCAACCAGCACGTCCTGCTGGATGCCGGGGCCTTCGCGGGGCTGCTCGGGGGGCTGCTGGGGCTGTTCGTCTTCCCCAGCTTCCCCACCGCCCACTTCTTTGCCGTCTCGGTGTTCATCACCACCTACCACATCCTTTCGGAGTACACCAGTCTCATCGTCCGCACCCGGGCATCGCAGGCTGTCCAGAGCCTCCTCGACCTCCAACCCGACACGGCACGCCGCGTCACCGACGACGGCGTGGAGGAAGTGCCGGTGGATGACCTCGAAGTCGGTGACCGTGTTCGCGTCAAGCCCGGCGAGAACATACCCATCGACGGCCTCGTCCGCGAGGGCACTTCCACGGTCGACGAGTCGATCGCCACCGGCGAATCCATCCCCAAGGAGAAGACCGGGGGCGACGAGCTGATCGGTGGCAGCGTCAACGAGACCGGGACGCTCCTCGTCGAAGTGACGGCGATGGGCGAGGACGCGTTCCTGAATCAGGTCGCCAGCGAGATCGAGGAAGCCCGCGCGACGAAGCCCGACATCATCCAGCTGGCCGACCGCGTTCTCGAGCACTTCGTCCCCGCCGTGCTGGCCATCGCCGCCCTCTCGTTCTCGTTCTGGGTGGTCGCGCCGCTGGCGTGGGGCGGTGACCCGAACGTCCAGCGGGGCACCTTCGGGGCGCTGGCCGTCCTCGTTCTCGGCTACCCCTGCGCGCTCGGAATGGCGACCCCGCTCGCGCTGATCCGCGGCGGCGGGAGGGCCGCGAACCGCGGCATCCTGATGCGCTCCGGCGACGCCTTCCAGATCTTCCCCGATGTCGACCGCATCGTGCTGGACAAGACCGGCACCATTACCGCGGGCGAGCCCGCCGTCAGCGAGATTGTCGCGCTGGACGGCGCCGAGTCCGGGGTGCTGGCGACGGCGGCAAGCGCGGAGGCGTTCAGCGAACACCCGCTGGCCGACGCCATTCTGAGATGTGCCGACGACCGCGGTGTCGACTACACCGACCCCGAGGCGTTCGACTCCGTGACCGGCAAGGGCGTCCGCGCGACCGTCGCTGGTGACGACGTGTTGGTCGGCAAGCCGGGCTGGCTCGCCGACGGGGGGATCGATCTCTCGGCGGCTGGCGAGGACATCGAGCGGCTCCAGCACCGCGGCCTCACCGTCTCCGGCGTCGTCCGTGACGGCCGACTGGTCGGCCTGATCGGCATCGGCGACGAGATCAAGGCCGACGCCGCCGAGACCGTCCGGCGAATGACGGACGCGGGCATCACGCCCGTGATGATCACCGGCGACAACGAGCGCACCGCGCGGGCGGTTGTCGAGACGGTCGGTATCGACCGGGTGATGGCCGACGTGTTGCCCGACGAGAAGCGCGCGGAGATCGGTCGCCTGCAGGACGAGAGGCATCGCGTGGCGATGGTCGGGGACGGCATCAACGACGCGCCCGCGCTCACGCAGGCCGACATCGGCATCGCTATCGGGGCAGGTACCGACATCGCCATCGAGTCCGCCGACATCGTGCTGATGGGCGACCGGCTCGGCGGCGTGATGCACGCCCACGAGATCGGTCGAGGGAGCTACCGGAAGACCCGACAGAACCTCGGCGCGGCGTTCGCGTTCAACGGGATCGGCGTCGCGGCGGCGACGACCGGACTCGTTCACCCCGTGTTCGCGATGATCGCGATGGTGCTGTCCGTGTCGGCGGTGCTGGCCAACAGCTTCGCGGGCCAGCTCCTCTCCGGCGAGGGCGTCAACACCGACTTCTCCGTCGAAAGCGGTGACACAGGCGGGGTCGTAGAAAGGGGAGCGACTGTCGATTAGGCCGTTACGTCGTAGCCCGCGCTCTCGATGGCGGCTTCAATGTCGTCGTCCGCGACATCACCCTCGGCGACGAGTTCGACAGTGTCGACCTCGTGGTCGGCTTCGATCCGATTGACACCGTCGAGGTTCTGCAGGGCGTTCTTCACGTTCTGCTCGCAACCGTTGCACGACATACCGGTGACGGAGATGGTTTTGCGCTCCATACCCGAGTGTTACGGTGCCAACCTGAAATCCATTATGACATATATCGTAGCACTACAATACCCATACTGCGCCGCGCGACGATGCTTGGCTCGGAAAGAGGCCTAGTTCGGAGTTCGCGAGCTTCAGCGTGGTGTGTTTCTCCCCGTGAACAGAGCAGTAGAACGCAGAATCGCGCCCGGGGTGATGTGAACTGATAGTAGCCACAACAGATCGAGACGAGTAGTGGTAGTACTCGTCCTCCCGTGCCGTGGTCAGTTACAGGAAGTCGATAAAAAAGCCCACGACTTCAGCCCTGTCTCTTACCCACAAGTTGAGCCGCAGGAATAGACGGTCTCATTACTGAGGGCTGACAAGAATACCGATATCTGGCGTCTCACCCGGGCGCAGGGACCGATTCCGGCTGAAAGCACAGGGCAGCTTGAGCCCCCACCGTGACTGATATCCCCCTTGATGTCTCCCCCGGCCTGCCCGAACCCTTCGTAGATCACCGCCGAAAGCGGCCAACATGTCGCTTTAGAAACTCACGGACTTATGGGTAAGAGACAGGACTTTAGTCGTGGGAGAAGTCACAGCCCCGTCGCGGCGTCGAGCGAGATACGGATGGCCCGTTCGACGTTGTCCCGTGCCTTTTCGGGAAGCTCCCTGTCGTCGGTCTCGCCCTTCTGTGTCCCCTCGACGAGGTTGCCGTCGACGGTGCAGATGGCGCCGGCCCGGAGCCCTTTCCGACGGGCGAGCGTGAAAATGGCGGCGGCCTCCATCTCCACGGCGAGCAGGCCCGCGGCCTCCCAGTCCTCGACGTACTCGTCGGTCTCGGCGTAGAACGCGTCGTCGCTGGCGATCGCACCCACGTGCACGTCCTCGTCGTTCGCTTCTGCAGAATCGACGAGCGCCGAGAGCACCCCGTAGTCGGGCACGGCGGGGTAGGTGTCGGATTCGTAGCGGCCGGTCGTCCCCTCGTCCTTGGCGGCGCCGGTGGCGACGACCATGTCGCCGATCTCGATACCGCACTGGAGCGCCCCCGTGGTGCCGACGCGGACGAACGTCTCGACACCGACGTTCGACAGCTCCTCGACGGCGATGGCCGCGGACGGGCAGCCGATACCCGTCGAGCAGAGCGTGAGTTCGCGGCCGTCGTAGGTCGCGTTGACGACCCGGTACTCGCGGTTCTCGGCGACGAGTTCGTGATCGTCGCAGATCGCGGCGATGCGGTCGACGCGGCCGGGGTCGCCCGGCACGAGCGCGAGATCGGCCACGTCGCCCGGTTCGCAGAGGACGTGGGGCTGTTTCGCCATACCTCGCCTCCTCGGTCCGGGGACAAAGTCACACCGTTTCGTGGGGGTCGATGCGCGGTCACAGGGAGAGCGCTCATCCGGTCGTGCGTAACCACTTTCCGTGGTCTTCGGGCGTATCGGCGTTTCGAGACCGGTGAGACTGCTCGCGGCTCCGTGAGGCGGAACGGAACCACGCACGACCGTATCACAGCGCCGAGAGCCCGAGCGCCGCGTAGAGCAGGACGACCCCGGCCAGCAGCGCGAGGCCGTAGACGTTCGCCGAGACGAGCCAGTGGAATCGGACCCGTTCCCGTCGCCCGGCGTCCTCGTAGAGCCGGCCGCCGTACCGCGGGAAGACGACGTGGCCGAAGAAGGCGTAGAGGAACCCGACCACGAGCAGCGCCGCGAGGAGGTCCGACAGCGTCAGGAGGTTCCCGACGACGACCGCGGTGGCGACCGTCGCGTCGCGGATCCCCTCGAGACCGAGGACGAACAGCTCGAACAGCCCGCCGGCGAGGAGTCCGGCGGCGTAGTGGGCGGCGTCGGCCTGCCGGCGTGAGACCCGCCCCGGCGCGACGCCGAACAGTGCTGACGCGGCGACGTACGGCGGGACGTACCCCTCCGAGAGCAGCGACATGGCGACGGTCGTGACGAGCGTCGCGAGCAGCCCCGCGACGGCCGCGACGGCGAGCCGGAGTTCGAGCGGCGCGGCGACGACGTGCGCGGGGAGTACGGGTGAGAGAGCGACCTGGAACGCGGCGAGAACCGGCATCGTGCCGGGGTACGGCCGGGGGAATCAAACGGGTACCGGTCGGCCCCGGCCGTCGCGTGCGCGCCGCCACCGGACGGGGAACGTACGAACGACCACGATGATCCCCGAGTATCAGTACCGCTCCGCGGGCGGTGTCGGGTCGGTCGCCGTCGCGAAGAGGACCTGGTTGAGGTTCATCGGCCAGAGGTCCATCGGGTCGCGGGTCCCCTCCTCGACGAACGGCTCCTCGAGTAGCCGGTGTCGTTCGACGGTCTCGAAGCCGCGTTCGATCAGCTGCTCGTCCAGGTCCGGCCGGGGGTGGACCCCGGGTATCGGGTCCAGCACGTCCCGGACGTAGACCCCGTTCGCGGTCAGCCGGTCGATCTCCCCTGCGACCGGTTCGACGAGGTCGTCGTCGAGGGTCTCCAGGAGCCCCATCGCGAGCGTGTAGTCGAAGTGGTCGTCGCCGTAGTCGAGGCCGTCGACGGCGTCCCCCTGCTCGAACCGGAGGGTGATGTCCCCGTGCGGCGAGCGGGCGTGTCGGCGGGCGTTCTCGACCCGGCTCCCGCTCAGGTCGACGCCCACGATCTCCATCGGGAATCCGTCGTAGCCGGCCGCCGTCCATCGTCCGGCGACGAACTCGGCCACCCGCTCGGTCTGGTCGCCGTCCCCGCAGCCGAGGTCGAGGACGCGAGACGTCCCGGGGGCGGCGAGGTTCCCCCAGCCGACGGGTGGGTGGAACCACGCCTTGCGCCGTTTGAGGTACGCCCACTTCGTCCGGTCGATGGGGCGGTCCATCGACCGGTAGTACGTCTGTGTATCCTCGAGGAACGCCTCGGAGACCTCTTCTTCCTGTTCGCGCCGCTTTCGCCGGTGGCGCTCGTTCCCGGATCGTCGACGTTCGAGCTCCTCCGAGAACTCCTCGACGGCCGCCATCGGCCGCTCGACGAGCCCCCACGCCTCCAGTGTGCGGAAGTCCTCAGGGGTCGGCACCCGCATACCCCCTATCGGCACGCAGGGGAGTTACCTCTGTGGGTGGTCGAGGTGACGCTCGGCCGTGCTTTCGCGGGGCCGCTCGAAGGAGCCCGCTCGGTAGGCAGCCTCCAGGGCCTCGCGGTCGTGGCGGGCGAGCAGCTCGGCGTCGGGAAGCACCTCCCGGACCCGCTCGACGATCCCCGGACGTCCGCGTCGACGGGCGGCTCGACGACGGCCCCGGGTTCGGGCCGGCCGCGGCCCTGCTCGCCCTGCTGGTCGGGATCGCGCGGCTTCGCGGGCGGGACTGACGGCGACCGTCGGTCGCTCCCCGGTCAGTCGGTGTCCGGGTCGGCCCCGGCGGTCATCGCGGTGGCGGCGGGGTGTGGCGCGTCGTACTCCGCGAGGATGAGGAGCGCGCCGCCGAAGTTCCGTGGGTGGTAGAACGACTCTCGGAAGTCCTTCGCCTCGAACGCCCCGACCGGTTCGACGCCCTTCGCCGCCAGCTCTGCCTCCGCCGCGTCGAGGTCGGCGACCCGGAGCGAGAGGGCGTACAGTCCCGGCCCGTGCTCCTCTACGAACCGGGCGACCTCGTTGCCGTCCCCCTCGGGGCTGATGAGTTCGACGCCGGCGGCGCTGACCAGCATCCGCAGGGCCTGCTCGCCGGCGTCCGTCTCCGTCGTCGGACGGACGGTGTCCGAGAAGGAGAGCCCGAGGAGGTCGGCGAACTGCCCCGCCGTCCCCTCGAGGTCACGCGTCGCGATGACCACTCTGTCGAGCCCGAGAACGTCCATGCCGTCGTCTCCTTCCGAGCGCACTTATACCGCGGGGGGAACGGGTGATACTCTCGACCGGGGATACGCCACCGGGCGAACCCATCGAAGACTCCGTCCGACGGTATACCTGCTCGGGTGACTGCGAGGTCCCCACGATCCCCGTCCCGCCGGCTGGCGACGGCGGTCCCGATCAGTCCGCCCCGACGAGCGACCGCACCGCCTCGACGACGTCGCCGGTCGCCGGCAGCACCTCGTCCTCGAGCGGCGGGGCGAACGGGACCGGGACGCCGGGGTTGCCGAGCCGCCTCGGCGGGGCCTCGAGGGCGTCGAACGCCCGCTCGGTCACCTGCGCCATGACCTCCCCCTGGATGCCACAGGGGAGGTAGGCCTCGTCGACGGCCAGCAGCCGTCCCGTCTTCCGGACCGACTCGACGACGGTGTCGGTGTCGAGCGGCTGGAGCGTGCGCGGATCGATCACCTCCACGGAGACGCCGTCCTCCTCGGCCAGCCGTTCGGCGGCGGCCAGCGCGTGCTCGACCGTCGCCAGCGTCGCCACCACGGTCACGTCGGTTCCCGACCGCCGGATCGCGGCCTCGCCGAACGGCACCGTGTAGTCGGAGTCCTCGAACCCGTCCGGAACCGACCACCGGGTGCCGTAGAGGGACTTGTGCTCGAAGAGGAGCACGGGGTCGTCGTCGCGGATGGCGGTCTTCAGCAGGCCCTTCGCGTCCGCTGCTGTGGACGGGACGGCCAGCTTGATGCCCGGGGCGTGGACGAACCAGGAGTACATGACCTGCGAGTGCTGTGGGCCGGTGCTCTCGCCGCCGCCACAGGGCAGCCGTACGACCAGCGGGACCGAGACCTGTCCGCCGGTGAGGTACCGCAGCATGGCCGCCTGGTGGGTCAGCTGGTCGATCGCCACCGAGAGGAAGTCGCCGAACTGGAACTCGACGACCGCGCGCATCCCGTCGATGCCCGCGCCCACCGCCGCGCCCAGCACCGCGACCTCGGAGGCGGGCGCGTTGCGGACCCGATCGCGGCCGAACTCGTCGGCGAGGCCGCTGGTGACGCCGAACGGTGGCGCGGTGGCGATGTCCTCGCCCATCCCGAACACCGACTCGTCCCGTCGCATCTCCTCGCGCAGTGCCGCCCGGAGCGCACCGCGGAAGCTCGGGGCGTCAGCCTCTTGTTCCGACGGCGGGGCGTCGCGCCTGAACACGTTCCGCCCGGCCATCCGACTCCGGTCGAGCATTCGACCCCGGTCGAGTATCCGTCCTCGGTCCGCGTCCCCGGCCGTCGACCCTCCTGTCGTGTCCCCGGGGTCGTTCGCCCCCGCCTCGTCCGACCAGACGTCCTCGTACGCCTCCTCGGGGTCGGGGAACGGGCTCTCCCGGGCGAACTCGACGGCGGCCTCTACCTCCTCCTCGACGGCGGCCTCCATCCGTTCGAACCCGTCCTCGGTGAGGGCGTCCTCGGCGACGAGCCGCTTTCGGAACCGCGCTATCGGACACTGCGCCCGCGCGTCGGCGAGTTCCCCCTCGGAACGGTAGCGCTGGGGGTCGTGTGCGAGGTGGCCGTCCAGGCGGACGGTCCGGGCCTCGATCAGCGTAGCTCCATCACCCCCTCGAGCGCGTTCCGCGGCCTCCTGGACCGCCCGGAACACCGCCAGCGGGTCGTTCCCGTCGACGACCTTCCCGGGGAGTCCGTACCCCGCCGCTCTGGCGGCGATCGACGAGCCCCTGACCGCCTCGTCGACGGGCTGTGAGATGTTGTACCCGTTGTTCACGCAGAGCAACACCAGCGGGAGGTCCCACATCGCGGCGAGGTTGGCCGTCTCGTGGACCGCCCCCTCGTTGCTCGCGCCGTCACCGAAGTACGCCAGGCTGACGCCGTCCGACCCGCCGAGCCCCTGTGCCAGGGCCTTCCCGCCGGCGACGGGGACCTGCGCGCCGACGATACCGCCCATGCCGATCACCCCGCGCTCGGCGTCGGTGACGTGGTAGGACTTCCCCCCGTTGTAGCCGTCCCGTCGCATGTACAGTTCGGCCAGTATCCGTCCGGGGTCGAGACCGCCCGCCACCATCGGCGCCTGCCCGCGGTGGGTCGTGAACTGAAAGTCGCCGGGCCGCAGCGCCCCACACGCCCCCGTCGCGACCGCCTCCTGGCCCGTGCTGAGCGAGGGTGGGATGCCCTCGACCTCCCCGTCCAGGTAGGCGTCGCCCCACGCCCGGTCGACCCTGCGGATCAGCAACATCGTCCGCATCATCGACCGCAACTCCTCGAAATCGGGGCCCCCGTCGGGATCGACCGCGCTCAGCAGGCCCGATCCGCCGTCGCTTCGCTCCGCCTCGGGGAACGGTTCGCCCGTCTCGTCCCTCCCGTCGGTCGGGGCGTCCGGTGGTCGCTCGGGGTCGGATGTCATGTCCCCCTCGTCGCCCCCTCCGGTAGTATAGCTACTGCTCGGGGCCACCGTCGGGGGACCGCCCCCTCTGCGGTCACCGGGAGCATCACGAACGGGAAGCCGTAGACGTTGTGGGTGAGTACCACGGCGGAAAGCCCGTCCCGTGCCGATCAGCGACCGTCGAGGCCGAGAGCGTCCGGTTCTCGTGGGACGACGCGATCAACCGCCGGGTGGCGGATCGGGTCCACCCGTTATCGTGATCCGTCTCAGTCGATGACGGTCCCCTCGTGGAGCGTCTCGCCGCGTTCGAAGCGGTCGGCGGTGAGCGCCGAGACGTCCACGGTCCGGGACCCGCCGTCGAGGACGAGCTCGGCGACGACCCGCCCGGTCGCCGGCGACTGCATGAACCCGTGGCCGGAGAAGCCGACGGCGTTGACGAACCCCGGAACCGTCTCCTCGATGATCGGGTGACGGTCCGGCGTCACCGCGTAGAGTCCGGCCCAGCCCCGGACGAGCTCGGTGTCGGGCCCAAAGTACGACGCGACAGCGGCGGCGCCCTCGAGCGTCCGGGCGGCCCAGTCGAGGTCGGTCGGGCCGTACGCCGCGCCGACGTACCGGTCGGCGTACAGCCCCGGGCAGTGCTCGCGCGCCGCCTCCGGGGAGAGATACCGGCTCGACACCCCGAGGTCGTTCTGGAGGGCGACGTTCTCCCGGAGTCGGTCTGCGGTGTCGGGCGTCCGCGCGAGGAAGAGGTACCCGGTGTGACGGTGCCCGAGGTCGACCCCGAACTCCGCCTCGAACCGCTCCCAGACGTCGATGCTCTCGAGCGAGAGCGCCACGTTCACCGCCGAGGTGAACTGTGTGCGGATCCCGCCGTTCGCCCGACCGGTGCTCCCGCTCCCGAGGGCGTCCTTCTCGAACACCGTGACGTCGGCGCCCCGTTCGGCCAGACGGTACGCGCTCGCGAGCCCGACGACCCCACCTCCGACGATCGCGTCGCGCATGGGGGTCGAGAGCGGGGGGTTTCAGTTAACCGTTCCCTCGTTCCGCCCGGGGTATCGGTCCTGCCGCGGACGGCGAGGAGCACGAAGCCGTGTCGGCGCATCTACGAACGTCACTTTCACCCGGGCGCAGGCACGAGAGAGATGCACTAAATAAAAATAATATATTGTACACTAAAATATGGTATTACAGATGAAATTGATTAGAAATTCGAAGAGTCGGGATCGGGGCCTCCCGAGCCCGCAGGCGGGTCCGGGCACCGTTACGCCCGTGTGTCGACAGGAGCGCCGGACGGCGACGTACGAGCGTTCTCCCGGTTGATACGTCGGTCGATGGCCCTTCGGACCCACCGAAGACGACGCCGGAACGGGTCCGAGGCGATGGGACGCTGTCGCAGTCGTGGCACGTACTATTGAACATCTATCGAAATACTACTGCCGCGAGCGTGGTTCTCGACGTCGCGTCGCTCGGCTGACACGGGGCCGCTCCGACGATCGCGTTGCTCCGCGGAGATCGGTGCATACGGGACGATCCGGCCGCGATCGTCGTCGTCAGCCGATGCTGTCTGTCGCGGAAACACGACGTACCGACGCCAGTCACCCACCGCGTCGGCACTGCAGCCCGGCGGAACGTGCAACCGGGACGTACGTGATCGTGACCGACAGTGTAACCCGTGGCGGTGGACACTCACCGTACGTCTCGCTCCCCACGATATCGAAACCCTGAACAGGACACTACCTGTTCGGTCGGTACCGTGGTAGCCCTCAGTTGCACGGGCCGGGGAAGCGCTCGTACACCCCGTCCAGCGCAGCGACCGTCTGCCGTCGAGATAGCACGTCGTTGATCACCGCCTCGAACGAGGACAGCACACCGGTGTCTCTCACGATCGTGGAACCGTGCGAGTGGATCCGTCGAGCGAGACGACCGCCGGCGGTCGGCGATCGATAGATGGTCCGGACGTTCCTCCGCGACCTCCGGAGCGGTCCACTGGCGGTTCGACTGCGTCGGTACGTCGTCGTGGGGACCGTGACCGCTGGCGTGCAGATGGTTCTGCTGTGGCTGTTCGTCGACTTCGTGGGTCTGTACTACCTGCTCGGTGCGCTGATCGCCGTCGAGATCACGATCGTCCTCACGTACGTCCTGAACAACGCCTGGACGTTTCGAGCGATACAGAACACCGGCACCGTCGGGTACCTCCTCGGGTTGCTCAAGACGAACGTCGTCCGTGGGACGGCGATACCGATCCAGCTCGGAATCCTCTTCGTCCTCGTCGAATGGCAGGGGACCCCGTATCTGAGTGCGAACGTGATCGCTATCGTCAGTAGCGGGATCTATCGATACGTCCTCGATGCCCGCTGGACGTGGGGTCGGTGAGGCCGAACACGACCCGGATCGACCCGTCACACACGTCCGACCCCTCCATGTCGTAGAACGCTCGTCCCGACGCCGGACCCGGCCCACCCGTCGCGCTCGGTGAGCCGCACGACGACGGCCTTGTGGTTCTCCCCCTTCCGCTCGAACCACACCGGTCGGCCGAGCCTGTTCTGGGTGCGACCGAGTTCGATGGATGGACGACGAAAACGGAGCCGAACACCGGCTCGCGTGGCCGCGAACCGGGACGGCCACGGGCCGGACGTACACTGTCGGCCGTAACTACTCGTGCATCGTCGTCTCGACGATCGGCGACGTCTCACAGGGGCTCACGACCGACAGTGTATTTGTACGGGACGGCCGAACCGTCGGCCCGACCATGGCCACGATTCCCACCGAGTACCGAGACCTCTTCGAGAAGAAGACGTTCGCCCACGTGGCGACGCTCATGCCCGACGGGGTCCCCCACGTGACGCCAGTCTGGATCGACTACGACGCGGCGGAGAACCGCGTACTCATCAACACGGCGAAAGGACGGCAGAAGCACGTGAACGTCCGGAACGACCCGCGCGTGGGGGTGAGTATGACCGACCCGAAAGACCCGTATCGGGCGCTGTCCGTCATCGGTGAGGTGGACGAACTCACCGACGAGGGGGCCGCCGAACACATCGACTCGCTGGAGCGGCGCTACCGCGGCAACGAGGAGTACCTGCACGACCGGACGAACCGGATCGTCGCGAAGGTCCGCCCCGACAGGATCATCACGCGGTCAGGTACCCACGGCTAAAACACTGTCTCTTACCCATAAGTCTCAGGAGTGCAGTTCGTATCCCTCCGCCCAGGTCTGAAGTTTCTTGGCCTTTCCACATCGTCTCCCAACCGGGCGGTGGATCGGAGCCTCGGTCGAGGTAGCCGCCGATCTTCGCAACCGCAATCGCGTACGTTTGAGCCCCGTTGTCGGTCAATTCTGGAAACGAAATTTCCAGAATTGACCGTTCAGTCTCGCTCAGAAGGACATCAGGTGAGCAGTGTGTGTCTCCCCGAGCAAGTTCCCGTAACTCCAGCACCTTCCACGCAATCACCGAATAGACACTCAACAAGACCTCCATGCGTTCCCACGTTTCCAGCCGGCGTTCCTCGATCCGGCATCCAGTCTTCAGCACCTCGTGCCAGTCTTCGAGCGTCTATCGGGCGCGGTGGGACTCTACCACACTCAGCGAATCATTGAACGCAGCGACTGATTCAGTGGTGAGTAACACCCACTGAATCGGATCGCCTTGCTCTCCAAGTTCGTCGATCCGCACGACGTTTACCTCGACTGGATCGGTGTGAGTTGAGTCGTTCTTCGGTGGAAGCAGCTCACACGAGCCGGCTTTGACGATCAGCTCAGCCTCTCTGGCTTCTCTTCCATTCCTCTGTTCGATCTCGATAGAGGTGCGACCTTGTTCGGGGAGGTCTTCACTCCAGTCAATCAGACGCCCGTCCGTTCCGGACGGCGTCTGAATACAGCGATTCTGATTCGCACGGAGGATGAATCCGGCGGTGAGGTCGTCTGTAACTTCGCGGTAGAACGCAAATGCATCAGCTCCTCGGTCGTGGATGAATACAGGCCGAATCCCCTCGGCAAGCCAGTCGCTGGCTTGCCTGTCTCCGCGGATCCATTTGTTCTGTTCGTTCTCTAACCTTGACACCTTCGAGATCAGTGGTAGAGTTGCTGGTGTCACCGAGCCCTTCCTTCCGGGTCCAGTCAATAAAACTATTCAGGGGTACCGTCCAGTACGTACTATGCGCGACCGCTTTGACGTGGTCATCGCCGGCGCCGGTCCCGCCGGGGCCCAGTGTGCCCGCGACCTGGCCGCGAGGGGGTACGACGTCGTCGTCCTCGAGACGGAGTCCGAGGAGGGGTTCCCACGTCAGAGTAACAAGTCCACGGGTGGGACGTTCCCGTCGATGCTGGCGTCGTTCGGCGTCCCCGACGACGTCGTGATGCAGTTCACCGACAGCGTCGTCATCGAGTCGCCGAACGAGC
>JAZKST010000027.1:0-45479 GCA_036625905.1 Haloarculaceae archaeon
GAAGCGTCAGCGGGGACCAATTCAGGGCGGCAAGCGGCCGACCGGGCCCTTTTCACCCCTGTCGGCTGCTTTCCTCTCATTCGACGACGCGGAGAACCGTCGCCGGTCCGCACTCGTGTCGATGCCGGGATATCACGTCCGCCGACCTGTACAGTCACGACACGAACGGTGACCGTTCGTGCTCGACGAGCGCCCGCTCCACGCCGAGGGACCGGGAGTGGTCTGGTACGGGCCGTCCCCCCGCCGGGCGACCGACATCACATACCCCGCAGGTGATGTTACGCTCCGGAATCACACGTCAGTCTCCTTATCCCGGTCGACGGTCCGTCATCTACCATCCGGTGAAGCACTTCGGTCGGTTCCGCGAACGCCCGGTCACACGCGAGCCATAAATTTAATTCGTTTCGACACTAAGGAGGGGACAGACATTACCGATGTACGACCTGACAGGATTTCAGCGTGACCTCCTCTACGTGATCGCCGGGCGGGAGCGCCCGCACGGCCTCGCCATCAAGGAGGAACTCGAGAAGTACTACGAGAAGGAGATCCACCACGGACGGCTCTACCCGAACCTCGACACGCTGGTCGACAAGGGGCTGGTGGAGAAGGGGGACAAGGACCGTCGGACGAACTTCTACACGCTCACGCGCCGGGGGCGTCGGGAGATCGAGGACCGTCGGAACTGGGAGAGCGAGTACGTCGAGGACCTGCTCTAGGTCCGGAACGACTCGCCACAGCCGCACTCGCTCACTACGTTCGGGTTCTCGACGTGGAACCCGGCGCCCTGGAGCCCGCCCTCGAAGTCGAGGACGGACCCGCCGACGTACTTCAGGCTGGCCGGGTCGACGAAGACCCGGAGCTCGTGGTGTTCGGTGATGGTGTCGTCGTCCTCCGGCTCGACGTCGAAGCGCATCCCGTAGGAGAGCCCCGCACAGCCGCCCTGCTGGACGAACAGCCGGAGGCCGGCCTCGTCGGTGTCGTAGCCCTCGCCGCGGAGGAGGTCGAGCGCCTCCTCTGCTGCCTCCTCGGTGACGGTCACTTTCGAATCGGCAGCGTCCGTCCCGCCCGTGGCCTCGGTACTCATACGAGAACCATTCGGCCGAGAGGTGTTAACGCTGACGCACGGATCGGGGCGAGGACCGACGGGCCGACGTCCGGTCGGGTCGACGGTCCACTCGCGTCCGCGGGCCGGCGAACGGACGAGAGACGACCGACACAAGGGATATATTCTCGCGTGCCCCACATACGTGTATGAACAGGCACTTCGAGGACAGCCGATACTACCTCCAGCGGGCGACCGAGACCGCCGCGAAGGGGCTGAGCCAGGAGATCGAGGCCGTCGAGGCACGGCTCCGGGAGCTGACCGGTCGCGAGGCCGAGGACGAAACGAACCGCCTCGAGGAGATCCGCGAGGAGCTCGAGGGACTGCAGGGGCGCGCCGAGGGTGAAGCCCGCGAGGCGATCGGGAAGGCCCGCGAGCGACTGGCCACCGACCGGACCGAGCAGGCCGAGGCGTAGGCGCCCGAAGCGTAAACGTCACGGCCCCGCGAGAACACGCTCCTTCCGACAGTGACCGACCGAGACGGCAGCGGAGCCGCCGACACCGAGCACGGCGAACACGAGGACGACGAGCCGGCGGCGTGGGCCGGCGTCGTCCTCGCCGGCGGCGGCTCGACCCGCTTTGGCGACGCCGACAAGCTCCTCGCCGAACTGGACGGGACGCCGCTCGTCCGTCGGGTCGCCGACCGGCTCGCGGCCCGCACTAGCCGGCTCGTCGTCGCCGCTCGACCCGGAAAACGGGACACCGTCCGCGATGTCCTCGCCGGCGTCGACGCCGAGGTGACGGTACTCGCCGACCCCGAACCCGACCGGGGACCGCTGGCGGGGATGGCCGTCGGCCTCGATGCCGTCTCGGCGAGCCACGAGTACGGCGCCGTCGTCGCCGGTGACATGCCGTTCGTCGATCCGGTACTCCTCGATTACCTCCACGACCGCGCCGTGACCGGGTACGACGTCGCGCTCGTCCGGACCGACGCGGGCTGGTACAACACGACACAGGCCGTCTACCGGGCGGACGCCGTCTCCCGGGGGTGCGAGCGGGTACTCGCGGACGGCGGGGGACGGATCCTCGACGCGTTCGAGGGCCTGGACACCCTGACCGTCGAGGAGAGCGAACTCGACGGGGTGGTCACGATGGAGACGTTCGTCGACGTCGACACTCCCGAGGACCTCGAGGCGGCGCGCGAACGGCTGTGACGGGACCGTGGTTTTGACAAGGGTTAAGTCCCGGCGGGGCGGTGTCTCGACTACTGGGTCGGTGATCTAGTCCGGTTATGATACCTCCTTCACACGGAGGAAGCCGGCGGTTCAAATCCGCCCCGACCCACTCTCCCTGTCTCGAGCGGAGCGACCGCCGTTCCTGCCCTCGCACCCGACCCGCCCCTCACGACCGTATGAGGGCTTCGGTCCCGTTCGGCTCGCCACGGCGCTGGCAGATGGTCGTGGTATCGGATGACTCACCCGGTGACGATCGCCGTTCACACTCGGTGGAAACTCCCCGGACGACCGTATCCCTGCCGGGTGGCCACCGCCGTGCCACTCGTGTGCCGCAGGAGTGCTCTCGCTCCGCTCGTCCTGCTCGCTCGGAGACGTCGAAACGCCGCGAACCGGCCTCCTGATACGGACGGCGGTGCATCCCCAGTGCCCCGTCCCGTGCTTCGTCGTCGGCTCTTCCCCGGGTCTCTCGAGCCTCGCTTCAGGTCCCCGCCACGCTCTGCCCCCCCTCCCGTGCTTCCAGCCGCTCCCGGTGGAGCGAGAGGCGGCGTTCCAGCCGTTCGATGTCCCGCTCCAGCCGGGCGAACGCCTCGTTCGTCTCGAGCTCCTCCCCCGAGAGCTCCAGCTCGAGGACGTTCCGGCGGACGCGCTTGGCCGAGAGCTCTCGGCGCAGGGCCTCGCGCCCCTCGACCGCCAGCAACGACCCGACGCTCCGCAGTAGCGCCCCCTCGGAGACCGGCTCCGTGAGGTAGTCGTCGAACCCCCTGTCGACGACGTCGAAGTCGGGCCGCCGGTCGGTCACGAGCGCGACGGGGCAGTCGAAGCCCGCGTCGCGGATCGAGACCAGTACGAGGTCCTCCGAGAGCTCGGACGTCCGGCGGCTCAGCAGCACCGCGTCGATGGCGTCGGGGTCCTCGCGCAGCACCTCGATGGCGGCTTCGCCCTCGTGAGCGGTGCGGACGTCGTAGCGGTCGGCGAGCCACCCACTGTAGCGGTCGGCCACTGCCGGCTCGTCGTCCACGACCAGCACCGTCGGGCGTCCGTCGTCCCCCCCTTCCTCTGCCATCGACCCCTCCTACACCGGGAACGTGCATAATCACCCCTCAGCGTTATCTCGCGCTGAAAACCCGATTCGCCCGCTACTCGACCCGGAGCTCCGCCGTCGTCGCCGGTCCCCTCCCGCGAGCGCGGGCGAACCGCATCGGCGGGGGAACCGTCGAACGTACGGAGAGATGGAGAGAGCCGTCTATCCCGACCGTATCAGTCGAGTTCGCGGTGGTCGTACGCCTCGAGGACCTCCAGGGACACGTCCCCGGTGACCTCCTCTGCGGTCGCCTCGAGGACGACGGGCGGCGCACTGCCCGCTTCGTGGGCTTCGGTCCACCGCGGGACGCAGAGACACCAGCGATCCTGCGGGTGCAGCCCGGGGAACCCGAGCTCCGGTCGTGGCGCCACGAGGTCGTTGCCCCGCTCGCGGGAGAACTCGAGGAACTCCTGTGTGAGCACGGCACACACCTCGTGGCGACCCGGGTCGCGCCGCAGGTGGTGACAGTGCCCGTCCCGGAGGTACCCCGTGGGCGGGTCGCGCCCGCAGGGCTCCAGCTCGGTCCCGAGGACGTTCCGCTCGTCGTCCGTCGACACGGCCTCCCGTCCGTCCGCCACGCAGAAAAACCTGGTCGCGGGCGACCGTCGCCCACACACGGCGGCCGCGGCCGCTATCGAAGGAGGGCCCGGTCGCCCGGGTCGGCGATCACCCGGACGACGACCGTCCGTCTCAGTCGCCCGCGATGAACCGCTCGGGGACGTACCCCTGGAGGCTCGCGGGGAGGCTCGCGGCGAGTCGCTCGGAGACGGACGCCACCCGGCGGCGGAGGGTCACCCACGCCGCGGAGACGACGAGCACGCCGACCAGACCTCCCCGGACGAGCGGTTCGTCGCCGAAGACGAGGAGCGCGGGAGCGCTCAGTACGCCCGCGAGCAGGAGGTCCGCCGGTGCGCCGTCGTAGGGGACCCACCGCTTCGGGGGGAGCCACCGCCCGTTCAGGTGGTCGTAGACAGCCCGGTCGGAGGTCCCCTCCCAGGGCCTTAGTTCGAGGCCGCCGCCGAACGCGTCCATGACCGAGTGGACCGCCGCGCCGAGGACGAAGAGGACGGCCGCGACGGCATGCGGGGTCGGCGACAGCGCGGCGACGACGAGCACGGCTGCGAGGGCGACCCAGTAGTACGCGGGGTAGTGGAGCGTCCGCCGGTGGCCGGCGTAGAGGTCCAGGTCGGGGAAGACGCTCCCGGCGACGGCTGCGGCGAGTGCGATCGGAGCGGTCCCCGGGAAGACCACCGCCGTCACGGCCGCGATGGCCGCACCGACGAGGGCGTGGGTCGTCGCCATCATCGGGCGGGGGTAGGCGGTCGCGGTACTTACGCTGACCGGGTGGGACGTCACCGTCCCGCGTGGGTGGTTACGGACGCCTCACGAGGAACCGGGCTCACGGGGCCAGCGTCGTCTCGGCACGGTAGACCATCCGCATCGGCAACCCCTCGGGGTCGTCCGCGGGGTCCTCGGGGAGCGACCGGAGTTCGCCCGGGCCGGGCCGGACGGTGAGTGCGAGCGCCGTCGCGTCGAGCACGTCCGCGACGGTCACCTCGTGGCCGCCGGTGGCCTCCGCCGCCGCCACCAGGTCGACCGGCGCGTCGGGGTCGAAGCCGGCCAGCGTCCGCAGGCGCTCGGCGTACCCCGCAGCCGTCCGCCCGTCGTACTCGAGTGGCTCGCCGCAGAACGCCCGGAAGCAGAGCTCGGGATGGGTCTCGACGACGATCGGTCGGGCCTCCGGGATGGCCGAGAGCAGTTCGTCCACCTCGGCCACGGCCGCGCTGTCCTCGAACGCCTCCCGGGAGAGCCCGCGGCCGGCCTTCCGCTCGTTGACGCGGCTCGCCGTCTGGTAGCGCTGCTTGCGGGTCGCCTCCCGGACGGGGGCGTCGTAGACCGCCGACCGGCGCGGACCGAGCAGTTCGCGCGCGAGCCGCTCGGGTGGTCGGGGCTCCTCGCCCCACTCGTGGAGGCCCACGGGGACCGGCACGGCGATGCGGTCGGCGGTCTCCTCGTAGCAACCCCAGAGCCCGCCGAACTCCGCGAACACCCTGCCGTGGTCGAACCCGTCCCTCCCGTGGACGACGGCGACCCAGCCGTCCGCACACAGCCCGGTACCGACGAACCGCGTCGCCTCGGCTGACACGGCCGACCGGAGTCGTCCCGTCCCCCTATATCCATCGCCCGTTCTCCGAGGGTACCCGGCGACGGACGACGGGACCGACCGCCGGCGTGCGATGACACGGGATTCGGGAAGTCTCGCCGGGTCCGCCGTACCGGTGTCTTCAGACGGTGAACACGTCCTCGTCGTGTTAAGTGCAGGGAGGAGCTACTGGAAAGTGAATGCCGACCGCCGACACAACCTGCCCGACGCGGGTCGCAGCCGATGGGGGCGACGCCGAGTCCACGAACGAGAACGTGCTGGTGCTCGGATCCACCGGTGACAGGGACGACGACTACTGCTCGGAGCGACTCTCGTCGCCGGGTGACGCGGTCTCGCCGAGCGCGTTGCTCGTCTCCCTGGATGAGTCACCCGACGAGCGGTTCGACGCGGTCGTCCGGTCCGGGGTCGACCAGCCCCGGAACGTGGCCATCGTTTGCTGTGACGGGACGCGGGGTGCGGCCGCCGCGTCGGCACCCTCGGGGGCCGGACACGGTCCCGGCCTGACGCCGGGGCCGTGGATCGCGACCGTCGAGTCGCCCGGCGATCTGACGGGCCTCGGGGTGCGGATCAGGCAGGCCCTGTCGAGCTGGGCCGACGACCCCGGGCCGACCGAGCTCTGCTTTCACGACCTCGAGACGCTCGTCGAGCACGTCGACGCCCGTGCGGCCTTCCGGTTCTGTCACGCGGTCATCCGGCACATCCGGTCGACGGACGCCCGCTCGCACTTCCACCTCGCCCCCGACGCCGTGGACGAGCGGACCCTGCACACGCTCCGACCGCTGTTCGACCGGGTCGAGGACCGACGGTAACGCCGGGATCGTACGGGCGTCGGTCTACTCGACCGGCGCGCGATCCGTCACCGGTTCGTCGAGGGCGACCGGGACCCCGCGGCCGGCGACGTCGGCGGCGAACGCGGGGGCGTCGGTCTCCAGCGCCTCGAACGTATCGTAGTGGATCGGGAGCACGAGATCGGGGTCGAGGTCTTCGGCGAGCGCCGCCGCCTCGTGGCGGTCCATCGTGACCGTCCCGGCGATGGACGGACAGAACAGCGAGACGTCGAGTTCGCTGTGCCCCTCGAGGACGTCCGAATCACCGGTCCAGAACACCCCGATGTCGCGTCCCCAGGTGCCCGGAACGGTGAGATGGTAGCCACAGCCGAACCCCTCCGGGTGGACCGGTTCGCCGTTCTCCCGGACGTGTTCGCCATCCGGGTGGTTGTACGCGGGGAACGTCCGCACGACCACGTCGTCGACGGCGAAGTCGGCCTCGTCGTCGACGGTCCGGACCTCGCCGGGCAGGTCGGCGGGCCGTTCGACGTCGCGCTCGATGCGGTGGGTGTTCACCCCCTCGTACACGACGATGGTCGTGTCGTCGTTCGCCACCCGCCGTATCCCGTCGCTGTCGTAGTGGTGGTCGTGGGTCACACAGACCAGGTCGGCGTCGTGCGGTTCGTAGCCGTCGAGCACGCCGTACCGGCCGGGGTCGGTGTACACGACGCTCTCCGCCCCTTCGACGCGGAGGGTCGCGTATCCCAGCCAGGAGACCAGCAGGCCGTCGTGTCGGATCATAGCTATTCGGCCACGGTTGGACCCGAAGGGTTGTTTGAGTGTCGGTAGCGGCTGTTCCTCGACCGACGGTAGTCGATGGGCTTTCGAGTGCCGACCGGCCAGCCGTCGTTCCGGTGTTCGACCGGAGTCTCAGGCCGGGGTAGTCGACGATAGCGTAACACGACGCGTTCTGGCCAGCCTGTGCCCGGATCACTCGGGAACTCGGGGGCCACCGGATGCGAGAACGGTGTTCGATCTCTACCCGGCCGAGGTGGGCGGGGTTCGGAACATTTCTGCAGTAAGGTCTGTCGGCGGTTCAGAGGTCTTCTCACGCTCTGTGCTGCCGGATTTCCATTTCCAGTGGTGGTGGGTTCCAAGGCGATGCAGAACGGATACCGCGCCGGATATCCGGTCCGTTTGTCGGAGTAGCGTTGACCGGAATCTGATAATTTAGACTTCGAAAACCGCTCCGCACCACCGTCGTAAGGTTTATATAATGACTCAGAAAACGTGCAGTCCGGATTCGATATGTCGAAGGACACAGCCACTACCACGACGAGCGAGGAAGCAGTCGAGGAGAAGGACGACCGGCCGCTCGCAGGTACGACCCGGCGGACGTTCATGCGTGCCGCGGCGATGGCTGGAGCGGCTTCCGGGTTCGCAGGCACGGCCAGCGCTCAGGAAGGCGGGTTCGTCCCCGAGGGGGCGAGCGTACGCCTGGAGCCGATCGCGGAGGGGCTCTCACAGCCGGTCGGGGTCACCTCCGCCGGCGACGGCTCGAACCGGCTGTTCATCATCGACCAGCCCGGACAGCTCTGGGTCCACGACGAGGACGACGGCCTCCAGGACGAGCCGTTCCTCGACGTCAGCGATCAGATGCCGGAACTGGGGCTCGAGGATCTCGGCGGTTTCGACGAGCGCGGGTTCCTGGGCGTCGAGTTCCACCCGAACTTCGAGAACAACCGGCGGTTCTTCGTCCGGCACAGCGCCCCCTCCTCCGCGGAGGGCGTGGACCACCGGGAACTGCTCGTCGAGTACCGGGCGACGGAGGACCTGAGCGCGGCCGACCCCGGCTCGCGGGAGGTGCTCCTCGACGTCGACGAGCCGCAGTTCAACCACAACGCGGGCTCGATCGAGTTCGGCCCGGACGGCTACCTCTACGTTCCGCTGGGTGACGGCGGGGCCGCAGACGACAACGCTCCGGGCCACGTCGAGGACTGGTACGACGAGAACGCGGGCGGCAACGCACAGAACCTCGAGGCGAACCTGCTGGGGAAGATCCTCCGGATCGACGTCGACTCCTCCGAGGGGGACAAACCGTACGGCATCCCGGACGACAACCCGCTGGTCGGCGAGGACGGCCACGACGAGATCTACGCCTGGGGACTGCGTAACCCCTGGCAGGTCTCCTTCGACAGCCAGGGCCGCCTGTTCGCCGGTGACCTGGGTCAGAACCTCTGGGAGGAGGTCGACATCATCGAGAAGGGCGGCAACTACGGCTGGAACATCAAGGAAGGGACACGCTGCTTCAGCACCGACACGCCGAACGAACCACCGTCGAACTGTCCGGACGAGACGCCGGACGGCGAGCCGCTGCTCGACCCCATCGTCGAGTACCCCCACCAGCACAACGGGGAGACCGTCGGCATCTCCATCACCGGGGGCTACTTCCACGACGGGCCGATCGATGAGCTCCGGGGCAAGTACGTCTTCGGCGACTGGAGCAAGTCGTTCACCGAACCGCAGGGCCGGCTCTTCGCCGCCTCGCCGCCGAGTGACGGCGACGGGATGTGGGAGATGGAGGCGCTCAACCCGATCGGCGAGGACGGCACGGAGCTCAGCGCCTTCCTGACCGCCTTCGGAACCGGGCGGGGCGGTGAGCTCTATGCCTGCACGAGCCAGAACAACACGCCACACGGGGAGAACGGTGCGGTCCACCGCTTCCAGCGGTTCCCCCACCTGAACGACGCGACACGGGACAGCAACATGAGCACCCGGATGAAGGCGATGTTCAACGCCATGATCCGGCAAATGCGGGGCTGAGGTCCAGTCCGCGGCTCCTCCCGGACGCCGTTCGTCCCTCTGCCGCCGCCCCGCCCGACGTGGATCCGGACGTGGCGCTACTCGTCGTCCCCGCCCCGCCCCAGGAGGTACGCCCCGGCGCTCCCGAGACCGACGAGCGTACCGACGATCCCGAACCCGGGGCCGTCCCCGTTGCTCCCTCCGTCACCGCCGTCGTCGGCCTCGGTAGGGGTCGAATCCGGCGTGGGCGTGTCGGTCGCCTGGCCGGCGAACGAGTCGTAGCTCACCGAGCCCTCGTCGACCACGGCGTCGCTCGCCGGGACGTCGCCGTCCGGGGGCATACTCCCCTCGGCGGGACCGCCGGGCTCGCCGACCACGACCCGACCGACCATCCCGAGGGTCTTGTGTGGCGTACAGAAGTAGTCGTAGGTCCCCTCGGTCTCGAACGTCTGGCGGAACGTCGCGCCCTCCTCCGAGAGGACCCCACTATCCCAGGGTTTGGCCCCCTCGGGGATGCGGTCGTCGTACGACGTCGACGAGTGTGAACCGCTCTCGATGACCCACTCGACGGTGTCGCCCGGTTCGACCGCGAGACCGATCGGATCGAAGTAGTACTCGCTCCCCTCCGTGACCATCGAGACGGTGTGGTCCGCCTCCCCGACGGGGGTCGGGGTCTCCGCCGGCGTCTCCGTCGGCGTCGAGGTGTCGCTGGTCCCACCGCTCACCTCGACGGGGCCGCGCATCGACGTCGGGTGGACCTCGCAGTAGTAGGAGGCCATCGCCGCCGTCGCCTCGAACTCGACGGTCTGTGTCGCACCCTCCTCGCTGATGATCTCGGTCCGGACGATGTTGTTCCCGTCGGCGTCCTCGATCACCCAGTTGTGGGCCTCGCCGTCGAGGTTCTCCCACACGACGCGGTAGCGCTTGCCGGCCTCGAGTTCGAGTGTGGGGTTCTCAACACCCTCGATGGACTCCGGTGCCTGTCCTCGCCAGAAGGCCCGCGATCCGCCGAACCTGAACTCGGTTTCTACCTCTGACTGTGCGTTCGCCGGGACCGTGGCAGCGCCGGCCAGTCCCGCGGCACCGATGCCCGCGAGGACCGTGCGGCGCGCGAGACGCTCGTCGAATGAGGACATCGGTTACCGGTGTCTCCTGCCCGCACATATAACGACGGGTTTCTCCGCTCCGCGGGTCAGCCGACGTACCTCTCGAGTGCCTCGTGCGCTTTGCGGGCCGCCCGGTCCGGCTCGTCGGGGTAGGTGTACAGCTCCAGCGTGGCGAACCCGTCGTAGCCGACGTCATCCAGCGCCGCGAACACTGACCCGAAGTCGAGATCCCCCTCCCCGGGGACGAGGTGGTAGTGCTTCCCGCGTATCCCGCCGGCGATGTCCTCCAGGTGGAGGCCGGTGAGGTGACCGGCACACTGGCGGACGCTCTCGGCGGGGTCCTCCCCGTAGACGGCCGCGTGGCCGACGTCGAGGTTGACCCCGAGGGAGTCGCGGCCGACCTCCTCGATCAGTGCCAGCACCTCGTCGGTGTTCTCGATCAGCAGTTCGGGTTCGAACTCGATGCCGACGTCGATCCTCGCGGGTTCGGCGTAGTCGAGAACCTCGTGGAGCGAGTCGAGCAGGTACTCCCTCGCCCGCTCGGGCGGGTTGCCGGGGAGCGGTCGACCCGTCGCGACGCAGACGGCCGGGGCCTCGACCGCCGCGGCGAGGTCGATGGCCCCTTTCGTGTACTCGATCCGCCAGGCGCGGGCCTCCTCGTCCACGGTGACGAGACTGGGCTCGAAGAACGCCGACGGCGGGGCGTCGTCGTAGTACCCCATCGCGGTGTTCGCGTTGACGTTCGAGACCGCGAGCCCGGTCTCCTCGAGCGCGGCCGCCAGCGCCCGGCGGTCCGCGGCGTCGAACTCCGGGACGAACGCGTGCGGGGCGTCGGCGAGAAGTTCGACCCCGGCGTAACCGTGGTCGGCGACGCGCCGGACCGCCTCCGGGAGCGAGAAGCGGGTGTACGCGTTCGTGCCGAATGCGAGTTCGACCATGCGGGGCGGACGGTGACCGGGGTAAAACCGTTTTCCCCGTCCCGTCGGGAGGTCGTGCCTCGAGGGGCGGTCGCACCGACCGATGACCGCCGGCTCGCCCCGACGATCGGCGGTAACAGCCCACGACCGCCCGTATCAGGTCACCTCGAAGACGCGGGAGAGTCCGACCGCCGGGACGAGGAACGCCAGCGCGGCGAGCGCCCAGCCCGGGCCGACCGTCGCGGCGAACGCGGCGTCAAGTGCGATGAGCCCCAGCACGCACGCCCCGATAGCCGGTCCGATCGTCTCCGGGCCGGGGTCGGCGTAGGCCGCCCGCAGCGGGCGGCCGACCCACCCGAGAAACCCGGCGAGCAGGACGGCAGCCAGTGCGACCCCGGTCGGCGACGAGTCGAGAACGAGGAGCAGACCGAGGACCCCCGAGGCGGCGACGGCGACGCCCCCGACGGCGGTCAGTACCGCTCGCCGGCTGCCCGTCCCGGTCTCGCCCTCGGCCATGTACGTGACACCGGCGATGTAGAGGAGGACGACTGCGGGTACCGCTAGCGCCCACGGCGGGAGCGAGGCGGGCGAGACGGCCGCGACGGTCGTCCCGAGGAGGACGTTCAGGCCCCGGGCCGAGCCCATGAACAGGAACCCGACGGCCGAGCCCTTGAACGCCCCGTCGTACAGCAGGACGGCCAGCGCCACGGCGCCCGCGACCGAACCGGCGACCGTGCCGGCGGCGAGGAGCGCGGCCGCGACGCCCCCGGCCAGCAGGGCGCCCCCGAGTACGAGCGCCCCGCGGCGCGATACCGCGCCGGACGGGATCGGTCTGTCCGGCCGCTCGCGGGCATCCTCCTCGGCGTCGAAGTAGTCGTTCAGCGTCGTCCCCGCCGCGTACAGGAGCACGGAGGCGACCGAGAGCCCGACGACCGGCCCGACGGGCACGGCGTGACCGGCGGCCGCGACCAGCGCCGCACCGAGCATCACGTCGGGCGGGGCGGTGAAGAGGTTCGGGAGCCGGACGAGCGCGGCGAGCGTCGCGAGGGGGGTCCGGCCGGCTCCCGTCGTCTCCTCCGTCCCGGCCGTCCCCATCACAGCCCCCGTCGGTCCGGGCGGTCCGGGCGGTCCGGGCGGTCCATCACGCGCTCAGACCCACCCGTGTTCCTCGAGGTAGCGCATCGCGTCGCGCGCGGTCTCCTCGGCCGTCTCCTCGTAGGGGTAGAGCTCGACCGTCACGAACCCGTCGTAGCCGGCGTCCTCGAGCGTCTCGAGGAACCCCTCGATGTCCATCCCGCCCTCGCCGAGCTGGGTGTGCTCGTGGGTCCGGTCCGCGGGGATATCCTCGAGGTGGTAGTGGGGCGTGTAGGCCTCGAGCTTCGACACCAGTGCCGTCGGGTCCTCTCCGACGCAGAAGAAGTGGCCGGCATCGAAGTTACAGCGCATCCGGGGGGAGTCGAGGCGGTCGGCGAGTTCGAGGAACTGATCGGAGGTCTCGATCAGCAGATCCGGTTCCGGTTCGACGAGGACGTCCACGCCGACCTCCTCTGCGCGGGCGAGCACCTCCAGTAACCCCTGCTCGAAGGTATCCATCGCCCACTCCCGAGAGCGTCCCTCCGGGACGGGTCCGCCGGGCTCGATCGAGACGTGGTCCGCGTCGAGGGCCGCCGCCGTCTCCAGCGCGTCGAGGGTGTAATCGACCCGGCGGCGGCGGTAGGACTCGTCCTCCTCGACGAACGAGGGATGGTGGAAGTCCTCGATCGCGGTGAGCATGAACGCGTTGCAGTTGCTGATCGAGATGTCGTTCGCATCGAGCGTCTCGCTAACCGACTCGATCTCGGCCTCGCTCGCCTCGGGGGGATAGAGATGCGGCTGGTCGAACAGCAGTTCGACGCCGTCGTAGCCGATCCCCGCGAGGATCTCGATCGACTCGGCCAGATCGTACTGCCGAAACGCGTTCGTTGAGAATCCGAAGCGCATCTCAGGACTCGAACTCGAAGTTCGGCGACTGGCTGAAGAACTCGTGGGGGTTCTCGAAGACGACTTCCCGGACCGCCCCGCGGTCCCACCCCCGGTCGAGCATCTCGTCCCGGGCCTTCGGGACCGCGAGCGGGTCCGACGGGTCCCAGTCGGCTGCGCTGTTCAGGAGCATCTTCTCGGTGCCGTACTCCTCCAGCAGGTCGATGGCCTTCTCGTCGGTTATCTTCCCGGGGTAGAGCGTGAATCCGACCCAGCAGTCAGTCCGGAGCGAGACGTCGATCGTGTTCTCCGTGTTGTGATCGATCACGATCCGCTCCTCGGTGACGTCTTCCTCCTGTATCATCTCGACGAGCCGCTCGGTCCCCTCGGGCTTCTGTGTGTGTGGCGTGTGGACGATGACCGGGAGTTCCCGCTCCTCGGCCATCCGGAGCTGGCGTCGGAAGGCCGCCTCCTCCTCCGGGGTTCCCTGATCGAGGCCGATCTCGCCGACGCCGACCACGTTCTCCCGGTCCAGGTACTCCGGGATGCGGTCCATTACGCGCTCGGCCATCTCGGGATAGTTCGCCTCCTTGGGCTCGAGCGCGATGGTGACGTAGTGGTCCATCCCCGCCGTCCGATCGGCCCGCCGGGTCTCGAAGTCGATGAT
Source organism: Haloarculaceae archaeon (assembly GCA_036625905.1). Taxonomy (GTDB): domain Archaea; phylum Halobacteriota; class Halobacteria; order Halobacteriales; family Haloarculaceae; genus Salinirubellus. Next base: position 13,741 of record JAZKST010000027.1, read on the forward strand.
CTGCTCGAAGTAGTCGAAGAACGACTCGGCGTGCTGCTTGTCGGTCCCGCTCCAGAACGCGGGCTCGATACAGCACTCGATGCCGGCCAGGCGGGCCCGCTCGTAGTCGTTGCTCGAGCGGGACACCATGTGCATGTGAGGGTCGATTATCGGTATCGACATGGACTGACTCTCTATGATACAGCATCATCAGCATTATGTGCGGTATCAAACATTTCTGCTCCGGAACAAGCCACCGGGACGCGGTTTCAGTCCCTTCCGGAAGGAGCCGCCTAACGGGGACGTCCGCCGTCGGGCCGTGACGGGGAGGTCCGCTGCCAGGCCGTGACGGGGGCAGATATTTGTCGACCGTCCACGTCCGCTCTCACATGCCCGAAGTCTGCCCACACTGTGGCGACCCCGTCGAATCGATCCGGAAGGAGCCTGAGGACGGCCGGCCCCACGAGGTGTGGCGGTGTGAGCGCTGCGAGGAGGAGTGGCGTCACCCCGAGGAGACGGTGATGGACCGGGACCTCGACTTCAGCGAGAGCGGCGAGCAGCTCTCCCGGCGGGACGCCGACACCGACCTGGACTGGTAGCCGGTCCCGGGAACGGGCGAGCGCGGTGTCGTCGTGCGGAACCCCGGAACCCTGCGGGTCCGGTTGGGGGCGTCGGACACACGGCCGACCGACATATTTTACCGGAAGCGTCGGAAGACTACCGCATGACGACTGGAGTGTGGTCAGTAGGGGCACGCGGTAACGTCGCGACCCTCTCGATGGTGGGTGCACGGGCGATCGCGCGCGGGGTGTCCGACACGACGGGAATGGTGACAGCTCGCGAGCCGATGGCGTCCCTCGACCTCCCCCCCGTGGAGGGGTTCGTCTTCGCCGGCCACGACATCCGCGCGCAGAGCATCGAGGAGACGGCCGAGGCGGCCAACGAGGCCGGAGGGGTTCCGGACCGCGAGACGCTGGACGCCGTCCGCGAGGACCTCCGGGAGATAGACGGCCGGGTGAACACCGGCACGGCGATCAGCTGTGGCCGCGTCGTCGAGGAGCTCTCGGAGGACCGGTCGATGGACGAACTGACGGTCGCGGACATCGTCGCGCGGATACGCGACGACTACGCCACGTTCGTCGAGGCCAACGAGTTCGACCGACTGGTCGTGGTCAACGCCGCCTCGACCGAGCCGCCGGTTGGGGAGGCCGAACGGTACGATACCCTCGAGGCGTTCGAGGCGGCCGTCGAGGGGGACGACCGGGACCTGCCGGCCAGCGCGCTCTACGCCTACGCCGCGCTCAAGGACGGACACCCGTACGTCAACTTCACCCCGAGTACCGGCAGCGCGCTCGGCGGGCTCCGTGAACTGGCCGATCGCGAGGGGGTCCCGCACATGGGTCGGGACGCGAAGACCGGCGAGACGCTCGTGAAATCCGCACTCGCGCCGATGTTCGCCGGGCGGAACCTCCGGGTCCTCTCCTGGGAGGGCCACAACATCCTCGGGAACACCGACGGGCTCGTCCTCGAGGAGGAGGAGAACGAGGCCGGCAAGATCGAGAGCAAGGGTCGGCTCCTCGAGGAGATACTCGGCTACGAGACCCACAGCCGGGTCCGCATCGACTACACGCCCTCGCTCGGCGACTGGAAGACCGCCTGGGACCACATCCACTTCGAGGGGTTCCTCGGGACGGAGATGAAGATGCAGTTCACGTGGGACGGGTCGGATTCGGCGCTCGCCGCGCCGCTCCTGCTCGACCTCGTCCGGCTGGTCGCGTACGCCGACGAGCAGGGGGAGGGCGGTGTCCAGTCCCAGCTCGCGTCGTTCTTCAAGTCGCCGATGGACGTCGACGAGCACGACCTCTCCCGCCAGCTCGACCTGCTGTACGACTACGCCGAGCGGCACGCCGCCGACTGATGACGCGGGAGGAGTGGGCGACCGGGGCCGCCGGTCGTGCCGTCGTGCTCGACGTCGTCGGACTCCGTCCGGGACACCTCGAGGCCGGGCTGGCGCCGAACCTCGCCGACCTGCTCGACGACCGGGTCGCGTCGCTCCGACCGCCGTTCCCTGCGGTGACTATCCCCGTCCAGACGACGCTGGCGACCGGACGCTCGCCCGCCGCGCACGGCGACGTCGCCAACGGGGAGTACGATCGCGAGCGCGACGAGGTGGCGTTCTGGGAGCGCGACGTCGAGGACCGCTACCGCCTCTGGGAGGCCGCGAGCGAGGACGCCGGGCTCACCACGGGCGTGCTGTTCTTCCAGCACCTCCTCGGGACGACGGCCGACGTCGCGGTCACGCCCTCCCCCATCGAGGACGAGGACAACAACATGCTGGAGATGAACTGCTGGACGAACCCGGACGGGTTCTACGACGACCTGGAAGCGGAGCACGGACACTTCCCGCTGCACAACTACTGGGGGCCGATGGCCGGCGTGGAGAGTAGCGAGTGGATACTGACCGCCGCGCGGGAGGCCATCGAGCGGTACGACCCCGACCTCCTCTGGGTGTACGTTCCCCACCTCGACTACGACGCACAGCGCCACGGACCGGAGGCACCCGAGGCGCTCGAGGCGGTCGAGGTCGTCGACGACCTGCTCGGTGGGTTCCTCGACTGGCTCCGCTCGGGCGATCGCTGGGCGGAGACCGTCGTGAACGTCGTCGGCGAGTACGGGTTCCAGCCGGTCGAGACGCCGATCTTCCCCAACCGCGCGCTACGGGAGGCCGGGCTGCTGGAGGTCACCGCGGACCGGGAGGGCGGCGAGGAGGTCGACCTGGCCGCGTCGGACGCGTTCGCGATGGTCGACCATCAGATCGCCCACGTCTACACGGACGTCGTCGAGGAAACCCGGGCGGCGCTCGCCCCGCTCGACGGCGTCGACCTGGTGATCGACGAGACCAGGACGGCGGAGTACGATATCGATCACCCGAACGCGGGCGAACTCGTCCTCCTCGCGGAGCGTGACGCCTGGTTCCAGTACTACTGGTGGACGGCCCGCGAGGACGCGCCGTACTACGCGACCGACATGGACATCCACGCGAAGCCGGGGTTCGACCCCTGCGAGCTGTTCCTCGGCGAGACGGGGCTGGCGTCGCTCGACCCGACGAGGATCGGCGGCTCTCACGGCCGGGTCGACGAGGCCGGGTTCGGGTGCTACGGTCTTGGGGGGCCGGCGGCCCCGAAGGACGTGCCCGAACCGCTCGGCCCCGGTGCGACGGTCCACGCCCTCGCCGTCGCACCGACCGTCGCCGATCTGCTCGGGATCACCGACGAGCTGTCGCTGTCGTTCGAGCGAACGTCGTTACTCGAGCGGTAGCTACGTCGGAGTCCAGTAGGTGACCTCGTCATGTAGACGTCGGACGTTACCCCCCGGGGAGGGTCTACAGGTCGACTCGAAACGCTTCGGGGTGCCACGGGACGCCCCGACGATCGACGATCGAGAGGGAGGCCTTTTCGCGTGGAGATAATCCCGTCCTGGATTTATTAGATGGGCCGCGCAAGCCGGGAGCAGCCCCCCACTCCACGCGACGGGGGACACACTCCGAACGATGGTCTCCGACGAAGAACTCAAGACGCACGTCGAACGGGCCGAGCGGGAGCGCTCCGTCTCGGCGCCGGCGCTGTCCGGCCGCATCGACGAGATGGAGTCGACCGCCCGCTGTGTCCACAACGAGCTCGCCCGCCGCATCGAGCGGGTCGACGAGACCAGCGCTGACGAGGCGTCGCTCGCCGATCTCGCCGACCAGCTCGACCGGATCGAGGACCGCCTCGACGACCTCGAGTCGCGGCTGGACTGATACGGACGGTCGTAACTCCGTGACGCCAAGCGCCACCCGGGTTGGCCAGACTCTTGCCTGGCCTTGCGTCCGACAGTACGACGTCCATCAGGGCGCGTAGGTCCCCGAGAGCCCGGCGCTGGCGACGAGGTGGCCCGTCGCGGCGTCCTCGAAGCCGTCCCTCCTTGCGTCGGTCCCGAGGTCGAGCGTCGCGTCGAGCGCGTAGAGGCGGAACTCGTAGGTGTGCTCTCGGTCCGGTGGGTTCGGCCCGCCGTACCCCGTTTCGCCGAAGTCGTTCTGTCCCTCGACCGCCCCGACTGCCCCGGGGTCCCAGTCTGCCGGTATCTCCTCGGTTCCGGGCGGGACGTTCCAGACCAGCCAGTGGTCCCAGACCTTCCCGGCGGGCTCGACGGCGTCCGGGTCGTCCACGACGAGCGCGAGCGACGCCGTCCCCTCGGGGACGCCCGAGACCCGAAGGGGCGGGTTGACGTTCCGTTCGGTGTAGCCGTACTCCCGCGGGATGGGTTCGCCGTCCCCGAACGCGGGACTCGTGAGTTCGAGGTCCGTCATGGGTTCCCGGAACGTTACCCGCGGAGCGACAAAAACACCGTGCCCGTGGCACGAGCCAGCCATAGTAGCGTTTGGAAGTCGTCGCTCACGGACGGTGGGAACGCCCCCGTCCGGAGTGTGTTATCGGTTCCAAACGCTACTATATTTACCGACGACCGTTCAGACACGGCTATGGTCGCCGCACCGCCGACGGAGGCGCTGGTCGTCCTCGAGCCCTTGACGGGGGTCGACGGCCGGACGGCGCTCCAGGGGTTCGCCTCGCCCGCGACCGTCACGATCCTCGCGATGTACGTCCTGAGCGCGGGCGTCCAGTCGACGGGGGCCATCCGCCGGCTCGGGGCCCGCGTCGCGGCGTTCACCGCCTGTTCGCTACACTCCCGCATCGGTGCAACGTGGGAACCGCCTACGCCCCGCACCGCCCGCTCCTGACGTCGACCGCCCGGCGATCACCGGAGGACCGTTACCACCGTCCGTATCAGTCCTCGCCCGGCGCCGGGGCGTACCCCTCGCGGGTGTCCCCCGACGGCGAGGGTTCGCGCAACCCGAGCGCGGCGATACCGGCGGCCACGGCCAGCACCGCGCCGACGCCGAACGCGGTCGGCCAGTTCGTGACGGTGACGAGCCAGCCGGCGACGGCGCCGCCGAAGACGCCGCCCCACATCTTCCCCGAGTAGAGCAACGCGTAGTTCGACGAGGAGTGGGTTGAGCCGTAGTACTCCCCGACGAGGCTCGGGAACAGCGTGTACTGCGGGCTCCAGAAGAACACCGCGACGACGACACTCCCGACGAACACCACGACGGATCCGGCCTGCGCGCCGAGGACGATGCCCCCGACGCCGAGCCCGCAGAGGACGAACGAGACGGCCATCGTCCATCGCCGGTCGAGTCGATCGGAGATATCGCCCATCACGAGCCGGCCGAGGCCGGCGGCGATGGGTAATACGGTGGCGGAGAGCGTCGCGGTGTTCTCGGTCAGCTCCATCGCCTGGGCGAAGGAGATGACCTTCGCGGTCACCATCAGCCCGGCACCGCTGACCGCGACGAACATCGCGTACATCAGCCAGAACTGCCAGGTCCGGACCGTCTCGCGCCAGGTGTAGTCACGGCCGGTCCCGGCGAGGCCGCCGTCGGCGGCGGTGTCGTCGGCGTCCTCCCCGCCGGCCGTCGTCGATCCCCACCCGGTCGGAGGGTCCCGCAGGACGTACGCCGCGACGAGCACGACCAGGCCGATCAGGATACCCATGTTCCGCAGCACGTCGTCGTAGGCGCCGACCGCCGAGTTCGCCCGCACGTACGGGACGAACAGCGCCGCGCCGCCGGCGAACGCCATCGTCCCGACGCCGGTGGTCAGCCCCCGCCGGTCGGGGAACCACTTCAGCGCCGTGTTCACCGCGACGGTGTAGACGATGCCGACGCCGATCGCGCCGAGCGAGTAGAGGACGTACAGCTGCCAGACGCTCGTCGCGTAGGCGAGCCCGACGTAGCTCCCGCCCGCGAGGACGGCCGCGATACCGGTCAGCACCCGGGGGCCGTGGCGGTCGCGCCACCACCCCACCGGGAACTGCGATCCGGCCTGGAAGATCACGAACAGCGTGAACACCAGTCCGAGCTGGGGCAACGGGATGCCGAGGTCTCTGGCGAGCGGTCCCTCGATGGACGACCAGACGTACTGGTAGGGGCTCACGACGCCCATCGCCAGCGCCGCGACGACGATCAGCCACCAGCGGGAGAAGCCGAGGTGCTCGCTAGCCTCCTCCGCTCTCGAGATCTCGTCGCTCACTGTCCCGGGACGCTCTCGTCGTACGGGCTCTGTCGACGACGCTCGGCCGCGTCGCGGTCGTTCCAGTGGCAGGCCGCCCGGTGGCCCCCGCCACCGTCGCCGTCGACGTCCGCCAGCGCCGGCATCTCGGCCTCGCACTCGCCGCCGATGTACTCCGGACACCGGGTGTGGAACGGACAGCCCGAGGGCGGGTCGATGGGGCTCGGTGGGTTCCCCTCGAGGGGGACCTTTCGGCGACCGGTTCGCCCCTCGACGCTGGGGATGGCCGCCAGCAGCGACCGGGTGTAGGGGTGTCGCGGGTCGTCGAAGATGTCGTCCGTCGGCCCCTCCTCGACGACCTTTCCGAGGTACATCACCGCGATGCGGTCGCTGACGTGCCGGACCACGGAGAGGTCGTGGGCGATGAACACGTACGAGAGGCCGTAGTCCTCCTGCAGGCGCTTCATCAGGTTGATGATCTGTGCCTGCACCGAGACGTCGAGCGCGCTCACGGGCTCGTCGGCGATGATGAGCTTCGGCTCGACCGCCAGCGCCCGCGCGATACCGATCCGCTGGCGCTGTCCCCCGGAGAACTCGTGGGGGTACCGGTCGCCGACGTCCGGCGAGAGGCCGACCTCGCGGAACAGTTCGGCGACCCGCTCCTCTCGCTCGTCGCCGGTCGCGATGTCGTGGACCGCGAGGGGCTTGCGGACGATCTCGCCGGCGGTCTTCCGCGGGTTCAGCGAGGAGAGCGGGTCCTGAAAGATGACCTGCACGTCCTTGCGGAGCCGCTTCAACCGTTTGCTGCCGGCCTCTGAGATGTCCTCGCCGTCGAAACGGACGATCCCCGCGGTCGGCTCGTAGAGCCGGGCGAGCGTCCGCCCGAGGGTAGTCTTGCCACAGCCGGACTCACCGACCACGCCCAGCGTCTCGCGTTCGGCCAGCGTGAGGTCCACGCCGTCGACGGCGTGGACGAGTCGCTCCTCGCCGAACAGCCGGTCTATGAACCCCTGTTCGACCGCGAAGTGCTTCTTCAGCCCCTCGGCCTCGAGCAGCGGTGTCCCCTCGCTCGCGCCGGCGTCGGTCGCCCCCGTGGCCCGGTCGTCGGCGTCCGTGCCGTGTGGGCTCTCGGTGCTCACGCGTACTCACCCCCGAACTGGGGCCGGTAGGGGGTGTCCCGTTCCTCGGCGTGCTCCTCGATGAGCTCGCGGGCGCGGTCGATGTCGAGCACCGTGGCCTCCTCGCCGTCGTGTTCGACCGCGTCGTTGTAGAGGTGACACCAGGTCGTGTGGCCGGGCTGTTCGCCCCGGTAGCCCACGAGCGGCTGGTCACAGAGCGCGAACGCCGCCTCACAGCGGTCCCGGAACGGACAGCCCGAGGGCTTCTCCGCCGGCTCGGGGACGTTCCCCTCGATGGCGTCGAGCCACTCGCGGTCGTCGTCGATCCGGGCGATGGAGTTGAGGAGCCCACGGGTGTAGGGGTGACGTGGGTCATCGAACAGCGGTGCCGTGTCGGCGGTCTCCATCAGTTCGCCCGCGTACATCACCGCCACGCGGTCGCAGGTCTCCCTGACGACCGCGAGATCGTGGGTGATGAGCACGATCGAGAGGTCGAACTCATCGCGCAGGTCCAGCAGCTCGTTGAGTATCTGGGCCTCGATGGTGACGTCGAGCGCGGTCGTCGGCTCGTCGGCGACGAGCAGGTCCGGATCGCCCGCGAGCGCCTGGGCGATCATCACCCGCTGTTTCATCCCACCCGAGAGCTGGTGGGGGTACTCGTGGGCCCGCTGGGCGGGCTCGGGGATCCCCACCGTCTCCAGCAGTTCGACCGCACGCTTCCAGGAGGGGCTCCCCTCGCTGGTGCCGGTGACGTACTTGCGTCGCATCTCGCTCCAGAACCCCCGACGCTCGCCGGTCTCGCCGTGGTGGCGGACGACCTCGGCGATCTGTTCGCCGACGGTCATCACCGGGTTCAGGCTGCTCATCGGGTCCTGGAAGATCATGCTGATCCGGTTGCCACGGACCGCCCGCATCTCCGAGTCGGATTTCTCGAGGAGGTCCTCCCCGTCGAACCGGATCGCGTCGGCCTCGATCCGTGCCCCGTCCAGCAGGCCGAGCACCGACAGCGCCGTCACGGACTTGCCGGAGCCGGACTCGCCGACGACCCCGAATACCTCGCCCCGGTCGACGGTAAAGGAGACACCGTCGACGGCGGGCACCTCGCCCCGTTCCGTCTCGAACGTCGTGTGGAGGTTCTCGACCTCCAGCAGGTGATCGTTCATTCGGTATCGGTCTCCCTGACGTCGAACGCGTCGCGCAGCGCGTCCCCGAAGAGGTTGATCCCGAGGACGGTGATCATGATGAGGACGCCGGGCAGGATCGAGATCCACCACGCCTGCGTGATGAAGTTCCGCCCCTGGCCCAGCAGTGCCCCCCACGTCGGAGTCGACGGCTTCACGCCGAGCCCCAGGAACGAGAGGGTCGCCTCCGCCAGCATGGCGCGCGCCACCAGCACGGTGAACTGGACGATGATCGGCGCGACCGTGTTCGGGAACACCTCCTCGACGATGATCTCGAAGTCGCTCAGCCCGACGCTCTCTGCGGCGAGCATGTACTCCTCCTCCCGTATCGAGAGCACCTCGCCGCGGGTGATGCGGGCGAAGTCGTCGATGTACGCGAAGCCGACCGCGACGACGACGTTCCAGATACCCTGTCCGAAGATCGCCACCAGCATGATCGCGATCAGGAGCCACGGGAACGCCCACATCACGTCGACGCTCCGCATCAGCAGGTCGTCGACCCAGCCGCCGTAGTAGCCGGCGATCAGGCCGAGGACGACGCCGAGCCCGGCCCCGAACACGACCGCCCCGAGTCCGATCCCGAGGCTGATCCGCGCCCCGAACATCAGCCGGGACAGCAGGTCGCGGCCGAAGGAGTCGGTCCCCAGTGGCGTCTCGGTCCCCAGTGCCGGCGGATCGAGCGGGACGAAGTCCTGGGCCATCGGGTCGTGGGGCGCCAGCTCGGGCGCGAAGACCGCGGCGAGCGCGAACGTCACCACGATCACCACGCCGATCTTCGCCTTGAGATCGCGGCGGACGGTTGCGGCGAACCGCTCGGCGAGGTCGCTCCGTATCCCGAAGATCCGGCTACTGTCGGTTCCGACGTCGGCGGCCACGGTCACTCACCACCGCCGTACTGGATTCGTGGATTGATCATGGTGTAGAGTATGTCGACTATCAGGTTCATGAACACGAACGCGAACGAGATGACGATGACCGTCCCCTGTATCACGGGGAAGTCCCGGCGGTTGATCGAGCCGATGAGCAGCCGACCGAGCCCCCGGATCCCGAAGACGATCTCGACGGCGACGACGCCGCCGAGCACGACTGCCAGGAAGATACCGGCGAGGGTCACCACCGGGATGAGCGCGTTCTGGAGCCCGTGTTTGAACAGCACCAGGTTGGAACTCAACCCCTTCGCCCGGGCGGTCCGCATGTAGTCCTCGTTGAGCACCTCGAGCATCGAGGAGCGCATCATCCGCATCAGGATGCCGCCGTACGGCACCCCGACGGCGATCGCCGGGAGGAGTATCGACTTGAGCCAGGGCACGACCCCTTCCTCGACCGGCGTGTAGCCGAACGTCGGGATGGCGTCGACGTTCACCCCGATCACGAGGATCAGCACGATGCCGATCCAGAACGCCGGCATGCTGATGCCGAAGAAGGCGACGACCGTGGCGATGTAGTCCTCGATCTCGTAGCGCTTGACGGCGCTGACGATCCCGGTCGGGATCGCGATGAGGAGCGCGATGGCCATCCCCAGCGCCGCGATGCTCAGCGTCGGCTCCGCCACCTGGGCCAGCAGGTCCAGCACCGACTGGCCGGTCCGGATCGACTCGCCGAAGTCCCCCGTGAGGATCCGGCGCAGCCACCGGAGGTACTGGACGTGCACCGGCTGGTTCAGCCCGAGTTCGTTCTGTAGCGCCTCCAGCGCCGCCGGGTCGGCGTCGCCGCCCAGCATCAGCCGCGCCGGGTCACCCGGGATCGATCTGACGGCCGCGAACACGACCGTCGCCACGACGAAGACGACGAACGCCGAGTGGACCAGCCGCTTGAGGAGGTAGCGCCTCATCCCCATGGATCGGCCCTCTCGGGGCCCCGTTCGGGCGAGGGGTGGGATCGTATCATGTGTGAGTGTCGATGGGGTGTTCGGCGAGCCCTACTCCTCGAGCGACGCGCGGTGGAAGTTGCTCAGTCCCGCCTGGACACCGATGCCGCTGACGCCCGGGCCGAACCCCTTCGGGTTGAGCGGGAAGGTCGTCATGACGAACGGCGCGTCCTCGACGAACTTGGCGACGATGTCCTCGTAGACCGCGGCGCGCTCCTCGAGGTCGGGCGACGCGTTGCCCTCCGCCAGGAGTTCCGAGAACTCCTCGTCGAAGTAGAGCGAGCGCTGCCAGGCGCCCTCGCCCGTCTCCTGGTCGGGCTGGCCGAGCTGCTTGAAGTCCGACATCCACGGGTCGACGTCGGCCGCGCCGCCGTAGGCGGTCACCGCCTGCTGGTAGCGGTAGGTGTTGTCCCAGTAGGAGGACTGCTGCTGGATGTCGAGTTCGATCTCGACGCCGATCTCGGACCACTGCTGCTGGACGACCGTCAGCTCGCGCTCGTCCTCTGGGAGGGCGAGTACGCTGAACTCGAGGCGCGGGTCGCCCGTGTAGCCCGCCTCGTCGAGCAGCTCCCTGGCCCCTTCGGGGTCGTAGAACTGGCCGACGTCGGGCTCCTCGCCGCCTAACGCGTCGTAGAGCCACCCGATCGCCGGGTTGTACAGCGTGTGGGCCGGCGCCGCGTAGCCGAACCACGCGCGCTCGACGAGCGCCTCGCGGTCGATCCCCTTCGCGAGCGCCCGGCGCACCCGCGGGTCCGCGGTCGGGATGTCCTCGCCGTTCCACTGCTGGGTGACCTCGTCGAACCCGCTGATCCACCGCACGTCCTCCTCGTGATCCGCGGGGTTCGTACAGAGCGGCGCCAGCGTGGTCCACTCGCCGGAGCTGGTGGCTTCGACCCTGATGTCGTCACGACCCTCGGCCTGCTGGGCGAACTCCCCGGTGATCAGCGCCGCGTAGTCCACCGCGCCGCCGTCGAGCGCCGACCACATCGTGCTCGGCTCGGGGATGAGCTGGATCTCGACGCCGTCGAGGTACGGCAGCTGGGTGCCGTCCTCGTCGGTCTCCCAGTAGTCGTCGTAGGCCTCGAGGGTGAGCGACTCGCCGGAGGTCCGGTCGGTCAGCTCGAACGGGCCGCTCCCGACCGGCATCCGGTTGAACTCGTCGGGGTTCTCCGCGGCGACCTCCGGGACGATGGTGCCGGCCCGGCCCGGTCCGCGGAGCATGAACGAGACGAACGGCGCGTACGGCTGGTCGAGGTGCACGGTCAGCTCGGTCCCGTCGGCCTCCATCTCGTCGACGTTCGCGACCTTCCCGACGTGTGGCGAGGTGTCCATCCCGGCCAGCCGTTCCAGGGACCACTTGACCGCCGCGGCGTCGAGCGGTTCGCCGTTGTGGAACGTGATGCCATCCGCCAGCTCGAACACGAACGTCGACTCGTCGGGTAGCGACCAGTCCTCGGCCGCGTCGCCGACGATCTGGACGTCCCTATCGAGCTTCAGCAGCCCGTTGAACACGTTCGAGTGGATCTGGATCTGCGGGCCCTTGTCGACCATGTGGGGGTCGAGGAACTCGATCTGGTCCGTGAGCCAGCCGGCGGTGAGCGTCCCCCCGGAACTGGCCGGGGTGTCTTCGCCGTCGCCGCCGTCGCCACCGTCACCGCCGTCGCCACCGTCACTGCCACCGCCATCGCCGCCGTCGCCGCTATCGCCGTCACCGCCGTCATCGCCACCGCCGCCCCCCGTACAGCCCGCCAGGCCGGCCATCCCGGCCGCGCCCAGCAGTTTCACCGTCGTCCGTCTGTCGATCTTCGGTCCCTCGAGATCCGCGCGCTCGATGTCTTCCATTGCGACCGTGTGTCTCGGGTACACCGTTCTAACGGTTGCCCCGGACATATCTGGCCCCTCTATTGACACGTATTTCTCCGGCTATTGTTGGACGGTCCCGAACATACTTGCCCTCCGCTGTAAGACCTGTGGGTATGTGGGAGACAGAACTGGCCATCCGCCACCGGGGTTGTCCGGTCTCCGACGTGTCCAGCGATCACCCGGGGGTCCGATTCGAGAACGTTCGGCGGGTTCGGTCCGGGGGTGGTCGCGCCAAACGTCTCCTCCACTTCGAGGGGGAGGAGGCGGCCGTCGACGCCTTCGCCGAGGACTTCCGGACCCACTCCGCGACGAAGGAGTTCGAGTCGGTCTCGGCCGACGGGGAGGACGCCGGAACGGCGTACTACATCTGTGAGATGGGCTACACCGACGAGAACCCGTCGATACTCGACCTCGTCGAGCGGGCGGGCTGCTTCCGGCACCCGACGGTCGTCGTCCGCCGCGGCATCGAGCACTGGACGGTCTACACGCGCAGCAAGGCGTCGGTCCGCGAGTTCGTCGGCTCCGTCGAGCGGTTCGACAACGACGCGGAGGTCCTCCGCAACGTCGACATCGGATCGATGACCGACGGGGAGCCGAGAGCGGACGCGCTGCTGCGTGCCGAACTCACCGACCGGCAGGCCCAGACGTTCCGGACCGCCCTCTCGCTCGGCTACTACGGGCGGGACTCGCGGGTGACCATCGAGGACATCGCCGACGAGCTCGGGGTCCACCGCTCGACCGCCGGCGAGCACGTCAAGCGGGCCGAGGACACCCTCCTGTCGGAGGTCGGGTCCAGGCTCTTCCCCGGGACCGCGGCCGAGCCCTGATACCGACGGTCCTCGCCCCTCGTCGGTGAGCGACGGCCCCGTCCGGTGGGGGCGAGCGTCCCCATCTACGGCCTCACTCGGGGTCCTGAAGTTCGAACGCCACCACGACCTCGGCCTGGTACTCCCGCTCCTCGACGCTCGCCACCTCGACGCCGAACTCCTCGACCTCCGCCCAGTGGACGGCCTCGAGGGTCTCCTCCGCGCGGTCGACCGCGTCGTCGACCGCGTCGTCGAAGCTCTCCGTGCTCCGTCCCATCAGTGTGATCTTCTTGAATACCATCGCGATCGGGGTGTCGAATGGCTCATACTTAATAACACGGTGGGCGGAGCGGCGGACGATCGCTCGTCCGGACGGATCGGAGGTCGCTGGATCGGTCCGGTCCACCGTGCTACCCGGACCGGGTCTCGAAGCGGTCGGCGATGGCGCCGACAACGTCGCTCAGGTACGCGGTCCCCCAGGTGGCGACGACGACGGCGCCGACGGTGTTGAAGACGAGGTCCAGAAGCGTGTCCCGGAGACCGTACTGCGTGAGGACCGGCGCGCCACCCACGACCGCGGCGGCCTCCGCGATGGCGAACTCGATGACCTCCCAGAACACCCCGAACGCGACGGTCAGGAGGAGGATGAAGGCGAACATGAACCGCGGGGGGAGCGAGACGTCCTTCGAGTGGAGGTCGACCGCGCGGGCGGTGGCGTAGCCGGCCGCCGCGACGACGCTGGCCGACAGAGCGTGGGTCATGTGGTCCCACCACCAGACCTGCCGGTAGAACGATCCGATCCCGGTCCCGGGGATACCGACCGTACCGAGCGCGTGGAGGAACACCGCGGCCGTTATCCAGAGGGTCAGCGCCGGGTCCATCGGGATGCCGAAGTCCCGCCGCAGGACCGGCACGAGCTGGGTGACGCCGAGCGCGACGGCGGTGTTGACGAGGATACCCGTGTGTCCCCGCTCGAGGCCGACGAAGAACATCCCGACGAGCAGGAACTCCATCAGGCGCGTGAGCTGTTTCTGCCGGCGCTCGTCGATGCCGAGACGCTCCCGGATCCTCACGGCTCCACCCCCCGACGCTCGGCGGTCCGGGCCGTCTCGGCCTCGATGGCGGCCTCGACCTCCGCGGGGAGGACGCTCTCCCGGCGGCGGAGCCGGCGGAAGTACCACTCGAAGACCACTCCCGCGAGGACGCCCGCCGCGGTCGAGTAGACGAACTCGAGCATGAGGTCGTGCTCGATCTCGGCCTCGGTCAGCCCCGGCTCGAGGAGGAACGTCGTGCCGAGCGCCTCGTCGAGCGCGAACCGGGCGACGGCCCAGACGCCCGCCGTCGCCATCGTCGCGATCACGACGAACGAGAGGGCGAACGCCTGGTTCATCTTCACCGGCGTGAAGACGTGGAGTTCGACGGCGACGATGAGCGCGACGGCCGCCACCGAGAGGTAGGTGAACAGGTCGCTGGTGACGGGAACCGTCGCGAACGTCCGACCGAGCAGGGGGAGCACCGCGAGCAGCAACACCTCCCAGGGGAGCATCGCACGCGGGGTCCCGAACTGGAGCGGCGGGAGGACCCCAATGGCGACCACCGTCCCGGCGAAGCCCGCCCACAGGAGCGACCCCGAGAGGAGGTTGCCGACGGCGACGACGACCACGAACGCGACCAGCGTCCACGCGAGGATCGCGTTCGTCCGAGCGTCGTCGAACACCTGCTCGATCCCGAACGTCGACCTACTCCTCCCGTCCGCTCCTGACATATCCGTGGTAGGGATCCCGTCGTGTATAAACGCGAGGGACACGGCCGGCCTGCCCGCGGCCGGCCCTACCAGCCGACGGTGGCGTAGACGAGGGCGTAGGCGAGCGTCGCCACCGTCACGGCCGCGAGGCCGGTTGCGGCGACCCGGACCGGGCGGGCGGTCGGCCCCCGGACGGCCCGCGGCGTCGGCAGCGCGACGACCAGCCCGAGCCCGAGTAGCGGGAAGACGAAGTGATACGAGACGTCGAGCGTCGGGGCGGGCAGGAGGAAGAACGTCGCGGCGTAGCCCGCGCCCAGCCCCGCCCGCCCGGCGACCACGCGCCGGACCGTCCCGGGGAACGCCGAGGGGCGCCCCGCGCCGTGCCGGATCGCGAGGTAGACCGCGAGCGCGAGCCACGCCGTCGCGAGTTCGGCCCCGAGCGCGCCGAGGAGGTGCAGCGTCGGGTCCGGGTGGAGCACGACCCGGTCGAGGCTCGGGACGGTCGCGAGCGGGTAGAGCATCGCCGGCGGCTCGCCCGTGAACAGGTCGCCGAACGGGTGGGTGAGCAGGCCGGCGAGCGCGGCCCCGCCGATGGCGTCGGGCCCGAGGCCGTACCGCCGGCCGACGAACGCGAGCAGCGCCGCGCCGGCGACGAAGACGGTCGTGATCGCGGAGCCGAGCGGTCCGCTGACCGCGAGCGCCGCCACCGGAAGCGCGAGCAGGAGGACCGCCCCGGCCGTCCGCCGGTGCCGGTCCGTACCGGCGACCGCCCACGCCCCGAGGGCGACGACCGGGCCGACGACGAGCGAGTGGGTCACCGCACGATGGACGACGTTGCCGGCCGCCCAGAACGCCTGTGCGGTGGCGAGCGGTCCCCCGAGGTCGGTCGAGAGCAGCAGCGCGACCGGCGCGTAGACGATATCGACGTCCGGGAGCATCCCGAACGCGGCGGCGAGCAGGCCGACGGTCAGCGCTCGCTCGGGCCGCCAGCCGCGCAGGTGCGCGAGGCCGGCGACGAGGGCGAACGCCAGGAGGCCGTGACCCACGAACATCGCCGGCTGTTCGTCCCGGAGGGATATATCCTCTGCGTGTCAGTCGGTGTCGTTCCGCTTGGTCCACTTCTTCTCGATCTCGGCGTTCCCACGGACGACGGTGTCCTCGCCGACGGCGATCCGGGTCTTCCGGAGTTCGATGCTCTCGATGGTCCCCTCGGTCCCGCCGGCCTCGACGGTGTCCCCCGGCATGAAGTCGGGGTCCCGGAGGAGGTAGATACCGGCGACGGCGTCGGCGATCATCCCCGACATGGCGTAGGAGACGCCGAGCGCGAGAAAGCCCGTGGCGGTGCCGAGCGAGGCGGCGATGCCGTCGAGGCCGACGATGGAGAGAAAGGAGAGCGCCACCCCGAACCAGAGGAAGACCGCCACGATGACCGAGGCGAACTGCCGGTAGACCGGCTGGTCGGCGAACGTCCGCGCCAGGACCCGTTTCACCGCGAACATGAGGACCCTGACGAGCACGTAGGCGATCAGCAGGAACACTACCCCACCGAGTATCTTCGGGACCGCGGCCGTCAGGTCCTCGACGAACGCGTCGAGCGCCGTGCGGACGATACCGGTCAGGCTCTGGAGCGGAACGGGCATGACCGCGGCGTCTCGCCCCGCCGGGTTATAAACCGGGGGTCCCCGGGTGACTCATACGGACGGTCGTAGTCCCTTACCGGTGATGGCCGACCCCGCACTGGCGATCATCGGTGCGTCGGTACGACCGTCCGTATCACGGTGCGCCGAGCACGTCGGCGTCGGGGTGGAGGACCGTGTACTCGTCCTCCTCCTCTTCGACACCGATCACCGCCCAGTCGTAGTCGGGCGCGCGTGCGAGTAGGTCGTCACGCACGGCCGGCGCCCGGTCGGCCGGCGCGACGAAACACCGCAGTCGGCCGTGGCTCGACGCCTCGGCGGGCTCCTGGGTCGTGACGTACACCGTTCGCCACTTCCGCTCGGCCCGGAGCTCCCCACCCTCGGGGGTGACCTCGTATCCCAGGTCGCTGAACACCGCCCGTGCGCGCTCGTCCAGGGTCGTGTCAACAACTCCCATCCGATCGGAAGTCGTGGGCGATTCATCATAAACGTTCGCCTGTGGCAGACCGACCCGTTCGGTCCGTCCGTATCACTCGTGAGCGGCGTCCCACTCGTCCGGTCGCTTGAAGTTCTCGCAGGCGTTGCACTGGATGCGTCCCATCGAGTCCATCGCGTTGTCGAACCGCTCGCAGTTCGTACAGAGGTAGCCCCAGCGCTCGTCCCCGTCGGCGTCGGCGTAGGTCACCAGGAACGGGGCTACCGACCCCCGCTCGGCCTCCCGGGAGACGTAGAGCGTCCCCTCCGGTCCCTCCCGGGGCTCCAGCGTCGGTTCCATACGCCCACGAAGCCCGCGGGGACCCAAAGCGCCTTCGGACACCGACGGGACGCTCCGGAGCGGTTTTGTCACCTGGGGGGCGTACCGGGCGGTAGTGACCCTCCGTCTCCTCCACTACTCCGACGTCGAGAACGCGTACGACGACCCCGAGCGGGTGGGCCGCCTCGCCGGGACGCTCCTCGCCCGGGACGGCCCGGACGCGCTGGTCTGTGGGACCGGCGACAACACCGCCCCGGGCGTGCTCGCCCTGCGGACCGAGGGCGAGCAGTCCCTCGACCTGTTCGGGGCCGTCGGCCCCGACGCCGAGACGTTCGGCAACCACGACTTCGACTTCGGGGCGCAACGTACGCTCGAACTCGTCGAGCGCTCGCCACAGCAGTGGCTCTCGGCGAACGTCCACCCCGAGGGCACCCCGGCCGCTGGCGACCCGTTCGGTGCGGGCGTCGGCGTGCGCCCCTGGACGGTCCTCGAGGCCGACGGCGCCCACGTGGGACTGTTCGGCCTGACCGACCCACACACACCCGACATCAACCCGGCGGCCGACGGACTCGCGTTCCGGGACCCCGTCACAGCCGCCGAGGAGGCCGTCGCCGAACTCCGTGCGCGCGACGCCGACTACCTGGTGGCCCTCTCGCATCTCGGCCGCGGCGACGAGGCGCTCGCCGCCGCCGTCGACGTCGACGTCGTCCTCGGTGGCCACGTCCACTCCGAGTCGATCGAGCGCATCGACGGGACCGTGCTCACCCGCCCGGGCGTCAACGGGGAGGTGGTCATGGAGGTGTCGCTCCCCGACGGCGAGGTGACTCGGCGCGCGGTCGCGGACGGTCCACTCCACGAACCCGTCGCGGCGTCGCTCCGGGACCGGATGGCCGCCGAGGGGCTCACCGAGGTGGTCGCCCGTGCACCGGAACCGATCGAGCGGACCGAGCGGACCTGCTTCCGCGGGGAGTCCCGTATCGGCAACTTCGTCGCCGACGCCTACCGCTGGGCGGCCCTGGAGGCCGGGTTCGAGGAGCCGGTCGTCGGGGTGCAGAACAGCGGCGGCATCCGCGAGGGACCGCCGCTCTCGGGTGCCGTGACGCTCGGCGACCTGATGAGCGTCATCCCGTTCCCCGAGCGCGTCGCCGTCCTTGACGTCCCCGGGAGCGTCCTCCGGTCGGCGTTCGCCGAGGCCGCGCGGAGCGTCGGCTTCGGCGAGTCGGAGTGGTGGCACGCTCACGTCTCGAACGCCCGGCTGGAGTACGACCACGGGACGGACGAACTCGTGCGCGCGAGCGTCGACGGCCGCCCCGTCGAGCGAGCCCGGTGGTACCGGGTCGCCACCTCCGAGTACCTCCTCCACACCGAGGGGGAGTTCCCGTCGCTCACCCCCGAGTTCCGCGTCGGGAGCCTGTCGGTCCAGTACGAGGTGCTCGCGGCCTACGCCCGTGCCGAGGGCATCGCGCCACGGATCGAGGGACGCGTCGTCCGACACGGTCTCTGATACGGTCGTGCGTGATTCGTTTCGCTTCAGGGGCTCGAATACCGTCTCACCGGTCTCGACACGCCGATACGTCAGAGGACCACTGAAACTGGTCGCACGACCGTATTGGGGCTCGGCAGACGATAGAAACGACAACGTTGAACCGGGGGACGCTCTACCCCACGACGAATGACGCTGGTCGTGGTCCCCGTCCGTTATCCGCTGTCCGAACACTCCCGTGCCACCCTCCGCCGGGCGATCGACCTCGCCGAGGAGCGCGACGCCGACCTGACCGTGCTCCACGTCAACCTCTACCAGAACTCCGAGCGCGTCTCCCGATCGGATCTCAAGCGGGCGGTCGAGCGGGCGTTCGGCCGACTCCCGCGGGCGCGGTACGCCGTCCGCTCGGGGTTTCTCGTCGAGGAGACCATCCTCGACGAGGTGGCCGCCGAGGAGGCCGACTACGTCGTCATCGGTCGCAAGCAGGCCGGCCGGTGGCAGCGCATGGTGCGGAGCCTCGTCGACGATCCCGACGTGGAGACGTACCTCCGGCAGAAGCTCGACATCACCGTCGTCACCGCCTCGGCCTAATCCTCCGGCCCCTCCGACGGCGGTCGCCCGTCCGGGCCGTCCGTCGGAGCCCCTTCGGCGGGACCCACCGGCGGCTCGTCGGTCTCGTCCACCGGCGGCCCCCGGGAATCGTCCGTCGAGAGGCCCTCCGGCCGGTCCCCGTCGGTCAGGTTCACCCGCATCTCCCCGCTCGTATCGTCGAAGAACAGGTGGCTGTGCGGGTAGGCGATCTCCACGTCCGCGTCGGGGAGCCGTTCCCAGAGGGCAGTCTGGACCTGCGACCGCGCGGTGAGCAGCTTGTACGGCTCGGTCACCCAGTAGCGCAGCCGGAGGTTCACCCCGTGGTCGGCAAAGGAGTCGATGTAGCACCTCGGCCCGGCGGGGTATCGCGCGGACCCGACGCGGATGTCCGGGCCACCGCTGATGACGTTTTCGACGCTCTGGGCCGCCTCCTCGACGAGCCGACGGGCCTCCGGGATGTCGCTCTCGTAGGTGACGAGCACGTCGAGTTCGAGCCTCGTTCTGGTGTCCTCCGCCGAGAAGTTGAACACGTCCCGCTCCTGGATGGAGCCGTTCGTGACGACGAGGAACGTGTTGTCGAGGGTGAACAGCTTGGTGTACCGGAGCGTGATGTCCTCGACGAACCCGTAGACGTCCTCGTCCGCGAGGTAGATCATGTCTCCGATCTCGTAGGGCTGGTCCGAGAGGATGAACAGCCCGTTGATGACGCTCCCGATGATGGGTGCGAGGACGAAGCCGGCAACCGCCGAGAACACCGTCACCGAGAGGACGAGGTTGCCGAGGCGGAGCCCGAGCACCTGGAGCGCGACGATGCCGCCGAGGACCAGTACGGTGGTCTGTATCCCCCTGAGAACCGTGCGAGTGACGCTGGGTCGCTTGAATCGCCTGGCGATGCGCCGCCCGAGCACCCGGCGGACGATTCCGGCGAGGTAGTAGGCGACGACGAGCACGACGACCGCGAGCACCACCTGTATCAGTTCTCCTGGAACCCACGACGGCAGGTAGGTCCCGACGATGTCCGGGGCGCTCGGGGTCGGACTGGGCGCGGCGGTCGCCGTTCCACCGTCCGACTGGGCGGCGAGCATCCACCCCTCCGGACCCGTTCCCATGCCCGGGCCGTCGCCGGGGGCCGGAAAAAGCGTTCCGACGGCGGACCGAGGGCCGGACGTCGGTTCGAGCCACGGCCGACAGTATATCTCCCCGCCGACCGTGTGTGGCCTCATGCCCACGAGCAGGAACGATCCCGAACCCGTCTTCGACGTAGAACACGACGAGGGCGACGTCTCGTCGCGGCTCGTGCTCGGGTTCTCCGAGTTCGGCCTCGCCGGGCTGACCGCCGTCGACTACCTCGTCACCCACCTCGACCTCGAGCAGACCGGGCGGGTCCTCGTCGAGGGGCTCCCCGCGATCACGCCGTTCGCCGACGGGGTCCCGCGCCACCACATCCGGCTGTTCTCCCGCGAGGACCTCGACGTGACCGTCCTCGTCGGCGAGCTGTTCGTCCCCGCCCGAGCCGCCGAGCCCTTCAGCGAGGCCGTCCTCGAGTGGACCGAGGACGCCGCGGTCGAGGAGGCCGTCGTCCTCTCGGGGGTGCCCATCGCCCACGGACCCGAGGAGCACCGCGCGTACTACGTCTCCACACCGGACTTCAGGGCGACAGGACTCGCCGAGACGGAGATCACGCCGATGGGCGGCGGGTTCCTCGATGGCATCAACGGCGCGCTGATGGGCCGCGGGCTGGACTCGGACCTGCGGACCTGCCTCCTCACGACGCCCGTCCACGCACAGACGCCCGACGCCGACGCCGCGCTCCGGCTGCTCGAGGCGTTCCTCTCGGTCTACGACCTCGACGTCGACCTGGGGCCGATGACGGAGTTCGCCGCCCGCGTCGCCGAGCACTACGAGGAGCTCGCCGCGCGGATGCAGACCGCCCAGGAGCAAGAGCGCGGTCCCGAGGACCGGATGTATATGTGACGCTCTTGTGGCGTAGATCGTTGGTGAGTTAGAGTGCAGTTCTCTTCTTCTCGACCCCGGACCGTTCCTCAATCCAGCGCCGCAACAGGCTCAGCGTCGTGGACCGCACCGCTGCCGTCCACGGTTTGTCACTCTTCACCGCGAATTCACCGGGACTACGGATACAGCACTCATCCCAGTCGATCCAATCAACCCGGAACTCGCGAACCTCCTTATCCCACTGGACTTCCCTGTGCAGGTCGTCGCGCATCCACTTGAACAGCATTTTCACCGCCTTCTGGCAGGCCGCGTTGTATGTCTGGGTGTTGTTCTGATACGCTAACTCGCGCATCCAGGCATCGGCATGGTCCGTCGTCACGTCCACCGTGAGCCGGTCTTCCTCGCCCCAAATGAACCGGTAGAACAGGTCAAGCCGGTAGAACCGCTGTTTCACGGTTTCGACCGCATACCCTTCGCCACGCAACGGGTCTTTCCCGATGCTCAGCGCCCACCGTGCCAGCTGAGTGCGGTGATCGCGGTACACACCGATCTGTTCGTCGTTTAACTGTTCGGCTGCCTTGCTGGTGACCAGATTGATCTGGTTGATTGGGTTTTCGTTAGTCACGGTCCTAGGAAAGCTATACTAGCGCCTACGAATCTTTAAATACGTTTCTGAGATCCCGGTACATGAGCCACCGTGGCACGAAAAACCGCGGTACTGCACCCGGTTCCTGAGCTTTACACCCCCGCACTGAGCCGGTGTCAATATCCACGGTTTATCACACGTAAACAGCGAAAACCAGGTCGAAAAGCCCCGTAGCCCGTGAATTCATGCGCCGGCCGGGATTCGAACCCGGGCCATGAGCTTGGAAGGCTCAGGTCCTACCACTAGACCACCGGCGCTCACTCGCTGCGCTCGTTCGCGCCGAGGTTCGCGAACCCTTCGGGTTCGCTCACCACCGGCGCTCGCTCCACTCGCACCGTGAGTCGCGGATCCAGCGGACCCGCTCACCACCGGCGCTCACGTCGAACTATCCCGCCTCGTGGTATGTGCGTTTCCCTTCGGAACTACCGATGCTCACTCGCTTCGCCCGTTCGCGGTGTTGTTCGCAAGTCCGGAGGACCCGCTCACCAGCGATGCTCGCTCTCGCTCGCATCGCGATTCGCGAACCCTTCGGGTTCGCTCACCACCGCGTAGCAGTTGCCACTGGAGACGAACGACCGCTCGACGGAGATCGAGGCGACGCCGAGGTCGGCCTCGAACTCCGCAGGTGCGTAGACGTGGTAGAACCGCGGGACCGTCTCCCCGCCGGGCAGCGTCCAGTCGACGGTCGTGTCGAACCCCTCCGGGTCGTCCGCGTCGGCGTCGAACCGCTCGTGGGCCGTGCTCCAGGCGCTCACGAACGCCACTCCTCCCGGTGTGAGGACGCGCCCGAGTTCCGAGAGCGACTCCCGCCGGACCGACCGGGAGGGGAGGTGGTGGATCGTCGCCACGTAGAGCGCGAGGTCGACCGTCCCCGCCCGGAGCGGGAGCCGGGCGGCGTCCCCCGCGAACGGCTCGAAGGCGTCGGCGTGCCCCGCTTCGGTGGCCCGCTCGCGAGCCAGGTCGAGGAGTTCGACGCTCGCGTCCACGCCGAGCACACGGTCGACGTGGGCGGCCAGGGCCACGGCGTGGCGACCGTTCCCGCAGCCGACGTCGAGGCCTATCCGACCCGTCCGGCCCTCGAGGAACGACTCGACCTCCGGCCAGGGATGGACCCGCGTCTTCGAGAAGTGGGCCGCGATCTCGTCGTAGGTCGCCCGGACGGCCCGGCGGCTCCGCTCCGCCCGGAGGCCGTCCTCCCGGTCGCACTCGCGTTCGCCGGGCATCTCGTAGTGATCATCATAGCCAGCCGAATATTTAGCGATCCCCGGGCGACCACGGGAGCACGATGTCGAGGAAACGGATCTACGAACTCCTACGATGATCACTATCACCCGAGGACGGTGACCGACTGCAGGGCGACGAACACCGCGTAGGTCGCCCCGAGCATGATCGTGGCGTGTTTCACGCCGTCCTTCACGGAGCCCTCCCCCATCTGTCCACCGACGAGACCCGAGAGAGCCGCCTGGATCAGCGCCGCGTGGAAGAACGCGAGCCGGTAGCCCTCCACGTCTGTCGTTCCCATCTGCAGGAGCCCACCGACCGAGTAGCCGTCCGTGGTGGGTGCCTCGGGGAGGTTGGGGATGAGCACCGTGTCGATGGCTCCGATGACGACGACGAACACGAGAAAGGAGACGTAGATGACGACGAGGTAGGTGAACATCTCCTGTCGCCGCTGGCGCCTGAGCCGGAGGTCCGACCGGGCCTGTTCGGCCGCGATCCGGAGCACCGGGCCGATGTCGTTCGACGCCCGCATCGCGTTCGTCAGGAGCGTCACGATGCGTGTGACCGCCGGGGTCTCCACCCTGGCGCCGAACCCGTCGAGCGCCTCGTCGACGGTCGCGCCCCACTGGATGTCCCGCCAGATCCGCTCGACCTCCCGGTCGAGGGCCCCGACGTCGGTCTCCCGGACGCGGTCGAAGCTCGAAACCACGGAGATTCCCGCCTCGTTCAGGCTGGCGAGCCGCTCCAGGAGGTCGGGGATCGAGGCCTCCATCCGGATCAACCGCCGGCTACCGGCCTCGTAGACGAGGGCGTAGGCGCCCATGACCAGCAGCGCCGCCTGGACGACGACGTCGTCCAGCACACCGATGGCGAACCCGCCGTCGAACGCCGACGGCAGGCTCACGACGACGTACCCGAGCGCGAACGGTACCGTGAGGTAGAACACCAGTTCCGGTCGGGCGAGGAGCGAGCGGATCGGGCTACCCAGCCCCGCCCTGATCGACCGGAGCTGTCGGTAGGCCCGGAGCCGCTGCCGGTTCGCCGCGTCGGCCGCGAGGGCGACCGTGCCCCCGTCCGCGACCGCCTCGGGCACGGGATCCGCCGCGCTGGCACCGTCCCCCTCCGACGACCCGCCGGGACGGGCGTGGGTGGGTGGCTCCGTCGACCGCTCGGGGTCGGTCCGGTCGCGCCCGGCCCGAAGGGGCTGGGTTATCTCGGACAGGTAGGCGAGGAACAGGACGTTGGTCGCCGGCAGGACGACATAGGTGATGAGCCGGACGAGGACCAGCGTGTCCCCGCTGGTCAGCCCGATGACCAGCAGGATGGTGATCAGGAACAGCATTCCCGCGACGACGACGGTGACGTACACCTCGGCGGTCGCGGCCAGCAGTTCGAGGATCTCCTCCTGCCGTTCCTCGGCCTCGTCGCGGTAGCGCCGGTACTCCGCCTCGAGGAACCGCGAGAGGTTCCCGCCCGACCGGAGCACCGAGGCGAGGTTCTCGGTGAAGTTCCGGAAGCCGTCGCTCGGCGTCCGCCGGGAGAGGTCACGGACGGCGGTGACGACGTCGGCACCGAGCAGGTCGATGTCTCGGACCCCGGCAGTCATCTCCTCGGCGGCCGCGCCGAACACCTCCCGGTTGACCGAGAGCGCCCGCATCACGTCCGGGAACGACATCCCACCACGCGAGAGCGCGTAGACGAACGCGACGGTCCGCGGCATCGCCGCGTCGATGTACCGCCGGCGAGTGTCCGCGCGGAACGCCGGGAGCTGCCACCGGACGAAGTAGACGGCCCCGGCGGCGAGGACGCCGACGGCGAGGCTCGCGACCGCGAGCACGAGGAACCCCTGGACGGAGAGCGAGAACAGCACCGTCGGCATCGACCGGAACGGCCCGTCGGGGACCCGGTCGGCGAGGACGGCCACGCCGACGAACCGGAGGAACGCGGCGCCGAGGTAGACGCCGAGCACCGTCCCGACGACCGCGGCCGCCGACGCGTAGAGGTAGGTCGTGCTCGCGTACACCCGGTAGGGCGTCCCGATACCGGCCATCCGGAGGCGACGGCGCCGCTTTGCGTCGGCCTCGATGCGGACGGTGCCGAACAGCCGGTAGGCCACTACCGCGACGCGCACCCGGATCCGGGAGCTGACCACCCCGAGCGCCAGCGTCGCGACGACCAGCAGGACCAGGACCAGGGGGAGGAACTCGAGGACCACGGCTCAGTCGAGCCCGATCCCGGGGGCGCTCGCCGCGGCGTCGCCCTCCTCGTCGAGCCCGTTGTCCCCGCGCCCGTCGGCGTCGTCCACGTCCTCGCGCTCGCCGATGCGATCCATGACCGCGTCGGGGTCGGCGTAGTAGCGGTTCACCATCGCGGTGAACTGCCGGAAGTCGTCGATGCCCTCCTCGTGGAGACGTTCGAGGAACCGCCGTCGCCGACGCATCTCCCGGAGCAGTTCGGTCCCCGACCAGCCCCGCTCCTCGCGGATCTCGTCGAGGAGCCCGCGGTTGCCCTCCCGGAAGCCGTCCTCGCCGGGCTGCCACTCGTAGGCCGTCGAGTAGTCCAGCTCGCCCGTCCGGCCGTCGACCCCCTCGATCTCCGCGATAGCGTCGGCTCGTCGGACTCGCTCGCCGTTCGACCGCGCGAGCACCTGCACGCAGAGCACGTCGAGCGACTGGACCATCGACCGGGGCACGTTGATGGGCTCGTTCTCGAGCCGGTTGATCACTGTCTGGACGCTGTCTGCGTGCATCGTCGACAGCGTGGTGTGGCCCGTGTTCATCGCCTGGAACAGCGTCATCGCCTCCTCGCCCCGCACCTCCCCGACGAGGATGTACTCCGGACGGTGGCGCAGCGCCGAGCGCAGCAGGTCGTACATCGACACGTCCGAGCCGTCGTCGAGCCGCTCGCGCGTGACCGAGGAGAGCCAGTTGTCGTGGTAGAGCGCGAGCTCGCGGGTGTCCTCGATGGTGATGAGTTTCGAGCGGGGGGGAATGAACATCGAGACGGCGTTCAGACTGGTGGTCTTCCCCGATGCGGTGCCGCCCGCGAAGACGAGGTTCCGGTTGTGCTCGATGGCCGTCCAGAGGTAGACCAGCTGGTCGAGGTCGTAGGTGCCGTACTCGAGCAGGTCGATCGGCGTGAACGGCTCCTCGGAGTACTTCCGGATGGTGAACGCGGATCCCCGGGGGGTCACCTCGTCCCCGAGGGCGAGTTCGGCACGCGAGCCGTCCGCCAGGGTGGTCTCGAGGACCGGCTTGCCCACCGAGACGTGCCGACCGGACTGCTGGGCGAGCCGGACGACGTAGGAGTCCAGCAGCTCCTCGGGGAACCGCACGTTCGTCTCCACGTCCTGGTACTCGTCGTGGTAGACGTAGACCGGGAGGTCGTAGCCGTCACAGGAGACGTCCTCGACGTGCGGGTCGTTCATGATGGCGTCGATGGGACCGAACCCACGGAATCGCCGGTAGAGGTAGTAGAACAGCCGGTAGAACGAGTCCAGGCCGATACGGACGCCGTACTCCTCGATGCGGATCCGGAGCTCGTCGCGGAGCGTCGCCTCCGGGTCCTCGCCGACCGCCCGGTCGTAGAGCAGCGGCGCGCGGATGTCCTCGAACAGCGCGTCGAGCAGCTCGGACTCGAGCGGCGTGAGCGTCGGCTCGACGACCTGGTAGCGGTGCTCCTTGGCCTCGTCGTCGTAGTTGACCGAGACGAAGGCGAACGGGGCGTCGACCCAGTAGCGCTCGACCTCCTCGTACCCGCCGAGCCCGTCGAACTCGACCAGGGGGCCGTGCTCGCCGGGTCGGTACGCGACCACGTCCAGGTCCGCCCCCCGGAGGACGTCGACGTACCGGGAGAGCCGGGCGAACAGGCCCCCGTCGGGTTCCGTCCCCGTCCCCGTTCCAGCCTCCGGCGCCGGCGTCGACTCCTCCCGTGACACGGAAATCTACTCGACGGTTCGGCGCATCGACGTATAAACCTCCGTCCCGTGATACCGCTCGAAACCCGGCGCCGGTGACGATACCACCCGACACGGACCGTCTGGTTAGTCCGTGTCGTACGGTCGTCCGCTTTCGGTGATCTTCGGGATGATCGGCGTTTCGGGAGCGATGGGACGGAGTCCGGGCCCGCGAGTCGGGAACGGATCGCGCAGGACCGTATCAGGTCGCCCCGTCGTCCTCCGGCCGTCCGGGGCCCTCGTCCCCCCGGCGCTCGACGGTCAGCAGGAGGTAGCCGAACGCGTAGAGGAAGACGACCCCGACCGGAACGGAGCCACCGAGGAAGCTCCCCCAGAGCATGACCGTGGCGGCACTCAGGACGACCGCCGTCGCGAGCAGGAGCCCGCCCATCAGCCGGACGGGGTCGACCGGCAGCCGCGCCTCGAGACGCTCGTCGGTGGCGTAGTAGACGACGCCGAGCAGGAGCGCGAGGCCGAAGACGCCCGCGCCGCCGAGCCAGACGAGGTACGCCCGGGTGACGGCCTCGCTCGCCGGGAACGTGTAGGCGCTCCAGACGGGGAGGAACGGCCGTTCGCCGCCCCCGAGCTGTGCCCCCAGTACGAACTGGAGCATCAGGAGGGGAAACCGGAGCACGACCAGCGTGACCCCACCCTGGCTGGCGAACGACACCGACCAGGGGACGAACGCCGACGCCCACGCCGAGAGGACGGCGAACTCCCCGGCGTACTCCGACCGGACCCAGACCATACCCCTCCTGGCCGGGGGGAGCCGATAAACCCTGCCGACCGGTCGCGCGACGAGCGTCGCGGGGCCGCCGCAGTCGTCAGGTTCATCACTGCCGGCCGCGTACCCGACACGTGCTGGAATGAGGCGCGACTACTTTACGCTCGACGTCAGGAACATCGGGGACGCCCGGGGGCCGGAGGGAGCGGGCATCCCGACCGTCACCATCGACTTCGACGGCCCCGACGACCAGTTGACCGAACGGCTCACCGACGAGTCGGGGACCGTACTCGAGGCGGGCGACCTCGACGTCTCCTACCGCCTCCACGGCCCCGTCGACGACGACGACACCGAGGGGGTCGTCGCCGTGACCAACCGCGTGACCGGCGACTTCGTTCTCGAACTCAACGCCGACGCCGGCGACGTCACCCGGTTCGTCGGCGCTGCACGCGCGTACGGGAAGGACACCGACGACGGCAAGCGCTATCGGGTCGAGGTGGCCATCGAGGGCGAGCCGTTCGCGACCTACGAGAAGTCCACGCTCCTCGTCTACGACTCCGACGGCGGGCTCCTCCGCGGCCACAGTCTCATCCCGAGCGGCGTCGAACTCTGAACGGGTCGAACGGACGAACCCGAACCGGAGCTCGAACGGACCGGTCACCGACGCCCCGTCGTCGCCGTTCCCCTCCCTGCTGCGTCTTCGTTCCGGTTATCCTGCCCCGTCCCGCTCGCGGGAGTTCTCGCTCTCCCGCCGACCATAGAGCGGCCCAAGCTCTCGCTCGTGGAGGGGCCCGTGACACGTCCACCTAAGTACCACCGGTGCCATCCCCGCGTATGGACGATGCCGAGGTCGAGGAGCTGTTCGGCACCGCCGGCATCCGGGGGGACGTTCGGACCCGCGTGACGCCCGCGTTCGCCCTGCGCGTGGCGAGCGCGGCGGGCCGCGACGCGGGGGAGTTCGTCGTCGGTCGCGACGGCCGGGAGTCCGGCCCGGCGCTGGCCTCGGCGGTCGAGGCCGGGCTGACCGCTGCGGGCGCCCGCGTCGTCCGGGTCGGACAGGTGCCGACGCCGGCGCTCGCGTTCGCCTCGCTCGGTCGCCAGGGCGTGATGGTGACGGCGAGCCACAACCCGCCGTCGGACAACGGTCTGAAGCTCTTCGAGAACGGCCAAGAGTACGACCGCGAGGCCGAGCGACGGGTCGAGCGGCGGGTCGCCGACCCGGACCCGCCGGCGGAGTGGACCGACTGGGCCGGCTCCGAGCGGGTCGACCCGCTCGCGCGGTACCGCGAGGCCGTCGTCGACTACGCCCGGTCGTACGGGACGTCCCTCGAGGGGCTCCGTGTGGCCGTCGACTGCGGCAACGGGATGGCGTCGGTGGCCACCCCGCGCGTACTCGCGGCGATGGGCGCCGACGTCGTCGGGCTCAACGACAACGTCGACGGCCACTTCCCCGGCCGCGAGTCGAAACCGACACCCGAGAGCCTCGCCGACCTCCGGGCGTTCCTCGCCGAGGACGACGCCGTCCTGGGAATCGGTCACGACGGCGACGCCGACCGGATCGTGCTGCTGGACGGCGACGGCGAAGTGGTCCACGAGGACACCGTCGTCGCGATACTCGCCGAGCGGTACGTCCGGGGGAGCCAGGCCGGCGACCCTGTGGTGGTGACGACGCCGAACGCCTCGGCGCGCATCGACGAGCGGGTCCGGGCGGCGGGCGGCCGCGTCGAGCGGGTCAGGCTCGGCGCGCTCCACGAGGGCGTCGTGGCGGCCTACGGGTCGGGTGGCCCGGAGACCGCGGTGGTCTTCGCGGCCGAGCCCTGGAAGCACATCCACCCCGCGTTCGGACCGTGGATCGACGGCGTGGCCAGCGCCGCGGTGCTGTCGCGGCTGGTCGCCGTCGGAGGGCTGGCCTCGCTCCGGGAGCCGGTGACCGAGCGGCCCTACCGGAAGGCGAGCGTCCCCTGTCCGGACGAACACAAGCGGTCGGTGATGGCGACCCTCGAGACGACCCTTCCCGACGCGTTCTCCGAGGCGGCGCTCGACACGGAGCACGGTGTCCGGCTCGAACGACCGGACGGCTCGTGGCTGCTGGTCAGACCCTCCGGGACCGAGCCGTACGTCCGGCTCTACGCCGAGAGCGACGACGTGGACGAACTCGTCGGCCGGGGACGCGAACTGGTCGAGGCTGCCGTCGAGCGGGCGGGGCGATAGGCCCGCCGGACTCGCGAGACCGGAGTCGCTGGTCGGCGAACTGCTGACCATCGCCACGAGCGAGTCGGCGTTCGGCGCCGCCCTCCGGCTGTCGGTCCCCATCGCGCTGGCCGCGCTGGGGGGCATCTTCGCCGAGAAGGCCGGCGTCATCAACATCGGCCTCGAGGGGCTCCTGATAATCGCCGCGTTCGGCGCGATATGGGGAACCGACGTCACGGGCTCCATCGCGCTCGGGTTCGCGCTCGGCGTCCTCGCGAGTACGGCCCTCGCCGGGCTGTTCGCCGTCGTCTGCATCGAGTTCCGCGCCGACCAGATCATCGCGGGACTCGCGGTGTGGCTCATCGCGCTCGGACTCGCGCCGTTCGCCTCGCAGGTCGTCTACGGGGGACCCAACACCGACAGCGTCGGGACCGTCCCGACGCTCCCCGAGGTGTTCGGGTTCCTGCCTGCCCCCGAGGCGATACCGACGTCGTTCGGCGTCCCGGTCCTCGGCGGGCTCCTCGGGTTCGTCCTCGACGTGCTACTGGAGGCCTCGCTGTCGGTCTACCTGATGGTCCTGATGGTCGGCGCCTCCTGGTTCCTGCTCTACCGCACCTCGTTCGGCCGGTGGGTACGGGCGAGCGGGGAGAACCCGAAGGCGCTCGACACGGCGGGCGTGGACGTCTCGCGGGTGCGCTACGCCGCGGTGCTGCTCTCGGGCGTGCTCGCCGGGATGGGCGGGTCGGCGCTGTCGCTCGGGCTCGGACAGTTCACCGGCAACGGCCCGACGATGGTCAACGGCAAGGGGTTCATCGCCATCGTCGCCTACCTGTTCGGCAACTACAACCCCGTCGGGGCGTTCCTCTCGACGTTCCTGTTCGCGGGGCTCGACGCGCTCCAGCTCACCCTCCAGACCCGCGGGACGGGCGTCCCCGACTCGCTCGTGCGGATCATCCCGTTCGTCACCGTCATCGTCGTCCTCGCACTGGTCGGCCGGACCCGCATTCCGGGAGCCGCGGGCGATCACTACGGGTCCGGCGAGGAGTAGGACGGATTCGCGTTCCGAGGGTTCGACTTCGTGCTCGATTCTGGATGTCGGGTGGGACTGGAAGGGGCCGACCGCAACGACTCGCGCGAGTGTAGCGGTCGGGGGCTTTCGAGACGTCCTCTCCGTGGGCAGCAGGAACTGGAACTGCCTCGAAAGCCCCCGGTGTCTCGGGTCGGGGGACTCGTTGCGCGCCTCGGTCGTTCACTCGCTGCGCTCGTTCCCTTCCTGTGGTGCTTACTTCGTCTGCCTTCCCCGAGACGCCGACCCCTTTCAGTCCCACGCGACATCGTTAGTCCAGTCAGCAACGGATCCCGACGGATAGAGGCGACGGAACACCACGACACCTATCCCTACCCGACCCACACGAACGCGACATGGACCACGAGCCCGCCGAACTCGTCGCCGATGCCCGCGAGGCGCTCGACCGCGCGTACGTCCCCTACTCCGAGTACCGCGTCGGCGCCGCCCTGCTGACCGACGAGGGGAGCGTCTACACGGGCACGAACATCGAGAACGCGAACTACTCCAACAGCCTCCACGCCGAGGAGGTCGCCGTAGCTCGCGCGCTGATGGAGGGCCACCGCGACTTCGAGGCGCTCGCCGTCGCCTCCGGAAAGCGGGACGGCGTCACCCCCTGCGGGATGTGTCGGCAGACCCTCGCGGAGTTCTGTGGGGAGGAGTTCCCCGTCTACTGTGACGGGGCCGACGGCAGGGAGGGACCGGTCGTCACGGAGTACACGCTCGGGGAACTCATCCCCGCGACCATCAGCCGCGAGACGCTCGATCGGTAGCTACGTCGGCTCGACGAACTCGAACGGGACACCGACGTGCTCCTCGGGTGCGACGAACGCCCGACGGTAGGGCCCGAGCCC
>JAZKST010000068.1:0-12959 GCA_036625905.1 Haloarculaceae archaeon
CACGATGCCCGAGTCAGCGTCACTGACGACCGCGGCGTCGTCAGTGACTGCCTCGCCGTCGACGAGGATCACATCGAGGTCCGGGGCCATTTCCTCGGCCTGCGCGGAGAACTCACCCGTCGTGACGATCGTGACCTGGTCGACATCGTCTTCCTGCAGTTGGAGCGCGGCGTACTGCTGGACCTCGGGTGAGCCGACCGTCGTGGTCGGGCCGTATCGCTTGGCCTGGATGAGTTGTGTCTGCTCGCCTCGCGTCGCGATCACGTCGATCCCGCGATCGCCCGGCTCGCCGACGACGCGCGTCTCCCACCCGATCCGGTCCCACAGGTCCGCAACGACGTGCTCGAACTCGATGGGGTCTATGTGCTGGAGGCGCCGACTGACCTCCGAGCGCGTGGCCGTGACGTAGTCGGCGTCGTCGGCCATGGCCGTTCGAGTGACACCACGATTGGGTGAATAAAGAGTCATTGGGCGCGATGATGCCACGGTGATTTATACGTACAGTTGACGAACTCCCGGCTATGGGACTAGACGTCGAGATACCCGACCCGCCGGAGCTTCGGGACGTTGACCCGGACGAATATGAGGACGCAGAAATCGTTGGAGACACAGAGTACCGGCGTGATGAATTAGAGACGTTCCTCAGGGACGGGGCGTGGGTAGAAGCGTGGAATCAATGGGCCGAATATACCGATTTGACCGAAGAGGAGTGGGTAGTTGTGGAAGATCTCGAGCTCGTAAAACGATTTGATTTCTTTTGGGATTCGTTTGCCAACCGAGTGGGCTACCACGCCCCCGGCCTCCCGGAGGACTGGAAGGAGCGGGACCTCCACCCCGAGATCGACTCCTGGGGGACCGTCTCGGGGATCAACGCCGGGCTGACCGAGCTCGGACAGGTCGTCTCGGAGGTGCTCAAACAGGAGTACATCGAGTGGGAGTCGGCGTTCGACGCACCGGACGACCTGCCGGACTTCTAGGTCGTCCACGAGAGCCGGCGCGTGCCCACGACGGGGTTATGTTCCACGAGAGCGTACCTCGCCTCGTGAGACAGTCATGTACGAGACCATCCTCGTGGCGACGGACGGGAGCGAGCGGGCACGCAGGGCCGCGGAGTACGCGGTCGACCTCGCGAGCCGGTACGATGCGACCGTCCACGCGATATTCGTCGTCGACACCCACCTGGCCGACGAGCCAGCGCTGAGTACCGCCGAGCTCTCGACCGACCTGATCGAGGACGCCGGCCACGGGTTCCTCGTCGAGGTCGAGGGGCTCGCCGAGGAGCGGGGCGTCCCGTTCGAGCGTCGCTCGGCCCACGGCGTCCCCAAGTACGAGATCCTCGACTACGCCGACGAGGTCGGCGCGGACGTCATCGTGATGGGTGCGGTCGGTCACACCCCCGGCCACCGCGTCGGGAGCGTCGCCGACCACGTCTTCGAGTACGCCGACCAGCCCGTCCTGACGATCTGATACGGACTACGACAGTCCGTATGAGCTACCCGGGACCGGGCCGCACAGACCGCGACCGTTTTTACCGCGGGGGGTCGACCCACCTCCATGCCGGAGCATCCGCTGAGACAGCGGTTCGTCCTCGACACGTCCGTCTTCCTCACCGACGAGATCCGGTACGAGGACGAGGCCCTCGCGGACACGCTCGCGCGGCTCCTGGACCTGATCGGGGAGGCCAAGCTCCAGCTCGACATCTCCTGTTACATCCCGCCCTCCGTATACGAGGAGCTCGCGTCGATGCTCGAGGACCGCGAGGTTCCCGCCGAGACCCGCTCGAAGCTCAACACCTGGCTCATCAAGAAGAACCCCGATCGCTACGGCGTGACCATCCCCGCCGAACTCGTCTACGAGTACATCGATGAGATGGCCGACCGCGTGGACCGGGGGCTGCGGGTCTCGGAGAAGGCTGTCCGGAAGGCCGAGGAGTCCCGGAACGAGGAAGACGCGGGTGACATCACCGCCGTCGACCGGGTCGTCTCCGATCTGCGCGAGGAGTACCGCTCGACGCTCCGCCGGGGCGTGCTCGACTCCCGCGAGGACTTCGACCTGCTCGTGCTCGCCCGCGAACTCGACGCCGGCGTCGTCACCGAGGACACCGGTATCATCACCTGGGCCGAGGACTTCGGCCTGCGCTACCTCCGGGGTCGGGACTTCCCGACGCTGCTCGATGAGTACCTCGCGGCGAGCGTCGGGGACCGCTACCCCGAGTGAGACGGACGAGCCGGACACCGGGAGCCCCGGAGACGTCCGGCCGGTCACAATACCGCCGGACAACAGGGATTTGTCACCCCCCACCGAACCCGGGGCATGGCCGACCAGCCGGCACCCGAGGTACGAGCGATACTCGACGAGATGGATCGACAGGGAGTACTCCCCTTCCACGCGCTGTCCGTCCCGGGCGCGAGACGGTACCTGGAGGAGCTGTTCGCTTCGGCGGCCGATCCCCGGCCGGTGGGCCGGGTCCGCGACCTCTCGGCGCCCGGTCCGGACGGCGGCGAACTCCCCGTCCGGGTGTACGAACCCGAATCGGACGGAGAGGAACCCCGGCCCGCGCTGGTCTGGTTCCACGGCGGCGGGTTCGTCCTCGGGAACCTCGACTCGGTCGACCCCGCCTGTCGGGCCCTCTGTGCGGAGACCGGGCGGGTCGTCGTGAGCGCGAACTACCGCCACGCCCCGGAACACCCGTTCCCGGCCGCCCCGGAGGACTGCTACGCGGGCACCCGGTGGACGGTCGAACACGCGGGGACGCTGGGTGTCGACCCCGACCGGGTCGCCGTCGGGGGGACTTCCGCCGGGGGGAACCTCGCGGCCGTCGTCGCGCTGCTGGCACGGGACCGCGGCGGTCCGGAGATCGACCGACAGGTGCTCGTCTACCCGGTCACGAACCGGGTCCGGCAGTTCGGGAGCTACGAGGAGAACGCCGAGGGCTACTTCCTCACGCGGACGGACATGGAGTGGTTCCACGACCACTACCTCGAGCGGGCGGTCGACGCCCGCAACCCGTACGCCTACCCGCTGGAGGCCCGTGACCTCTCGGGACTCCCGTCGGCGAGCGTCGTCACCGCGGGCTTCGACCCGCTCCGGGACGAGGGGATCGCCTACGCCGAACGGCTGGAGGCGGACGGCGTCGAGGTCACTCACCACCACTACCCGGAGATGATACACGGCTTCTTCAGCATGCTCGCCGACCCCGAGATCGAGCGGGCCTGGGACGCCCTCGGGGCGGTCGGGGCCGATCTCTCGGGGTGATCGCTCCG
Source organism: Haloarculaceae archaeon (assembly GCA_036625905.1). Taxonomy (GTDB): domain Archaea; phylum Halobacteriota; class Halobacteria; order Halobacteriales; family Haloarculaceae; genus Salinirubellus. The sequence continues at coordinate 3,264 of JAZKST010000068.1, forward strand.
GTCTTCGTAGCGCACGCTATCGGGCAGTGATCGGCGGTAAGAGTCCCGGGGAAGTCGCGATTTGGACCCGGACGGGGGACGTTTTCCACAGTCCTGCGGCCCTTCCGACGCATGGTTGTCGGCTTTAGCCGGGCTTCCACCGGCCTTGCCCTTGCGGGCTTTAGTCGGGCTTGCACCGACTTTTGTCGACGGCGTCGGGTTCCCGAACACCACTCGCGCGACGTCCGGTACTTGGCCTTCCTTCCGGTCCGTCCGGACGGATCGGCCCTGGACTGCTGCGGTTCTCCTTCGGAGCGTTGACCTCGTAACCCTGTTACGGGTCCTTCGGTTGTTGCCCCCAACCGGAGCCGTACCACCCTGAACGGGTGTTCTTGCCCCGGTCGTCCGGTGTGTCCTCGCGGCTTCCGCCGCAATACCGTGGAATGGTACCATGGGACATAAATCTGTCGGTCGGGCGAACGACACGCGTCCGACGCACCTCCTGTTCGGTCACTGTCCGGAGTAGAGGAGCAGTCGGCCGACCACGTAGACGAAGTGGGCGATCAGGGGCGCGGTGCCGTCGCGTCGCCGAACCCGCCCGCCGTTGCGGGTGATCCACACCAGGAAGGCGGTCCCCGCGAGCAGTTTGAACGGGAGGTCCCACCGGACGACCGCCGGGGGGACCCGGTAGGTCGAGACGGCCCCGCCGACGCCAGCCCGATGGTGACGACCTCGGCCATCGACCCGCCCAGCACGAGGCGGTCGACCGCCAGCCGCGAGGCCCACACGAGGACGGCGAGCGAGGCGGCGAGCACGAGCAGCGACTCGACCGTCGGCACGGTCCAGTCCACCCCATGGGGGCCGATAGTCGTTTCGACACGACCGACACCTCGAGGGGCGCCCGCGGTTCTCGACACCTCCGGCGGGGGAAGTCCCGGTACCAGAGCCGGGGCGGGATCGCGGTCGGCGAGGGTTCACGGTGTGAACGACGCTCGACCGGTGGGAGCGGGACCACGGCGTGGTCGATTTCCCACCGAATAATGCTATCTGTTCGTACGTTCGAGTCCCGTTCGGTGCCAGATCATGTCGGGGACCGACCACGCGGAAGTCACGGACGCGGGTCCCGAGGCGGGCGTCGGTAGCCAGGGACGGGTCGCCGGCCGGAGCGCGGATCCGGGGGCGCGGCGCGGCAGGGGTACCCCTCGCGGGGCGACCCTCGACCTCGACGCCGCTGGGCGGGTCGTCACGGTGACCGCGAGGTTCGAGGCCCCGAACGAGGGGGCCGTCGCACGGCTGAACTGCCGCGCGATGCTGCCGGTCAGCGGCGTTCGTCGGTGCGACTCCCGTGGCCCGTAGGCGGCGCGGCCGCTACGCGGTCGGTGGACGGAGGACGGGAACCGACCTACAGGACCTCGTCGAAGTCCTTGTGTCCGGAGATATCGACGCCCTCGCTCGTGACCTCGGCGAGGTAGACGCCGTTGCCCGAGCCGGTGTCGCGCTCGACGGCGGCCTTCACGCCGGAGGCGGCGACCTGCTTGGCCTCCTCGTTGGACATGTCCTCGCGGTACTCGCGCTCGAGGGTACCGTACGCGACGGTGAGCCCGGAGCCGGTGACGGTGTAGTCGTCCTCCATGACGCCGCCGGCGGGGTCGATGGAGTAGACGTGGTTGCCCTCCTCGTCCACGCCACCCAGGATGGGGTTGATGGCGAAGAACGGGCCGCCGCGGGCGAAGTTACCGGCGAGTGTCGCCAGCCCGTTGATGCTCATCGGCTCGCCCCGGCGGGCCTCGTAGAGGTTCACCTCGGCGCGGAGCGACCGGATGAACGACTGGGCGCCACCCACCGAGCCGACGAGCGTGAGCGCGGCCGTCGGGTGGATCTGCTCGACCTTCTGGACGTTCTTGTTCGAGACGAAGCGCCCGCCGAGCGACGCGCGCATGTCCGTCGCGATGACCACGCCCTCGGCCGTGCTGATGCCGATGGTGGTCGTCCCGGTGGAGTTCACCTTCTCCGCGTCCTTCTCCGAGACGTCCGGGAGCGAGCCCAGTTCGGGTTCGTAGACGGACGACTCGAAGTCCTGGCCGGTCCGCGGCAGGGAGAAATCGGTCTGTCGCATTACCCGGTCGTAGACGGGAGACGCAGATAAATCCCACCCTTCGGGTGCGAGGCGCGAGCGAAGCGAGCGTCCCGAACTGGTGAGCGGTGACCGCAGGGAACCGCGAACAGCGAGGCGCGAACGTAGTGAGCGCCTCGGTATGGCGAGCGGGGAGCGAAGCCACCCGCGAGCCTACTCCTCGGCGGCGGCCTCGTAGGCGGTCCCGAGACGGTCGATCAGCGCTCCGACCGGCAGCTGAACCCCCATCTGCCGCGCCAGGACGGCGACGGGGAGGAGTGCGATACCGAGGACGATGCTGGTCTGGTACAGCGCGAACAGGCTCGTGCGGCGCAGCCGTGCTTCCATGGGCTTCACCGCGTGGCGAGCCGCTATCCCTACATAAACCTTGCCAACGAAACCGGCGCCGAGAGGGGGTGTCACCCCGCTGCAGTCCTGCGGTTCAATTCGACTTGTCCCGAATCAAATCCGGATGGGATCGAGGGCCCGCGGACCGTATCGCGCCGGTCGCTCACGCCCGGGGTTCGGGTAAGTTATGGCGATATTCGGAGTCGCGTACGCCGACGTGCCGCGGGGAATCCACAAGACAGTACCCTCTGGAGGCCGGAGTCGACCCATGAGCAACTACCTCGTCGCCATGGAGGCGGCCTGGCTCGTGCGGGACGTGCAGGAGATCGACGACGCCATCGGCGTCGCCGTCACGGAGGCGGGTCGCCGACTCAACGATCAGGGCCTGGAGTACGTGGAGGTGAACGTCGGTTCGACACCGTGTCCGGCCTGCGGGGAGCCGTTCGACTCGGGATACATCGCCGCCGACACGGCGCTCGTGGGACTCGTCCTCGAACTGGAGGTGTTCAACGCGGACTCGGTCGAACACGCCCAGCGCATCGCCAAGAGCGAGGTCGGCGGCGCGCTCCGGGACGTCCCGCTGAAGGTCATCGAGACGTTCGAGACCGAGGCGGACGAGGACGACGCGGCGGCGTAGTCGGCTGCTGCCGACCGCCGAGCTCCGGCCCGGCCGAACGACTTTTGAATAACCAATGGTTATACGGCGGCATGGAGCTGCCGACGCCCTCGGACCTCAGGGAACGGCGGAAGAAGATCGACCTCACGCAGAGCGAACTGGCGGAGATGGCCGAGGTCTCCCAGCCGCTCATCGCCCGGATCGAGGGCGGCGACGTCGACCCCCGGCTGTCGACCCTGCGGCGCATCGTCGAGGCGCTCAACGAGGCCGAAGGGGCCGTCCTCCACGCCGCGGACATCATGAACGAGTCGCTCACCTACGTCTCGGAGGACGAGAGCGTCGCGTCGGCGATCGACCTGATGGGCGAGGAGGGGTTCTCCCAGCTCCCGGTGGTCGACGCGGGCGAGACCCCGGTGGGTATCATCTCGAACTCGGACGTCCGCCGGCACCGCGGCGAGGGCGACCTGGACGAGCGGCCCGTCCGCGAGGTGATGGGCGACGGTATCCATACCGTCGGCCCGGACGCCTCACTCGACGAGGTGAACAGCTATCTGAACTACAACAAGGCGGTCATCGTCCAGCGCGACGGCCGGATGGTGGGCATCATCACCGAGGCGGACATCGCGGCCCACCTCTCGTAGCGACGTGGCTCCCTCGCGCGCCCTCACGGCCCTCGCGGGCGTGCTCCTCGGCCTCGGCGGTCAGCGCCGCCCTCTGGTACTACTTCGACAGCTTGCTGTTCTTCCTGTTCGTCCCGTTCGTCCCCTTCCTGCTCCGGGGGTCGAGGGGTCGAGGCGAGGACCGATCCGGGTCCGAGGTCGCCGAGTGCCCGACCTGCGGGTACCGGACCGCGGATCCGGAGCACGACTACTGTCCCCGGGACGGGACACGGTTGGAGCGGGACCGTTCGTGCGCGGGCCGGTCCGATTAGTCCCCGCCCTCGGAACCGTCGGGGTCAGCTCCCTTCTTCCAGGTCCGGCGCGGGGCCACCACCCGCCTCCGACCCGCCCGTCGCCCCGGGGTCCGCGCCCGGCGGCTCCCCGACCTCGGTGGCCTGCGATGGGTCGACCGCGTACGGCTGGATCGTCCGGGGCCCGAGCAGTTCGGGGAGGACGATCCGGGCGAAGTGAACGACCACGACCAGAAGCATCGGCCCGAGGAAGAGCCCGTACCAGCCGAACAGCAGCGGTCCGAAGATGTACGCGAACATTATCAGCCCGACGTGGACCCCGTCCTCGCCCGAGAGCCGGACCCGCACCGACGGCGGGTACAGGGAGTACTCGACCTGCGGGCGCTGGCCGGAGACCATCGGACGGATCACGAGGTCCGGGATGGTGTCGACGACGACGAACGAGAGGAGGACGAACGCGGTCGGCACCCAGAGGACCGGCTCGCCGGACACGAACTGGGTGACGTAGAGGTAGAGGGCGACCGGGACGTAGACGAGCTTCATGCCGACGACGGGGACGAGGCTCCCGGCGCCGGCGAGCAGTCCCAGCAGCGCCGGGTACGGGAGCGCCGCCGAGGCCGGCGCAGCGACGTCGAGGAGGCTGTAGGTGAGCGCGCCGACCGTGGCCGTGAACAGCGCGTTGTAGATGTTCCCCGAGAACACCCGGTAGAGATCCCGGTCGACGGCGATCCCGAACGTCCGGAGGACGCCGTCGGCGTCGGCGACCTGCCGGTGGACCCACCGGCTCAGTCGGGGACCGTCCTTGAGGAGGTAGAACGCGACGGCGAGCACGATGAACAGGTGGAGGAGGCCGGTTCCTACCAGTCCGAGCGACTGGACGGCGCCGTCGGCGATGCTCCCCACGAGGCTCTGGACGTCCGGGTCGTTCAGCAGGGTCGACGGGTTGCTCACCACCTCCGAGATGTTCACGTAGGGGGCCAGTATCTCCTCGAACGGACCCAGGTCGACGGTCTCTCTCAGTCGGTTGAACTCCTGGAGGGCGATGGCGACCGTGTATCCGAGGAGGAGGAACACCGGCAGGACGACGACGGTCAGCGCGACACCGGCGGCGATGTTCCGGTTCGGTATCCGCCGGCGGGTCCGCCGATAGACCGGCCGGGTCGCGTAGTAGACGAACAGGCCGAAGACGATCGTCCCCACGAACGAGTACGCGACGTAGACGAGCACCCCGGCGAGCAGGAGCCCGAGGAGGCTCCAGGCCACCCGCGAGCGGTCCAGTTCTACCTCCATACGTCCGAATCCACGAGGAAGGGGATAAGTTAGGCGTCCCGAGGACGCACGAAAGATATACGGCTATATTTGTCTATATGTGCCATACGGGCCGATGCTCGGCGGTCTCGACGGCGGCGTGACTCGGCTGGCCGTGGCGACGCTGGGGCTGTTCCTCGGGCTCGAACGCGGGTGGTCCTCGCCGGCGGGCTCGCACAGGCCACGTTCGGAGCCGCCGGCCTCGTACCGTGGCAGCGGTGGTCGTGTAACTGCCTCGGCTTCTCCCGTGTGCTTACTCCGGGGTCGGCATAGTCCGGGTCATGGACCGTCAGACCGCGGAGGTGCGCGTGAACGCGTTCCCCGGGCCGCGGGCCCCGCGAGCGGGTGGAGTACCACTCCCGGTTCGCCGCGAAGAGCACCTACGTCTGCGGCTTCGTCCGGGACACCGTGGCCGAGGCGAGCGGCCCGTTCGTCACGGACGTCGACGGGAACGTCCTGCCCGATTTCACCTCGCACGTCGGCGCCGCGCCCCTGGGGCACAACAACCCCCCTCGTGCTCGACCGGCTCCGGGAGTCCGACCTCGTCGACCCGCTGAAGGTCGCCGGCCAGGACTTCTACTCCGGCTCTGGCTCGCGTTCGGACTCCGCGCCGTCGGTCGAGCCGCTCTCGGCGGTTCCGCCCGAGCTGTCGCCCCCCTCGTCCACGTTCGGCTCTGGGATGTCGGACTCCGGTATCTCCTCGTCCATCTCCTCGATGACCTCGTCGGCGCTCCGGATGTCGGTCGGGTCCGCGCCCTGCTTGATCGCCTCGGCCTCCTGCTCCATGGCCTCGACGTCCATCTCGGCCTCCTGGTCGATCTGGCCGAGTATCTCCTCGATGTCGTCGAGGCCGAGCATCTCGCGGGTCTCCGCGTCGAAGTCCAGGCTGTCGAGCAGGTTGCCGTCCGTCTGGACGTCGCTGCCGGTGAGGTGCTTGCCGTACCGCCCCACGAGGGAGGTGAGTTCCTGGGGCAGCACGAACGTCGTCGACTCGCTCTGGCCGATGTCCGCGAGCGTCTCCATCCCCTTGTCGATGACCGCGCGCTCGCCCATCGACTCGGCGGACTTCGCGCGCAGGACCGTCGAGATGGCGTCCCCCTGCGCCTCGAGGATCTGGGACTGCTTCTCACCCTGGGCGCGGATGATGTTCGACTGCTTGTCACCCTCCGCGGTCTCGATGGCGGAGCGGCGCTCGCCCTGCGCCTCGAGGATCATGGCACGGCGGCGGCGCTCGGCGGAGGTCTGCTGCTCCATCGCCTGCTGGACGTCCTGGGAGGGGTTGACCTCCCGGACCTCGACGCTCTCGACGCGGACGCCCCACTCGTCGGTGGGCTCGTCGAGCTCGCGCCGGATGCGGGCGTTGATCTCCCCGCGCTTGTTCAGCGTGTCGTCGAGTTCCATGTCGCCCAGAACCGCCCGCAGCGTCGTCTGGGCGAGGTTCGACACCGCGCGCTTGTAGTCGTCGACCTCGAGGAACGCCTTCTTGGCGTCCATCACCTTGATGTAGACGACGGCGTCGGCGGTCACCGGCGAGTTGTCACGGGTGATGGCCTCCTGCCGGGGGACGTCGAGGGTCTGTGTCCGCATGTCGAACGCGTAGGTGCGCGAGACGAACGGCGGGATGAAGCTGATGCCGGGCTCGAGCAGCTTCCGGTACTCCCCGAACACCGTCAGCGCGCGCTTCTCGTAGGCGTTGACGATCTCGACCGCCTGGTAGACCGCCACGATGGCGATGGCCAGCACCACGAGTGCGACCACCGGGAGGGCGATCCCCGCCTGCAACGGGATGAGCATAGGGGGACTTGGGTGAACGCGGGTATAAGGGTTGGCCTGCCGGGGCTCCTGGGCCGTCCCCGTGTCCCGAGTGATCCACGGCGACCTGCGGGTGACGCTCGGCGGCCGGGTGGGGGAGGGGAACGCGACGGACGGGGCCGGTCGCGTCCGGGCGCCGTGGCGGGCGGGTCCGTCGTTCGCCAGCTTAAATACGGGACCCCGCGAGTCCCGCACACATGACAGACCGGACCGTCTGGCTGAAAGCCGACGACGAGGTGGGCGACTGGGAGGCCCGCAGGCGGCGCATCACCGCCGGACTGGAGGCGGGCGTCGACTGGGTGCTCGTCGACCGGCGCGACGTGGCGAAGGTCCGCGAGCTCGGGCGGGTGAACGTCGCGGCGTTCGCCGGCGACGACGTCCACGTGATGGACGCCGAGGAGGACGAGGGGGCCGAACCGGACCTCCTCGTGGTCGGCAAGGGCGGCGAGGGCGACGGCACCATCGACCTCCCGAGCGACCTCTCCGGGAGCGCCGACCTCACCACCCTCCGCCGCTCGGACCAGGACGCCGAGGGCGCCTACGTCCGAATCACGAGCCCGGACCACGAGGCGTTCGCGGAGGCGGCCGCCGCCGACGCCGCCTACACGCTCGTGGTCGGCGAGGACTGGAAGATCATCCCGCTGGAGAACCTCATCGCGCGCATCGGCGAAGAGACGACGCTCGTCGCCGGCGTCCGCTCGGCGGAGGAGGCCCGGACGGCGTTCGAGACGCTCGAACTCGGCGCCGACGGCGTCCTGCTGGATACGGACGACCCCGGCGAGATACGCGGGACGGTCCGCCTGCGCGAGGAGGCCGACCGCGAGACGCTCGACCTGGAGTACGCCACCGTCACCGCCATCGAGCAGACCGGCAGCGCCGACCGGGTCTGCGTGGACACCGCCTCGATGCTGGCCGACGACGAGGGGATGCTCGTCGGGTCGATGGCCCGCGGCCTGTTCTTCGTCCACGCCGAGACCGCGGAGTCGCCGTACGTCGCCTCCCGCCCGTTCCGCGTGAACGCGGGTGCGGTCCACGCCTACGTCCGTGCGCCCGGCGGCGAGACGAAGTACCTCGCCGAACTCGGCTCCGGCGACGAGGTGCAGGTCGTCGACACCGCGGGGAACACCCGCGAGGCGCTGGTGGGCCGGGCGAAGATCGAGAAGCGGCCGATGTTCCGGGTGCAGGCCGAGACCGAGGGCGGCGACCGGATCGAGACGCTGCTCCAGAACGCCGAGACGATCAAGGTCGCCACCCGTGACGGCCGCAGAGCGGTCACGGACCTCGAGGTGGGCGACGAGATGCTCGTCTACTACGAGGACACCGCCCGGCACTTCGGCGAGGCCGTCGAGGAGAGCATCATCGAGAAGTGAACTGCCCCGGAGTCTAGCGCCGAGGCTCCCCGTGGGTTAGTCGAACACACCCACGCTACCATCGGCAGGGTAGCCTCGGTCGGTAGGATGGGTCACGGTCGGGGCGTCCACGGCCCCCGATGCCCGCCGTCGCACCTTCCGTACTTGGGGGAGGCTGTTGAGAGCGGGCACATTCCAATCCTGATGGTCCAGCACGCCGTGCATAGCGATGTTCACGCTTGCACCACGGTCGGCGTGGTCTTGATGTGAACACGACCGACACTTGAACCGCTTCTTGTTCCGATTCGCTCGGTCGGTATGCCCACATATCGGGCAGCGCTGACTCGTATACTCTGGAGGAATCCAGGCGGTCGGGATACCCTCGAACGCGGCCTTGTACGACGTATAGAACTGAAGAGTGCGGAACGGGAGGTGGTGCAAGCGTCGGTTCATCCGGGTACCGTAGTCGATACCCTCGCGCATCTCTTTGAGGTCCTCAAAGACGATACACGGCTTCTCGAACCGCCGGCTCCACTCCACGATGTGACTACTCACCTTGTGGAGCCGGTCACGGACGAACCGCTTCTCCCGACCTTCAAGCGTATCGTGGATACTTGGCTTCCCCGCGCTCTGCACGCGCTTGCGCATGGTGAAGTAATGGTGCCGCTCGAACTTAATCTCCGGAAAGTCGATGACGAGCGTGCCCACAACGCCATCCTTGGAGAGTGCGGTGAGGGCTACGTTATTCTCGTTCACGTCCAGACCGACGACCGTCCGCGAATCCTCCCTGTTCCGGACGGACTGCTTGGTGTTAGTGACGGTGACGTGTAGTTCAGGGTTGCCATCACGCCACAGGGTTTGGGCAGTCGTCACCTTCCACTCGTCACTCGTGAGTGCAGTTTCGATGATATCGAGGTGAGTGTGGCCGCCTTCGAGAGTGCCTTTGACGTGCTTGTACGGCTTTGCGCTGATGCGGAACGCCACGTCCCCGCTATCGGTGAGTGACCGGTTATATCCCTCCTCGTAGTTCGCCTGGAGCGGATGCGGCCCGTCTTTGGTGTGACTTGGTAGACCGAAGTCACCGTGCTCGTAGTAGTTCTCCATCGCGCTGAGTGCCTCGACAGCGATGCGTTGTGCCGTGTTCTTGACGAGGTCAGCGCCGTCGGCTACGCGGTTGAGAATCGCATCCCAATCGACGCCTCGCTTTGCGAGGCGGATGGTTTCGTTGTACACCGAACGAGCTTCAAGACAGGCATCGTAC
>JAZKST010000069.1:0-12915 GCA_036625905.1 Haloarculaceae archaeon
ATCTACAACAAACTCCGGCAACTCGAGGATGATGGCCAGATTACTGTCGATCGGAATGGTCGGCTCAACACGTACCAGCGGGTTGAGACGCTGTAACTGCTGATTCGGTATCAGGACGGACGCCGATGCAGGCGTTTATATCTCGTTTCGCTGTTCCGGACACTGTCTGATTGTGCGCAACGAGTAATAAACATCTGCCAGCAAGAATAGTATCGCAAAGGAGTATGGGAATAATGTGGAACAGCCCTGCGGAAACACCGGAATGAAACCGGATACTCGACGATAGTCCGACACGTTCGCTCTTGTGTAGCACATTGTTGATCAGCCGCTGTCGTGCAGTTTTCCGTTAAACGCCCGACATCGAGATCGTGCGAAATGGACGCTCGGAGCGCTGATGTGATCTCCCACACTGGCGACCTCGGCTCCATCAACAATCTCCTACAGAAGAGCGTATACGTATTCTACTTTGGAAGGGATAACGAACCAGCGAGCTATTCATCGAGGGTGCCGGTGAGTTAGTAGGGTTCGACAATTTCGAGTACATCACGAGCCTGAAACCGTCGATAGCGCTGTTTACCCGTCGTCTCGACGACGATCTCATCATCTTCGAGGCGGCTCATCGCGTCGTTCACGGCGGCTTCCGTTCGATCGAGGGACTCGGCAGCTACCTGGACGGTTACGTACGGCCGTTCGAACAGATACTCGACGAGTTCACGGAGGACAGGCCCGGCATTCCGATACTGGTCCCGATACTGATCGCGGAGGGAGAGCAACTCCCGGGCAGCCTCATACGCATCCGTGGCCTGCGTCTGGAGTGCGTCGAGGAAGAACGACACCCACTCGTTCCATGCTCCGCGCTGACTCACAGCCAAGAGGGTGTCGACGTAGTCATCACGGTTCGCATTGAAATACGCGCTCGGATACAGATAGGGTCCGGGAAGCAACTCCCATTCGTAGAGCAGCAGGACGATGAGCAATCGACCCAGCCGTCCGTTCCCGTCAAGAAACGGGTGAATTGTCTCGAACTGATAGTGGACGAGTGCGAGATCGATCAGCGGTGCGTATTGGCCCCCCTGCTGGATATACTGAACGAGAAATCGCATCTGAAACGGCACGTTCGAGGCTGGCGTTGGGATGAACCGCGGCTCCCCTGTACTATCCGGTGACCCTACACCGACGAGCCGGTCTCGATATGTTCCCGGCTGTTTCGACTCTCCTCGCACGCCGCCGAGCAACCGACGGTGGAGACGTTGAATGAGATCTTCATCGAGGTCGCCCCCCTCTTCGAGTTCCGTGATACCCTCTGAAATTGCCTGCACGTAGTTCGAGGCCTCAGCGATGTCGGCTCGATCTCGCGGCGACTGTTCAGTACCTTCACCGAGGTCGTGCTGGTAAATATCCGAGAGAGTAACTCGAGTACCTTCGACCTGTGAGGAACTCGCCGCCTCACGGTGGATGAACGGGCTGAGGATAATACGAGGTGTATCGATCGTCCGTTCGAGATCGGCAAGTCGCCCCAGCGCGTACATCGCCCGCCCGTTCGCATCGAGGAGATCGTGCGTGGCATCGAGATCGGGAGGAAGGGGATCCGGATCGAACGCCAGTCGGCCATCTGCATTAACCAACTCACCGGGGCTGTCCTCCAGGGTAAACGCGTTCTCGTCCATGTGTACTTAGCGGATCTCGTACCCAGTCTAACTTAACACTTCTCCATTTTCGAAGTGTTAAACCTGCACTGGTGCGGGCTAAGTAAACGGGATTTAACTACACCCTGTTCGGGCTATCTGGAAGAGCGGATATGGGTTCGATGTGGGGGAAATCTCGAATTCTGGCGAGTAGAGGTCTCTATCGGCGATACACCTATGCGTCGCTACGCGGTGTTGGAAGTGAGGCTGACTAGAGCCTCACGAATGGAATGTTGGAATTCCAATAAACAGTAGCAACACCGCAGATAAGAACCTACCGGCGACGGTAGAGGCGACGACACACAAAGACCCCAATGGGACCGCAGACTCGCGGACCGACGCCCGCCGCTCCCCCTACTTCCGGGACTACCGGGAGGAACAGGAGCGCCGCCGCTCGACCGACACGGCCGGGACGACCACGCTGGTCACCAGACTGGCAGGGTTGCTCTGGGCCATCGTCGATCAAGCGACTGCAGACGGCTCTGCTCGTGACACCGACGTCGCGACGGACCCTGACGCAGAACCAGCGCGCTTCACGGAGCGGACGGCCTCGAAGACCGATTTCGGAACGCGAGCGGAACCCGTCGACGGACTGTACGGCTACACTCCCGACGGTGACCCTGTCGTTCCCGAGCGAGGCCAGCTCATGAGAGCCCGGACCAACGCGAACGGTCAGCCCGCAGACGCGCTCTTAGAGCCCGATGCGGCCGGTGACCTCGCGACCTGGACGCCCGGCAACGCCAGCTCGAACTTCGTCGATCCGACCGGCGAACAGATCGTTGGCGTCGCCAGTGGCCTCGACGAATCCGCGTCTCGGACGACTGCACCAGTTCGAACGCGAGTGCGAACTCGCGAGCATCGGGGATCATCTCATCGCGAACCAGGCTCGCCTGCATGATCGGCGCCGCCTCGTCGATGATCAGGTTCACGCAGTATCCCTCGTCAGGGGCGGGAACACCCCGATTCCAGCGCTCGCGAAGCCGAACCCACGACCAGAGGTAGTCCAGCATCAACACGGTGAAGACGTTGCTCGAGGCCGGACGGAACTCGCCCGTGTCGACGAGGATGACCTTCGACGAGTCCAGTAGCCGATCCAGGTCAAGCAGCATCTGCTCGTCGGCGTACTGGCGAGTCTCGTCGTCCCATTCGGGGACGAAATTGAGCATCCGCCAGATGAAGTCCCGCTCTTTGAGCTTGGTGATCCGGTTCAGCACCGCATCGATAGAGGTAGCAAAGCGACGTTCGTCCCCGCTGAAGTGCCGTCTGAGCGTGGCGTGAAGCTCGGGGTCGCTCACGTCGGGGATGACCTGTTCGGTCTGCATCCGTGTGGCCGCCCCAAGCAGGTCGCTGATCGCGAAGGCCTCGTCCCCGTACACCGGGTCGAACAGAGCGACGATGAGGTTCGAGAGAATCTCCTGTGCGACGAACGCCTGGTTGTGCTGTTCCTCGCCGAGGACGTACTCGAGAAGTTCGTTGTAGCGGTCGACCTTCTCCTGGACCGCTGCCTCGCGGCTCATCCCGGCCACTACCTGCGGTCGGATGTCGAAGAACGGGAACGCCGGTAGTTCGCCGTTCGGACCCGGCACCGGGAGATGAATCACGTCATCGAGGTTGCCGAACCGGCGGAAGTGCGCTCGCTTGTACTCCGTCGCCATGCTGCCGCCCTTCTTGTCGAAGATGAAGATCGGCCCGTCGAGCTCCTCGTAGGCACTCAACCCGTCGTTGACCATCGCGGTCGTCTTCCCGCTCCCCGTCGTCGACGCCCGGAGAACGTGGTGGGTGAGCTGCTCGGCAGTCAGACTGATCGGAATGTTCGGCCGGTCCGGCGTGGCGGTCTCGGCCTCGCCGATACACATCCCGCTGTCGAACTTCGCGAGCAGTTCCTCGTCCGTCGCAGTAAGCGGTGACCGGGCGTCGGGAGATCCGCCAGAAGCGCCGCGACTCGCCTTCGGAAGAGCCCCCGTATTCGGGACAGTGACGAAGTTGGCGAGTTCGTCCGGGCTGGTGACGATGATGGGATTGGCACCCCCGAAGCGCTCGCGGATGCCCGTCCGACCGAGGCGTGCACCACAGAGGTCCTCGAACTCACGGGTCACCGCATCGACAGCAGTACCCTCGACGATATGACGCTGAGAAACGTTCCGCATATCTACGAGTTCACCCGGCTACTCTCCGGTGGACTCGATGCTCGACGGCCGTCTCATCCGGAATCAAGCGCAGTGCCGGGCCAGTGACCCGTTTCTGCTCGCGATCGATAGGTGCTCGTCAGGCACGACGACACAGCTATGCTGTGGTCGATAGGATGGCCGTTTTGAGGCAATCCGACGAGATTCCTGATCGAAGCCCTCGGTTAGATGGAAACATCCCGCCGATGGCTGATCTTCCGAGGACCCTTCCGGAGATATGATGGATCCCGCGGGTGGGCTAGAGCCGTCACGCCTCTCCGATCAGCTCCTCCCTCGAGTTCAGGACGTAATAAAGGCAGAGCCGCTCGTCACCGTTTTGCATCTCGGCGTGGACGTAGCCCAGCGACGCGTCCTCGGGAGCCGGGAGGACCTGTGTCTCAGTCTGGCAGTACTTCCCGACCATGAAGTCCTCGGTGACCTGCCGGATCTCGTCGTGCCAGTTCGTGATATCGAACAGCTCCATCTGCTCGTCGGTGAAGTCGATTCGGAAATCACTGCTAACTGTATCGAACGCCTCGTACTGGCCGTCCAAGCCGTACTCGGTTTCCTCGAACTGTAACTCGTACAGGGGAAATGTCAGCCCCGCGTTCGAGATGAGTTGCAGATTCCACGTCCCAGCGATCGCCTCGGTCTCGGGGACATCCCCGTCGTTCCAGAGGATCTCGTGATCGGTCGGCGAGAGGAAGTCGAAGCCATATCGACGCGTCAGCCCGAACGTCAACAGTTCGATTCCCCACGGGAATCGGCCGAAGAACGCCTTGCCGACGGCGAGATCCTCGCTCACCGGGAGCAAGAGGTCGTAGAACGGGCGGTACACGAGGTCGGTGTAGGTAAGGAGGACGTACGGACGACCATTACGTTCGACCTCACGGAGCCGGTTGTGGCCCACGACCACCTCGTCCGCGTCGGTCGTCACGCCGACGAGCGATCCATCCTCCGTCCAGAACCGCTTGTGGAACCCAGCTGGAAGCGGGACGAAGCGGTTGACGGTTGTGACGATGTGGTCGGTGGGGAAGAACCCCCGCCAGTGTTCGTCGTTATGGACCTCGCGCTCATCGACATCGATCTCCCGACCACCTTCATTGATCAGTGTCTCAATTGGGCGGGGATCGGCGGTTCGAAAGAGCTCATCAAGGTCCCCGTGGGTGCTGTTCCTCGGGTCGGCCTCGAACGCGTCGATGGGTTCGCTCATGTTGTGTCACCGCCTCTGGAAGCGGTACGCGCCCGCTCGTGCCGGGGTATCCAACCTTGGGCGCATGGGATGTTCGGCCCCCGTGATCCGACGGAATAGGTCACGGTTCTTCGATCGGCGCCTCCCTGGGTTTCAGGATGTAGTAGAGGCAGAGCCGCTCGTCACCGTTTTGCATCTCGGCGTGGACGTAGCCCAGCGACGCGTCCTCGGGAGCCGGGAGGACCTGTGTCTCAGTCTGGCAGTACTTCCCGACCATGAAGTCCTCGGTGACCTGCCGGATCTCGTCGTGCCAGTTCGTGATATCGAACAGCTCCATCTGCTCGTCGGTGAAGTCGATTCGGAAATCACTGCTAACTGTATCGAACGCCTCGTACTGGCCGTCCAAGCCGTACTCGGTTTCCTCGAACTGTAACTCGTACAGGGGAAATGTCAGCCCCGCGTTCGAGATGAGTTGCAGATTCCACGTCCCAGCGATCGCCTCGGTCTCGGGGACATCCCCGTCGTTCCAGAGGATCTCGTGATCGGTCGGCGAGAGGAAGTCGAAGCCATATCGACGCGTCAGCCCGAACGTCAACAGTTCGATTCCCCACGGGAATCGGCCGAAGAACGCCTTGCCGACGGCGAGATCCTCGCTCACCGGGAGCAAGAGGTCGTAGAACGGGCGGTACACGAGGTCGGTGTAGGTAAGGAGGACGTACGGACGACCATTACGTTCGACCTCACGGAGCCGGTTGTGGCCCACGACCACCTCGTCCGCGTCGGTCGTCACGCCGACGAGCGATCCATCCTCCGTCCAGAACCGCTTGTGGAACCCAGCTGGAAGCGGGACGAAGCGGTTGACGGTTGTGACGATGTGGTCGGTGGGGAAGAACCCCCGCCAGTGTTCGTCGTTATGGACCTCGCGCTCATCGACATCGATCTCCCGACCACCTTCATTGATCAGTGTCTCAATTGGGCGGGGATCGGCGGTTCGAAAGAGCTCATCAAGGTCCCCGTGGGTGCTGTTCCTCGGGTCGGCCTCGAACGCGTCGATGGGTTCGCTCATGTCGTGACACCCCAGTGCGCCGGCGCTTCCCTTTGGACCCCCGCCGGCCCCCGCTCGCGATCACCGAAACGCGTTTCCGACGTTGAGCCCCAGCCCCATCCAGCGGGGTAGGCCGCGAACACCACTACGGCGAGGACGTCGGTCTCCGGCTTCCGGGTCAGCTCCGTGTCGAGCCCCGCGTTCAGCATCTAGTCCGAGCCGCGCATCCACTCCTTGAGCCACCAGGGAAGGACGTCGAGGTACAGCAGCGTGCTCACGGCGACCAACACGACGACGACCGCCGCGGGCCGCCTGCGACGGGCGCGGTCGTCGACGTAGCGGCCGACCGCGACCCCGATGAGCACAAGGGCGGAGGGGATCCAACAGGAAGCTCATGGCCTGCGCACAGTTGGCATGGCTCGTGGGCGACGGAAATAGATTGTGCAGTAATCAGGCGGTCGATGGAGAAGCTACCGCACTTCGGGCACGAGTGGTACACGAGGTCCAGGCGGGTCCCACAGCGGAGACACCCGTACGGGCGCTCGTAGTCGTCCCAGCCGAACGCGTCGACCAATCTATCGATGACACCCTGCGCAGTCTATCTTGTTCAGGGCTGGCGCCCGTAGGGCATTTGATTTTTGTTCAACAGGTCTGGCACTTTCGAGACCGTCCCGGGCTCGCGGCACCCGCCGGATGACCCGTCGAAAGGGGCGGGGACCTGGAGTAGCACGCTCACACCCGTTCGTAGGTCACGAACGCCAGCTCGTCCTCCTTCTCCCTCGAAGTCTCGGTCCACACCTCGCGCGACCACTCCGGGAACCGCGTGTCCCCGTCCGGCCACTCGGGGATCTCCGTCAGCAGGAGCCGGTCGGCCATCGGGAGGAACTGCTCGTAGACCGTCGCGCCGCCCGCGACGTAGACGGTTTCGCCGCCCGGGGCGTCGGTCGCCGCGTCGAGCGCCGCCTCGACGCTCCCCGCGAGCACGGCCCCCTCGGGGAGGTCGAGGTCCCGCGTCGAGAGGACGACGTTCGTACGGCCGGGCAGCGGCCCGTCGAGGTCGGCGACGATGCTCTCGTAGGTCCGCCGACCGAGCACGACCGGGTGGCCCGTCGTGAGCTCCTTGAACCGTCGCAGGTCGGCCGGGTAGTGCCACGGCATCCCGCCGTCGTCGCCGATGACCCCGTTCTCGGCGACGGCGGCGATCAGGACGACCTCGGCACTGTCGGCGCCGGCGTGGGTGTCGCCGCCCGCGTCGGAGCCGGAACGCTCGCCCCCCACGGTCACTCCGCGACGGCGAAACCGATGCCCGGCGCGGCGTCGTAGTCCCGCAGCCGGACGTCGTCGTAGGTGAGTTCGTCGAGGGGTTCGTCGGCCACCTCGATGCGCGGCCGGGACCGGGGCGCTCGCGAGAGCTGGAGCAGCAGCCCGGGGACGTGGTCGTAGCCCTCCTCGTCGTCGGGCTCGTCGGGTGTACTCTCGGTCACCCAGTCACGCACGTCGAGGTACTCCTCGCGGTCCTCGACACCCTCGAGCCGGCGGGAGAGCTCCCCGAGGTTGTCGCCGTACCAGGCGCCGCGCTCGCCCCGCCCGCAGTAGACGTGCGCGTCGACGACGGTATGTGCGAACTCGCCGAGTTCGAACCCCGTCCGCTCGGCGACGACGTTCGCCAGCAGCGCGTACGCCGCGATGTTGAAGGGGATACCGAGCGCGACGTCCCCCGAGCGCTGGGTGAGGTGGACGTTCAGGCGGTCGCCCTGGACGTTGAAAACGAACGTGTAGTGACAGGGCGGTAGCGTCGAGACGGCGGCGTTGGCGGGGTGCCAGGCGTTCACGACCATCCGCCGGGAGTTGGGGTTCTCCCGGAGCGTGTCGAGGACGTAGCCGATCTGATCGAAGCCGAGGCGGCCGTCCTCCTCGGTCACCCACCGGTTCTCGGGGTCGGGCCAGGCCTCGCCCGGCAGGCGGTCGGCGCCCTCCGGGACGGGGTAGCGCCGCCAGAACCGCCCGTAGGCAGTGTCGAGGTGGCCGTCCTCGTCGGCCCAGGCGTCCCAGATGCCGGTCTCATCGCGCAGGTCGCGGATGTGCTCCTGTCCCGAGAGATACCAGAGGAACTCGTGGATCAGCGAGTCCCACCGGAACCCCGAGAGGTCCTTCGTGGTCAGCAGGGGGTAGCCCTCGGCGAGGTCGATGCGGTAGTGCTGGCTGAACGCCGCGACGGTGTCGACGCCGGTCCGGTTGGGCTTGTGTGTCCCCGTCCGGAGGACCGAGTCGACGAGTGTCTGGTACTGGTGCATGGTGTCGGGGTGTGGGACGCGAGTCGGCGTGTGGTAGGCGGGCCGGCGTGGGTCGACGGTCGTCGGGGTCGAGCGGCCCGTGTCTACACGGGGGTCACTACCGCGGGAGTATAAGATTGGCCACACGGCGGAAGTGGTCGAACTCCTCGCCACCTCGCTCACGACGCGGTCGATCCGGTGGTCTCCGCGGGTTTCTCGCGGGCGTGCTCGCGGAGGTGCGCCCGGAGGTCGAGCGCCGTCTTGACGAGGACCATCACGACGAGGGCCCCGGCGGGTGTCCCCAGAAGGGTGACGGCGAACGCGCCGATGACGATGGTGACGTGCATGACCAGGACCCGGTCGTAGGGGGCGTACAGCCGGCCGCCGGGCGAGACGGTCCGCCACTCGCCGTCCTCGATGTAGTTCCGCCGGTAGGAGACGCCGTGGCTCACGGCCGCCGCGCCAGCCGCGAGCGCCAGCGTCGGGAGCTCCGACCCCCCGACGAACCCGGCCCCATCCGCGAACAGGGGGAGGAACCCCACGAAGACGCCGTGGACGGCCCAGAACCCGCCGTAGTGGCCGAGGAAGAACCGCGCGACCGACCGGTTCTCCGGGCGACGGGTGGGCGTCTCGGGCACCCGCTCGGGCCCGTCGGGGAGCGTGACCGTTCGGTCGTTCGTCTTGAGTCGCCGGGCTTTCGATCGTGTCGCCGCGGTCTCGGCCCCGTGGGCGTAGAGGATCTTCGGGACGTTGAACGCCCCGATCACGCCGCTCTCGAGCCAGTAGACCACCAGGAGCCCCTGCATCGACCAGCCCAGGAGGACCACCCCGAGGAGCGGGACCGCGTTCGCCGCGAGTAGCGCGACCAGCGCGGCACGTCTCGAGCGAGCCAGGCGCGGTGGTAGTCCAGCTAGTCCCCCGGCCCCGTCGGTACCCATCGGTCGACGTGCGCCGGTGTACCACATCAAGCTTGTGCACGGGTCGTTCGCAGGGTTCCGGGCGAGGACATCGGGCGGGACTGAAATGGGCCGGACGCTACGCGAACCCGGACGACGTAAGGACCGCAGGAGTGAGCGGAGCGAACGACGAGGACCGCAGCGAATCCCGGGAGCGTAGCGTCCGGGGGCTTTCATACGGTCGTGGGTAGTCTTTTACCGGCGATACCCGACCCCATCCGGGCCATCGACGGTAAACCGTTACGCACGACCGTATCAGTCCCCTCCGATGACTCGATTCACCTGCCACCGAACGTTAAGCGCCCAGAGGCCATCGGTCGATCCATGCCCGGCGAGATGCCCCGCTTCGGACTGGGGACCTACCAGCAGACCGACCGCGAGACGTGTATCGAGAGCGTCCGACGCGCCCTCGAGACCGGCTACCGGCACGTCGACACCGCACAGTCCTACGGGAACGAGTCGTACGTCGGCGAGGGACTACGACGCGCGGACGTCGACCGCGAGGAGGTGTTCCTCGCAACCAAACTCGAGACGGGAAACCTCGCGTACGACGACGTCCTCGAGACGACCGAGGAGAGCCTCGACCGACTGGGCGTCGAGCAGGTCGACCTGATGTACGTCCACTGGCCGCTGGACACGTACGACCCCGAGGAGACCCTCCCGGCGCTCGACGAGATACGCGACCGCGGCCTGGCGAAACACCTCGGTGTCTCGAACTTCGAGCCGCGACAGCTCGAGGAGGCCCGAAAGGTCACGGATTCGCCGATCTTCGCCAACCAGGTGGAGTGTCACGCGCTCCTCCACCAGGACGAACTGCTGGCCGACGCCCGCGAGCACGACTACTGGCTGGTCGCCTACTCGCCGCTGGCGAGGACGGAGATATTCGACCACCCCGTCGTCGCCGAGGTGGCCGAGAAGCACGACGCCACGCCCGCACAGGTCTGTCTCGCGTGGCTGCTCTCCCGGGAGCACGTCGCGGCCATCCCGAAGGCGACCGGCGACCACGTCGAGGAGAACTACGGGGCGCTCGACGTCGACCTCGACGCCGCCGACGTCGAGCGCATCGACGGTATCGAGGCGGAACGTCGGACGGTGGACTTCGACGCGGCGCCGTGGCACGCGGGCGCCGACTGACCGGGGTCCACCCCGCGGAGCTTTATCCCGCCGGCCGATAACGACCAGAATGACCGACGCCACGGATACCGACGAGTGGCTCGACCTCACCCGACCGTTCGACGCGGACGCCGAGCACTCGCTCGCGCTGGAGGACCCGCGTATCGAGACCATCAGCGACGTCGAGGCGGACGGCGCGAACGTCCAGCGGGTGACCTTTCCCACCCACGGGGGCACGCACGTCGACGCGCCGCGGCACGTCCTCCCCGGCGGGTCGACCGTCGACGAGACGCCGCTCTCGCGGCTCGTCACCGAAGGGGTCGTCCTCGGCGTCGACGCCGAGGAGGCCAGGCAGGTCGACGTGGCCGACCTGCGGGGCCTCGAGGAGCTACGGGACGGCGACGCGGCGCTGTTCGCGTTCGGATGGACGGAGCACACGGGAACGGACCGCTACCACCGCTATCCCTGGCTGTCGGTCGACCTCGCGGATCGGCTGGTCGAGCGGGAGGTCGCGCTCGTGGGGATGGACACGCTCTCGCCGGACGAACCCAGGGAACTCCGCGGGGGCGGCGACCCGTACCCGGTCCACCGGCGGCTACTGGGGTCGGGTGTCCCGGTCGTCGAGAACCTCGCGGACCCCTCCGAACTCGTCGGCGAGCGCGTCGAGGTGCTCTGTCTTCCGCTCCAGCTCCGTGGCGGGGACGGCGCCCCGGCCCGCGTCCTCGCACGGCGATTCGGGGATTGATGGCTCCGGCGGTCCCGGACACCCTCATGGGCTACCGGACCGCACACGAGACGGGCGTCGACTCGCTCGTCGACGGGGCGATCCACGTCCCGCCGATGCAGTCCCGACAGCTCGTCAACCGGGGTGAGGAGCGCGTGGAGGTGGTCGCCGCGGGCGCCGGCTGATACGGACGACGACGGTCCGTACGACGCCGGTGGATCGGAAACCGCCTGTCGGGAACCGTACGGTTTAGGCGTCGGGGGTCCTCGGGCGGGCATGGAACTCGCAGACGAGGCGTGGCCCGACGTGGGGCTCCACCTCGAGGAGTCCTCGCTCGCGCTGGTCCCGCTGGGATCGACCGAACAGCACGGCCCCCACCTCCCCGAAGGGACCGACCACTTCATCGCCCAGGGGCTGGCCCGCGCGGCCGCCGAGCGGGGGGAGTACCTCTGTACGCCCACCGTGACGATCGGCGTCTCGCCGCACCACCGTCAGTTCCCCGGGACGATGTGGGTCGATCCGCCCGTCTTCCGGGACTACGTGGAGTCGTTCACCCGGAACCTCGCCTACCACGGGATCGACCGGGTGGTCTACGTCAACGCTCACGGCGGGAACGTCAAGCACCTCCGGGAGGTCGGCCGACGGCTCAACGTCGACCGGACCGCGTTCGCCGTGGAGTGGATGTGGGACGAGTCCATCCCCGACCTCGTCGACTCGCTGTTCGAGCACAACGGCCCCCACGGCGGTCCCAAGGAGACGGCGATGATCATGCACCTCCACCCGGACCTGGTCCACGACGACCGACTCGCGGCGGCGAGGGACGACGGCGTCCTCGACGTCGAGGCGTGGCGCGAGGAGGGCGACGGCTACGTCCACGGCTCGCGGACGTTCTACGACTCGGTCCAGAACTCCGAGAACGGCGTCTTCGGCGACCAGACCGGCGCGACCCCCGAGAAGGGTGCCGAGCTGTTCGAGGCTGCGACCGACCAGCTCGTCGCGCTGGCGGACTGGATCGCCGACCGACCGCTCGACGACCTCGTGGCACAGCCCCGGGTCACCGACGACGGGTACTGACCCGCGTCCGGCCGGAGGCCCCTCGAAACGTCCCGACCCGCTCCGACACCTCCAAACCTCCCGACGACGAACGGGCGGGCGTGATAGCCAACCTCGCGCAGGGCACGCAGGTCTTCACCAGCAACGCCTTCCTGATCACTCCCGACGACGCCACGGACGAGGAGGATCGGACCGTCGTCGTCGACCCGGGCAACGAGTTCGACGCCGTCGCCGCCGTCCGCGAGCACGTCGCCGACGTCGATGCGGTCGTCCTCACCCACACACACGCCGACCACGTGGGGAACGTCCCGGCGGTGAGCGATGCGTTCGACGCCGACGTCTGGGGGTTCGACCCCGGCCACGGGCTCGTCGACCACCCCATCCCCGACGAGGGGACCGCTCGGATGGGCGAGCACGACTACCTCGCGGTCCACACCCCGGGGCACAAGGACGACCACCTCTGCTTCTACGCCCGGGACCCGGGCGTCCTGTTCGCGGGCGACCTCGTGTTCGCCAACGGCTCGTTCGGTCGGACGGACCTCGCGGAGGGGGACCGGGCGACGCTGATCCGGAGCATCGATCGCCTCCTCGCCCTCCTCGGCGAGGAGCTCCGGGAGATGCACACCGGACACGGCCCCTCGGTCACGCGGGAGCCGCGGCGGCACGTGGAGGCCGCCGCTGAGGCCGCCCGGTCGATGCCGTAGCGGCC
>JAZKST010000070.1:0-12839 GCA_036625905.1 Haloarculaceae archaeon
TCAGTCACTGCCGCGGCGCGCGAGCCGCCGGCCGAGGTTCGAGAAGAACAGGGCGAACGGCGGGAAGACGACGTTCAACAGCCCGAACAGCACCAGTATAGCGCCGGTGAACGCGAACGACGCCTCCGGGCTCAGCACCGGGAGGAGCCAGACGATGACACCGCCGGTGAGAAAGCCCAGCGAGAGCCCGGCCGGCCGCCCCTCGGTGTACTCGAAGGCCATCGTCGCGACGGTGAGGAACGCGAGGCCGAACACGACAGGGTCGTACGGGTCGGCGAAGACGCGCGAGGCCCCGACGGTCAGCAGGCCGCTCAGGACCGTCCCGGTGCCGAGCAGGCGTAGCTTCCGCCGCTGTGACTCCTCCGTGGCCTGCCCGTCCCCGTCCTCGTCGGCCATACCCGATGGGATAGCGGCCGGTGTCCCTGAGCCTTACGGGTCAGGGGAAGCTCCACTCGAACGGCTCGGCCCGGTGACGCAGCAGCGGGTTCCGGACGACGTTGAGGGTACGGTTCTCGGCACCCGGTGTGATCCGCGGTCAGGCCGTAGGCTCCGGGGTCCGTTCGCCCGAGCCCGTCCGGGATGTCACGGCGTCGACCCAGCGACCGCGATGCGACGAGGTATCCGATCACGAGACCGATCAGCCAGTTGATCGCCGTGTTCGTCGTCCACGCTGCTCCCCGTATCCGGGACGAGAAGTACCTGACCATCGAGTTCGACGTCCACGGGATGGACGCGACCTCGGACCCACTGGAGACGGTCTCGACCGGGCTTGGGGGCCGTCGTCGGTCACCGGTTCCCCCGATGCGGGCCGGTTCCGAAGCCGTCAGGCGTCCCGGAGGTCATCGACGTACGCGAGGCGGATGGCGCTCGCGGCGGCCTCGTCGGCTCGTTTGACCAGTTCGGCCTCGAGGAACGCGGGTTCGACGTTCGTCCGGCCGGTGTGGGCCAGGACGACGTGTGCGAGTTCGGGGGGGAGCCCCGCGCTCGCGACGACGTGGACGCCCCAGTAGGGGTGACCGAGCAGGTCCCCCACCGGCGTGGGGTCGTGGCCGTCGAACTCCGCGAGCTTCGAGACGTCGTGGACGAGCGCCCCCGCGAGGAGGAGGTCGTGGTCGACGCCGGCGTCCCGGCGGTCGTCGAGCGTCCCTGCCAGCGCGACGGCACAGGCGGTCACGTCACGGACGTGGGCGACGAGCGTCTCGGCCCCCCCAGGGATGCCGAGGTCGCGCTCGACCGGCGGGAACCACGGGACTGCACGTAGTTCGTCGGGCGTCTCGATGCCGGCGTCGGCGCAGGCGGTCGTCCACGCCGCCGCGACGCCGTCACGGAGCGCTTCGTCGGTGATCGAGCGGAGTTCCGGGAACACCGTCTCGACGTCTGTCGTGTCCATGCCGGGCCGACGCCGGCAGCACAGATATACGGTCGGTCGGGTGTATCCGAAGCGTTTTGCCCGGGCGGAGTCCCACGGTACCCATGCAAGGCGCCGGTTCGACCGACATGACGCTCGCCTTCGAGCTGGAGGCGTTGAAGCGGCTGAAGCGGCCGGACGAGGTGTTCGCGGACGCGCGCTCCTGGTCGGAGTACGTCGGCGTCGTCAGCGACAAGCCCACGTACGTGGTGACGAACTTCACCCGGAAGAACCGTATCCGCCAGGACTTCTTCTCCGGGCCGCGGGGCAAGGGCGAGTCCCTCGAGAACGTCGGGCGGCAGTTCGACACCGACCGACACGTGTTCCTCGGAACCGACGAGGACGACCGCGAGGTCGCAGAGGACGTGGGCTGGGAGTACCTCCCGCTGGAGGACGCCGCCGAGGCGGCCGGCTGGGAGCTCGGCGACCTGGAGGCGGAACGCGAGAAGGAACGCGAGGAGACCCGCGACGACTGGCCCTGAGAGGTACTCCCGTCGCGGATCGAGTTCGAGGGTCCGGTCGGTCGCGACCCGCGGGTTTGATTGTCCCCGGCCGCTCCACCTCGGAGCATGTCGCTCGACATCGGTGCCGCCATCTCCGAGGGGGTGGACCGGCTCCTGAGCCGGGACGGGCTCGTCCTCGTCGGGGCGTTCCTGGTCGTCGGCGTGCTGAGCAGCGTCGCCACGCAGTCGCTCACCGTCGGGCTCTCGGAGGCCCTGCTGGAGTTCGCCCAGTCGCCCGACGCACCGCCGGGCACGGACGTCGAGCCCTTCCGCGAACAGGTCCGCCAGAGCCGCGGGGGCTCGCCGCTCGCGGTCGACATCTCGGCCGGCGCGGCGTTCGGCCTCGTGTTCGTTCTCGGCATCCTCGCCGAGGCACTTCGGATCGTCACCGTCCGGACCTTCTACGCCACCGCGGGCGAGCGCCCCGAGAATCTCACTCGGGGCCTCGCGTTCGCCACCGCGAACGGCTTCCTCGGCGGCATCGTCGTCTCCGTGCTCGTCGGTATCGGCCTCGTCTTCCTGGTCGTCCCAGGGGTGTTCCTCGCGCTCGCGCTGTTCTTCGTCCGCCAGGAGATCGCCGTCGAGGACCGCAACTTCGTCGACGCGATGGCCGAGTCCTGGGCGCTCACCCGCGGGAACCGCCTGAACCTCCTCGGACTCGTCGCCGTCCTGCTGGTCGTCGGCTTCGTGGCGTTCCTCCCGACGGTGGCCGCGAGCGTGGCTGGTGCCTCGACGGCGTCGGTGGTCGTCGGCGCGGTCGTCTCCCCCCTCGTTACGGTGTTCGGCATCGCCGCGACGACCCGGGCCTACGCACAGCTGAAAGCCGAGGACGGGTCCGACGAACCGGACGAGTCCGACGAGCCAGAGACGGTCGGTGCGCTCGGCCCCGACGACCTTCCCGAACCCTGATCGGACAACGGTTCTCTCCCCCGGCAGAGACCTCCCCGACGCATGTCGGACGACGACCTGCACGTGGACGTCGAGGTGGAGATCGAGCCCGAGGGAACGCGCGCCGAGGACGGGAAGGACGAGGCTCCGGGACGTAACCGCCCGGCCCGTATCGTCACCTCTTAACCGCTCGGTCGCCTACGACCGTCGATGGCAGAACCCCGAGTGCCCGGTGGGGGAGTCTCCGAGCTCGAGCTCCCATGCGGGCAGCGCGTGGACGTCCACGAGCTCCACATGGGGATGCGGGACTACCGGTGTGACTGCGGCGGGGACCACGCCGTCGTGATGGACGTCCACCCGCTCTCGCGCTGGGTGCCCGAGGCGACGGTCGAGACCCTCCGTGCGGCCATCGACACCGCCGACGATTTCGGGGAGTTCGGCACCCCCCACCTGCTCGGGATGGTCACCGAGGAGTTCCCCGAATCCGTCGCCTCGGCGGACGTCGGCGAGGACGGATCGGTGGGCTACGCGATGGTCTGGATGACCGACTTCGACGCCCGTCGACTCCACGCCGTCGTCGTCGAGCTGATCGTCGAGCTGATGGAACACGCCGTCAGCCACGCCAGCGACGAGAGCGCAGTCTCGCAGTTCGAAGAGCAGATGCTCGACTTCGACGTCGAGGAGTTCGTGGAACTGTACCGACGGGAGCGGGATTTCGAGGACGAGTTCGACCAGCCCCGGTAAAGTTCAACGACACGATTCCCGATCCTCAGGTCATGAGAGGCCCGTATTCGGGCGACCTGTCGGCACCTCGGTTGATACCGCCGGAGTAAGTCCTGCTCGCAGAGCGTGACTCAACTACACCTCGGTAGAGAAGGGGCTTCAGTCCGTCGAACGTGTCAGCAGGCAGTGCCGTGACTGTTAGAAGCGGAGCGTCTCCTGCTCTCCTTCAGCACCGTTCTCCTGAATCTTCAGAGCGAGCGGACTCTCGTGCTTCTTACAGGCTCCGTGGATTTCGCCGTTCCGGTGGATCCGGCACCGCCCGGATCGACCCGACGGCCTCCCGACCGATCCCGTGTGGAACGTTCCCAACCGAAACGACTACTACCCCGGTGGCGGTATCCCCAGATATGGGGTGCCCGTGGTCGGCCGGGTCGGCGTCGCCGCGTCACACGCCCCCCGTATGACGCCGGGGGACGGGACGGACGCCGCGCCGTCCGGTGATTCGGGAGAGCCACGCGTCCGACGCTCGTCTGACGGGGTTCTATAGTGGTGAGGCTGGTGTGTGTCCACATGCGCATACGCCGGGGCGAGTTCGAGCGCATACGGTCGGTGCTCTCCGAGGTGGACCCGGAGGAGCCGCTGACCGCCCGCGAGATCCTCGACCTGCTGGAGGAGCACGGCGAGGAGACCGGGTTCGACAGCGCCCACCGCGTCGCGACGGTACTCGGTCGGCGCGCACAGCGCGGCGACGTCGAGGTCATCCGCGACCAGCCCTACCGCTACCGCGTCCCGGAACTGCAGTGACCGTCGGGGAGGGGGGTCAGCTCCCGTACAGAGAGGCATCCCCGGAGTCGTTCGAGGTCGGCGAGGGTCGGCGGTCGGCCTGCTTCCGGGCGGACGAGAACCACCCCGACTGGGGGAGCGACCCCCTCGAGGGCGACCGGACCCCGGCCGAGGCCGACGACTGACCGACAGCCCTTTTCCCGCCGGGGGGCCCGTTCGTCGTGATGGACGTGTCCGGGGACCACCCGCTGGTCGGGGCGACGGAGCACTGGGAGGCGATGCTCGAGGACGCGGCGGCGACCGCCGCGGAGTACCGCGAGCGGGGCTGGACCGCGCTGGAGCTCCAACCGGGGGACGTCACCGTCGACCCGGACCTGCCGGGGTTCGACGTCCTCCTCGCGGACAACGAGTTCGCCGAGCTCACCGACCTCCTCGGGGAGCCGGGGGTCGACAGCTACCACGCCTACCGCGGCTCCGCCACGGGCGTGATGTTCGCCGTCGCCGCCCTGGAGGACACGGCCGGCGAGCGGGTCGCGCTCGTGCCGCTCTACTACAGCCACGCGCAGCTCCCGACGCTGGAGTCGGCGGCCGAGGCGGCCGGCCGGCTCGCCACGCGGCTCCGGAGGCTCGACCGTACGGCGTTCGTCGTCGAGCACGAGGACCCCGGACCGTTCTTCCCGGGCGGCGACGAGGCCGCGGCGGGGGACGGCGATGGCGGCTCGGACGACCGGTGACCTCGGGAGCGGGGAAAGACACTTACCGCAGTTCGCACGCACCACACCCGTGCATGTCCCTGCACTGGCCGCCGCGACGGTCGTTGCAGGGGTGGCACTCCGCGGTCGCTTCCGGTGAGGGGTGACGAGCGGGGGGGCCCGAGGGCACGGGTGGGTGGTACGGTACCGCGCCACGGATTCGAAATTCGAAATCAGGCTTCGGGATTCGTAGCGTTTCGCCGAACTTATTACGATGTGCCGGCACCGTCGGTGTAATGACCGGCGAGGACACCGCCGACCTGAGCGGGGAGAACCGGACCATCCTGCTGATCGGGAGCGGCCCGATCCAGATCGGACAGGCCGCCGAGTTCGACTACTCCGGCGCGCAGGCGTGTCGCGCGCTCCAGGAGGAGGGGGCCCGAGTCGTCCTCGTCAACTCCAACCCCGCGACCATCATGACCGACCCGGAGATGGCCGACAAGGTGTACGTCGAGCCCATCACGACCGAGGCCATCGCGGAGGTCATCCGGAAGGAGGACCCCGACGGCGTGATCGCGGGGCTGGGGGGCCAGACCGGCCTGAACGTCACCGCCGAACTGGCCGAGGAGGGCGTCCTCGAGGAGTACGACGTCGACGTGATGGGGACGCCGCTCGACACCATCTACGCGACGGAGGACCGCGACCTGTTCAGAAAGCGGATGCGCGACATCGGCCAGCCGGTCCCCCGGTCGACGACCATCTCGCTCGACGAGGGCGAGTCGGTCACGGACTTCGACGCGGGGGCGCTCCGCGAGCGCATCGAGGCCGCCGTCGACGAGGTCGGTGGCCTCCCCGTCATCGCCCGGACGACCTACACCCTCGGCGGGTCCGGCTCCGGCGTCGTCGACGACATGGAGGAGCTCGTCGGGCGGGTCCGTCGCGGCCTGCGGCTCTCGCGGAACGACGAGGTCTTGATCACCGAGTCCATCTCCGGGTGGATCGAACTGGAGTACGAGGTGATGCGGGACGCCGACGACTCCTGTATCATCATCTGCAACATGGAGAACATCGACCCGATGGGAATTCATACTGGTGAGTCCATCGTCGTCACCCCCTCGCAGGTCATCCCCGACGAGGGCCACCAGGAGATGCGCGATGCGGCGCTCGGGGTGATCCGCGAACTCGGTATTCAGGGAGGCTGTAACATCCAGTTCGCCTGGCGCGACGACGGGACGCCGGGCGGGGAGTACCGCGTCGTCGAGGTCAATCCGCGGGTGTCGCGTTCCTCGGCGCTGGCCTCGAAGGCGACCGGCTACCCCATCGCTCGGGTGACCGCGAAGGTCGCGCTCGGCAAGCGGCTCCACGAGATCGAGAACGAGATCACCGGCGAGACGACGGCGGCGTTCGAGCCGGCCATCGACTACGTCGTCACGAAGATCCCGCGGTGGCCCAAGGACAAGTTCCCCGACGTGGACTTCACGCTCGGGACGGCGATGAAGTCCACGGGCGAGGCGATGGCGATCGGTCGCACCTTCGAGGAGTCGCTGCTGAAGGCGCTACGCTCGACGGAGTACCACCCGGCTGTCGACGTGGGCGACCTCGCGGACGACGAGCTCGAGGATCTGCTCGTGCGGCCCACGCCCGACCGCCCGTACGCGATGTTCGAGGCGTTCGATCGCGGCTACTCCGTGGAGGCGGTCGCAGAACTGACGGACATCGAGGAGTGGTACGTCGAGCGCTACGGGAACGTCGCCGACGCGGCGCGGGACGCCGCCGCGGGGGACTTCGAGCCGGCGACGACGCTCGGGTTCACCGACCACCAGGTCGCCGCCATCGCCGAGGGGAATAGCTCCGCTGGCGAGATGGCGGGCGTCGGCGACCCGACCGGCGATCCGGGCCCGATAGACGAGGTCGAGTCCGTCTCGACGGACCGCCGGTTCAAGCAGGTCGACACCTGTGCCGGCGAGTTCGAGGCCACGACGCCGTACTACTACTCCGCGCGGGATCCCCTCTCCTCGATCGCCCGCAACGAGGTCCGGGTCGACACGGACGTCGAGAGCGTCGTCGTCGTGGGTGGCGGGCCCATCCGTATCGGCCAGGGGGTCGAGTTCGACTACTGTGCGGTCCACGCCGTCCGGGCGCTCCGGGAGGCGGGCATCGACGCCCACGTCGTCAACAACAACCCCGAGACGGTCTCGACGGACTACGACACCTCCGACGGGCTGTTCTTCGAGCCCATCACCGCCGAGGAGGTGGCCGACGCCGTCGAGGAGACGAACGCCGACGGCGTGATGGTCCAGTTCGGCGGCCAGACATCCGTCAACATCGGCGAACCCCTCGAACGCGAACTCGAGCGGCGGGGACTGGACTGCTCGATCCTCGGGACGAGCGTCGACGCGATGGACCTCGCGGAGGACCGCGACCGGTTCAACCGGCTGATGGAGGAGCACGGCATCGCCCAGCCGGTCGGGGGGAGCGCCACCAGCGAGGCCGAGGCGCTCGACCTCGCCAACGAGATCGGCTACCCGGTCCTCGTCCGGCCGTCGTACGTCCTGGGGGGACGGGCGATGGACGTCGTCTCGAACGACGAGGACCTCAAACACTACATCGAGGAGGCGGTCCGTGTCTCGCCCGACCGGCCGATCCTCGTCGACGACTTCCTCGCGGACGCGGTGGAACTCGACGTCGACGCGGTCTCCGACGGTGAGGACGTCCTCATCGGCGGCATCATGGAGCACGTCGAGACCGCCGGGGTCCACTCGGGGGACTCGGCGTGCATGATCCCGCCGCGCTCGCTCTCCGAATCGACGCTCGAGCGCGTCCGGGAGGTCACCCTGGAGATCGCCCAGGAGCTCGACACGGTCGGGCTGCTGAACGTCCAGCTCGCCGTTCGTGACGGTGAGGTGTACGTGTTGGAAGCGAACCCGCGTTCCTCGCGAACGGTCCCGTTCGTCTCGAAGGCGACGGGCGTCCCCATCTCGAAGCTCGCGGCGAAGGTGATGGCCGGGGCCACCCTCGAGGACCTCCACGTCCACGAGCAGATACCCGAACAGGTCTCGGTGAAGGAGGTCGTCCTCCCCTTCGACCGGCTGCCGGGGTCGGACCCCCGGCTCGGCCCGGAGATGAAGTCCACTGGCGAAGTGATGGGAACCGCCCGTTCGTTCGGGAAGGCCTATCTCAAGTCCCAGGACGCCGTCGGCAAGCCCATCCCTCGGGAGGGGACGGCGGTCGTCGACCTCGAGACGCTCCGCGGGCTCTCCGAGTCCGACGAGGACCTCTCCGAGATCGTCGAGACGGCCCAGCGCCACTTCGACGTCCGTGCCCCCGAGGAGTTCGAAGACCTCTTTCGCGCGGTCAGGAGCGGCGAGGTGGACTTCATCCTCTCGCGGGACCGCGATCTGCTGGAAGTGGCCGTCGACGATGTCGTCACGTACTTCTCGACGGTCCCCTCCGCGCGGGCGGCCCTGGAGGCCATCGAGACGAAGGACGAGCCACTCGACGTCGCCGCGCTCTCCGAGCGGCCCACCGAACGCCGCCGGTGGGGCGTGCCGGACGTAGAGGCGGAGTCGGGTGAGGCGTCCGAGTAGCACCACACGGCCCCCGGTGGAGCGTGCGGACCGCTCTCATCCACCGAAGGCGGTCCCGAAGAACGAGAGCGCGAACAGCGTTGCGTTGTAGGCGCCGTGGACGAGCGACGGGACCACGAGGTTCCCGGTGTAGTCGTAGGAGACGGCGAGCACCAGCCCGGGGACGAACAGGAGCAGGACGGTCACGGCCCGGCCGGACAGCGGCCCGGCGAGCGAGAAGACGTGCGCGGCGGCGAACAGCAGCGTCGCCAGCAGGATCCCCGGGAGCCGCCCGAGCGATTCCACGAGCGAGTTCTGGATGACGCCCCTGAACAGCAGCTCCTCGCCGGGGCCGATGAGGAGGAAGGAGACGGGGACGAGCAGCGCGAACACCAGCGGGTCGGCCTGCCCGAGTTCGCCCGCGCGGTTGGCCGCCG
This sequence comes from Haloarculaceae archaeon, assembly GCA_036625905.1. Classification (GTDB taxonomy): domain Archaea; phylum Halobacteriota; class Halobacteria; order Halobacteriales; family Haloarculaceae; genus Salinirubellus. The sequence goes on from JAZKST010000070.1 coordinate 9,001, forward strand.
GGTCGAGCCCGGTGATCACCACGACGACGACCATCGTCACCGCGCCGGCGAGCGCCAGCACCCACCCCGAGGCGGCGGTCAGCCACTCCCGGAGCGTCGGGACGTGGACGCCGAGGTACGACCGGTCGAGGCCGCGCAGGCGGAGATAGGCGAGCGAGACGGAGCCGAACGCCACGCCCTGCAGCAGCACCGTCGAGAGCAGGACCGCGCGGGTCGGCGTCACGGTCACACCCACGAACTCGAGGGCTCTGACGGCCCCGCGGACGAGCAGCGATCCGAGCCCGAGGCCGAGCGCAGCGAGGAGGACCGCGGCGGCAAGCCCAAGAAGAGCGCGCCCGGGCCCGTCCTCGAACCGGGCGGGGAGCAAGGGCATGGCTCCGGGTGTGGCCGGAGCGAGCAATAGGCTGTCGGTCCTCCGTCGGGCTGTTGGATCGTCCGACGACGGATCATTCGATTTTCGGTGGTGATACGGGGTCAGATCATTAACCCTCGGGCACAGCTCCCAGCGGGACAATCGTTAACTCACGATATCATCTTTATTTTAACAGTCGGGTGCTACCACATGAGCAACGATACGGACGGGACACTGGACGCGCCGGGTTGGACCCAGGACCACTGGCTTGAATCGAAATGGGCAAGCAGACTGATCGTGCTGGATGTCGTATCCTCTATCTTTATAGCGAGTGTTCTGATCAGGTGGGCCATCGAATCCATATGGGGTATACCAGTACCTCTCCCAGTCAGTGGTGAGTCCGATCCTAGTTTCGCCCTTACTCGAAGCAATATACTGCTGTTCACGCTTTTGGGAGCGCTCGCTTATGTTTTCACTCCGCTATACAAAAACATCGATCGTTCGGCCGGGGAGGTTCTGGAGTATAATTTCAGACTCGTCGGGGCTATACCGCTCGCGTTTGGTGTTTTCCTCCTATCGGATTACCTGCTCCAAGACGGGGGGATCGGCATTCTAGCTCTGAGTTTCCTCGCCGGACTCTATATCAACAGTTTTTATAAGCGAATCGGTGCGGTCGCAGATTACATACTTCCTCCCGAACCCACCGAGGAGACCGAACAAACCGAGGAGACCGAACAAACCGAGGAGACCGAACAAACCGAGGAGACCGAACAAACCGAGGAGACCGAGAATCGAGCCTAGTGCTCTGTCAATCCTCTATTGACTTTACAGGAAATATTACGGTAGATTGGATTCTTCTATGTTATCCAATCGGTCAGCAAGTAGCTGAATCAGGTCATGTGTGGTGATCTCGTCCTCCCGAAGAAGCGTTGTATCGACAGCGTACTCGATAGCTTCTGCGTAGCTGGAGCAGTCTTGCACTGCCATGATCTGGGCGAGTTTCCCGACTAATTCGTTGCTGATCGTCACTGTTGTGTAGCCGTCTGGTGGCATGGTCGGTAATTGAGCAGAGTTTACTGTAACTTTTCCTGTAGTATGAGTCACGGTTGACAGCGCACTAGGGTCGAATCCAATAGTATAGTACGTATCCAATACTACCTCGGCGGTTGTTCGCAGACGGCGTCTTGTTCCGGCCCATAGGCCGTTCAGCGGATACCGTGGGCACGGGGATCGGGGCGAATCGGAGCAGGCGTTTCGAGGGGTCGTTGCCTCGTCATCGACGACACTCGGACCCCCCCTGAGCGTCTCAAACCGGATATAGTCTCGATTCGGATCGCGCCATACTACTCGTTCATCGCTGACTGACGAATTTCTATTACGATTTGACCGACGAGCTTCCCCGGCCGATCGTGCTCGTGATGTGGGCTATCTTGCGCATATTTCCCGACTATCTACAATAGTTCCATATGGAATAGTGGCTCACTATACTAATCACCATCACCGGTCGCCTCCCCGTCGGCGCCGTGGTCCCCCCCCATACCCTCCTCGGCCAGCGGGTCCGAGCCGATCTGTACCCCCTCGTCCGCCTCGGGGACGAACGGGTCCCCGTCGACCAGGTCCGGGAGGACGTGCTTCAGGAGCTGGACCCCGAGGACGGCCAGCAGCGGGCCGAGGAAGAGGCCGTACCAGCCGAAGTAGGCGGCCCCGAGGACGTACGCGAACAGCACCAGCCCGGAGTGGAGACTGCGCCCGGAGATCAGGGGTCGGAGCACGGTCTGGGGAAGGATATCGAGCAGTAGGAACGAGACGAGGAGGAACGCTACGGGGTAGACGAGCGAGGCGTCGACCCGGGTAGCCTCCCAGAGCAGGTAGCCGCCGGCGGGCAGGTAGACGAGTTTGCCGACGACTATGGGTACGAACGTGGCGAGCCCGGTCAGCAGGGCCAGCAGCGTCGGTACCGGGAGGTCGACGGCCACCGGCGCGAGGAGGTCGTAGCCGTTGTAGACGAGGACGGCCGCGACGGCCACCCCGAGGACCGACAGCACGTTCCCGAAGTAGACCGTCTCGAGGTCGGCGTCGGCTCCCCGGAGGAAGGCGTACGCCGAGGACTCCTCGTCGGCGATCTCGTCGAGGAACCACGCCTCGATCCGCGAGCCGTCCCGGAGAAGGAAGAAAGTCAGCGCGAGCGCGAGCGAGAGGTGGAGCAGGAACCCCCCGACGAAGCCGAGCGTGGCGAGCGCTGCCGAGAACCCCTGCTGGAGGCGGTCGAGCCCTTCCAGCCGCGAGAGGTACGCGACCGGGTCGTTCAGGAGCGCCGAGAGCGGTCCCGGCTCCCCGAACAGTCGGGCGAGGACCGCCCGCGTCGCGTCCGTCCCGGCGAGCGCGGCGAGCTCCCCGTACGCCACCGTCGCGCCGTAGCCGACGAGCACGAGCACCGGGAGGACCAGTGTCACGAGCGTCAGGCCGGCGACCAGCCCCGGATGGTCGAGCCGCCTGGTGATCCACCGGTGGACCGGCAGGGCCGCGTAGTAACAGAACAGCCCGAAGACGAGGGTTCCGACGAACGCCGCCACGATCGTGCCGAGGACGGCCGCGAGCCCGAGCGATACGACCCACCAGCCGAGCCGCTTCTGGTCGAGACCCACCCCGGCTCCGCGAGGGATCTGCATGGCAACCGGTTCGCACGGCCGGGCGGTTATGTCTGTGGCTCGGCTACGTCGCCGTCGTGCCGGACCGGACACACACGGTCACCGTGAAGGGGTGGAAGGTGATGGATTGACGTGTCCGACCCGCCTACCGACGGCCGTGACCGACTACACGATGTTCGGCGGCAAGGGCGGGGTGGGCAAGACCACCTGCGCGGCGGGGTACGCCGTCGCGCTCGCGGCAGGGAGCCACGAGACGCTCGTCGTCTCGACGGACCCCGCCCACTCGCTGGGCGACGCGCTCGACGCCGACGTGGGCGCGGAGCCGACCCCCGTGACCGGGTACCTGGAGGCGGTCGAGATCGACCCGGCCTCGCGCGCCGACCGCTACCGGGCGCTCGCCGAGGCGCTCGCCGAGGACATGCGCTCGGTGGGCGTGCGCGTCCCTGGCGAGGACCTCGACGCGCTGTTCGGCGGGGCGATGCCGGGCGCGGACGAGATCGCCGCGCTCGACCTGTTCGCGGAGTACCTCGAGGGGTACGACCGGGTCGTGTTCGACACCGCCCCGACCGGCCACACGCTCCGCCTGCTGGACCTGCCCGACACTGTGGGGCGGGCCGTCGAGACGGCCGCGAGCGTCCGCTCGCAGGTCCGCCGGACCGCCGACACCGCCCGGTCGATGGTGTTCGGCCCGGCGGCCTTCCGGGGGGAGGACGGGGCCGACGAGGGGTTCGAGGACCTCACAGAGCGGATGGAGCGGGTCGAGGCCGCCCTGCGGGACCCCGACCGGACGGGCTTCCGGGTCGTGTTCCGCCCCGAGGCGCTCGTCCTGGCCGAGACCG
>JAZKST010000071.1:0-12771 GCA_036625905.1 Haloarculaceae archaeon
GGCCGAGCCCCTTCCGCTCGACGATCTCGACCTCCTGGTCCTCCACCGCGCGCCCCACGACGGGCTCGACGCGGATGTTCCGTCGGCTCATTGCCGAACGCACGCCGGCTCCCGGCCTATAACTTACGGAAACTTTCAGCCCGTCTCGTATTACTCCTGGGAATCGGACGCGTCGAGGAGCAGCCCGAGGTACGACGTCCGGACCTGGACGTCGGGATCGAGGCCGAGTTCCCGGAGGACGGCGACGGCGCCCTCCCGGGCCTCCTCGATCGCCTCGGCCTCGGTCTCGACCTCCACGAACTCGCCGAGGCCGTCGACGGTGTCGAGCGTGACGGTGTACCCCTCGTATGCGAACCGCTCGCGCTCCTTCTCGACGGTCGCGGCGGGGGTGAACCCGACCCCATCGAGGATGGCTCGGATCGCCGTCTCGTCTTCGACCGCGGTCTCGTGCTCCTCGCGGGTCTTCGATTCGGCCTCGACGAGCGGCCCCTTGTAGGTGAGCCTGACCGAGTGCGCGCCGTCGCTCGCCTCCAGGCGGACGCGGAGCGCCTCGTCGGTCTCCGCGAACGACCGGTGCGGGGCGTCGTAGTAGGTGTCGGTCTGCCGGACGCGCCCGAGCGGTTCGGCACCGAGTGCTTCGAGCCGCTCCCGGACCGGACCGTGCTCGACGGGGAGTTTCAGTTCCACCTCGTACACGGCTCCCCCGATGCGAGTCGCGGACAAAAGGCTGGTCGTCCGATGCGGGTCGCCCACGGGCCGTCCGGACCCTCGGGCTGCCGGGGACGAAACGTGATTGTTAAGAGTGGCACGACAGTCCGTGAGGCTATGAGCGACCAGCCCGAGGACGTCGAGGGGCCCGACGCGACGGAACCAGCGGAGGACGACGCCGAGGTGGAGGCCGAAGGAACCGAGGCCGAGGAGACCGAGGAGACCGAGGAAGAGGAGGAGATGGGGCTCCAGGACGGTGACTTCGTCCGGCTGGACTACACGGCCCGGACGGTCGAGGGGGGCCAGCTCGTCGACACCACCGACCCCGAGGTGGCCGAGGAGGAGGGCGTGGCGGACCAGGGGACGTTCGAGCCCCGCGTCATCGTCCTCGGGTCCGGCCATCTGTTCGAGGCCGTCGAGGAGGACATCGTGGGCCGGGAGGCCGGCGAGGGCGGGAGCGTCGTCGTTCCCGCGGGCGAGGCGTTCGGGGAGTACGACGAATCCCAGGTCGAGACCGTCTCCGCCTCGAAGATCGACGAGGACGACCGCTACCCCGGCGCCCGGCTCCAGATCGACGGGCGGCAGGGGACCCTCGAGACCATCATCGGCGGGCGGGCACGCGTCGACTTCAACCACCCGCTGGCCGGCGAGGACGTCGAGTACGAGTACGAGATCGTCGACGTCGTCGACGACCAGATCGAGCGCGCGCGTGGTCTGCTGAACATGTTCCTCGACATGGACCTCGAGATGCGCATCGAGGACGACGAGGTCGAGGAGACTCGGGTGGAACAACCCGACCTCGAGGCGGAAGACGAGGGGAGAGCGGGGTCGGAGACCCCGCAGGAAGCCGGCGAAGCCGGCGCAGCCGAGCCCGAGACGGTCACCGAGACCGTCGAGAAACGGACCCTCTACGTCGAGGCGACCCCGCAGCTCTCGATGAACCAGCAGTGGCTGTTCCAGAAGCAGCAGATCGCCCAGGAAGTCATCGACAAGACCGGGATCGACCGGATGATCGTCGAGGAGGTCCTCGACGGCACCGGCGGGATGATGGGCGGCATGGGCGGCATGATGGGCGACATGGGCGGCGGCGCGGGCGACGTCGACGTAGAGGAGGCCTTGGAGGATGCCGACATCGACCCCGAGGAGATCGTCGAGGACATCGAGGAGTAGCGTCGCACCGGACGACGCGCTTCGAGGTCGGATCGGAGCCGAGACGGGGGCTCCCGACGTCACCGCGTGCCGATCTCGTCCTCGTCCTTGATGACCCTGGTCTCGGCCTCCCCCGAGGAGACCTCGTTGGCGAGGTCGTAGAAGTCGTTCTGGAGGCCTGCCGGGAACCGCACGACACCGACCCAGGAGCCGTCGTTCTGCCACTCCTCGCGCTCGAGTTCGCCGAACTGCCTGACCTGTGCCTGCCCGCTCCCGGCGTGTTCGGGCGGGAGCCGGACCGCCATGATCACCTCGTCGAACCGGATGGGGATCACGGGTCTGAGCGCGTCGAGGGCGTCGTCGACCTGGTTCTCGACGGGCTCCATCGGGTCGACCTTGAACCCCGCCTCCTCCAGGGCCCGCTCGATGCGCTCGGGGGGGTGGGGCGCGTCGTCCATCTGCGGGTTGACCGCGTTGCGCGCGATTTTGTTTATCAGTTGCCTGCGCTTCTGTTCCTGCATCTCGCGGCGCTGCTCGGCCGTGATCTGTATCTCCCCGCGCTCGACCACCTCCGGGATGATCGCCATCGGGTCGGTCGTCCCGAACACCTCCTCGAGTGCGTCCTCGGGCGGTCGATCACCGCGCGCAGCGTCCTCGAAGACGTCCTCGGCGGCGATGACGTCCTCGAGTTCGCCGTCGAACTCCCCGCGCTTGATGCCGAGCGCCGCGTCCGGGTCCACGAGCACCTCGAACCGCTGGCCGTGGGACTCCAGGCGGGCGGTCACCGCCTCGTCGAGCGATATCATGTATCCCGGTAGGGAGCCGCCCGGCTAAAAGGTGTTCGCGTGTCGGGACCTTGCCGTCACCGATGGGGAGCGGTCCCGCCGCCCGGGCTTACGCCTCCTCGTCCTCGTCCTCCTCGGACGCCAGGAGGTCGTTCTCGGCCAGGTGGCTCTCGAGTTCCTCGTCGGAGACCTCGCCGAACGTCGCCGTCTCGGAGTCGATGGTGGCTGCGCCGATGCCCTCCGGGGTGAGTTCGCCCTCGTTCGCGGAGGCCAGCGCCGACAGCGCGAGGCCGACCCCGCCGTCGAGGTCCATCGCCTCGTCGTAGTGCTCCTCGAGGTAGTCCTCGATCTCGCCCCGGTCGGCGCCGACCGCGAGCGCCTTCCACTCGTAGGGGGTCCCCGAGGGATCCGTCTCGTAGAGGCGGGGCTGGCCGTCCTCGACGCCGCCGATGATGAGCGCGACTCCGAACGGCCGGGCACCGCCGACCTGCGTGTACTGCTGGATGTGGTCGGTGACGGCCTTGGTGAGCGTCTCGACGCCGATGGGCTCGCCGTACCGGAGCTGGTTGACCTGCGCCTGTCGACGGGCGAAGTCGATCAGCTGCCGGGCGTCGGCGACGTGGCCGGCGCTGGCGATGCCGATGTGGTCGTCGGCCTTGTGTATCTTCTCGACGCTGGTCCGCTCCATCAGCGGCGAGCGGATGCGCTTGTCGACGGCGAGGACGACGCCACCGGCGGTCCGTACGCCGACGGACGCCGTCCCTCGTTTCACTGCCTCCCGTGCGTACTCGACCTGGTAGAGGCGACCGTCCGGGGAGAAGATGGTGATACCCCGGTCGTAGGCCTGCTGTTGGGATTGTCCCTGCATAGTTCAGGTGTCGAGGTGCGTCGCCCCCACGTACGACGACCCGACGCGCACGGAAAGCCCGTCCTCACGGACGACGGCGCGCCGGTCGGCGTCCGCGAACGCGACCGTTCTCTCCTCGGAAACTCCGCCCGGACGCCGTATATACTTTTCTTCACAGCCTCGCACCGTGCCGCTCACACCGCGGACGACCGCCCGTATCCGATCGCCGTCGACCTCGACGAGACACGCCAGCACGGCCCGCGCCCGGGCGACCGTCCCCCGGCGACACCGGACGACTGCGTACCCCTCGCCGTCAGCGAACTCGAACCCGAACACCTCCAGGCCGAGCTCGGTGCTCCCGACGTCGCCGACGAGGTTCTGGGCAGCGTACCAGAGGTGCCGCTGGAAGGTCCCGCGGTCGACCCCGGAGTCGGGATGGCCCCGGAGCTCGACGCCGAGATAGCGGTAGCGCGGCCGGAGGTGTTTCGGGAGGTGTCGCACGCGTGTGCTCAGTCCTCGGTCATCCCCACGGGCTCGTCCTCGTGCTCCGGCTCGGCGTCGCCGACCTGCTCGGCGACGAGCACGCCGACCTGTTCGTGGACCATCTCGACGGCCGTGAGCGCGAACCCCGCGTCGGTGAGCGCGTCGGCTAGCGTCCCCACCGTCGCGGGGTCGTCCACGTCGGGGGAGTAGAACGGCGCCTCGGAATCCGGCTCGCCGAAGAACATCACGTCTCCGAGGACGAACCGTCGGGAGCCGAGGCCCGCGATGGCGTGGATGGCCTCGCGCTTCTCGTCGTCCGAGAGGTGGTGCATGGCGAAGTTCGAGACGACGATGTCGACGCGAGCGGAGCGAGCGTCGGCTCGGAGCGACTCCGTCGACCCGGTGTCGACCGTGCCCGGGACGTTCGGCTCGCGGAACGTCCCCTTCCCGAACTCGACGTTCTCGATGCCGCGCTCTGCGGCCTTCTCGCGGGCCCGGCCCATCATCCCCTCGCTGATGTCCCGGCCGATCACCCGACCGGAGTCGGGGGCGAGTGCGAGCGCGATGGCGCCCGTTCCCGTCCCGAGGTCGAGCACCACGTCGTCGGACTCGGGTGCAGCGTGCTCGACGACCAGCGACACACAGGCGAGGTACTCGTCGCTCTTCTCCTCGTCGTAGTCGTCGGCGTACTCGTCGAACCGGGCGGCGTGCTCGTCAAGGCTCCTCTTCATACCTGCCCCGTCGGACCCCCGGCTCTATGAAGGGCTCGGACGCGCGCTCGCGGTTCCGGGCCGCGAGCCCGCCCCACTCGGCGAGCCCCTCGCGGATCTGCTCGGCCTCGAACCCGACGAGCTCCCCTACGGCCACCAGCTCGCGGGGTGCCCGCCAGTCGAGGTGGGAAGTCGGGTCCGCGCTCACCACGAACGGGACGTCGTAGGCCTCGACGAGCTCCCGGAGTTTTCGGAGTCCCGATATCGCCCGTACCCGGGGACCGCCGTCCGCGCGGAGGACCTCGGCCAGCGAGAACTCCAGCCGGACACCGTTCTCGGCTGCCGCACGGGCGAGGACGTGGTTGACGTCCCCCTCGCCGCGCATCGGATGGGCGAGCACGTCTACCCTCGGGTCCTCGACGGCGTACCGGTTGATGCTCGGATCCCCGCCGTGGACACAGACCAGCGTGCGTTCCTCGCGGAACCGCCTCACGAGCCCCGACGCCTGCGAGCGGTCGTCGGTGCGGATCTCGACCCCCTCGACGACGTCCACGCCGAACTGCTCGGCGATCGTCTCGGAGTCGTACTCGGCGGGGGCGTCCCCGTGGTTCCTGAAGACGACCCCTTCGTACCCGAGACTCGCGGCCTCGCGGGCGTGTCGGGCGACGGTGGCATCGCCGTCGGGGTAGGCGTGGACGCCCTCGTACATACGCGATCAGGGAGTCGGCGCCGACTTGGGCGTTGCGTGTCAGGCCTCCCGCAACCCCTCGAGCGTCTCGCGGGCGTTCTCGACGGCCGTCTCCCACTTCGCGGGGTAGGCCTCGACCTTCGCGCGGAACGTGATCCCCTCGCCCAGGCGGACGTCCCCCCTGAACGCGGCCTGCTTGTCGAGCGTGACGAAGAAGGCGGTGTTGTCGTCGACGCGGTCGTCGAGCTCGGCGAGCAGGCGGTCGAACTCCTCGGCCTCGGCGAGCGCGGCGAGGGCGTACCGGATCTGGTCGGCCCGCTCCAGGCGGACCGAGAGGATCAGGATCCGGTCGCCGTTGAACCCCTCGGTGACCTCCCGGTCGAGTTCGACGAACGTCCCGTCTCCGTCGCCGTCGGCTCCCTCGTCGGGCAGGGCCGGCCCCGGGACGAACCGCCGGAGCGCCTGCTCCACGCGCTTCTCGTCCTCGGTGGCGTAGCAGAACGCCCGGAGGTCGACGTAGTGGACGGGGACCGACGGCATCGGGCGATTACTCCTCGTCGCCGTCCGCGTCGCCGTCGTCGCCTTCTTCGGCGGCCTCGATGGCGTCCTCGGCGATGCCTGCCTCCTGGCCCTCCTCGAACTGGATGATGTAGGTCGAGTCGCCGAACATCGTCTCGGAGACCTGGGTCACCTCGCCGGTCTCACCGTCGAACTCGCTGTGCTGGTCGTGGAGCACGACCCGGTCGCCTTTCTCGAATGCCATGTCCACGGCTACCCGATGGCCGAGCAAAAGGGCGACGGTTCGTGTCCGGTCGGCGGGTCCCCGCCGGCCACCTCGGACGCCGCCGACCGCCGACATAGCCCCCGTCGAAGGCTTATTGCGACGATACACCGTACGCGTCCCTATGACCGCGACACGCCCCGCGTACCGCCCACCACCCGACCGTCCTCGTCCGCCGCCTCGGGCGTCCGACCGCCTGCTCCTGTCGCGTCCGCACGCCCGCTCGCTGCCATGACCGCGCTCGGGAACCTCTGGTACCTCGCCGAGCGGGCCAGCCAGCAGGCCGAGCGGGTCTACCACGAGCTACTTGACCACCACGACGAGGGGCACTACGAGACGACCAATCGAAAGCACGTCTCCCGGCGACGGTTCCGAGTGCTCGCCGGGCGCATCCGCGAGACGGGCGCCCCCTACGGCGCGCACACGGCCGTCTACCGACCGTCCGGGGAACTCCTCCTGGTGCGCCACGAGGGGGTCGACCTGTGGGTCCTCCCGGGTGGTAGCCTCGACGGCCACGAGACGTTCCGTGAGGCCGCCGAGCGCGAACTGGCCGAGGAGGCCGGCATCGAGGCGTCCTACGAGGGACTCGGGATGCTCTCGCGGGTCGAGATCCGGTCGACCGACTACCACACCTGGGGCGTGCTCCCGGTGTACGCCGCACGCGCCGAGACCACCGACCCCGAGGTCAGCGACCCCGACGACGAGATAAGCGAGGCGCGCTGGTTCGAGGATCCCCCGGCGGACACCCGCGACCGCGAGGACCTGCTCGCGTGGCGCGAACGGTACCTCGACTGATCGGTCGGTCCGGAGCGACCACCCAGCCGTGCTACCGCGGCTCGAAGACGTGCAGCGGCCACTCCGTCTCGTAGCTCAGCGAGCGGTCCCGGAGCGCCTCGTCGGGCTCTCGGACCGTCAGCTCGACCGGGTCGTCGATGGCGACGTCGGCGTAGTCGGCGTCAAGCCGACCGGTGAGCCGTGCTCCGGAGTCGAGTTCGACGACCGCCACGGTGTAGGGGGCCTCCTCGGCGAACGCGGGCGGGGGAGTGTGGACCGCCGTGTACGAGACGACGTGCCCCGTCCGGGGCTGCTCCTCGACGGAGAGCGACCGGCTCCCGCAGCCGTAGCAGGCCGGCCGCGGCGGGACGAGTACCTCGCCGCAGTCCGCACACGCCGCCGCGAGCAGCCGGCCCTCCGCGAGTGCCTCGAAGAACCCCGGGAGGGTGAACGGGCTGTCCGCCGTGATGTCGTCCGGACCGAGCGGTGATGGTCCGGTCATCTCAGGCCTCCAGGACGTGCGTGACGGTGACGGCGTCGGCGACGCCACCCTCGTTGAGGAGGAACGCCGTCTCCGCGTCCTCGACCTGCCGGTCGCCCGCCCGACCGGTCAGCTGTTCGTACGCCTCGACGGCCTGAGCGAGCCCCGTCGCGCCGATGGGGTGCCCCCGGGCCTTCAGCCCGCCGCTCGTCGAGAGTCGGACGTCCGTCCACCCCGAGGAGCGCTCCCCGGGCGGGAGGGCGCACTCGACGCCCCGGCCCCTGGGAGCGAAGCCAGCGGCCTCCGAGAGCAGGGCCTCACAGACCGTGAACGCGTCGTGGACCTCCGCGACGTCGACGTTCTCGGGGGCTACTCCGGCCTGCTCGAACGCCCGCTCGGCCGCAGCGGCCGCCCCCTCCGGGAAGGTGAGGTTCCGCTCGGCGACGGCGAGGTTGTGTGCCGCCGAGGCCGCCCCGGTGACCGCCACCGACTCGTCGGCCGGGACGAGGTCCGCCGCGACCGACTCGGTCGTCACGAGGACGGCCGCCCCGCCGTCCGAGACGGGGGCGCAGTCGAACAGCTTCAGCGGCGGCGCGACGTAGTCGGAGCCGAGGACCGTCTCGATGTTGATCTCGCTCCGGAACTGTGCTCGGGGGTTCCTCGCCCCGTTGGCGTGGTTCTTCACCGCGATCGCCGCGAGGTCCCGCTCGGTGACGCCGTGCTCGTGCATGTACCGCTGTGCGAGGAGGGCGTACTGGGAGGGGGCAGTGACGCCGGAGCGCTGTTCGAGCGCACGGTCGAACGCGGCCGACAGCGAGTCGGTCGCGCCGCCGGTTCCCCCGGCAGTCATCTTCTCGACGCCTGCCGCGAGGACGGCCTCGTGGCGGCCGGCCCGGACGTCCTCGACGGCCCGCCGGAGCGCCATCGCGCCGGCCGCGGCACAGCCCTCCACCCGCTCGGCCGGTACGTCGCGCAGGCCCGCCCACTCCGCGAGGAGCGTCCCGTACATGATCTGGTGTTCGTACCGCTCGGACTGGTTGCCGACGTAGAGCGCCTCGACGACCGCGGCGGGGTCGGGCAGTCCCTCGAACGCCTCGGCGAGCGCGGCCGAGAAGAGGTCCCGTCCCGTCAGGTCCGTCCGCCCGACGGGCGACAGGCCGACCGACGCGATCCGTGGTTCGGGCATGTGTCACCACTCGACACCCGCACGATATAACTCTGACCCGACGGCCCCGGCGCCCGGTGGCCGGGCGGCGGTCCGGGCTCAGCCGTGCGAGACGCCTTCGCGACTCTCGGCGTCCCGGCGGCGGAGCGCAGCCCGCGCGTTCGAGGCGTCGTAGCCGAACAGCACCTCGTCGGCGTAGGCCTCGGCCACCTCCGCGGCGTGGATGAGGTCGTCGACGTCGACGTTCACCGCATACAGCTCCACCGCCATGTCGACGCCGAGCCCGTCCAGTCGGTCGCGGAACCCCGACGCGATGGTCTCGAGCCAGTAGGTCGTCCCGTAGTGGGTGTCGTAGAGCGGGACGACGAACTCGTCGACCATCGGGGCGAGCGCCTCCAGGTCCAGCCCCGCTCGCCGGTAGAGGTGATCGCCGTACGGGTCCGGGTAGAGGGTGAAGTAGGTCCGCCCCGGGATGCGGTCGGCCGCCTCGCGGACGAACTCCGTGATGGCCTCCGCTCGCCACGCCAGACGGTCCTCGATGCCGGTCTCCTCCGGGTGAGGCCCGCCCTCGTCGTGCCGCGCGTCGACCCACGACTCGAACCGCTCGTTGCAGCGGTCGCAGTAGCAGTACTCCTCCCGGGGGAACCCCACGTCGTCGAGGCGGACGTCGGCCTCGACCGCGGCACAGTCCTCGACGGTCTCGAGGAGCCCCTCGCGGTAGCGGTCGTGGGTCGGGTCGACGTACGCCCAGTCGAAGTAGGGGCGGTCGCGGTTCGCGGGCTGACCCTCGGGGTTGACCGGGACGAGATCGGGGTTCTCCGCCGCCGCGGCGTTGTCACCGAAACAGGAGACCATGTTCACCGCGTCGGCGAGCGGCTCGCTCGCACGCCCCGAGACGTCCTTCACCTCGTAGAAGGCGGCGTCGAACTCCGGCCACTCGATCTCCTCGGCGTTGCGTGTGACGACCCCGAAGGTGGACATACCCGCAGGTACGCGCTCGCACGGGTAAGCGGTTCGGAAGGACGGGGTGGTCTGTGGGCGGTGCTCCGTCTCGGTGGCTACCGACGCGTGACGTAGAGGAGGGCGACGGCGAGCAGTGCGACGACGAGGATGGCTTTCTTGGACATACCGCCCGGGGGTTCGAGGCGGGCGAACATATCAGTTGCGCTGCCCTCACCGGATACCGGGGTGTCGGAGCGTCCCCTGCAGCTCTATCCGGTGCCCGTCGCCCGGTCTCGGAGAGCCCCCGGACTCGCCGAGGTTCGGACGGGGGTCCCCCCGGAGTTGCCGCCCGACTTCGGCCTCCGGTTCACGAACAGGCGACGACTCGGCCGCTCCCGAGACGGCGTCGCCGCGCTCCCACGGACCGGCCCGGGCCTGGCTCAGACCACGGGGTCGGTGGTCGTGTTCCCGTACTTGAACCTTCGGCCCGAGTCGTGTCTCGTCCCGGGGATCGACCTCCGCGGTGAGCGTACGGGTCCCTGGACTCCCGACCGGCGACGGCGACCGGTATCAGACGCCGATGAGTTCGGTGATGTCCTCGCGGACGATAGTGTCGCAGTAGCCACACCGCACGCCCTCCCCGAGCACCTCGAACCGCGACTCGACGGGCTCGCCCTGCGTGGAGATGCAGTTGGCGTTCGGGCAGGAGAGCACGCCGCTCACGGTTTCGGGTCGTTCGACCCGGGACTTCTCGACCACCTCGAACCCGCGGACGATGTTGATGGTCGCGGCGGGCGCGATGAGCGAGAGCACGTCGACCTCGTCCTGACTGAGTTCGCGACCCTCGACCTTCACGATGTCCTTTCGGCCGAGGCGATCCGACGGGACGTTCATGCCGACGCTGACGGTCTCGCCACCCACCCCGTCGATGCCGAGGATCGCGAGGACGTTCAGCGCCTGCCCGCCAGCGATGTGGTCGATGACGGTGCCGTCGCGGATCTTCGACACCCGGAGCTCCTGGTCCGGGTCGGGGTCCGTCCCGTTCATCGGTCCTCACCCCCGAGCACGAGGTCGAGCAGTGCCATCCGCACCGGGACGCCGTTGTGTGCCTGCTCGAAGTAGGTCGCGTGGCTCGTCTCGTCGACGTCGGCGGCGATCTCGTCGACGCGAGGGAGCGGGTGCATCACGCTCAGATCCTCGCGAGCGGCCTCGAGCGTCGCGGCGTCGATACGGTACTCCCCGGCGACCTGGCGGTACTCGTTCTCGTCGGGGAACCGCTCGCGCTGGATACGGGTGACGTAGAGCACGTCGAGTTCGGACAGCACCTCCTCGAGGGCGGTGTGTTCTCTGACTTCGGCGCCGGACTCGTGGAGGTCGTACCGCACCGAGCGAGGGAGTCTGAGGCTCTCCGGGGCGACGAAGTGCTGGGTGACGTCGAAGTTGGTGAGCGCCTCGGCCAGCGAGTGGACCGTCCGGCCGTACTTCAGGTCGCCCATGACCCCGATACTGAGGTCGTCGAGCCCCGCGTTCTCCCGGATAGTGTAGAGGTCGAGCAGCGTCTGTGTCGGGTGCTGGCCGGCCCCGTCGCCCGCGTTGATGATGGGGACGTCGACGAACTCCGAGGCCATCTTTGCCGCCCCTTCGCTGGGGTGACGGAGCACGAGTGCGTCGGCGTACCCCGCGACGACGCGGACGGTGTCGGCCAGCGACTCCCCCTTCTTGACCGAGGAGGACTCGACCGTCCCCATGTCGACCGTCGACCCGCCGAGGCGCTTCATCGCCGTGTCGAACGACATCTTCGTCCGGGTGCTCGGCTCGAAGAACAGCAACCCGAGGACGTCGTCGCGGCGGCCCCCACCGGCGACGTCGCCGTCGAACGTCGCCGCGTGGTCGAGGACCGACTCGATGTCGTCCCTCGACAGCTGTCTGGCGCTGATGAGGTGGTCGTGCCGCATCGCCAGTAGGGGGGAAGGGGTGCCTATTCAAACCCCCGGGACACCCGGGTGTACCTCGAAAATATAGAAAGAATAGTATATCCACCGTACATACCTTAATTACGATCTCGAACCTCCGCCTCCGAGGACCGTCTCGAACCCCGCAGATAATTGCGCGAATACATCTCCGAAACGACCTCCAAACCGCCTGAATCGCACGTCTATGTTTCGGCGGCTGTGGGTGTCTCGCCGAGATTATCGGCCACGCATGCCGTCAGACTCTATCTATATTCCTTACACGAACGGCTACGGGAACCGAAACGGCCGGAACGTTTATTTCGGAGTGGGCGCAACTGAAAACCGAATGGTCGAACGGCTCCGGACCGGTATCGAGGTGCTCGACCGGAAGCTCGACGGGGGGATACCTGCGGGGAGCATCGTCGCCCTCACCGCCGACCCCGCGAGCCAGGCGGAGCTGTTCCTCTACGAACTCACGGCGACCCGCGGTACGCTCTACCTCTCGCTCGACCGAACCGGGAACTCGGTGTCCGACTCCATCAGGACGTCGCCGGCCCGGACCGGCGACCCGACCGTCAGGGACGTCACCGGCGAAGCCCCCCTGGACAACGCCACGAAGCTCATCAGCGTCCTCCCGGAGTCCTCGAACCTCATCGTCGACCCGGTGGACATCCTCGAGCGCCAGGAGCCGCCGCGGTTCCGGAACTTCATGAACGAGCTCCAGAACCACATCTACAACACCGGGAGCCTGGCCCTGCTCCACTGTCTCGACGGGGCGGACGTCCCAGTGCTCCGGGATACGACCCACCACATGGCCGACATCGTCTTCGACCTCGACACGAGCGTCAAGAGCGACCGGGTCGAGAACCAGCTCGCCATTCCGAAGTTCCGGGGCGGCGTCGCCCCCGGCGAGGTCATCAAGCTCGAGCTCTCCGAGGAGGTCGCCATCGACACGAGCCGGGACATCGCGTAAGCTACCCACGAGTTCAGTCCTGTCTCTTACCCACAGATCGAACCGTCGGAACGGGATGCGCTGTCGGCGACTGAGAGCGAAAGTAGCGGTATGTGGCGGTGTACCTCGGAAAAGGAGCGATCACAGATATCCGAGGAGCTCCTATTCGACCACCCCCTAGCCAGTAGCTGCGATGGAATCGTATCTCGACCCGGTCTCTTCGATCCCAGATCACCGTCGAGAGCGTCCGAAACGCGACTCTGGAGGACCGCGAACGTATGGGTAAAAGACAGGAGTTCAGTCGTGGGCGTTCTCCCGCAGGGGGGTTTCGGCCCACGCTTCGTCCGCCGTCGA
>JAZKST010000072.1:0-12414 GCA_036625905.1 Haloarculaceae archaeon
GTACGAGACGCCGTTCTTCGAGGCGGGCTACGACCGCGTCGAGCGGCCCGACGGCTCCCGGGGGGACTACTACTGGATCGATCCGGTCGACGGCGTGACGATCGTCGCGCTGGCGGGCCAGGAGGTGGTGCTCGTCGAGGAGTACCGTCCGCGCCAGAGGCGTACCTTCCTCACGGTGCCCGGCGGTGCAGTCGACGACGGCGAGGACGTCCGCGCCGCCGCCAGCCGGGAGCTCCGCGAGGAGTCGGGGTACGAGGCCGACTCGGTCGAGTACGTCCGGTCGTACTATCCGGACGGATGGGTGCGTCACCGCCGACACGTCACGGTCGCCACGGACCTGTCGGCTGGCCCTCAGGATCTCGACGAGACGGAGTTCATCGCGGTGCGGACGCTCCCGGTCGAGGACGCGGTCGGGGCGGTGCTGGACTCGGGTGCCGGATGGGGGATCGGGCCGCTGCTGATCGCGCGCGAGGCCGGCTACCTCTGATACGATCGTGTGCCATTCGGTACCGCCGTAGCGCCACGTACACCGTGTTCCGACGGGCAAGCCAGCCTCCGTCCGATGGCGGTCGACGACAGGTACGCACGACCGTATCAGAACGAGAGCGCGTCTCTGATCGTCTCCGTCACTCGTGTCGAGAGTGGCTTCCTGGGCTCGAGATCCCCCGCGGCGTCTTCGATCTCGTCGAACAGGTCGCTCACCCGACGCTCCAGTTCGTCTCTGACCGCACGAACGGTTTCCATGTCCTCGCCTCCGGGATCCCGTAGATCCCACGCTCTGTGTTCGACGCCGTACGACGACGGGCTGAACTCGTTGATCGTACAGCCCATGGTGATCACGAAGTGACTGTGTTCGAGGTCCTCGACGACCACCCACTTCGGCGATCGGTCGGAGATGTCGATGTCGACCTCGGCCATCGCCTCGACGACAGTGCCGTGGATCTCGTCCGCGGGGTCGGTTCCTGCCGAACTCACTTCGACCACGTCCTCGAGTCCACGTTCGGACGCCTCTCGTTCGGCGAAGGCGGCCGCTATCTGACTCCGACCGGCGTTTTCGAGACACAGGAAATCGACGCGGAGCGTTTCGGTCGCTGCCATAGGGGGTCCTTTTCCACCGAACCGTAAATTCGTTCCACAAGTGGGGTACGTTCCCCTACCGAGGTATACGGTCCAGTTCCAATATTCCGGGGCTTCCGGGTACCGCCGCCGTGAATCCGTTCTCAGGGTGGTTTCTGCCAGTAGCTCGTCGGACAGGGGATCGGCGCGGCGCGAACCGACCGGGCTCCGGGGAGGCCCGGACGACGTCGAGACCGCGCGGTGCCCGACGGCAGGCGACGGCGGGGGAAGGGGACCCGGAGGTGGACGGCGGTCAGTCCGCCGCCCGCCCGGTCGAGCCGACGGCGTACTCCCGCGTGACGTCGACGAGCGCCTTGCGGTACTCGGACTCGTCGGGGTCGGCCGCGAGGGTGCGGAACCGTCGCTTGAACCCCTCCAGGCTCACGCCGGGGGCGTCGCTCGCGGCCGCCCGGGCCAGGTCGTAGAGCCGGTGGTCGGGCGCGAGGAGGTCGTGTCGCTCGCAGAGCGCGAGCGCGAACGCCGCGTTGACGGCCGTGATCTCCGGGTCGGAAGCGGGGGTGAGCCGCTGCCACGCACCGGGCGTCGCAACGGGTCGATCCGCGAGCGCGGTCGCCAGTGACGACTCCAGGAACGACACCAGCTTGTCCGCAGGGGCCACGTCGAGCGTGATGTCGTCGGCGTAGATGTCCTTCATGTGGTTGGCGATCTGGTAGCAGTGTGCGAGCTTCCGGCGCTCGACCGACCGGCCCGTGAGCGCCAGGAACAGGGCCTCCTCGGTCGACTGTGTGTGCGAGGGGTGGGACTGCTCGTAGCGGAGCATGTGTGAGAACTCGTGGAGGGCCAGTTCGCGGGCCATCGCCCCCCGTGCGGCCTGCTCGGACATCACGAGCACGTGGTGGTCGTCGTCGTAGTGTCCGGTGAGCGTCCGTTCGTCCGGGTCCTCCCGGACCTGCACCTCCACGGGCCACGCGAGGTCGTGCTCGGTCTCGAAGAGGTCGCGGGCACTCAGGAACGGTTCGGCCGGCCCACGACCCATCACGCGAACGTCCATGTCTACCGTTACCAAGCCGCCCCGGAGTATGGGTCTTACGGGGTCGGCGGCTCTTACTGTCGATCCGGGACGGCGACACGCGAGGGTCCCGACTGCCAGTGTCGGTCACGTGTCCGACGGGAGACTTACAGCGACGCGGCCCGTAGCGACCCGCGTGTACCGGACGTGGTTCGCCATCGGCCTCGCCGGACTCCTCGGCGGCATGGCGGTCGTCTCGCTGTTCGCCGGGTTCGGCTCCCCGGCCTTCCTCGGTGTGGCGGCGGTCAGCGCCGCCGGTGGGCTCCTCGCGTACCGCTACGCCCGCGAGCGGATGCTCGCCTCGGTGTACGCCGGCGTCGAGACCGGTCACCGGGAGAGAGCCCACGGTCCGCCCACCGAGGACGTCGACTCCGGGTCGGAGGACGACTCCGGCGACCGTTCGGCCCCGGGCGAAACGGACCGCCCCGGCGGCGGGCGTTCGTCGGGCGACCGGGATGGGGCGGCACAGGCCACCGATGGCGGGTCGATGGCCGCCGACTACGACGACTGGACCTGGACCGATAGCGACCCGGACGACCCGTTCTGGAGCGACGACCCCGAGGACTGGGAAGACCCCTGGGAGTGGGAGGCGACCGATCCGGCGGAGGCCGCGGAGGGCGGCCGACGGTGGTGGGAGCGGTCGGGGGCCGGGCCCGAGGACGGCGGGTCGGAGTCGTGGACCGGCTGGACGGACGAGGGACGCGAGGACCGCCGGCGCGACCGCGCGACTCCCGACGAACGTGACGGTCGCCCGACGGTCGAAGCGGCGTACGAGATCCTCGAGCTGGAGGCCGGAGCCGACCTCGAGGCCGTAAGGCGGGCCTACCGCGAGCGGGCCAAGGAGACCCACCCCGACCGCGGGGGGGACCCGGAGACGTTCATCCGGGTTCGGGAGGCCTACGAACGGCTCCGGGAGCGGCTCGAGGGGGAGGATCGGTAGGGTAACCGACACTGGCGATCCATCGGGAGCAGTCCCGGAACGCGACGAGTGTTCAGTCCCAATCGGGTCGCCGGTTCACGACCCACCAGTACCAGCCCGATCCGACGAGCGCGACCAGCCCCATCGCCACGGCGACCGCGAAGGCCGCCCGGTAGCCGAGCGCGGTGTACACCCGCGCGCCGTCGACGGTCTCGCCGGTCCAGAACGCGTCGAGGAGCCACCCCATCACCACCGGCAGCGCCGCCACGCCCACGAACCCGAGGCTGTTGACCGTCCCGGTCGCCGACCCGCTGGCCTCGGCGGGATGGCGGTTCTTGACCAGCGTGAAGGTGATGAACCCCGCCCCGCCGACGAACGTCGTGCCGAAGAACACCGCGCCCGTGACCAGCAGCGGCGGCCGCCCGAGGACGGCGAGGAGGCCGTATCCGGCGGCGAAGAGCACGCTCGCGGCCGCGACGATCGGCGCCCGGACGCCGAGCCGGTCCGACAGCCGTCCGATCGCGGGCGGACCGACGAGGAAGCCGACGTTCCCGACGAGGACGTACGTCGACGCCTCCTGGACCGTGAGGCCGTACCGGTCGACGAGATATGGAACGCCCCAGATTCCCAGCACCGTGAACGTCGTCCCGACGAACGCGAAGAAGACGACTCCGAGCACCCAGGTCATCGGGTCGGCGAGCACCCGCCTGGCGTGGCCGGTCGCGGACCGGAACGTGGTTCCCGACGGCGGCGAGACCCCCTCGATCGGCGGGAGGCCGGCGTCGGTCGGCGTGTCCCGCACCCCGGCGTAGATCGCCACGCCCGCGCCGAAGCCCACGACGCCGATGCCCGCGAGCGTCGTCCGCCAGCCGACTTCGGCGACGCTCACCGCGAGCGGCGTGGTGGCCAGTATGCCGCCGATCCCCGCCATCGCCGAGGTGAGGCCGGTCATCGTCGCGAACTCGTCGGTCCGGTACCAGTTCGCACAGTACCGGAGCGTGGAGATGTAGATGACGCTCCCGCCGAGTCCGATCGTCGCCCGCGAGACGAACGCGAGGGCGTAGCCGTGGCTGGCGGCGAACGCGACGACGCCCGCGCCCATGAGCAGGGTCCCCACGGCCGCGACCCGGCGCGTCCCGAAGCGGTCGGCGAGCACCCCCGCGGGCACCTGCATCAGCGCGTAGATGTAGAACAGCGAGGAGTGGAGCACGCCGAGTTCGGTCCCCGTCGCGTCGAACGTCCGCATCAGTTCGTCGGTGATCACCGAGGTCGACACGCGATGGAAGCTGAACAGCGCGAAGCCCGCGGCGAGCACGAGCCAGCCGATCCAGCGTCGCCGTCGTGGATCCGACCACACGTCCATCGTAATCCTGCCACCGACGTTCCGCCGACGCCGTCAATATTCTGTCGGTCGTCCCTGTTCGTGCATCGTCGCCCCGAGGGATCGGCGACGTCACACGGGAGCGTACGACCGACAGTATATACCGTCGGACAGAACGGTCGATACTCTCGACCGGGGATACGCCACCGGTCGATCCGCGCCGGCGGTGCTCCGCGTCTTCCCGGGGGCCTCCGATCGGCGCCGTATCGACCGCTCTCCGACGGTACGGCACCCCGGAGACCGCGAGGGTACACCCCGGCCACCCGTTCGGTACGACACCGTTCGACAGTCAAGAGACCGGCTGATACCCGCACACGGTGGCGAAACACTACCCTTTTCACGCTGCTGCTGGAACCTATCCTCATAATGGGCCGACGCAAGAAAATCGTACAGGAGTGCGAGAAACTGATGGACAAGCCGGAGCAGATCCGGAACATCGCCATCGCCGCACACGTCGACCACGGGAAGACGACGCTGACGGACAACCTCCTCGCCGGCGCCGGCATGATCTCCGACGAGACGGCCGGCCAGCAGCTGATGATGGACACCGAGGAGGACGAGCAGGAGCGCGGCATCACCATCGACGCCGCGAACGTCTCGATGACACACGAGCACGAGGGGCGGAACCACCTCATCAACCTCATCGACACGCCGGGCCACGTCGACTTCGGCGGCGACGTGACGCGGGCGATGCGCGCCGTCGACGGTGCGCTCGTCGTCGTCGACGCCGTCGAGGGGGCGATGCCCCAGACCGAGACCGTGGTGCGGCAGGCGCTCCGCGAGGGCGTCAAGCCCGCGCTGTTCATCAACAAGGTCGACCGGCTGATCTCCGAGCTCCAGGAGGGGCCCCAGGAGATGCAGGAGCGCCTCCAGCAGGTCATCCGCGACGTGAACGAGCTCATCCGCGGGATGACCGAGGAGGAGGACGTCGACTGGACCGTCAGCGTCGAGGACGGCACGGTCGCGTTCGGGTCGGCCCTCTACAAGTGGGGCGTCTCCGCCCCCTCGATGGTCGAGACCGGCATCGGCTTCCCGGAGATCATCGAGATGGAGCGCAACGACCAGCGCGTCGAGCTCCACGAGCAGACGCCGCTCTCGGACGTCGTGCTGGACATGGTCGCCAAGCACTTCCCGAACCCCCTCGACGCCCAGCCCCGCCGCATCCCGACGGTCTGGCGCGGGGACGCCGACTCCGACCTCGCGAGGACGATGCGCGACGTCGACGACGACGGCGAGGTCGTGTTCATGGTCACGGACATCTCGATGGACCCCCACGCCGGCGAGATCGCCACCGGACGACTCTTCTCCGGCACCATCCGCAAGGGCCAGGAGCTGTACGTCTCCGGCACCGCCGGGAAGAACCGCGTCCAGTCCGTGGGGATCTTCATGGGCGGCGAGCGCGAGGAGCTCGACCGCGGGGTTCCAGCCGGGAACATCGCCGCCGTCACCGGGCTCCGTGATGCCATCGCCGGCTCGACCGTCTCCTCGGTGGAGATGACCCCCTTCGAGTCCATCGAGCACATCTCCGAGCCCGTCATCACGAAGTCCGTCGAGGCCAAGTCGATGGACGACCTCCCGAAGCTCATCGAGACGCTCCGGCAGGTCTCCAAGGAGGACCCGACCATCCGCATCGAGATCAACGAGGACACCGGCGAGCACCTCATCTCCGGGCAGGGCGAACTCCACCTCGAGGTCATCACCCAGCGCATCGAGCGCAACCAGGGCATCCCCGTCACGACCGGCGAACCCATCGTCGTCTACCGCGAGGCGCCCACTCAGGCTAGCCGCGAGGTCGAGGGCATCTCGCCGAACCGGCACAACCGGTTCTACATGAGCGTCGAGCCGCTGAGCGAGGAGATCGTCGATCTCATCAAGCTCGGCGAGGCCTCGATGGACATGCCGGAGCTCGAGCGCCGCGAGGCACTCATGGAGGCCGGCATGGACAAGGACACCGCCCAGAACGTCGAGGACATCTACGCGACGAACGTCATCATCGACGACACGAAGGGTATCCAGCACCTCAACGAGACGATGGAGCTCGTCATCGAGGGGATCGAGGAGGCCTTAGAGGACGGCCCGCTTGCCGGCGAGCCGGTGCAGGGCACCCTGCTCCGGCTCCACGACGCCCGTCTCCACGAGGACGCCATCCACCGTGGCCCCGCACAGGTCATCCCGGCGACACGGAACGCCGTCCACCGGGCGCTGATGGACGCCGAGATCCGGCTCCTCGAGCCGATCCAGGACGTCCGTATCGACGTCCCCAACGAGTACATGGGCGCCGCCTCCGGGGAGATCCAGGGCCGCCGCGGCCGCGTCGACGACATGTACCAGGAGGGCGATCTGATGGTCGTCGAGGGGATCGCACCCGTCGGCGAGATGATCGGCTTCTCCTCGGACATCCGGAGCGCGACGGAGGGCCGTGCCTCCTGGAACACGGAGAACGCCGGCTTCCGCGTCCTCGCGGACAACCTCCAGCCCGAGATCATCGGGGAGATCCGCGAGCGCAAGGGCATGAAAGCCGAACTGCCCCAGCAGGTCGACTACTTCTAAGAACCTCTTTTTCGCTCGGATTTCCTCGCTCGTCAGCGCTTCGCGCTGACTCACTGCGGGAACCGCTCGCGAAAAACCCGTTCATGTCAAAAGCGCGCCTCGGGTCTGTGACCCTCGGCGCGGGTGAAACGCCTCGCTCGCTGTGGTCTCACGGCTCACCCCGTTCGCCGTTCGATATCGAGGCCTCCCTCCGGTCGGCCTCGCTTCGCTCGCTCGGCGTATGCACGCGCTGCCGGGTTCGGATCACCGTTCGCCGCCGGGCCGATCCCCGTCCGTGCCACGAACGATTCGGACGAGTCTACGAGCCGACCGTCGATCCTTCGCCCGACCGCTATAGCCCGAACGTCTTGGCGTCGGGTTCGCCGAACTCCTCACGGATCGCCTCGTGTATCCCGTACACGTCCGGGGTGTCCCGCGTCGGGTCGAGACGCTTGGTCCCGACCCACTCGTACCGTATCGTCCGGTCCTCGTCGAAGAGGAAGCAGGACCGGCGCGACCGGGAGACGAGTTTGAACGTCCGGTAGTTCACGTCGAGCGCGTCGGCGACCGAGAGGTCCCGGTCCGAGAACAGCGGGAACATCAGCTCCAGGTAGTCGATGAACCGTCTGTGCGTACCCGTGCGGGACTTGCTGATGCCGACGACCTGCACCTGCTCGCTCGTGGAGAACCACTGGTAGTCCCGGAACGAACACCACTCCTCGATGCAGTCCGGGCTGAAGTCGTTCGTGTAGAAACAGAGCAGGACCGACCGGTCCGCCAGCAGCGCGTCCGGGGACGCCTCCTCGGTGCCCCCATCGGGACGGACCAGTGGTGCGGTGAAGGCCGGTGCCGAGTCGCCGGCGTCGATCCCGGATGCCGCCAGACCGTCGCTCCGGCAGGACCGGGCAGTAACGTCCGGCCGATATCGGTTCTCGATACCGGCCGTCGGAAACCTCCCCGTGGTCTACCCCTCCTCGGCCGGGAGTAGACTTTAGCCGTCGCTCCCCGACCCCCCGTCATGCAGAAGGCACGCATCGGGGAGGTCGACTCGTGGATGGGCCCGGCGAGCGTCAAGCGGTCGCTGACGCGAGCGCTCGGGGCCGAGGACGTCTCGATGAACTACTACGAACTCGAGCCGGGCGAATCGTTCGCGTTCGGATACCACCGACACGAGGGACAGGAGGAGGTGTTCTACGTCCTCGAGGGGGAGGCGACGTTCGAGACGGGCGAGCCGCGAAGCCCGCGAGAAGACGGTGGAACCGCGAACGAGGAGGGGGACGTCGCGGTGGGTGCTGGCGAGGCGGTCCGGTTCGGTCCCGGGGAGTGGCAGCAGGGGTGGAACCGGGGCGAGGAGCGGGTACGGGCGCTCGCGCTCGGGGCGCCACAGGAGAGCGGCGAGACGACCATCCTCCGGGACTGTCCGGACTGTGGCGAGCGGACCGAACAGGACGTACAGCGTGCGGAGGACGCCGACGCGCTCGTCACGGTCTGTGTCGACTGCGGCGCCGAGACCGGCCGGTTCAGGTGAACCGAGGGAGTCGCGGTCGACGGCCGGGAGCCGAAACCGGGAGGTAAGACGAGTCCGTAGGACGGGTATGGAGACGGCGACACTCGTCTACGACGACGACTGTGGGTTCTGCTCGTGGGTGGCGGCGTTCGTCGCCGAGCGCAGCGAGATGGGGATCGTCGGGTTCTCCGAACTCACGGACGAGGAGCGCGAACGGCTACCCGAGGACTACGAGGAGTGCGTCCACCTCCTGACCGACGAGGAGGTCTACTCCTGTGGAGCGGCGACCGAAATAGCCCTGGAGCGTGCCGGCGTCCTCCCGGGCCAGGTACGGACGTTCCTCGACCAGTTCGCCGACTACGGCCCGCTCCGCGAGCGACTCTACCGCGAGGCCGCCGACCGTCGGGACGTCTGGGGACTGCTCGTCTCCGCCGAACCGCCGGCGCGGCGCGAACCGCCCGAGGCGGAGTCGGGGAACGAGGACGACGACTGATCCGCGCGGCCCCGCTCAGGTCCCGACGAGGTAGAGCAGACAGAACACCGCACAGTTGTACGCCCCGTGGACGGCGACGGGGACCAGAAGGTCGTCGGTCCTCGCGTGGAGCCAGCCGAAGACGATCGAGAGCCCGAAGACGGCGGCCAGCGAGAGGCCGACCGCGGACGGCGCCGCGGTGTCGGCGTAGAGCGTCGGGAGGTGTGCCAGCGCGAACGGGACGCTCGCGAGGACCACCGCTCGCGGCCTCGAAGTGACCTCGTACAGCGACGACTGGACGGCCCCTCGGTAGAGCAGCTCCTCGGTCGGAGCGATGACCAGCAGCGAGAGGGCCGCGAGGAGGAGCAGCGAGCCCCGGAGCCCGCGCTCGGCCAGCGAGACCAGCCCGTTCCCGGCGAACGGGACCCCGAGGAGGGTGAGAGCGACGACGGCGACGACCCAGGCGAGGACGAGAGCCACGGTGCTCGCGACGACCAGCCGGAGGCGTCGGGTGTCGAAGCGGCCGCGGCGGAGCCCCCCGAGCCGTCCGGTCAGTGCGAGATGGGCGACCGCGACGGCGCCGAGGCCGGCGCCGTAGAGAGTGACGCCGACGGCCAACCGCGCGAGTGGCCCCACCGTCGACGGGAGGTGCCCGGTCAGTCGGCCGAGCGCGAGGCCGACCATCGGACCGGCGGCCGCGACGACGACCGTCCCGAGGCTCCCGGATGTCGGGCCCCGGTTCCGGGCGGGCGAGTGGTCACTGACCCCCATCGTCTCCGACTGGGTACGTGCGGATAAAACTCCGGACCGCGTATCATCCCTCGATACCGCACGGGTCGAGGGGGCCGCTCTCGGCTACTCGAACGCCGCGATACCCGTCAGGTCGTGGCCGAGGATGAGCGAGTGGATGTCGTGGGTCCCCTCGTAGGTGTAGACGGTCTCGAGGTTCGCCATGTGCCGCATCGGCGAGTAGTCGGCGGTGATGCCGTTGCCGCCGAGCATCTCGCGGGCGATACGCGACTGGTCGCGGGCCATCCGGACGTTGTTCCGCTTGGCCATCGACACCTGCTGGGGGCGGAGGTCGCCACGCTCTTTGAGTTCGGCCAGCCGGTAGGCCAGCAGCTGTGCGGTGGTGATCTGGGTCGCCATCTCCGCGAGCTTCTCCTGCTGGAGCTGGAAGCCGGCGATGGGCTTGCCGAACTGCTCGCGGTCGGTGGCGTACTCGCGGGCGGTCTCGAAGCAGTCACGGGCGGCGCCGACCGCGCCCCACGCGATGCCGTATCGGGCCTGGGTGAGACACGACAGCGGGCCCTTCATCCCCTCGACGCCGGGGAGGACGTTCGACTCGGGCACGTAGACGTTCGAGAGCTCGATCTGGCCGGTGATCGAGGCACGCAACGAGAGCTTCTCGTCGATCTTCGGCGTCGCGACGCCGTCGCGGTCGGTCTCGACGAGGAACCCCCGGACGGGGTCATCGGGTGCGGAGCGGTCCCGCGCCCAGACGAGCGCGACGTCCGCCAGCGGCGAGTTCGTGATCCACGTCTTCGTCCCGTTTATGACGTACCCCTCGTCCTCGCGTTCGGCGTGGGTCTCCATTCCCGAGGGGTTCGAGCCGTGGTTGGGCTCCGTCAGCCCGAAACAGCCGACCTTCTCGCCGGTCCCCATCCCCTCGAGCCACTCCTGCTTCTGTGCCTCGCTCCCGTAGGCGTGGATGGGGTACATGACGAGAGAGCCCTGGACCGAGGCCATCGAACGGAGTCCCGAATCGCCCGCCTCCAGTTCCTGCATCAGGACGCCGTAGGCGCTCTCCGAGAGGTCCGCCAGCCCGTAGCCCGAGAGGTTCGGCGCGTAGAACCCCAGGTCGCCCATCTCCTCGATCAGGTCGGTCGGGAACGTCCCCTCGATCCAGTGGTCGGCGACGACCGGTTCGAACCGCTCCTCGACGAACTCGCGGGCGGTGTCCCGGACCATCCGCTCCTCGCTCGTCAGGTCAGCCTCTAGGTCGACGTAGTCGAGCATACCGGAGTTGGGAGCGCCGCCGATAAAAGCGCTAGTACACCGGAGCCGACGGGAACACCCGCCGGGGTGTCATACGGTCGTGCGTCGTTCGTTACCGACATGGCGTCACATACCTCGTGTTCCGACGGACGAGTCAGCCCCGGTCCGATAGCGGGCCGAAAATAGGTACGCACGCCCGTATCAGACCAGCACTTCGACCCGGTAGCCGTGGTCCTCCAGCGTGGCGATCAGCTCCGCGACGTGGTCGTGTCCCCGCGTCTCGAGGTCGAGTTCGACGTCGGCGGCGTTCAGCGCGACGTCCTTGGACGTTCGATCGTGCTGGATGGCGTAGATGTTCGCCCGGTTCTCGGCGAGGATCTCGATGAGCCGTTCGAGCGCGCCCGGGCGATCCTTCAACACCGTGCGGATGCGGAGATAGCGGCCCCGTTCGATCAGCCCGCGCATGATGACCGTCGAGAGAACGTTCAGATCGATGTTCCCGCCACAGAGCGCCGCGACGATCACCTCGTCCTCCTCGTAGTCGAACTCGCGTTCGAGCACTGCGGCGAGCGAGACGGCGCCCGCCCCCTCGACGAGCGCCTTCGACCGTTCGAGGACCGCGACGAGCGCGCTCGCGATGGCCTCGTCGGGAACCGTCACCACCTCGTCGACCCGCTCGCGGATGACCTCGAACGTGTGCTCGCCGACGCTCCGGGTGGCGATGCCGTCGGCGATGGTGTCCACGCGGTCGAGTTCGACCCGCTCGCCCCGCTCCAGCGAGGGGACGACGCTCGACGCGCCCTCGGCCTGGACGCCGACGACGCGGGCGTCCGTCTTCGCCTTCACCGCGGTGGCGATGCCGGAGATGAGCCCGCCACCACCTATCGGAACGACCACCGTCTCGACGTCCGGGCAGTCCCCGAGTATCTCGAGGCCGATGGTCCCCTGGCCGGCCACGATCTGGGGATCGTCGAACGCGTGGACGTAGACCCGTCCCTCCTCGCGTTCGATCTCGTGGGCGCGGGCCGCCGCCTCGTCGTAGTCCTCGCCGTGGAGGACCACGTTCGCCCCGTAGCCCTGCGTGGCCTTCACCTTCGAGATGGGCGCGTGCTCGGGCATGACGACCGTCGAGGAGACGCCCGCACGGGTGGCCGCCAGCGCCACGCCCTGCGCGTGGTTGCCCGCCGAGGCGGTGACGACCCCCGCCTCCTGCTCGGCCTCGTCCAACTGCTGGATCTTGTTCGACGCGCCGCGGATCTTGAACGCGCCGGTCCGCTGCATGTTCTCGAGTTTCAGGTACACCTCGGCCCCGGTGCGCTCCGAAAAGGTGTGTGAGTGGTCGAGGGGTGTGTGCCGCACGACCTCCCGGATGCGGTCGCGCGCCGCCTCGACGTCGGCCAGGGTTATCATGGGGCCGGTTTGCCCGGCCACCGGGTTATACCCAAGGGGAAATGGCGTGTGC
>JAZKST010000073.1:0-12271 GCA_036625905.1 Haloarculaceae archaeon
CGCCGTGTTCGTGGTCGGGTGCCATGTCGTACCAGTCCGCACGCGGACGTGCGGTACCGCCCGACGCGGTCCGGTCAGTCATAAGTACTGTGGCCGGGGATGTCAGTTCCGGATCGTCGACGTCCGTCTCACGTCCCCCCGGCCTCGTCGGCGTCGAGCCCCTTGCTCCTGAGCTCCCGGTCCCGGTCGGTCTCGACGGTCAGCCCCGGGACCGACTGCGGGCGACCGTCGGCGTCGACGGCGACGAAGACGAAACAGGACTCGCTGGTGCGTTCGCGCTCGCCGGTCCGCGGGTCCTCCCGGTCGACCCGGAGCCGGACCCTGACGCT
This sequence comes from Haloarculaceae archaeon, assembly GCA_036625905.1. Lineage (GTDB taxonomy): Archaea > Halobacteriota > Halobacteria > Halobacteriales > Haloarculaceae > Salinirubellus. Next base: position 330 of record JAZKST010000073.1, read on the forward strand.
GGTCCGGCCGGCGTCGTACACCCACGACTCGACGACGGCGACGTCGCCCCGTGGGATCGGCCGCTCGAAGCTCAGGCTCTCCACCCGGGCGGTGACGCAGGTCTCGCCCGCGAACCGCATCGCCGACATCGCGCCGATCTCGTCCATCAGCTTCATTACGATGCCGCCGTGAGCGGTGTCGAGGTTGTTCGTCTGGTTGGGCTGTATCCGCTCGCGGTTCTCGATGTACGTCTCGCTGGGTGTCGACACGGCTCCGGGTCGGGGCGGGTCGGGGGAAAAGCTACCGCGGGTCACCCGGAGGACGCACGGACCGACTCCGTCAGGGGGCCGATGTGGTCGTCCGCCGCGAGCGCGTCCAGGACGGCTTCGTGGTCGGCGACCAGCGAGTAGAGCGGTCGTCCCTTCCCGACCGGGGACTGGTCGCCGACGTTCTCCTCGAGCAGTCCCGCGGCTTCGAGCGCCGACAGCGCCCTGATGATCGACTGGCGGGTGACCCCGCCGCCGAACGGGTCGCCGTCGAGCTCCTCGAGGTGGGCCTCGCAGAACTCGCGGACGTCGAACGACCGTGCCCCCGGCTCCCCGCGGGCATCGAGGTCGGCGACGGCCAGCAGCACGAACCGCTGTAGCGGCGTCGTCGACTCCAGAGCCTCCTGCATGACCGGGCGTCCGCAGCCCTCGGGCATCAATCTGCCGACGTCCCGACCGGACCCCGGCCGGAACCCGACCGCTTACGTCCCTCCTCGCCGAGCGTGGCCCCATGACGCGACCACTCGACGGGGTGTCGGTCCTCGAGCTGTCGACGATGATCGCCGGCCCGTACGCGGGGCAGATGCTCGGCGACCTCGGGGCGGACGTGGTGAAGATCGAGCGTCCGGGGAGCGGCGAGCTCGCGCGCGACCTCGAGCCGAGAGTTGGCGAGGAGAGCTTCTACTACCTCACTGCGAACCGGAACAAGCGGGGGCTCGCGCTCGACGTCACCGACGAGACGGGCCGGGAGGTGTTCCTCGACCTCTCGGAGGCCGCCGACGTGGTGCTGCTGAACTTCCCGCCGACGTTCGCCGAGCGGTACGGCATCGACCACGAAACCGTCCGCGAGCGGAACCCCGAACTGATCTACTGCTCGATATCCGCGTACGGGGCGACCGGACCGTACCGCGAGGACGCCGGCATCGACACGACGGTCCAGGCGCTCGGCGGCGCGATGTCGATGACCAGAACCAGGGAGACGCCGCCGATGCGGACCGGCGTCCCGATGAACGACGTGTTCGCGTCGCTGTACGCCGTTCAGGGTATCCTGACGGCGCTGTACGACCGCCGGGACAGCGGGGAGGGGGAGTTCGTCGACGTCGCGCTGCTGGACGCCGGGATCGCCGGGCTCACGACGCGGGCGACGTACAGTTTCGCCACCGGCGAGCCGTACCCGCCGTTCGGCCGCCGGCACAACTACTTCGCACCCGAGGGGGTCTACGAGGTCGCCGACGGGGACGTCCAGCTGTCGGTCATTACCGACCGGCACTGGCGGCGGTTCTGCGAGGCCGTCGACGAGCCCGAACTGGCCGCAGACGAGCGGTTCGAGGAGGTCAACCGCCGGGTGTCGAACCGGGCGGCGCTGGACGACCGGCTCGTCGACCTGCTCGCCGGGTGGACGGTCGAGGACCTCGTCGCCGCGCTCCGCGAGCAGGACGTCCCGGCGGCGCCGGTCAACGACACCGTCTCGGTGTGGGACCACCCGCAGGTGCGGGCCCGGGATATGCGACGGACGATGACGCACCCCGACGCCGGCGAGGTCGACACGCTCGGGTTCCCGGTGAAGTACGACCGCATCGAGCCGGGCATCGACCGCCATCCTCCGCGGCTCGGCGAACACACGGAAGAGGTGCTCCGTTCGCGCGGGTACAGCGACGCGGATATCGACGAACTCCGGGTGGAGGGGTCTATAGGGGTGGGAGGGGACGAGTAGGTCGCCCGAGAGATGGACCGCGACACCGTCGCTGCACCTTCGTAGAGATACTCGGCATCCGGAGATGCCGAAACCCTTCGGGGCTCACGGCTGACAGTACGCGGGAACGAGGGTTCTCCCGGTGGCCGGCGCACGGGGCGTACGGGGCGTATTATCGCCCCTCGTCGCCCGGCGGTGGCACTTCCTGTCGGTCGTCCGGCGGCTCCCCCCACACGAACCCCGTTTCCTCGTCGGCGTCCTCGGTCGGGTCGCGGCCGGCGAACACCGCCCCGCCGGCCGCGGCCGCACAGAGCATCGTCCCCAGCGCGTAGACACCCAGTGTCGCGACCAGGTAGCCCGTCGACTCGACCGCGTTCCACCGTTCGGGATAGGTGGCCGAGAGAGCGACCGTGGCGAGCGTGGCGAGAAAGAGGCCGAGCACTCCGACGTCGGAGGCTCGCGTGTCACTCTCCCTGGCCACGGTGATGCCGTAGAGTAGCGGGGGCAGGCCGTACCCCACGAGTCCGCCCGCGAACTTCCGGTAGGTCCCGAGGGTCCCGGCATCCAACCGGACGCCCTCGGTCAGCACGAACAGCCCGCTCCCTCCGACGACCGAAAGCATACCGAACAGTACCAGTGTCCGTCCCAGCCGCTGGTGTTCGGGCTCGTCAGTCCCGTCGCGGTCGGCGAACACCGCCCCGCCGGCCGCGGCCACACAGAGCATCGTCCCCAGCGCATAGACGCCCAGCGTCACGATCACGTAACTCGTTGATCCCGCCGCGTGCCACCGTTCGGGATAGGTGGCCAGGAAGCCGACCACGGCGAGCGCGCCGAGGAGAACGCCGAGCACGCCGACGTCGGAGGTCCGTGTGACCCTGTCCCCATCCGCGGCCACGGTGATGCCGTAGAAGAACATCGGCAGACCGTACCCCACGAGTCCGCCCGCGAACTTCCGATAGGTCCGGAGGGTCTCGGTATCGAACCGAACGACCTCGGTTACTACGAACAGCCCGGTCCCCACGGCGACCGAGAGCACACCGAACAGCAGTAGCGTCCACCCCAGCCGCGCGTTGTCGTGGTTCGCCTCCCGAATAGCTGCGAACAGTTCCCCCGAACCCCCTCCGGTAGCCATCGTTCGCAATTCGTGTGCATCTCGTATAATGATTTGCCCCCGAACACACGACCGCCCACGCCGTTCGCCACCGAGGAGTACGACCGTCCCGGGGTGACTGCTCCGGCCCGGAGTGACTGCTCGGTCCCGAGGCGTCAACCGGGTGGTCCGGGAGCGACGGACTACCGGTCGGGCGAGCGCCCCCAGACGAACCCGGTGACGCTCTCGTTCTCGAAGTGGCAGTTGACCGCCCCGCCGGCCGCGGCCGCACAGAGCATCGCCCCGAGCCCGTAGAGGGTCACCGTCTCGATCACGTAGTCGGGCGATCCACCCACGTTCCACTGGCTGGGGTACGTGGCGAAGAAGAGGACGACCGCGGCCGAACAGAGCGCCGCTCCGACCAGCGAGACGTAGGCGTTCCGTCCGACGTCCGGAAGGGCGACGACCAGTCCGTAGAGCAGCGCCGGCAGGCCGAGCCCCGCGAGCACCCCGGCGTACCGCCGGTAGGTCCAGAAGCTCTCGGAGGCGTACTGGAGCGACTCGCCGGCGAGGAACAGCCCGTACCCCACGAGGAACGCGAGGAGCCCGAACAGCGCGAGCGCCTGGCCGACCCGCGCGTTCCGGTAGGTGGCCGAGCGGACCGTCTCGGCGAGGTCGCGGTAGCAGTCGACGAGCATCTTCGTGTGACGCTGGAACGACATCATTAATGGATTAGTACGAACTCACATAACGATTGCCCACGAGTTACCATGCCCCACGCGGAGCCCCGCGGCCGGAGCGGCGGACCGCCGAGCGAACGGGGCGGAAGGGCGGAACGAGAGGAACGTTCCGTCCGTCTCATACGGTCGTGCGTACCGATCTTCAGTAGCCTTCGGGACCATCGGCGTGTCGGGACCGATGTGACGGAGCGCCGACCCGTGACGCAGTAGCTGATTTCATACGACCGTATCAGTCCTCCTCGACGAGCGCGTCGTCGCCGTGTCGCTCGCGGAGCCGGCGGAGCTCCTCGCGTGCCTCGCGGACCCGCGGTGTCGGCTCGGCGTACGCGTCGGTGAACAGGTCCTCGGGGTCGGCGTCGGGGCCAGCCTCGGCGGCGTCGACGGCCTCGGCGACACGTTCGCGGGCGAGTTCGCCCGCCGCCTCCACGCCCTCGTCGTCGAGGACGCCGCGGTCCCGGAGGTACGTCTCGAACCGGTCGATGGGGTCCCGCTCGCGCCAGCGCTCGACCTCCGCCTCGTCGCGATAGGCGTCCGGGTCGTCGGCGGTTGTGTGGGCGCCGAAGCGGTACTCTATCGTCTCGAGCAGCGTCGGCCGCGGCCGCTCGCCCTCGGAACGGGCCTTCTCGGCGGCCGCCGACATCGCGACGTACGAGGCGAGTGGGTCCATCCCGTCGACCTGGATGCCGTCGAAGCCGTAGGCGTGGGCCTTCACCGCCAGCGTCTCGCTCGCCGTCTGTCGCTCGCGGGGGATCGAGATGGCCCACCCGTTGTTGTGACAGACGAACACTGCCGGGACGTCGAACACGCCGGCGAAGTTCAGCGCCTCGTGGAAGTCACCCTCGGATGTCGCGCCGTCGCCGAAGTGACAGACGGAGATGGCGCCGTCCCCCTTCAGCTTCTGTGCCCACGCGAACCCGGTCGCGTGGGGGATGTGTCCCCCGATGGAGATGTTCAGCGGGAAGACGTTGGCGTCCGCCAGCGCCGCGTTGCCCGACTCGTGGCCGGCCCAGTACCGGACGTACTCGTGGGGGAACCCGCGGGCGATCACGGCGCCGTGCTCGCGGTACTGGTAGGAGATCCAGTCCTCGGGGGCGAGCGCGTAGGTGGTGCCGATCTGCGAGCCCTCCTGGCCCGCCGACGGCGAGTAGGTCCCGAGACGGCCCTGTCGCTGGAGGCTCACCATCCGCTCGTCGAAGTGCCGCGTCGTCCGCATGTCCCGGTAGATGCCGAGCAGCGTCTCGTCCGATAGTTCGGGTTCGAGGTCGGGCGCGACCACCCGGCCGTCGCTGTCGAGCACCCGGACGGTGTCGCCCGGGTCGCGGTCGAAGAGGGAGAGGGGCTCGTCCATACCCGTCCTGCCACGCCCCGTCCATATCAATCCGGCCGTCCCGTCGCGGTCTCCGAATCGGACTCGTTCGCCATACATGACCTCTTAAATTACAGTCGGATTCTCCGTTACGGGGGGCTCGCAGTGGGCTGTAGACCCTGGTAGGCTCGAACACTCCGACGAGAACCAGTATCGTGACGCCGAAGTTCGGCGCGATGTGGATCATCCAGTCGTATCCGAAGCCGGGCTGGTCGTGAACCAGGAAGTTCGTCGCCAGCGCGACCAGGGGCCCCCCGAGGCCGACGTGCAGGTGGTCCACGTGGTGGAGCATCCCCGGGTTACTCGCCGAGAGGTCGGCCCTCGTGACGCCCCCGAGGGCGTCGACGCCCAGTTCGAAGTCCGTCCCCAGGTAGACGCTGTACAGGAACGTCAGGCCGTACCCGACGATCCCGAATCCGGTTACCGCTATCAGTATCGCTCCCTCTCGCAGTTTCGGGTCGGTGCTCATGCAGTATCACCTCTCACACGTGATATATACTAGAACTGAGGTGTTATCGTACCAAACTGTTGTCCTCCTCGCGACTCGGGATCCCTCGATCGGCGGGCCATGGCTGGAGACCGGGTACGCACCATCTGCCGAGCGCGACCACGAAAACCGACCACCGAACGATCGTTTCGCCCGGCCCACTCCGCCCGGTTCCACTCGCGGAACGCGCTTGTTCGAAACCCTCTCGATGCGGACCCGTCGGCCGTCGAGCCACGTCCGTATCAGGCCCGGCGGACGATGTGGACGTCGTATTCGGGGTCCTCGGAGACGGGCGAACCGACGCTGGCGATGGGCGTCGAGACGCGCCCGGCGTTCTCCGAGCCGACGAACACGACCGAGGCGTCGAGTTCGTGGGCGACCTGCCGGATCGTCCGGGCGACGTCGAGCGTGGTCGTCGCCATCTCGCTGGCGTCGGTCGGCTCCTCGCGGCGGAAGGTCGCGTCGGGAGCGACCTCGCGGGCGGCCGCCTCGAGGTGCCCGGCGATCGCATCCGGGTCGTACGGTTCGTCTACGTCGACCCAGCCGCGCTCGCGGGCGAACCGCTCGTCGTCGGTGACCACCGAGAGGACGACGAGCGGCTCGTCGGTCAGTTCGGCGAACTCGGCCGCCCGGTCCAGTGCCGCCGTCGCCAGCTCCGACCCGTCGAACGGGACCAGTAGGACCATATCCCCCATACGCCCTCGCGGGGTATAACGTCCCGCCGAACACACGATGCCCGAGGTCCGCAGAATCACGTTCGACTCGGACGGGCACGAACTCGATGCCATCGCCTACCTCCCCGAGGGGTTCGACGAGGAGGACCCGCGGCCGCTCGTCGTCTCCATCCACGGGGGGCCGGTCTCGTACGACCTCCCGGAGTTCAACTTCGAGTACGCGATGTGGACGTCGCGGGGGTACGTCGTGGTCTGTCCGAACTACCGGGGTGGATCCTCCTACGGCCACGAGTTCGCCCGCGAACTCCACGGGAAGTGGGGCACGGCCGAGGTCGAGGACGTCGTCGCGTGCGCGGAGTCGGTCTGAGAGCGCGGGTGGGCCGACCTCGACCGGGTGTCCGGTCGCGGCATCTCCTACGGCGGCATCGCACAGGGCCATCTCGTCGCGCAGACGGACCTGTTCGCGGCCGCGGCGCCCGAGCACGGGATCTACGACCTCCGGTCGGCGTTCGGCACGAGCGACTCGCATAGTGATTACTGCGACTATTTTCAGCGATGGTGTCAAAAGACGCCGGTCTAGAGGCTTGTACCACCGGTACAGATCGTCACGGCGGTAAAGGATCGCAGTAATCACTACAGACCTCCGTCGAGTCGGCGTTCGGCCTCCCGTGGGAGGATCCCGAGGCGTTCGAGGCCGGCTCCTCGATCACCGGGGTCGACGAGGTGGAGGCGCCGCTGCTCGTCATGGCCGGGAGCGGGGACTGGCGGTGTCCGCCCTCCCGGTCCGAACAGCTCTACGTCAGCGTGAAGAAGCAGGGGGTCCCGGCGCGGCTGGTGATGTACGACGACCACCACGACGTCAGCGCCCCGGACAGGGCGGTCCACCGGCTCGACCAGCTCGTCGACTGGTACGGGCGCCACGACCCTGCACGCGAGGACGCCACCGGGGACTGATAGTGATTACTGCGATCCTTTACCGCCGTGACGATCTGTACCGGTGGTACAAGCCTCTAGACCGGCGTCTTTCGACACTATCGCTGAAAATAGTCGCGGTAATCACTATGATACGGTCGTGCGTGGTTCCGTTCCGCATCTCGGATCGGAGGTCCGTCTCGTCGGTCTCGAAACGCCGATGTCCTCCGAAGACCACTACAGACAGGTACTCACGACCGTATCAGGCCGGGAGGAGCACCACGCTGGTCGCCGCCGCGAACGCCATCACGACCACGAGGATCGCGAGGAACCCCACGAGCTCCCGCCGGCTGTCGAATTCGATCCCGGCGTCGAACGGCTCCTCCGACTCCCGCTCCGCCTCGACGGTCACCCCGTGTTCGATGCGACCCACGTCGCCGGCTACCTCCCCGAGCAGTATAAACCCCGGTCGGCGGTCAATCGCTGTGTCCCCCCCGACCGTGCCGCGCGACCCGGGGCGCAGCCGAGAAGCACTTACCCGTCGGCGCCGAACCCGTGGGTGTGGTAGACGACAGCGACGGGGGCTCCGGCGGGGACGCCCCCGCGGGTGGCGACCCCGAACCGACCGGCCGGAAGACGGACGTCCTGGACGCGCTCCGGGAGGGACCGACGCGGTTCGTCCCGCCCCGGACCGAGGCGGCCCGGCGCGAGCTCCGCGAGGGCGACCGAGAGATCCTCCACTGTCTCGACTGCGGTCGGCAGGTGGTTGCCCGGCGCCACGGCGGTGCCTGTCTGCTCTGTGGCTCGGAAGCGGTGATCGTCGAGTCGGTGTAGCGCCGACGCCCGGGACGCGAGTGCGCTCTGTCGATCACCCGCGGGGCGAGTCACGTCGAGGCGACGATGTACGAACAGGGACGACCGACCGTATCATACGGTCGTGTCATCCCGTTCGGCCTCACGGAGCAGAGAGCCGTCTCGTCGGTCTCGAAACGCCGATGTTCCCGAATATCGCTGGAAATAGGTGCGCACGACCGTCTCAGTCCCGCCTGACCCCGGGGTTGGTCACCGCGCCGTCCGCCGCCGACCCGAACGCCATGCCGTACTTGGCGAGCACGCCGTTCGTGTAGGTGGGCTCGAGTGGCTCCCGGCCGGCGAGCCGCTCCTCCAGTTCCGCGTCGGACAGGTCGACCGCGATGGTCCGCTCGGGGATGTCGACGGTGACCGTGTCCCCGTCCTCGATGGCACCGATGGGCCCGCCGACGAACGCCTCGGGGGCCGCGTGACCGATCATCGGCCCCCGCGTCGCCCCCGAGAACCGCCCATCGGTGAGGAGGGCCACGTCGTCCTCGTGGCCGGCGCCGACCAGCGCCGCGGTCACGCCGAGCATCTCGCGCATCCCCGGACCACCCTGCGGGCCCTCGTTGCGGATGACGAGGACGTCGCCCGACGCCACCTCGCCCTCCTGGACGTAGTTCATGGCGTCCTCCTCGACCTCGAAGACGCGGGCGGGGCCCTCGTGGTAGAACGCGTCGTCCCCGGTGACCTTCAGGACGGCGCCGTCCGGCGCGAGGTTGCCACGGAGCACCTTGATCGCACCCTCCTCGTGGATGGGGTCGCCGACCGGCCGGACGAGGTCGGGGTCGACCTCGCCGTCGTCGGGCAGGTCGAGCGTTTCGAGTTCCTCGGCGATGGTCCGGCCGGTGACGGTCATCGCGTCGCCGTGGAGGAGGTCCGCCTCGAGCAGCCGGCGGAGCACGACCGGCACGCCCCCGTTCTCGTGGAGGTCGTTCATCACTTTCGAGCCCCCGGGCTGGAGGTTCGCCAGCTTCGGTGTCCGCCGGGTGATCCGGTCGAAGTCGTCGAGTTCGAGCTCGATGCCGGCCTCGGCGGCCATCGCCAGCAGGTGGAGGACGCCATTAGTAGAGCCCCCGAGGGCGACCTGCACCGCGATGGCGTTCTCGAAGCTCTCCCGCGAGAGGATGTCGGAGGGTTTGCGGTCGTGCTCTACGCAGTCGAGGACGACCTCCCCGGCCTCGCGAGCGACCTCGTAGCGAGCGTCGTCTTCCGCTGGAGGGGACGCGCTCCCGAGCGGGGCGAGGCCGATGGCCTCGGAGATGCTCGCCATCGTGTTGGCCGTGAACATCCCACCACACGAGCCCGCCCCCGGACACGCGTTCCGCTCCATCTCGTCCAGCTCCTCCTCGCTCATATCCCCCGATGCGACCGCCCCGACCCCTTCGATGACCTGCTGACCCGTGATCTCGCGTCCGTCGTGTTCTCCGGGCATGATCGATCCGCCGTAGAGGAACACCGAGGGGAGGTCCGTCCGGATGGCCGCCATCATCATCCCCGGCAGGTTCTTGTCACAACCGGCGACGGTGACGAGGGCGTCCATGCGCTCGCCGAACGAGACGAGCTCGACGGAATCGGCGATGAGTTCCCGGGAGATGAGCGAGGCCTTCATGCCCTCGGTGCCCATCGAGATGGCATCGGAGATGGTGATCGTGCCGAACTCGATGGGCATCCCGCCCGCACCGTCGATCCCCTCGATAGCGCTTCGGGCGACGTCGTCGAGGTGGACGTTACAGGGGGTGATGTCCGCGGCGGGGTTGGCCACCCCGACCATCGGCGAGGCCAGGTCCTCGTCGTCGAACCCCATCGCCCGGAACATCGCCCGATGCGGCGCGCGCTCGACGCCTTCCGTGACTTCCCGCGAACGCAGCCCCGCGGGCTTCTCCGGATTGCCGTCCGCCTCGGGTCGCTCCTGTTGCTGGCTCATGGGCGGGGATGTGTCGCTGGCGTCTTAACTCCGTCCCCGGGCGCGAAGGGCCGCGGCCCCCCATGCCCCGTCACTGGCGGGCGAGCCGCGTCGAGCAGCGCAGACAGAGGATGTCGTCGCCGACCCAGTTGACGTCGTTCGAGTCACACGCCGGACAGCGGTAGCTCCCGTTCCCGTACTCGGTGGATCCCCGGGGTGCGGCGAGGTGGCCGGCGTCGACGGCCCGCTCGACCAGCCCCGGGAACCGGCGGGTCTTGTACCGCGCCCGGTGTGCCAGGTACGCGCCGCCGTCCTCGGGATCCGGGCCGTGGAGGTCGTCCCACGCGACCGCGATCTCGCCGTTCGAGAGGCCACGGGAGACCTGCTGGACGGTCCGGTTGGCGGCCTCGAACAGGGGCGTCGTGGCCCACTCGACAGGGGCCTCGGGAGCAGCGGCCTCGTACGCCCCCGCGGCCGACTCGTAGGCCCCGGTCGCCTCAAGCCCCGCGGCCGCCCGGAGGTCGCCGACGAACTCCGTCAGGCAGGCCCGCTGGACCGGATCCCCGAAGACGGCGTCGCGGAGGTCGCGGGCGACGGCGACGCCCTCTACCGTCCGGCGCTTCGCCCGCCGGTCGCGGGCGGCCACCCGGTAGGCGACGATCCCGGCCGCGAGGAACCCGAGTCCCACCCCGACGGTCCCCCGCTCCTCGGGCTCGAACGGGTCGCGGTCGGCCGCGCCGCCGGCGAGGTCGGTCCACGCGGCCCGGGTGTAGCGGTCGCCCGCCCGCTCGTACTCGCGGTCGGCGAGCGCGCCGACGGCGGCGTCGCGGTGGCTCCCGTACTCGTGGGCGTCGTCGCGTGTCACGGCCGGGCCTACGAGGGCGGTCGGATAGAGCGTTCGCCTACCGGCGAACGAAGGACGGCGGCCGGGGTGCCGTGGGTTGGTTCGGAACCGGCGCCGAGCGGGCGCTGGGCCGCATCGCGTCTCGAGCGCGACGCCCCCCGGACCGCGGGTCCGGTCACTCCCGGTCGGCGGCTCCGATCCGGAAGGGAGCAGACCGGCCGGGAGCGTCACCGTCCTCGCCTCCGGCCCGTTCGACGCGCCGGTCGGCCAGCCTGGCGAGGACCACCTGCTCGCCGATGTCCTCGCCGGCGATCTCCGAGATGAACTGCAGCGAGCGCGCGTGGGCGCCGAACGCCGTCCCCGACAGGGAGGCCAGCGGCGGCTCCAGCGTCACCGGGTCGTCGTACTTCTTGGTGTGTGTCTCGGCCAGCGAGAGCCCGCGGACGTAGTCGGTCATGCGGTCGACCACCCGCGAGCCGATCCATCCGAGCCGCTCGTAGTATCGGAGCGCGTTCAGCGCACCGCTGGTCCCGAACTCCTCGCCGAGGTAGTGAGCCCACCGGAGCGCCACCGCCATGCGGTCCGACGAGTCGTCCATGCGCTCGAGGTGGGGGGAACTGGTAGACATCGGCTTCGTCCGTCTCTCGGACCGCAAAGACAAGAGGGTCACTCGGGTTTCGAGCCTCGATACGCGGGTCGAACCCGCCGGCCGACGACAGCGATCTCTATCAGACCGAGATGACGGAGCTGACCACGGCCTTCGTGACCACGGCAGTAGCCGCGCCCACCCACACGAGCATCACGAAGTGGACGAGCCCGCTGACGTAGTGGCCCCGGTCGGTGACCCGGATCAGTATCGCCGAGAGCAGGGCGTTCAGCAGGACGACACAGAGCAGGAGGAACTCGATGGTCGGGATGTCGTACAGCTGCGGGTGGAGGAGGAAGGCGAGCCCCGAGTCCCCCAGGTCCATCTCGCTCGATATCTCCATCAGCAGCCGGACCACCTCGACGCCGACGAAGAAGGAGAACGTGCTTGCGGTCGTCAGCCCGTAGATGACCCCGATGAGCGTCGTCGTCGTCTGCTGGCGCTGTTCGCGGACCTTCAGCACCTCGTTGAGGTTCTTCGAGATGA